>NZ_JBIAIE010000002.1:29877-610303 GCF_042871185.1 Streptomyces sp. NPDC006012
ACCGGGGCGACCGGGGCGACCGGGGCGACCGGGGCGACCGGGGCGACCGGGGCGACCGGGGCGACCGGGGCGACCGGGGCGACCGGGGCGACCGGGGCGACCGGCCAGATCGTCAGCCCCAACTCTTCGACTCGTCCAAGCCGCCCTCGCGGAGCTGAGTGAAGGAGAACCAGTTGCCGGAGTCGTCGCGGAACAGCGCCTCCGTGCCGTACGGACGTTCCTGCGGCTCCTGGAGGAACTCCACGCCGTTCTCCTTGAGGCGCCGGTAGTCGCCGTGGATGTCGTCGGTGGTCAGCACCGCGGCGCCGAGCACCCCCTTGGACACGAGCTTCTTCAGCATCTCGGCGGACTCGGGGTCCATCGCGGACCCGCTCGGCACCATCAGGGTCAGTTCCACGTCGGGCTGGCCCACGGCCCCCACCGTCAGCCAGCGCATGCCGCCCTCGCCCATCGTCATGTCCATACGGACCTCAAGGCCCAGCTTCTGCGTGTAGAACTCCTTGGCCCGTTCCTGGTCGAGTACCCAGACGGTGACGATGCTGAGTCCCTTGATCATGGTGCGCTCCTGTCCGCGGCTGTTGGTGTCCTGCCCGGTCACCGTAGGCAGCGCCGCGCTCAGTCCGCTTCTTCGGAATTGCTCCGTGCCACGCCCGGGCCCTTCCGGAAGCCGCCCGCGTAGAGCATGGCGTAGCACCCCGGTATGAGTGCGGCCCCGCGCCCCACGTGCCGGGTCCGGTACTCGCTGGGGGTCAGCCCGGTCCGGTGCTTGAACCGGGCGGAGAACGTGCCCAGGCTGCTGAAGCCCACCAGATGGCAGATCTCGGTCACCGAGAGGTCGGCGGTGCGCAGCAGGTCCTGCGCCCGCTCGATGCGCCGGTGCGTCAGGTACTGGCCGGGCGTCTCGCCGTACGCCTCCTTGAAGGCCCGGAGGAAGTGGAAGCGCGAATAGCCGGCATGCGCGGCCACCGCGTCCAGGTCCAGGGCGGGGTCGGCCCAGTCGCGGTCCATGGCGTCCTTGGCCAGGCGCAACTGGCGCAGTCTGTCCATGAACCGATGGTGTCACGCGGCACCGACAACACCGCGACCGAGGGAACGGGGAGGGCACCGCGGGCGGCCGAAGGGGAAGGACCCCGGGACGGACACGATGCTGTCGGTTGCTTCGGGCCTGCGCGTGACGTCGGTGTGCGGCCGGCGGCCTGCCTGTGGTGGCCTGCTGACCAGGACGGACGTCATCCGGGCCGCCGAGCGGGGTTCTGGAGGGGACTCGCTTCCGTGTGGCCCGGGCGGGTCGGGGGTGGTGTCGGGCACCGGCCGCCGGGGTGGGTGTACACGGTCGGGCCGGCGCCGGTCGGGCGCAGCGGGGACACCTCGTCGGCGGGGCCCGTGATGGGCTGGTCGCAGCGGCGGCAGATCCTCACGGGGTGCCTCCTCGGTGGCGGGGGCACTGGCAGGGCGGGTAGCCGTCCGCGAGCGGTGGCAGTTCCGCGGCGGGAGGGACGACGACTGTTCGGCCGTCGCGGGTGATCTTCCCGCGGGGGTCCACCTGGTAGACCCGGATGGTCATGTAGCCGAGTCCGGGCATCGCGCGGGCCGGGATTCCGTCCGGGGTCATCGTCGGCAGTCCCTCACCAGCCGGTACAGGCCGCGGCCGACGATGCAGTCGGCGGCCGTTTCCCGTGTCCGGCACAGGCTGCACACGGGCGCGTGCGCGAACAGGCCGCGGTGCGCGCGGTCGGCTACGCAGGCGCGGCAGGCACGGGGGAACCAGTTCTCCTTGTCCCCGGGACGGATCCACCGGCTGGAGGTCCTCTGCTCGCCGAGGTCCACAGCCGTCTCGATCGTCAGCCGCTCGCCGCCCCATACACATGTGCGACCCGCAGAACGGTCCTCGTCCAGGTCGAGCAACACGGGCAGGACGAGGATTTCGAGGACCTCGACGGGGATCTCCCGGTGCGTGGCACTCATGCTGCTCCGGCCTTCGTGCTCGGCCCGACGGCGAGGATGCGCGCGATACGCTCGGCACAGTTCTCTTCGCGTCCGCGCTCCCCGGTCTCGTAGCCGAACGAGGTGACGTAGTGGGTATCGACCGCACTGGTTTGTTCCGTGGGGCAGCCATTGAGCGGGCATGAGGCGTTCGGTTGTTGTCTCGGCTCGGCCCTGGCCACCGTGGGGCTGTGTGCCTCCAGCAGGGCGCCGAGTTCTCTCAGGTCGTCGTTGTCCACGAGTCGACCATCCCAAGCACGGCCCGACCCGGGGATATGACAACCTATGACACGGAGATGATCTTGAGCCGCACTGTGACCATCACGGGCACACGCAGCACAGGCCACCGCGCGCTCACCCAGTACGCTGACCTTTTCGCCACGTACCTGCGGCCTTTTGCCGCGGAGGCCCACTTCTACATCGGCGGGGCCGCAGGCATCGACTCCCTCGCCCTCCTGTGGCTTGCCGGAAACACCTCAGCGGACCTCACCGTCGTCGTACCCGGCACCGTCGAACAGCAGCCGGCTGGGGCACGTCAGGCCATCGCCCGAGTCCGCGACCGGATTACGGAGATCGTGGAACTCGGGGCCCCAGAACTGAGGTCGTCCGCCTACCACGCCCGGAACCGGTGGATGGTCGACCACAGCGGCATGACCATCGGCTTTCCCAGGGACGGCGAGCTTGCCTCCGGGACCTGGCAGACCCTCGACTACACCCGCGACCAGGCGAAACCGCACCTGGTAGTGCCCGTATAGACGCCGGTTGGTGCACCATGCCCCCATGGAAGACAAGGCGGCTGGAGCCGCGACCTTCCGCAGACTGCGAAAGCAACGAGCGCTGTCCCTCGCCGGCCTCGCCCGCGCCCTCACAGCCACCGCTGCGGAACTCCACCACCCCTCGCTCCCGGGAATCGCCAGCGTCCAACGTTCCGTGGCACGCTGGGAGTCCGACAAGCCCACGCTGCCCGACGAGCGATACCAACTGCTGCTCGCGCACTTCTACGCCCGAACCCTCAGTGGTGACACAGCACTCGGTCCCGGCAGCGACTTCGCCGAATGCCTCCACGCGCTCGCCCTGCTCGGCGCGGGCGAGCGCCGAGCCTCCGAGATCAGGACCCTCATTCTGCGCGCGGCCACCGACGCCGGCGGCAGAATGCTCGCCCTGCTGACCCCCGCTGTCCATGCCGGTCTCGCCGCCGCACTCGACAACCCGGCCCGAGCCGACGAGCAGACAGTCGCCGCGCTGGCCTCAGTCGTCACCGACGTCGACACGGAAGTCGGGTCGCTGCCCATGGTCCGGCTCCAACTCCTTCTCACACCGGCCATCGAAGTCACCCGCCGACTCCTTACGGGGGGCCTGCCCAAGCCACTCGTGCCTCGGCTGCGCGAGGTGGCCGTCACCGGCCTGACGCTCGCCGGCCGCCTCGCCTTCGAGGCCCGTGATGACACCGCCTCCCGCGCCCTCTACTCTGCCGCCACTCAAGAGGCGGGCCGGCTCGCGCAGCCCTGGCGGCAGGCGGGCGTCCACATGAGCCACGCCCTCGTCAGCCTCTACTCAACGCGGGGACTCGACGAGGCGCGAAGACTTGCCGACCAGGCCGTCCTGGCCGCGCGCACGGGGGAGAGCACACTCGTGCGCGCTCGCGCCCACGCGTTGCAGGCCGAACTCGCCGCGCGCGGGGGGCACGAGCGGCAGGCACAGGCCGCGCTCGGCCTTGCCTGGTACGACATGGACGCCGACCACACAGGCGATCCGGCCCCCGTCGGCTTCTCCGCCGGGCACCTGCGGGGCTTCGAGGGCGTGTGCGAGCTGTACGTGGGGGACGCGGGCATGGCCCACGACCGGTTCGCCAGGTCGGCTGCGGATCTGAACACGCCGCGTGAGCAGGTGCAGCGGGCGATCGTCACAACCGATCAGGCGCTGGCCCGGATCCGTCTCGGTGACCCGCGGTCCGCAGCCGATCTGCTGCACGAGTGCGTCGCGGCGGCGTCCAGTACGGGTGGCCGGGTGCCCGCTCTGCGGCTGCGGCAGGCGCGCAAGGAGCTACAGCCGTGGCGGCGGGAGGACTGGGTGGCCGACCTGGACGATCATCTGATGGAGGTGCTGGGGAGATGACGACAACACCCCGCCGCCAGAAGGCGAACACCGCCGGCTCGGCAGGAAAAACCTCAGACCACAATCCCACAGCGGTCGGATCGGGCCCACGCCTGGGTAACCAGTGCCAGCCCTGAAGCGGCCGGTCAACAAACTGGTGTTGACGTCGCTCGTCTGTCTGGGGGTACTGACCTGAGCGTGGCTGGACACGGCGAAGTCCAGGTCGGTGTCGGTCACCCCGTCCGTCCCGCTGCTCGGTCTTCCCGCCCCGGCATCGCACGAGGAAAGGCCCCCGCCGCCCCGGACCCTGTCGGTCGGAAGGGGCGTGCAGGGGCCTTCGGCCCGGAAGGCAACCGGCAGGAAGCCGGAAGGACACCGGAGGGACGCCGGAAGGACTCCGGAAGGAAGAACCTCAGATCGCGTCGGCCATCAGCGCCGATGCCTGCGCGGCATCCTGCGCTTCGCCCTTCTGCGGTCCGCCCTTGAGCGGGACCTCCTTGACGAACAGGGACGCGAGCAGCACGAGCACCGCGACCCCCGCGCCGAGCAGGAAGGCGGTGTGCGTGCCCTCGGAGACCGCGTACTGGTACGCCTCGCGCATCGCCGCCGGCAGCTTGGCCAGGCTCGCCGCGTCGAGCTGGGCGGACGGCAGACTGGCGCCCGCGGCGCCGGCCCGCTCGGCCATGACGTCCTGGACCCGGTTGTTGAACAGCGCGCCCATGATGGCGACGCCGAACGAGGAGCCGAGCGTACGGAACAGGGTGGTCGACGAGGAGGCGACGCCCATGTCCCGCATCTCGACGCTGTTCTGCGCGACCAGCATGGTGATCTGCATCAGGCAGCCCATGCCCAGGCCGAGGACGGCCATGTACACGCCGGAGGTGAGGCGGGAGGTGCCCGTGTCCATCATCGACAGCAGGTACAGACCGGCGATCATCAGTACGCCGCCGACGATCGGGAAGACCTTGTAGCGGCCGCTGTTGGTGGTGATCCGGCCCGCGACCATCGACGTGACCATCATGGCGCCGAGCATCGGCAGGAGCAGCAGGCCGGAGTTGGTCGCGGACGCGCCCTGCACGGACTGCTGGTACAGCGGCAGGAACAGCGTGGCGCCGAACATCACGAAGCCGGTGATGAAGCCGATGATCGACATCAGGGTGAAGTTGCGGCTGCGGAAGATGTGCAGCGGCAGCACCGGCTCGGCCGCCCGGGTCTGCCAGAACACGAAGGCGACCAGCGAGACGACGCCGAGGGCGATGAGTTCCGCGATCCGCGCGGACGCCCACGCGTACTCGGTGCCGCCCCAGGTCGTCACCAGCACGATCGCGACGATGCCGACGGTCAGCAGCAGGGCGCCCAGATAGTCGATGCGCGTCTCGGTCCGCTTCTTCGGCAGGTGCAGCACCGCGCTGATCGCGATCAGCGCGACGGCGCCGAGCGGCAGGTTGATGTAGAAGGACCAGCGCCAGCCCCAGTTGTCGGTGATGGTGCCGCCGACCAGCGGGCCGCCGATCATCGCGAGCGCCATGACACCGGCCATCATGCCCTGGTACTTGCCGCGATCACGCGGCGGGATCAGGTCGCCGATGATCGCCATGACGCCCACCATCAGACCGCCGGCGCCCAGGCCCTGCACGGCCCGGAAGGCGATCAGCTCGCCCATGTTCTGGGCCATGCCGCTCAGCGCGGACCCGATCAGGAAAATCACGATCGAGGTCATGAAGGCGCCCTTGCGCCCGTACATGTCACCGAGCTTGCCCCAGATCGGGGTGGCCGCCGCGGTGGCGAGCGTGTACCCGGTGACCACCCAGGAGAGGTGTTCCAGGCCGCCCAGTTCGCCTACGATCGTCGGCATCGCAGTGCCCACGATCATGTTGTCGAGCATCGCGAGCATCATCGCGATCATCAGCGCGAGCAGGACGACGCGCACGCTCCGCTGCTGTTTCTCCTGCTCCGCTGGTTTCCCCTGGCCCGCCGGGGCCGGCTGTGTGTCCGCCATGGTGCGGTACCCCCCTGCGGCGGCTACTTACTTGCCGCCCGGCTAGTTGAGACTACACTGGGACGGTAGACGCAGTACTTGCCGGTCGTCAAGTAAGTTTCGCGGGAGCTCAAGGAGTACCAAAATGGGCATCACCATGGACGGCACCAGGCACCCGCGCCGCGGCAACACCCGCCAGCGCATTCAAGACGTGGCTCTCGAACTCTTCGCCGAGCAGGGGTACGAGAAGACCTCGTTGCGGGAGATCGCCGAGCGGCTGAATGTGACCAAAGCTGCGCTCTACTACCACTTCAAGACCAAGGAAGAGATAATCGTCAGTCTCTTCGAGGATCTGACGAAGCCGGTGGAGGAACTGATCGCCTGGGGCGAGCAGCAGCCGCACACGCTGGAGACCAAGCGGGAGATCGTCCGGCGCTACAGCGAGAGCCTCGCCGGCGCCGCGCCGCTGTTCCGCTTCATGCAGGAGAACCAGGCGACCGTGCGGGAACTGCGCATCGGCGACTCGTTCAAGGACCGCATGCGCGGCCTGCGGGACATCATCATCGACCGGGACGCGGACCTGGTCGACCAGGTCCGCTGTGTGAGCGCCCTCTTCACGCTGCACGCCGGGATGTTCATCCAGCAGGACCTGGAGGGCGACCCCGAGAAGAAGCGCGAGGCCGTTCTTGAGGTCGCCATGGATCTGGTCACCCGGGCGCACAAGGCCACCCGGGACACCGGGGCCTAGGACCCGGCCCCGCACCGGACGCCGGGAGGGGCCGGCGCCCGCCCAGACAGCGCCCGCGCAGACCCGTACGCCGTGGGCGCCCCCTCAGACCCGTACGCCATGGGCGTGCACGCCTCGCTCAGACCCGTACGCCGTGGGCGTGCAGGAAGGCGACCGGGTCCACCGCGGAGCCGTAGTTCGGGGTGGTACGGATCTCGAAGTGCAGGTGCGGACCGGTGGTGTTGCCGGTGTTGCCGGACCGCGCGATGTGCTGGCCGGTGTGGACGACCTGGCCTATCCGTACGTCGACCCGCGACAGGTGGGCGTACTGGGAGTACTGCCCGTTGCTGTGCCTGATCACGATGGCGTTGCCGTACGCGGGACCGTCGCCGGCGCCGTTGCCGCCGGCCTTGACGACGACGCCGTCGTGCGCGGCGACCACGTCGGTGCCTATCGGCACGGCGAAGTCCTGGCCGCTGTGCCTGGCCTTCCACATGCCGCCGGCCTGGTTGAAGCCCGCGGTCAGCGTGTACTTCTGCACCGGGTCGACCCAGGTGGCCGCGCTCTTGGCGGACGCCTGCGCGACGCCGGCCTGCACCGTGGCCGGGTGAGCGGGGGCCTGCGCCGTGGCGGCGGCCGCGACACCGCCTCCCAGTACGGCCGAGGCACCGAGACCTGCGACCAGGACCGCGACACGGCTGCGCAGCGGGGACCTGCGGGAAAGGCGGGACGTGACACGCGGGGACATGGAAACCTCGGGTGGTCGGGAACGGGGAACCCGGCCGGGACACCGATGGCCGCCGGTCGGGCCATCTCTTGGTAACTCCGGACCTCCCTCGCCTCCAAAACCCCCATCTACTACGCGAAGCAGTATTGAAAGCGACTAAATTAGCCACCCTTGACAAAATGCAGATGAATCGGGCACGTCGCCCAACTAGGCCGATCCGCCCCCCTCGCGACATGCCGAATGTTCCGGTTTGCCCATAAATGGAGTTTCACTATCTCGGGTAGTAACGGACATTCTGCCTGTGCGGCATGTCACGGAACCTCCGCCGCGGCACCCCCTCGAATATGACCGGCGCCACACCGTCGGCAGCGCCGACCGCCCTGCCCCGCCCCAGGGTTCGGACCGCGCGGCACGGCTAGGCTCCCCCCGTCCACATGCTGTGCACGATCACGGGGGATACCGGATGGAACCGGCGGTACTGGGCGGCAAACTGGCGTCGAGCCTGATCGGCCCGCTGGTGAGGAAACTGTTCGCCCCGGACGGTCCCGGCGCCGGACTGGTCGACCGGCCCGTCCGGCTGAGGGACCTGGTGTCCTTCCACGGCGAACAGCGCACCCTGGGCGCGAAGCAGGTGCACCGGCTCGCCGGCCGGCTGGTCGAACAGGCCGTGGCGTCCCCCGGCGAAGCACCGTTCCCGGCCGGCGAGGGGACCGCCGTGGCCGACGCCCTGGCCGGACGGCTGCTCGTCCTCGGCGACCTCGACATGGACGACGTACAGGCCGTACGGCTCGGCCACCTGGAACTGGCCCGGCGGCTGCGCGCGGACGGCCTCCCGCCCCGGGCCGGGCTGTCCGCGGACGCCGAGCTGTTCCTCGACTCCGCGACCGAGTGGGCCTGCCTGCAGATCCTGGAGTTCTTCACCAGGCGCTCGGTCTTTGTATCCCGCACCCTCGTCGAGCAGACCCGCACGCTGGCCGAACTCATCGCCAAGGTGGACGAGTTGCTGGCCCGCACCCCGCGGCCCGACGCCCGTGACACGGCGTTCGAGCGGCGCTATCTGCCGTATGTCGCCCGCCGGCACGACCACATCACCATCTACGGTGTCGACCTGCGCGACTCCCCCGACCGCTGGCCCCTGGAAGTCGCCTACCTGAGCCTGGAGGCCACCGGCGACGAGGCCGACACGGCGGGCGCCGCCCTGGATGTCGCACCGGACGGGCGCCAGGGCCCGGCCACCGTCCGCCTCGCCGCCGAGGAGGCGCTGCGCGGCCACGACCGCGTCCTGCTGCGCGGCGACGCCGGCTCGGGCAAGACGACCCTGGTGCAGTGGCTGGCCGTCACCGCCGCCCAGGGCGCCGGCGGCGGGCGCATCCCGTACGTCCTCCCCCTGCGCACCCTGGTCCGAGCGGGCTCCCTGCCGGCACCGGCCGCCTTCCTCACAGCCGTGAACTGCCCGCTGTCCCCGCCCGAGGGCTGGGCGGACCGCGTCCTGAGCGCCGGCCGGGCGCTCGTCCTCGTCGACGGACTGGACGAGATCCCCGCCGCCGAACGCCACCGCGCCCGGGACTGGCTGCTCGCCCTGGTCCACGCCTTCCCCGGCAACCAGTGGCTGCTGACCTCCCGGCCCACCGCCGTACGCGCCGACTGGCTGGCCGCCGAGGGCTTCCGGGAACTGGCGCTGGCCCCGATGCGCGGCCCGGACGTCGCCACCTTCGTACGGCGCTGGCACACGGCCGCACGCGCCGCGGAGTACGAGACGAGGCTGCTGGACGCCCTGCGCACCAAGCGCGACCTGGCCCGCCTCGCCACCAATCCGCTGATGTGCGGGCTGCTCTGCGCCCTGCACCGCGAGCGCCGCGGCTATCTGCCCACCGGCCGCAAGGAGTTGTACGACGCCGCCCTCACGATGCTGCTGTCCCGCCGGGACCGGGAGCGCGGCATGGACCCGCTGGACGAGCCGGAGCTGGGCGAGGGGGCCCAGCTGGAGCTGTTGCAACGGCTGGCGTACGCGCTCGTGCTGAGCGGACGTACCGAGATGGACGTGGAGACGGCCGAGGGGATCGTGGAGCGGTGTCTGCCATCGGTCGCCCTGCCCTCGCAGCAGCGGGAGGCGGCCGGGATCCTGCGGGTGCTGCTGCTGCGCAGCGGGCTGCTCCGCCGGCCCGCCGACGGCATCGTCGACTTCGTGCACCGCACCTTCCAGGACTACCTGGGCGCCCGCTACGCCGTCGAGGAAGGGCATCTGGACGTCCTGACGAGCCACGCCGACGACGCCCAGTGGGAGGACGTGATCCGGATGGCGGTGGCCCACGCCCGCCCCCGCGAACGCGTCACCCTGCTCAGGCAGTTGCTGGTCCGGGACACCCCTCGGCTGACCTTGCTGGCGCTGGCGTGCCTGGAACACGCGACGGCCCTGGACCCCGCGGTGCGGGCGGAGGTGGAGCGGCGGGCCGCGGAACTGATTCCGCCGGGTACGAAGGAAGAGGCGAGGGCCCTGGCCGAAGCGGGACCGCTGGTGCTGGAACTGCTGCCGGGGCCGGAGGGGCTGACGGACGAACAGGCGCGCGGAGTGACGGTGACCGCCTCGCTCCTCGGGGACGAGGAGCCGGAGGGGGCACTCGCGGTGCTGCGGCGGTTCCGGGAGCACCCGGATCTGACGGTGCGTCGCCAGCTGATGGGGACCTGGGGGCGGTTCGACACCGCCGAGTACGCGGCCGAGGTCCTGGACCATCTGGACCGGACCGGCCTCCTCGCGGTCTGCGAGTCCGCCGAACACCGTGCCGCCCTCGCCGGGATGCGCCCCTGGTACGGCATCTCCTTCCGCGGTCCGCACCGTGCCGAGGACATGCTGGCAGCCGTGGCGGCGCCCGAAGCGGTGACGGTGATCGATCTGCGGGACAACTCCCGGCTCACGGATCTGGGTGCGCTGCTGCCGTTCCGCTCGCTGGGCGGACTGTGGCTGAACGACTGCCCGGCGGCCCGGGGCCTGGACCGGCTGTCGGAGCTGCCTCTCGTGACCCTCGTAGCTTCCCTCACCGATGTGACGGGGCTGGACTCCCTGCGGTCCCTCGAACGCCTCTCCCTGGAGCAGGAACTGCCGGGCACCGACCTCACGCATTCGCTGCCGCTCGACGCACCCCTGCAGTTTCTGTTCCTGGGCCGGAACACCACCGATCGGACCGGTCTCGGCGGATTGCGGCACTGGAGGTCTCTGAGCACGCTCAGCCTCGGGCCGCTGGCCACGGAGCTGACGGCCGGCGACTGGCGGGAGGTGGCCGCGCTGCCCGCGCTGACGCACCTCTTCCTGAATGCGCGGATCATCCGGGACCTGCCGCGCTCCCTCAGCCGGATGCCCGGACTCCCCCGGGTCGAAGTCCTCCGGATCCCCGCGATGACCGGCGCCGAGGACCTCTCCGGGCTGGCGTCCAGGCTGCCGAACGTGCGCTCGGTGACCCTGCAGAGCCTGCCGGGCCGTTCCTTTCCGGTGTCCGGCTTCTCGGACCTGTTCCCCGGGGCGGACGTCACCCTGGAACGCCGCTGAGCGCGCCGAAGGGGCCGGTGCCCGAAGGCACCGGCCCCTCTCGGTCGATCTCCGCCGGAGGCTTACGCCTCCTTGCTCAGGTTGGGACCGGCTCCGCCGGCCGCCTGCTCGATCGGCGGGGCGTCGGGCAGCGCGGACTTCTCCTCGCCGCGGAAGGTGAAGGTCTTCGTCTCACCCTCGCCCTCCGTGTCGACGACCACGATGTGACCGGGGCGCAGCTCGCCGAAGAGGATCTTCTCCGACAGCGTGTCCTCGATCTCGCGCTGGATCGTGCGGCGCAGCGGCCGGGCGCCCAGCACCGGGTCGTAGCCCTTCTGGGACAGCAGCTCCTTGGCGGACTGGGACAGCTCGATGCCCATGTCCCGGTCCTTCAGACGCTCGTCCACCTTGCCGATCATCAGGTCGACGATCTTCAGGATGTCGGACTGGGTCAGCTGCGGGAAGACGACCACGTCGTCGACGCGGTTGAGGAACTCGGGCCGGAAGTGCTGCTTCAGCTCGTCCTGGACCTTGTTCTTCATGCGCTCGTAGTTGGTCTTCGTGTCACCCGCGGCGGCGAAACCCAGGTTGAAGCCCTTGGAGATGTCCCGGGTGCCGAGGTTGGTCGTCATGATGATGACCGTGTTCTTGAAGTCCACGACCCGGCCCTGGGAGTCGGTCAGCCGACCGTCCTCCAGGATCTGCAGCAGCGAGTTGAAGATGTCCGGGTGGGCCTTCTCGACCTCGTCGAAGAGGACGACGGAGAACGGCTTGCGGCGGACCTTCTCGGTCAGCTGGCCGCCCTCTTCGTAGCCCACGTAGCCGGGGGGCGAACCGAAGAGACGCGACACCGTGTGCTTCTCGCTGAACTCCGACATGTCGAGGGAGATCAGCGCGTCCTCGTCGCCGAAGAGGAACTCCGCGAGCGCCTTGGACAGCTCGGTCTTACCGACACCGGACGGACCGGCGAAGATGAACGAGCCACCCGGACGCTTCGGGTCCTTGAGCCCCGCACGCGTACGGCGGATCGCCTTCGACAGCGCCTTGACGGCGTCGACCTGGCCGATGACCCGCTTGTGCAGCTCCTCCTCCATGCGGAGCAGGCGGCTGGACTCCTCCTCGGTCAGCTCGAAGACCGGGATGCCGGTGGCGGTGGAGAGGACCTCGGCGATCAGCTCGCCGTCGACCTCGGCGACGACGTCCATGTCGCCGGCCTTCCACTCCTTCTCCCGCTTCGCCTTGGCGGCCAGGAGCTGCTTCTCCTTGTCGCGCAAGGAGGCGGCCTTCTCGAAGTCCTGCGAGTCGATCGCGGACTCCTTGTCCCGGCGGACGCCGGCGATCTTCTCGTCGAACTCGCGCAGGTCCGGCGGCGCGGTCATCCGGCGGATACGCATCCGCGAGCCGGCCTCGTCGATCAGGTCGATCGCCTTGTCCGGCAGGAAGCGGTCCGAGATGTACCGGTCGGCCAGGGTGGCGGCCTGGACCAGCGCCTCGTCCGTGATGGAGACCCGGTGGTGGGCCTCGTAGCGGTCGCGCAGGCCCTTGAGGATCTCGATGGTGTGCGACAGGGACGGCTCGGCGACCTGGATGGGCTGGAAGCGGCGCTCCAGGGCCGCGTCCTTCTCCAGGTGCTTGCGGTACTCGTCCAGCGTGGTCGCACCGATGGTCTGCAGCTCACCGCGGGCCAGCATCGGCTTCAGGATCGAAGCGGCGTCGATGGCGCCCTCGGCGGCACCCGCACCGACCAGCGTGTGCAGCTCGTCGATGAACAGGATGATGTCACCGCGGGTGCGGATCTCCTTGAGGACCTTCTTCAGGCGCTCCTCGAAGTCACCGCGGTAGCGGGAGCCGGCGACCAGGGCGCCGAGGTCCAGCGTGTAGAGGTGCTTGTCCTTGAGCGTCTCGGGCACCTCGCCCTTGACGATGGCCTGGGCGAGGCCCTCGACGACGGCGGTCTTGCCGACGCCGGGCTCACCGATCAGGACCGGGTTGTTCTTCGTACGGCGGGAGAGCACCTGCATGACCCGCTCGATCTCCTTCTCGCGCCCGATGACCGGGTCGAGCTTGGATTCGCGAGCGGCCTGGGTGAGGTTCCGGCCGAACTGGTCGAGGACCAGGGACGTCGAGGGAGTGCCCTCGGCAGGGCCGCCGGCGGTGGCGGTCTCCTTGCCCTGGTAGCCCGACAGCAGCTGGATGACCTGCTGGCGGACACGGTTGAGATCGGCGCCCAGCTTGACCAGGACCTGGGCGGCGACGCCCTCGCCCTCACGGATCAGGCCGAGCAGGATGTGCTCCGTGCCGATGTAGTTGTGGCCCAGCTGAAGGGCCTCGCGGAGCGACAGCTCCAGGACCTTTTTGGCACGGGGGGTGAAGGGGATGTGGCCGGACGGGGCCTGCTGGCCCTGGCCGATGATCTCCTCCACCTGCTGGCGGACCGCCTCGAGCGAAATCCCGAGGCTCTCAAGGGCCTTGGCGGCGACACCCTCACCCTCGTGGATCAGGCCCAGGAGGATGTGCTCGGTGCCGATGTAGTTGTGGTTGAGCATCCGGGCTTCTTCCTGAGCCAGGACGACAACCCGCCGCGCGCGGTCGGTGAACCTCTCGAACATCGTTAATCGCTCCTCAGAGCGGTCAGGCAGTAAGGGGACGCTCCCCTCTCTGTCCTTCCGCAGCTTAGTCCCGCAAGCGGGGACCGCTCATTCCAACTGCCGACACCGTCCGGATCACCTCCGCTCTCGCGGAGACAAGTTGCTGCCTCCTGACTCCGAACGCCGACATGTGCTCCAACCCGATGGTGCGAGACGATGTTCCCGCAGGCCAGACAGTTACCCTCACCATCAGTACGCCGATGGCGAACGTGAGACGGTCCGTTCTGCGCGTCGCCCCTTCCCACTAGGGATGTCTTACCCGCAGGGACTGACACTCCATGCGGAGCGCCCCGGTTCCCTCCGCTATGGGCGAACAACCTTGCGCCTGCTCGGGCCTCACACGCCCCCTCTTCCCGCACTCTGCGCAGCCACCTGGATACCTAGCGTAACCTTCAGGGGGCTTCGGCTGTTGCGCTTGGCATGGCTGGCACCGTCCCCATGGTCCCGTCCCCCCGTCGCCCCGCCGAGCCGGACTCACGGGCCCGGCACTGGTACGAGAACGCGCTGGGGTGGGCCACGGTGCCCGGCGAGCCGCTGCGGCTGCGCACGGGCGTGCGCTTCGACGTCCTGGACGTCCCGGCGGAGGCGGGCGGCGCGGCCCTCAGACACCTGGCGCCGGGCTCCCCGGTGGCCGTCGGCGGTGGCCGGATGCGGTTCCTGGTGGCCGCGGGCAGCGCGGAGGAACTGCCGGGGCTGCTGGAATGGCTCGAATGGGGCTCGCTGCCGCTGGATCTGCTGGCGCTCGGTGCGGACGGCAGCCTGGAGGCGCCGGCTCTCCCGGGGCCCGGTGCGAGCGGACCGCGACCGCTTCCCGCCGACCGTGGCCGACCCGCACTGCCCGCGCACACGCTCCCGGCACTCGCGGTGTCTGCGGTCCCGGCGCCGCGGGCCGCGCGGTCCGTACGTGCTTCCTGTCCCGTACCGCGGGCCTGTCCCGTGCATGTCCACGGGCCTGTCCCCTGCGCGACGGCCCCCTGTCCCGTGCAGGGGGCCGCCGTGTGGTTGCGGCCCCCCGAGCCGGGGTGCGAGGCAGAGACCTCGCTGCCGACGCTGTCGGCCGTGGGGGGCGGTGGGGGCGCCCCCGATCTCGTACGACTGGTGGACACGGTGGCGGCTCACTGCCACCGGATCCGGCTGCGGCGCGGGTGCGCCGGGCCTGCTGCTGTTCAGCCGTTGGCCTTCTCGTAGGCCTCGCGGATGGACGCGGGAACGCGGCCACGGTCGTTGACCTCGTAGCCGTTCTCCTTCGCCCAGGCACGGATCTGCGCGGTGTCCTGGCTGCCGCCGGCCGCGGCGCGGGCCTTTCCACGTCCGCCCGAAGCACGGCCACCGGTACGACGACCGCCCTTCACATAGGCGTCGAGAAGTCCCCGCAGCTTGTCCGCATTCGCGGTCGTGAGATCGATCTCGTACGTCTTGCCGTCCAGCGCGAACGTCACCGTCTCGTCCGCCTCGCCGCCGTCGAGGTCGTCGACAAGAAGGACCTGAACCTTCTGTGCCACCGGATTTCCTTTCATCGATAACGGAGGGCTCGGGGTCTGCGGCGTCCGCCGTTTCGCCGCCCCTTGTTATATGCAGTACTGCAGTACGTCGGAAAGCAAACCGCTTTTGCGGGAAAAACACAAACCCCCGGGAGAGACTCCGGGGTGCTCCGCAGACCGGAAACATGCGCGTTTCGGACATAGGGAACCTGGGCAACGCCGGAGGCGTGGAATACCGGACAAGCCCCGGCGATCGACGATCACAGATGCAGAAGCATCCGGCTGTTGCCCAAGGTGTTCGGTTTCACTCGTTCGAGACCGAGGAACTCCGCGACGCCCTCGTCATAGGAACGCAACAGCTCCGCGTAGACATCGGTGTCAACGGGCGTCTCACCGATCTCCACGAAGCCGTGCTTCCCGAAGAAGTCGACTTCGAAGGTCAGGCAGAATACGCGCCGAACACCGAGCCACCGGGCGGTCAGCAGCAACTTCTCCAGCAACTCGTGACCGACGCCGGCCCCCTTCAGGCCGGGCTTCACGGCAAGAGTGCGGACTTCCGCGAGATCTTCCCACATGACATGCAGGGCACCGCAGCCGACCACCTCGGCGTTGTCGTCGCGTTCCGCGACCCAGAACTCCTGGATGTCCTCGTAAAGCGTCACGGTCGCTTTGTCGAGCAGGATGCGCTCACGGGCGTACGCGTCAAGGAGGCGGCGCACGGCCGGGACATCGCCGGTCCGGGCCCGCCGGACGGTGATGGCTTTTGCGGTGGCTTCGGGACGCTCTGCTGACATGAGCGGACGCTATCGCCCGCCGTCTCCCTGCACCGAGCCGGGGTTCTCGGCCCCGGTATCGGAGACGGTATCCCCGGTTTCCGGGCCCTGGACGATGCGGACGGCGTCCCTGAGGGCCCGGCGCTGTTCGTCGCTCATCATGCCGAAGAAGGCGACGAGAGCCGCCGCCGGGTTGTCGCTGTGCGACCATGCGTCGTTCATCAGGGCGGCCGCGTAGGCGGCCCGGGTGGAGACGGCCGCATATCGATAGGCCCGGCCTTCGGCCTCGCGGCGCACCCAGCCCTTCTGATGGAGATTGTCCAATACGGTCATCACCGTGGTGTACGCGATCGACCGTTCCCGCTGAAGGTCTTCCAGGACTTCCCGAACGGTCACCGGGCGGTTCCACTTCCACACCCGCGTCATGACCGCGTCTTCGAGTTCTCCCAATGGGCGAGGCACACCTCAGAACACTAGTGGGAGAACCCGCCAATGGCGTGCTGGACGGGCACTTTTAGTGACATAGGCGATCAAAAAGGGTGCCGTTGCTGTCCGCGCGGGGTTTGGCAGGGGGCGCACCTGAGGGCTGGGGCGGCCGGGGAGGCCGAGAGAGCCGCGGGGGCGGAACGGGCGGGCGCGCGCCGCCAGGGATGCCGGGAGAGGCGGGGCGGATCGGGTGGACGCCGCCGTCCGGGCCTGGTGGGCTGCGCGCCGTGGGCGCCGAGTGCTCCGGCCGGGGGTGGAGTGCGCCGAGGACTCAGGCGATGTGTCCGCGGCGGCGGGCGGAGCGCCCCGAGGGCGCGGACGGCGGCAGCTCCGCGGTACCGAGCCGGCCTCGGGTGCCGCTGCGGCGCCGGGCAGGTCAGACCTCGGAGCGGGCGGACGCCTGTCGCACTTCCTCCGCGCGGGCGAGGGCGGCGTCGACGGCGGCGTCCTCCTTGGCCTTGGCGGTCCCGCCCTGGGTCTTGACGATCACCCGGACCACGCCGATGAAGAAGATGGCCATCACGACGGGGGGCACGAGCGCGGAGACGTAGTCCATGGCCCCAGAGTAGCCACGGGCGGGCGCCGGGCGGGGACCGCCCCTCACCCGGCGGCGAGCCGCTGGTGAGGGGGACCGGGGTTGGCGGGGGGCTTGGGCGGCTTGCGGCGCGGGAAGACCTCGCCGGGGGTCGGGATGGGCCTCGACGGCTTGCGCGGGGCGGCGGGCCGCGGCCGTTCCGTGGGGCGCTCCGCCGGCCGTTCCCGGGGCTTCTCGCCCTGCTCGCCGTTCCCGCCCTTCTCCCCGCCCGCGCCGCCGGGCAGCGCCATCAGCCGGGCGCTGCGGCGGGAGGCGGGGACGCTCGGCACGGCCGCGCCGGTCCCGCGCGTGCAGCGGTCCAGCAGGGCGGCCGCGGCGGGGTTCCCGCGCAGCGCACCGAGTGCGGCGAGGTCGTCGGCCGCGGGCCGGTGCCCGGCGGCGAGCGCCTCGTCGAGCAGTGCGAGATAGCCGACGACGGTGCCGGGCAGGGCGGCGCGATAACGGGCGAGGTCGGCCACCAGGAAGGCGCGCAGCCGGGCGGCCTCGCGCATCACCTCGTCGAGTGACCCGGCGAGGTGGAGACAGTCCTGGACGTCCTCGGCCGAAGCAGGGCCGGGGTGGAGGGCGAGGGCGAGAGCGCGGCGGAGCACACGCAGCTCCTCCGCACCGAACGCCATGCCGCCGCGGGATCCGTAGGGCGTGGGCATGCTCCGACGATACGCACTAATCAGACAAACCGGGAACAAAGGGGCGCGCGTGGCGTGTGCACCCCACCCACCTGGACGCCGTGCCGGCCCGGTCCGCACCACCGAAGGGACGCGGACCGGGCCGGACGGAGCACGGGCGGGTCAGGGCCGGGACACGTTCCGCTCGTACACGAGGCGCAGCCCGATCAGCGTCAACCACGGCTCGTGCTCGTCGATGACCGACGACTCGCCCAGGACCATCGGCGCCAGCCCGCCCGTGGCGATCACCGTGACGTCGTCGGGGTCGTCGGCCAGTTCCGCGGCCATCCGGCTCACCACGCCGTCGACCTGCCCGGCGAACCCGTACACGATCCCCGCCTGCATCGCCTCCACGGTGTTCTTGCCGATGACGCTGCGCGGCCGGGCCACCTCGATCTTCCGCAGTTGCGCGCCCTTGACCCCGAGGGCGTCGACGGAGATCTCGATACCGGGCGCGATGACCCCGCCGATGTACTCCCCGCGCGCGCTGACCGCGTCGAACGTCGTCGCCGTGCCGAAATCCACGACGACCGCCGGACCGCCGTACAGCTCGACGGCCGCGACCGCGTTGATGATCCGGTCGGCGCCGACCTCCTTGGGGTTGTCGGTGAGGATCGGCACGCCGGTCTTCACCCCGGGCTCCACCAGCACCGCGGGCACGTCCCCGTAGTAGCGCCGCGTCACCTCGCGCAGTTCGTGCAGCACCGACGGGACGGTCGCGCAGATCGCGATCCCGTCGATGCCGTCGCCCAGTTCGTCGCCGAGCAGCGGATGCATGCCCATCAGCCCCTGGAGGAGCACCGCCAGCTCGTCCGCCGTGCGGCGGGCGTCCGTGGAGATCCGCCAGTGCTCGACGATGTCTTCTCCGTCGAACAGACCCAGCACGGTGTGCGTGTTGCCCACGTCGATCGTCAGGAGCATGGCCTTACTCCGCCTCGCGCAGGTCCAGGCCGATGTCCAGGATCGGCGACGAATGGGTCAGGGCACCGACGGCCAGGAAGTCCACGCCGGTGTCCGCGTACGCCCTGGCGTTGCCCAGCGTCAGCCGGCCCGACGCCTCCAGCAGCGCCCGCCCGGCCACCAGGGCCACCGCCTCCTCGCACTCACCGGGCGTGAAGTTGTCCAGCAGGATCAGGTCCGCGCCCGCGTCGACGACCTCGCGCAGCTGGTGCAGGGTGTCCACCTCGACCTCGATCGGCACGTCCGGGAACGCCTCCCGTACGGACGTGAAAGCCTGCCCGACGCCGCCGGCGGCGACCACGTGGTTGTCCTTGACGAGCGCCGCGTCCGACAGCGACATGCGGTGGTTGACCCCGCCGCCGCAGCGCACCGCGTACTTCTCCAAGGCCCTGAGGCCCGGCGTCGTCTTGCGGGTGTCGCGCACCCTCGCCCGGGTGCCGTCCAGGGCGTCCGCCCACGCGCGCGTGGCCGTCGCGATGCCCGACATGCGGCACAGCAGGTTCAGCGCGCTGCGCTCGGCCGTCAGCAGGTCACGCGTGCGCGTGGTGACCGACAGCAGCGGCTGCCCCGCCGCCACCCGGTCGCCGTCCTCCACGTGCCGCTCGACCTCGAACTCGTCCGCGCAGACCACCGAGAGCACGGCCTCGGCGACCCGCAGGCCCGCCACCACGCCCGCCTCGCGCGCGGTGAAGTCGGCGGTGGCCCGGGCGTCCTCGGGGATGGTCGCGACGGTGGTCACGTCCACGCCGCCCGCCAGGTCCTCCTGGACGGCGACGCCCGCGATGTCCTCGACCTCCACCGGGTCGAGCCCGGCGTCGGTCAGGAGCTGGGCGAGCGCGGGGTCGAGCCCGCACTCCAGGTATGCCTCGTCGCCCTCACCGCCGCAGGCGCAGCCGTCGCCGCAGCCACCTGTCGGGGCGAGGGGAAGGTCGGGGGTGCTCACTTCTGTCACTGCTCCTGGGGACGGTACGGCCGGGTCGGGGGGAAGTCTGCGGTGTCGGTGGTGCGCACGGCCAGCGTGCGATCCGGATTCAGCCGTACGACGATGTGGCGCCGCCAGCCGTCGTCGTCGCGGCCGGGCCGGTCCTCGCGCCAGTGGCAGCCGCGGGTCTCCGCGCGCAGCCGGGCGGCGGCGACCAGGACGCGGGCCACGCACAGGAGGTTGGTGGCCTCCCAGGTGCCGACGCCCGGTTCGGCGGTCTTGCCGTCCTCGTCGAGGGCGTCGCGGGCCTCGGTGTCCAGCCGCTGGAGCTGGTCGGCGGCCTTGGCGAGGGATTCCTCCGAGCGCAGGACGCCCGCGCCGTCGGTCATGATCCGCTGGATCGCGAACCGGGCCTCGGACGGGAGCAGCGGGTGCGCGGGGCGGTCCGGCCGGGCCGGGCGGTCAGGACGGTCAGGCTGGTCCGGACGGTCCGGTCGCCCGGCGGCCTCCGGCCGGGGCGGGGTGGGGCCGGGGAGCGCGGGATGCGCGGGATGCGCGGAGAGTGCCTGCTCCCGGTGGTCCGCCTGGTCCGTCAGCTCCGCGTGGTCCGTCTGATTCGTGTGATCCGCCCGCTGCGCGCGGTCCGCCGCGATGTCGGTGGCGATCCGCTCGGCGTAGACCAGTCCCTCCAGGAGCGAGTTGGAGGCGAGCCGGTTGGCGCCGTGCACGCCCGTGCAGGCGACCTCGCCGCACGCGTACAGCCCGGGGACCGTGGTGCGGCCCCGGGAGTCGGTACGGACGCCGCCGGAGGCGTAGTGGGCGGCCGGGGCGATCGGAATCGGCTCCCGGACCGGGTCGATGCCGTGCGCGCGGCAGGCGGCCAGGATCGTCGGGAAGCGGTGCTCCCACATGTCGGCGCCGAAGTGCCGGGCGTCGAGGAACATGTGCTCGGCGCCCTGCTCCTGCATCCGGCGCGTGATGGCCTTCGCGACGATGTCCCGGGGCGCCAGCTCGGCCATTTCGTGCTGCCCGGTCATGAAGCGCACCCCGTCGGCGTCGACCAGATGGGCGCCCTCGCCGCGCACGGCCTCGGAGACCAGCGGCTGCTGGCCCTCCGCGTCGGCGCCGAGGAACAGCACGGTCGGGTGGAACTGCACGAACTCCAGGTCGGAGACCTCGGCGCCGGCGCGCAGGGCGAGCGCGACGCCGTCGCCCGTCGACACCGACGGGTTGGTGGTCGCCGAGAACACCTGGCCCATGCCGCCGGTCGCGAGCACCACGGCCGGGGCGTGCACGGCGCCCACGCCGTCGTGCTGGCCCTCGCCCATGACGTGCAGGGTCACGCCCGCCGTCCGGCCGTCCGCGGCCGTGAGCAGGTCGAGCACGAGCGCGTTCTCGATGATGCGCACGCCCGCCCGGCGCCCGGCACCGTCCTTGGCCGGGAGCGCCTCGCGCTCGCCCTCCCCGACCGCCTGCACGGCCTCCACGAGGGTCCGGGAGACCTCCGCGCCGGTGGCGTCGCCGCCCGCGTGCGCGATACGGCGGCGGTGGTGGCCGCCCTCCCGGGCCAGCTCGATGCCGCCCTCGTCGTCCGTGTCGAAGTGGGCGCCGGTGGAGATGAGCCGCCGGACCGCGCCGGGGCCCTCGGTGACGAGGATCCGTACGGCCTCCTCGTCGCACAGGCCGGCGCCCGCGACCAGGGTGTCGTCCAGGTGTTGTTCGGGGGTGTCGCCCTCGCCGATCGCCGCCGCGATGCCGCCCTGCGCCCAGCGGGTGGAGCCGTCGTCGAGCCGGGCCTTGGTGACGACGACGGTGCTGAGGCCGGCGGCCTCGCAGCGCAGGGCCGCGGTGAGACCGGCGACGCCGGAGCCGACGACCACCACGTCCGCGGTGATGGACCATCCGGGCGCGGGCGCGTGCAGCCGTATGCCTGTGCTGTTGCCGGTGCTGGTGCCTGTGCTGGTCACGAGGCGGCTCCGAGGGGTCCGAAGGTGAGGGGGAGGTTGTCGATCAGCCGGGTCGCGCCGACCCGGGCGGCCACGGCGAGGACGGCCTCGCCGGTGAAGTCGTCGTCGATCTCGGTGAAGTCGGCCGGGTCGACGAGGGCGAGGTAGTCCAGCTCCAGCGGCGGGTCGTAGTGCACGGCCTCGTCCAGGACGGTGCGGGCCGCGACACGGACAACCGCCGCGGCTCCCGGCACGGCCTTGGCCACGGCGTGTGCGTCGGCGGCCGCCCGGGACTCCCCTATGGCGCTGAGCGCCTCGGCACGCGCGCGCGTGGAGGGCACTTCGAGGGCACGCGCGCGCAGCGCCTCCTGCGCGGCATGCCGGTCGCGGCCCGCGAACAGGGCCCGGGACAGGGTGAGCGCCGTGCGCCGCTCGTCGATCGAGAGGTAGCGGTTGCGGCTGGACAGGGCGAGGCCGTCGGGTTCGCGCACGGTCGGTACGGCGACGACGTCGACGCCGAAGTTCAGGTCCCGCACCATGCGCCGGACCAGGGCCAGCTGCTGGGCGTCCTTCTGTCCGAACAGGGCGATGTCGGGGCGGGTGAGGTGGAGCAGTTTGGCGACGACGGTGAGCATGCCGTCGAAGTGCCCGGGCCGTGCGGCGCCCTCCAGCCGCTCGCCCATGGGGCCCGCGGTGATGCCCACCTGGGGCCGGCCGCCCGGGTAGACCTCGTCCACGGAGGGCGCGAACACCGCGTCGGCGCCGGCCTGTTCGGCGATCTTCAGATCGGCGTCGAGGGTGCGCGGGTAGCGGTCCAGGTCCTCGCCCGCGCCGAACTGGAGCGGATTGACGAAGACGGTGACGATGACGCACCCCTTGCCGCCGACGCGCTCGCGCGCCGCCCGGACCAGGGTGGCGTGGCCCTCGTGCAGCGCGCCCATGGTCATGGCGACGGCGGTACCGCCCGGCACCGCGAACCGGTCGCGCAGCCGTGTCAGGTCGTCGGCCGTGGCGGCGAGTTCGAAACGGCGGCGGGTCATCGGTCTTCCCCGTTCCCGGTCAGGTCGGTGCCGTCTCCGCCGTCCCTGCCGTCCCTGCCGTCAGCGAGCACCCCGAGCAGGTCCTCGGCGAGTTCCGGCTTCAGCAGCCCGTGCGCCAGCGCCCGGTCGGCGGTCGCGCGGGCCATCGCCAGATAGCCGGCGAGGCTCTGCGGGGCGTGCTTGCGCAACTCCGCGACGTGCGCGGCGACCGTGCCCGCGTCCCCGCGCGCGACGGGCCCGGTCAGCGCCGCGTCGCCGGAGCGCAGGGCGTTGTCCAGGGAGGCGCCGAGCAGCGGGCCCAGCATCCGGTCGGGCGCCTCGACACCGGCCGCGCGCAGCAGCTCCATGGACTGCGCGACCAGGGTCACCAAGTGGTTGGAGCCCAGGGCGAGCGCCGCGTGGTAGAGCGGGCGCTTTTCCTCGTCGACCCATTCGGGCTCGCCGCCCATCTCGATGACGAGCGCCTCGGCGGCCAGCCGCAGTTCCTCGGGGGCGGTGACGCCGAACGAGCAGCCGGCCAGCCGCTGCACGTCCACGGGGCTGCCGGTGAAGGTCATCGCGGGGTGCAGCGCGAGGGGCAGCGCGCCCGCGCGCAGGGC
Organism: Streptomyces sp. NPDC006012; assembly: GCF_042871185.1. Lineage (NCBI taxonomy): Bacteria > Bacillati > Actinomycetota > Actinomycetes > Kitasatosporales > Streptomycetaceae > Streptomyces > Streptomyces sp. NPDC006012. The sequence goes on from NZ_JBIAIE010000002.1 coordinate 53,022, forward strand.
CGGGTCCAGCACCCGCGTGCCGTACCGCCCTGAGGTGTGCACGAGCAGTTGCCCCGGCCGTACGGCGCCGGTCTCCGCCAGCCCCGCCACGAGGCCCGGCAGGGTGTCGTCCGGAACGGTGAGCAGGACCAGGTCGGCGCGGCGCAGGACCTCGGCGGGCGGCACGACCGGCACGTCCGGCAGCAGCAGCGCGGCGCGGCGTCTGGAGGCGTCGGAGACCGCGGAGACGGCCGCCGGGTGGTGTCCGGCGAGTTGCAGGGACGCGGCCAGGGCCGGACCCACCCGGCCGGCACCGACGACGCCCACAGTCAGCCGCGCTGGGCGGTCCTTGAGGTCTGGCTGTTGGTCTGTATCCACGCGACGGTGACCTTCCCGTTCCAGTCCGCTCCGGGTACCGGACGATTTCTCGTCATGTTAACGCGATCGGGTCGAGGGCCGGCCGGTCGTCCACAGGCTGTGGGTTTCCGTACCCCGGACGACGCGGGCCACCCGGAGTATCCGGACCACTCGGACCACTCGGAGTACGCCGCGCACCCGGAGCAGCCGGAAATGAAGCTGCCCCGCACAGCGGGGCACGGCATGATCCGGGGCATGAATGACACGGCCGGGCAGGACGAAGGCCCCTCCGAGCAGGAGCAGGAGCAGGAGCAGCAGGAACAGCAGGAACAGCAGGAACGGCTGCGGCAGCGGCGTACGGCGGCGAACCGGAAGGCACGGCACGCGCTGGCCCGCGCGAGCATGCGGGCCACGATCCGCGAACGGCTCGAAGAACTGCGGGAGGCCGGCCCCGAGGTGTACGACCTGGACGAACAGGTCGACATGTACGGCGACCGGATCGTCGCCGCGCTGGAGGACCGGGTCGCCGCGCTGCTGGGCACGGAGGCCGCCGCGTTCTTCCCGACCGGCACGATGGCCCAGCAGGTGGCCCTGCGCTGCTGGGCGGCCCGCACCGGCAACACCGCGGTCGCGCTGCACCCGCTGTCGCATCCCGAGGTGCACGAGCGGCACGCGCTCAGCCAGGTCGCCGGCCTGCGCCCGGTCCATGTGACCAGTGCGGCCCGGCTGCCCACCGCCGAGGAGATACGCGCCCTGGCGGAGCCCTTCGGCACGCTGATGCTGGAGCTGCCCCTGCGGGACGCCGGTTTCGTCCTGCCCTCCTGGGAGGAGCTGACCGAGGTCGTGGCGGCCGCCCGGGAGCGGGACGCCGTGGTGCACTTCGACGGGGCCCGGCTGTGGGAGTCGACCGTCCGCCTCGGCCGCTCCCTGGACGAGATCGCGAGCCTGGCGGACAGCGTCTACGTGTCGTTCTACAAGTCCCTCGGCGGCTTGAGCGGCGCCGCGCTCGCCGGCAGCAGGTCGCTGGTGGAGGACGCCAGGGTCTGGCGGCATCGGTACGGCGGCGCGCTGTTCCAACAGTTCCCGGCCGCGCTGTCGGCGCTCGTCGGGCTGGAGCGCGAGCTGCCCCGGCTGCCGGAGTACGTACGGCACGCGCGCGTGGTGGCCGGCGCGCTGCGCGAGGGGTTCGCCGCGGCCGGCCTGCCGTGGGCGAGCGTGCACCCGGAGGAGCCGCACACCCACCAGTTCCAGGTCTGGCTGCCGTACGAGCCGGACGTGGTCGCCGAGGCGGCGGTACGGCAGGCCGAGGAGACCTCGGTCGCCCTGTTCATGAGCCTCTGGCAGTCCGGCGGCCCGGGCCTCGCCGTCACGGAGGTCACCGTCGGGGCGTCCGGCCTGGAGTGGACGGCACAGGACGTACGGACGGCCGTCGCGGAGTTCGCCGCCCGGCTCCCGGAGAGGGCCTCGCGGGACTCCTGATCTGGCCCGGCGCCCGGGGTCGTGCCGGCCCGGCCGCCACCGGGATCGGGCCGGGACCGGGTCAGGATCGGGCCGGGACGCCGCCGTCGGTCGACGGCGGCTCTCGGTCGACGGCGGCGTTGTCAGTGGCGGCGTGCACCATGGGGGCATGAGCGTGCGCATCGACATCGCCGGGCTGCGGCCGGAGCGGATCGTCGTCGCGCCCTCGCCCCTGGCCGAGTTGGGCATGGCGCTGCACGCGCTGGCGGAACCGGGGCACCATCCGGGTCTGCGCGGCTGGGCGACCGACGTGACCGCCCGGCTCGACGCACACCTCGCCGACCGGATGTGCGAGGCGGACTTCCTGTGGCGGACGACGTTCTCGGACCTGTTCATGCCGTTCGCAGGCATCCCCCGCGCCGTCCCGGGCACCATCCTCGCCGAGGAGCTGGACCTGGCCTGGCCCGGCTCAGTCCAAGCGGATGTGCCGCAGCCCGACGCCGGCCTGCCGTACCCGGGTCCGCAGCGGGCCCTCGGTGTTGGGCTGCAGCGTCAGCCCGGCCAGCACCGCGATCCGGTCCGCCGTCTTGGGCACCGTGGAGTGGTCGGTCCACAGATGCTCGGCGAACTCCGGCTCGCGCAGCCGCTCCAGGCAGTGGTCGAGCTGCTGGACGGCCCAGCTCTCCCGGCGCAGCCCGGCGTTCTTCCCGGCGACGTACCGCAACAGGTGGCCCGGGCCGCGCTCGCGCAGCCGCTTCAGCACCGTCTCGCGCTCGGCGAGCAACGTGAAGTGCCGCACGTCGTGGCCGAGTTCGCGCAGTCGGCCGACCGTCTCGGCGAAGTGGCCGGAGTCGGTCACCGTCATCGGCGCGATCACGACGCCGTCGTGCTTGCTCAGGGCGAGGCCGAGCACCTCGACGACGCCCTGCCGCCAGGCGGCCAGATCCTGGAAGTCCGCGCGCAGTTCGGACGGCAGCATCCGGCGCAGCCCGAAGCCGGGGTGCTCGGGGTCGCAGATCACACTGCCGGGCAGGCGGCGCTGGATCTCGTGCGCGGTCTGTGTCTTGCCGCCCCCGAAGGGGCCGTTGATCCACAGGAGCATGCGCAAGACCCTATCGATGCCCTCGCGCGCGGGTCAGCCGTGTCCGCCGGCCCGCACCAGACCCGTCTCGTACGCCAGGACCACCACCTGCACCCGGTCCCGCAGCCCCAGCTTGGTCAGGATGCGGCCGACGTGCGTCTTCACCGTCGCCTCGGACAGCACCAGCCGGGCCGCGATCTCACCGTTCGACAGGCCCTGCGCGACCAGCACCATGACCTCGCGCTCGCGGTCGGTGAGCCGCTCCAGCTCCTTGTGCCGCGGTTGCGGGCCCGCGGTGGGCAGCATCGGCGCGAAGCGGTCGAGGAGGCGGCGGGTGGTGGAGGGGGCGACGACGGCGTCACCGCTGTGCACGGAGCGGATCGCGGACAGCAGCTCGGCCGGCGGCACGTCCTTCAGCATGAAGCCGGAGGCGCCCGCCTTGAGCCCGGAGAAGGCGTACTCGTCGAGGTCGAAGGTGGTCAGGATCAGCACCTTCGGCGGATTGGGCGCGGAGCAGATACGGCGGGTGGCCTCCACGCCGTCCAGCTTCGGCATGCGGACGTCCATCAGAACGACGTCGACGGCGGTGGAGCGCAGCACCTGGAGGGCCTCGACGCCGTCCCCCGCCTCCGCGACGACCTCCATGTCCGGCTGGGCGGCCAGCACCATCCGGAAGCCGGTGCGCAGCAGCGCCTGATCATCGACGAGCAGCACGCGGATCGCCATCGGTTCCTCTTCCGTTCCTCTTCTGTTTCCGGCTTCTCGGGCCGCGGACCTCGGGCCCCGGGCCCCGATCCCCCGCCGGGGTCAATGCGCCGGCTTGAGCGGGAGCAGGGCGCTGATGCGGAATCCTCCGCCCGGGCGGGGCCCCGCGTCGAGGGTGCCGCCGACCATACCGACCCGCTCGCGCATGCCGATCAGGCCGTGGCCGTCGCCGTCGGCGCCGCCCTCGTCGTACAGCTCGTGCGGGGCGCCCCTGCCGTCGTCCTCGACGAGCAGGCCGAGGCCGTCGTCGAAATAGACCAGTCGCACGCTGGCACCCGCGTCCGGTCCACCATGCTTGCGGGTGTTGGTCAGGGCCTCCTGCACGATGCGGTACGCGGTCAGCTCGACACCGCTGGGCAGCGGGCGCGGCGTGCCCTCGACCTTGAAGTCGACGGGCAGCCCGGAGCTGCGGCACTGCTCGATCAGTTCGTCGATCTGCTCCACGTCGGGCTGCGGGACGTACTCGCCGCTCTCCTTGTGCTCCCCGGTGCGCAGCACGCCGAGCAGACGGCGCATCTCGGCGAGCGCCTGGCGGCCGGTGGAGGAGATCGTCTCCAGGGCCTTCTTCGCCTGGTCGGGCGCGGCGTCGAGGACGTACGCGGCACCGTCGGCCTGCACCACCATCACCGACACGTTGTGCGCGACCACGTCGTGCAGTTCGCGCGCGATCCGCGCGCGCTCGGCGGCGACCGCGACCTTCGCCTGCGCCTCCCGCTCCTTCTCCAGCCGGGAGGCGCGCTCCTCCAGTTGCGCGAAGTAGGCGCGGCGCGTGCGCATGGAGTCGCCGAGCACCCACGCGAGGGCGAACGGCACCGTCTGGAAGACCGCCATCGCGATCTGCCCCGCGAAGCTCGCGTCCTCGGCCGGCCAGCGGATCTGGGCGAGGGACGCCGCGCACAGGCCGGCGACCAGGGCGAACCGGGAGGCCCACTGGGCGCCGGTCGCGGCGACGGTGTAGACGATCACCAGCATGGCGAAGTCGGCGACGGTCGTCTCGATGTCCAGGCCGAACTGCGCCGCTCCGGTCGCGGTGGCCAGCAGCAGCATCGGCTCCGGCAGCCGGCGGCGCAGCGCCATGACGACGGACATCACGGCGGACACGGCCAGACCGGCGGCGACCGATCCATGGTGGTGCGACACCCCGTTGATGTTGGAGACACCCACACTGGAGAGCCCGAACAGGACGACGGCCCAGAAGGAGTCGACCAGGGTCGGGTGTGTGCGGAGGTAGTCGTAAAGGCGCTGCACGTAACCCAGAGTAGGGAAGTGTGACGGGTGCAGGGGTCAACCGGAGGGCCGATCCGCACCTGACCCACATACTCCGCTAGGTGGATGCCGTGATCATCTGCCCGCCTAGTCTGGCCGGATGACGGACGGGGCGACGAGCCGGACCGCGGGCCGGACCACAGGCGGAACCGCAGACGAATCCGCAGACGAATCCGCAGACCGGTCCGCAGACCGATCGGTGGACGAAACCGCAGATGGAACCGACGAAACCGTGGAAGAAGTGGCAGAGATCGGGAACGGAACCGCGAACGTGGTCGGGAACGGAACCGCAGACGTGATCGGGGGCGGAACCGGCGGGAGCGCGGGCGGGGCCGGTGGTGCAGGGGCGGGCGACGCGCCGGGTGCGTGGCGTGGCTGGCGGGCGGCCGCCGAGGCGGCGCTCTACGGCCCGGACGGCTTCTACTGGCGGCCCGAGGGCCCGGCTGGCCACTTCCGCACCTCCGTGCACGCGTCGCCGCTGTTCGCCCGTGCGGTGGCGCGGCTGCTGTGCCTGGTCGACGACGCGCTGGGACGGCCCGCGACGCTCGACTTCGTCGACATGGCGGCCGGGCGGGGCGAACTGGTCACCGGAGTGCTCGCCGCGCTGCCCGCCGAGGTGGCCGCCCGCGCGCGCGGGTACGCCGTGGAGATCGCCGGCCGCCCCGCGGGGCTCGACGAGCGCATCACCTGGCTGAGTGAGCCGCCCGCCGGGATCACCGGGCTGCTGTTCGCCAACGAGTGGCTGGACGACGTACCGCTGGAGGTCGCCGAGGTCGACCCCGACGGCGTGCCGCGGCTGGTGCTCGTACGGGAGGACGGGGCCGAGCGGCTCGGCGAGCCCGTGGCGGACGCCGAGGCGGCGTGGCTCGCGCGCTGGTGGCCGCTGCCGCCCGGGGAAGGGCTGCGCGCGGAGATCGGGCTGTCGCGGGACATCGCGTGGGCGTCCGCCGTCGCGTGCGTCGAGCGGGGGCTCGCGGTGGCCGTGGACTACACGCACACCGCGGGGACGCGCCCGCCGTTCGGAACGCTCACCGGGTTCCGGGAGGGGCGCGAGACGGCGCCTGTGCCGGACGGGTCGTGCGACATCACGGCACACGTCGCGCTGGACGCGTGCGCGGCCCTGGACCTGTACGCGGTGCCGAACCCGCACGCGGCACCGGCCACCGGCACGGCAGCGGACACCGGCACGGCGGCGGTCAGCGGTGCGGCGACGGTCAGCGGTGCGGCAGCAGCGGACACCGGCGCGGCAGCGGACGCGTACGACGGGCGGGGCGCCGGTGCGATGTCCCGCACGGCGCGTACGCTCCCGGACGCACGCCTGCTCACACAACGTGATGCGCTGCACACCCTGGGTCTCACCGGCGTACGTCCCCCGCTCGCGCTCGCCTCCACCGATCCCCCGGCGTACGTCCGGGCCCTCGCGAGCGCCGGTGCGGCCGCGGAACTCACCGCGCCCGGCGGCCTGGGCGACTTCGGCTGGCTGCTCCAGCCGGTCGGCATCCCCCACCCCCTCGGCACGGACCCGACCACGCCGGTGACGGACTCGATGCCCCGGTGACGGACCCGGGCCCACCAGTGACGACCCGGGCCCACCAGTGACGGACCCGACGCCCGGTGACGGACCCGGCCATGTCAGCGCTTGCCGCCATGCACCGTCACTCGCCGTTGCCCACCGTCACTTCCCGCCGCTTACCGTCGCCTGCCGTCACTTTTCGTCACTTGCCGTCACTTGTCGATGTCTCCGACCACGAAGAACATCGACCCCAGGATCGCCACCATGTCCGCGACCAGCGTCCCGGGCAGCAGTTCCGTCAGTACCTGGATGTTGTTGTACGAGGCCGAACGCAGCTTGAGCCGGTACGGCGTCTTCTCGCCCTTGCTGACCAGGTAGTAGCCGTTGATGCCGAGCGGGTTCTCGGTCCACGCGTACGTGTGCCCCTCGGGCGCCTTCAGGACCTTCGGCAGCCGCTGGTTGATCGGCCCCGGCGGCAGCTCCGCGAGCCGGTCGAGGGAGGCGTCGGCCAGTTCCAGGGCGTTGTGCGTCTGCTCCAGAAGGCATTCGAAGCGGGCCAGGCAGTCGCCCTCCTGCCGGGTCACCACCCGCAGCGTGTCCTGGAGCTGCCCGTACGCCAGGTACGGCTCGTCGCGCCGCAGGTCGAAGTCGACCCCGGCCGCCCGGGCGATGGGCCCGCTCACGCCGTACGCGTGCACGGTCCGCGGCGCGAGCGTCCCCACGCCGCGCGTGCGCCCGCGGAAGATCTCGTTGCCGAGGACCAGGTCGTCGAAGACGTCCATGCGGGAGCGCACCGCGGCGACGGCGGCACGCGCGCGTGCCGTCCAGCCGGCCGGAAGATCCTCCTTGAGGCCGCCGACGCGGTTGAACATGTAGTGCATGCGCCCGCCGGAGACCTCCTCCATGACGTTCTGCAGCACCTCCCGCTCCCGGAACGCGTAGAAGACCGGGGTGATCCCGCCCAGCTCCAGTGGATAGGAGCCGAGGAACATCAGGTGGTTGAGCACCCGGTTCAGCTCGGCCAGCAGCGTGCGCGTCCACACCGCGCGCGAGGGCACCTCCATGCCGAGCATCCGCTCCACGGCGAGCACCACGCCCAGTTCGTTGGAGAACGCCGACAGCCAGTCGTGACGGTTGGCGAGCATGATGATCTGGCGGTAGTCACGCGCCTCGAAAAGCTTCTCCGCACCCCGGTGCATGTAGCCGATCACGGGTTGCGCCTCAATGATGCGCTCGCCGTCCAGCACGAGCCGCAGCCGCAGCACACCGTGCGTGGAAGGGTGCTGGGGGCCGATGTTGAGCACCATGTCCGTGCTCTCCGCCGCACCGCCGATCCCGACCGTGGTCTCCGTCGTAGGAGTCATGCTTCCAGTCTCCCCTACGTAGGCTGGCTGTATGGAGACGGGGAGCCCGCACGAGGCGGGAACGGCGGGCGCGGCAGGTACGGCGGGCGCAGCGGGGACGGCGCGCGCCGAACCGGTGTGGCACGGGCTGCCGCCGGGGCTGCTGCGGATGCGCCGCATGCTGCTGTCGGTGTGGCTGGGAGCGGCCGCCCTGGCCGCGGGGCTGCTGCCCGGACTGCTCGCCGGGCCGCCCTGGGCCGCGTTCGCGCTGCTGCCGCTCGCCCTGCTGGCCTGGGGCCTGCTGATGCTGGGCCGCAACTGGCGTTCCTGGCGGTACGCCGAGCGCGCCGACGACCTGCTGATCAGCCGCGGGGTCCTGTGGCGCGAGGAGACCGTCGTGCCCTACGGGCGGATGCAGCTCGTCGAGGTGACCTCCGGACCCGTGGAGCGGCACTTCGGGCTGGCCAGCGTCCAGCTGCACACCGCCGCCGCGGCCACCGACGCCACCATCCCGGGCCTCGACCCGGCCGAGGCGGAACGGCTGCGGGACCGGCTCACCGAGCTGGGCGAGGCCAGATCGGCCGGCCTGTGAGCGCGCCGGACGTCGAGGACGGCATACGGCCCGGGCGGACCGTGACCGAGCGGCGGCTGCACCCCGTGACGCCGCTGCGGCGGGCCTGGGCGCCGGTCGCCGTGCTCGCCGGCTGGGCGGTGCACGACCCGAACCAGGCGCAGGAGCAGCTGACCCGGCTGACCACGGCATGGCTCCTCGCCGGGCTCGCCGTGCTGGTCACGGCGGCCGCCCTCTACGGCTTCCTGTCCTGGTGGTTCACGCACTTCGCGGTGACCGACAGCGAACTGCGCATCCGCACCGGCCTGTTGTTCCGGCGCACCGCGCACATCCGGCTGGAGCGGATCCAGGCCGTCGACGTCACGCGTCCGCTCCTCGCGCGCGTGGCGGGCGTCGCGAAGCTGCGGATCGACGTCATAGGAACCGACAAGAAGGACGAACTCGCCTTCCTGAGCGAGCGCGACGCGCGCGCCCTGCGCGCGGAACTGCTCGCGCGCGCCGCCGGGTTCGCACCCGAGACGGCGCACGAGGTCGGCGAGGCACCGCAGCGGCAGCTGATGCAGGTGCCCGCGCGCGACCTCGTGGTCTCGCTCCTGCTGTCCGGCGCCACCTGGGGTTCGCTGGTGGCCGCGCTGGTCGTACCGACCGTGCTCTGGCTGACCACCCACAGCGCGTGGACGGTGCTCGCCACCGGACTGCCGCTGATCGGCGCCGCGGGCGCGCGCAGCACGGGCCGGTTCCTGGCCGAGTACGACTGGACGGTGGCCGAGTCCCCGGACGGGCTGCGGATCGACCACGGGCTGCTCGACCGGGCGCACGAGACGGTGCCGCCGGGGCGGGTGCAGACGGTGCGGATCGTGGAGCCGCTGCTGTGGCGGCGGCGGAACTGGGTGCGGGTGGAACTGGACGTCGCCGGGTCGTCGAACACGTTGCTCGTTCCGGTCGCCCCGCGCGCGGTCGCCGAATCGGTCATCGCGCGCGTGCTGCCCGGCGTGGACGTGCCGCGGTCGGTGCACCGCCCGCCACGGCGGGCCTGGCGGTGCCTGCCGCTGTGGTGGCGGGGGCACGGCGTCGCGGTCTCCGGCGCGGTGCTCGCGTCCCGGCACGGGCTGCTGTGCCGGAGCCTGTCGCTGGTGCCGCACGCCAAGGTGCAGAGCGTACGGCTCACTCAGGGCCCCTGGGAGCGCCTGTGGCGCCTTGCCGACGCGCACGTGGACACCGGGGCCAGTAAGACCGTCACGGTCCGGCTGCGGGACGCACAGGAGGCCGCGGAGTTGCTGCGCGCACAGGCGGAGCGGTCACGGACGGGACGCAAGGACGCGCCACCGGACCGGTGGATGGCCTGAACCCGGAGACGCGCCACCGGCCCGACGGACGGTCCGAACCCAGAGACACACCACCGGCCCGACGGACGGTCCGAACCCCAGGACGCGACCGGTGAACGGCCCGAGCGCGCCCGCCCGTTCAGGACGCCGCGCTGCGCAGGCCCTGCAAGTCGATCTGTTCCGTCTCGTCGTGCGCCGTCAGGTCGATGACCTCGCCGCTGTCGCGCGTCTGCGCGTCGGCGGCCGTCGACGCGACGCCGGTCTCCGCTTCGTGGAGCGCGAGGGCCTCCTGGCCCACCACGTCGGCCAAGTCCTCGTGCTGCACGGCGTCCAGGGACGCCGACGGCGCGTCCGAATGCGCCGGCAGCGTGCCCCTCGCCATGCCGAAGAAGTCGAACCCGCCCTCGACCGCCGGGCGCCGCGTGGGCGCGGCCGGTACGACGGCCACCGCGGTCGGCACCGTGAAGTGCCCCTCGGGCCGCTGCGCAAAACCGGCGGACCCGGCGGCCTCCGGTGTGGTGCCGGCGGCCGCGTGCTCGTGCGCGGCGACCGCCTCGGGCTGCCCCGCCGCCTCGTCCTCCGGGGCGGGCCGATCGGCAGGCCCGGTGGCGGACTGCCCCGTGGACTCCGCGGCGGACTCCGCACGGTCGGCGTTCGGCCGCGTCCCGGCGGCCGTCCGCGTCACGCCGTCGTGCCCGCGCTCCCCTTTGGGCGCGGCGGCCGGGGCGGGCTCGGCGGCGTGACCGGCCGCGGGTGCCTCCCCGCCGCCGGCGAGGCGGGACCCTGACGCCGCCTCCGCATCGGCGGTACGCGCCCCGGACGCCGCCTCGCCGCCGCCGAAGCGGGACAGTGCCGCCCGGGCCCGCCGGAACAGCTCGGAGCCCTCCGGGGAGAACACCGCGAAAGCCGCCGGCCTCTCTTCGTCCCCGGACTGCCCCGCACGCGCCTCGGGTTCGTCGGCCGCGCTGCCGGAATCCGCCGTGCGCGCCTCGGCCACGACCGCCCCGGACGCCACGTCCCGGGAGGGTTCGAGAGCCCTTGCCGTGGTGCCGGGCCCGACCGCCGCCCGAGCCCCGGCAGCCCCGGCCTCGACCGCCCTGAACTCCACGGACCGGGCGCCGGGCGCCCGCGAGTCGACCGCCCGCGACCCGGCCGTACCCGGCACCGGCGGCAACGCGCGCGTGGGCGCGGCCTCCAGCTCCAGCAGCCGGCGGCCCTCCAGGGCGCTGGCGCGCTCGGTCTCCGCCGTGGCGTACCGCCGCAGCAGCGCGGCGTGCTCGTTGCGCAGCCCCGTCAGCTCCGCCCGCTTGGCGCGCAGCCGCTGCTCCAGCTTGCCGCGCAGTGCGCGCGACTCCTCCAGGTCACTCTCCAGTTCGGCGACCCGTTCCTCGTGGCGCCACTCGTCACCGGCACGCGCGCGCGTGAGGTCGGCGACCTGTTTGCCCGCATGTGTGTCCCAGCGGCGCATCACGACCGCACCCACGACCGCCGTCGCCGCGGCGGCCGCGGACAGCGAGCGGAGCACCAGCGGTTCCGAGAACACCCAGGGGCCCGACGCACAGACGAGGGAGACACCGGCGATCGCCGACGGCGGCAACAGCCTGTGCAAAGGCGGGGAATGGCGGTGGCGTCCACGTGGCATGGCCAGAAACTTACCGCGCGTAGGCGAATCGCGGTTACCCACCCCGTAAAAACGCGGTCATTCCGAAACCTTCTCGCCACCTCGGCAACGGCCCGGACGGAGTTCCTCCGCCGAATTCCCCAAGATCGTTTTCAGCGGACGGTCAATCGCCCGCTCAGCCACTGCAACATGGCCGGGATCTCGCGCTTCCAGGTGTTGAAGTTGTGGCCGCCGCTGTCGAGGATGATCGACGAGATCCGGGTCAGGTGCGTGGCTTCCACGCGTTTGATGAATTCCAGCGTGGCCTTGTAGTTGGTCTCGCCGACCTTGCTGCTGCTGACGAGCAACGAAGTGTCGGGCGCGGGTTCGTGGTCGAGGAACCAGCGCAGATCGGCGCGATTGCGCAGCGTCTTGTCGCCGTGGAAGAGATCGCCGGTCGTGGGGTCGATCGGCGCCTTGTAGTAAGGCGACAGACCCGCGCCCGCCGCGTACACACCGGGATGGTGCATCGCGAGCTTCAGGGCGCAGTAACCGCCGGTGGAATCGCCGGCGATCCCGAGGCCGCCGGGTTTTGCGCTCACCCGGTAGTGGGCGCGCAGCGCGTCGGGCAGATCCTTGGCGAAGAACGTCTCGGCGCGCGGGCCGCCGGGAACGTCCACGCACTCGGTGTCCCGGGGCGGCGCCACCGTCGGCCGCAGCATCACCAGGATCATCGGCTCCATGCGCCCTTCCTGGGCGAGTTCCCGCGCGGTACGCGGATAGTGCAGCTTGTCCACCAGGGAACGCGCCGTGCCCGGGTAACCGGTGAGGATGACGGCCGTCGGGAACCTGCGCGTGTGCTGCCCCGGCTGGAAGTACTCGGGCGGCAGGTACACATACGCGGGCGTGACGATGTGCGTCGTCCGCCCCACGACGTTGACCTGCTGCACCTGCCCGGACTTCCGCGGCAGCGATCCGCTCGTCCCGAGCGCGCGCGTGGTGCCGACCACCTGGACCGGGCCGTCGCCGAACCGGCCCGCGTGGTCGACGACGACACCCTGGCCGGTCTCCTGCCCGAACAGGTCGGCCCAACTGGCGTAGAAGCCGAAGGACTGGTTGGCGGCGAGCCCCAGGGAGGCGAACAGCGCCACCTGGGTGGCCAGGAGAAGGGCGACCCGTCCGCTGACGGCCCGCCAGGTCGCGCGGGCCAGCCGCGGCCAGATCCACACGGTGCCCGCGAACAGCAACACCGCGGACCCGACTGCCAGTACCAGCACTTTGTCGCTCGTGAGACCCATGAGCTCTCCCCGCCTGCACTTTCCGCCGCGGCCCGCCGACGCTCTCGTCACGAAGGCTTGCCCCGGGCTTTCCGTTGCCTTTGAACCGGCTTTCCGGTGGGGAGTGAACCTCCCCGGTCGAGACACCGTCCTAGAGGGCGCAATGTCGCCGGATGCCCAGATCGGCACCGGGTTCAAGGTCTCTCGCAGAACTACGGGATGCGATGTCTGTCAGGATAGATGGGGATGTGTCGGGCGAGGTTCCGCGGCGGCCGAGCGCGGCGCGGCGCATACTCCGCGGCCCGCGCCCCGAAGCCGTCCCCGCCCTGATCGGCCGGGCGGGCGCCTTCGTGGGCCTCCTGGACATCGCGGCCAGTGTCTTCCCGCGCTTCCGGCACAGCCGTATGCACGCGCTGGCCGAGGTACTGCCCGGCGCGCTCGGCCCGTTCGCCGCCGCGCTCTCGCTCAGCACCGGCGTGCTTCTGCTGCTGCTCGCGCATGGTCTCAAACGGCGCAAGCGCCGGGCATGGCGGGCCGCGGTCGCGCTGCTGCCGGCCGGCGCCGTGGCGCAGTTCGCCTACCGGCACTCCCTCGTCGGAGCGCTCATCTCGCTGGTGCTGCTCGTGGCACTGCTGCGCCACCGGGACGAGTTCGCGGCCCTGCCCGACCCGCGCAGCCGCTGGCGCGCGGTCGCCAACTTCGTCCTCATGGGGGCCGGTTCCCTCGCCCTGGGCCTGGTCATCGTCAGCGTCCACCCGAGGCGGACGATCGGCGACCCGAGCCTGGCCGACCGCCTGACGCACGTCCTGTATGGCCTGTTCGGCTTCGAGGGTCCCGTCGACTACCAGGGCGCCACCTCCTGGACGGTCGCCTTCTCCCTCGGCGCCCTCGGCCTGCTCACCGCGGTCACCACCATCTACTTCGCGTTCCGCCCGGAACACCCGGCCGCGCGCCTGACCGAGGAGGACGAGGCCCGGCTGCGCGCGCTGCTGGTGAAGCACGGCGGGCGCGACTCCCTCGGCCACTTCGCGCTGCGCCGCGACAAAGCGGTCGTGTTCTCGCCCAGTGGCAAGGCGGCCGTGACCTACCGGGTGGTCTCCGGCGTGATGCTCGCCAGCGGCGACCCGATCGGCGACGTCGAGGCCTGGCCCGGCGCCATCGAGCGCTTCATGGACGAGGCCACGGCCCACTCGTGGACCCCCGCCGTGATGGGCTGCTCGGAGACCGGCGGCGAGGTGTGGACCCGGGAGACCGGCCTGGACGCGCTGGAACTCGGCGACGAGGCGGTGGTGGACGTCGCGGATTTCTCGCTGGCCGGACGCGCGATGCGCAACGTCCGGCAAATGGTCAAGCGGATCGAACGAGCGGGTTACGAAACCCGGGTCCGGCACATTCGTGATCTCAGCGAGGGAGAACTCGAACGCATCCGGCGGGCCGCCGAGGACTGGCGCGGCACCGACACCGAGCGCGGCTTCTCCATGGCGCTCGGCCGCATCGGCGACCCCGCCGACGGCGACTGCCTGATCGCCACCGCCCACCGGTCCGACGAGGCGGGCGGCGGCGCCCCGGGCGACGCACGGAGCGAGGACCAGCCCGGTCCGTACGGCGACCTGAAGGCCATCCTGCACTTCGTGCCCTGGGGCCCGGACGGCGTGTCGCTGGACCTGATGCGCCGCGACCGGACGGCCGACCCGGGCATGAACGAACTGCTGATCGTCGCCGCCCTCCAGGCGGCGCCGAAGCTCGGCATCACCCGGGTCTCGCTCAACTTCGCGATGTTCCGCTCGGCCCTGGCCCGCGGCGAGAAGATCGGCGCGGGACCGGTGCTGCGCGCCTGGCGCGGACTGCTAGTCTTCCTCTCGCGCTGGTTCCAGATCGAGTCGCTGTACAAGTTCAACGCCAAGTTCCAGCCACGCTGGGAGCCACGCTTCGTCGTCTACCGCGCCTCCGGCGACCTGCCCCGCATCGGGCTCGCCGCCATGCAGGCGGAGGGCTTCGTGAACCTCGCCCTGCCGCTGCCCCGCTTCCTGCGGCGCCGCTCGGCCGCCGCCCGCGCGTGCGCCCACAGCGTGCCGGAACGGGACGTACGAGCCGCCTGAGCCGCGCCGGGCCACGCACTCGGCCCGTCCCACCCGGGGCCTACGCTGAGCGTATGAACTACCAGAGCGGTCGCGGCCGAGTGGCGGGCCTTCCGGCATGGGACCGCTGCGCGGTCATGGGCGTCGTGAACGTGACCCCGGACTCCTTCTCCGACGGCGGCCGCTTCTTCGACACGTCCACCGCCGTCAAGCACGGCCTCGACCTCGTCGCCGAGGGAGCCGACCTGGTCGACGTCGGCGGCGAGTCCACCCGCCCCGGCGCCACCCGCGTCGACGAGGCCGAGGAACTGCGGCGGGTCGTCCCCGTCGTCCGCGGCCTCGCCGCCGAAGGCGTCCTCGTCTCCGTCGACACCATGCGCGCCTCGGTCGCCGCGCAGTCCCTCGCGGCCGGCGCCTGCCTCGTCAACGACGTCAGCGGCGGCCTCGCCGACCCCGCGATGATCCCGGTGGTGGCCGACGCAGGCGCCCCCTTCGTCGTCATGCACTGGCGCGGCTTCCTGGAGGGCAGCACCGTCCAGGGCGTGTACGAGGACGTCGTCACCGAAGTCGTCGACGAACTGCACGCGCGCGTGGAGGCCGTCCTCGCGGGCGGCATCGGCGCCGACCGCATCGTCGTCGACCCCGGACTCGGCTTCTCCAAGGAGGCCGGGCACGACCTCACCCTCCTCGCCCACCTCGACCGCCTGCTCACCCTGGGCCACCCGCTGCTCGTCGCCGCCTCCCGCAAACGGTTCCTCGGCCGGGTCCTGGCCGGCCCGGGAAGCGCACCGCCGCCCGCCCGGGAGCGCGACGCCGCCACCGCCGCCGTCTCCGCGCTCGCCGCGCAGGCCGGCGCGTGGGCCGTGCGCGTCCACGAGGTGCGCGCCACGGCGGACGCGGTACGCGTGGCCCGCGCCATGCAGCAGGCGCGCGCCCCGGAGCACCCGGCGCCCGGTACGACGGCCGCGGCCCCCGCACACGGCACCGGAGAAAGCCGGTGAGCGCCGCCCACACCGACGTCGAACAGGTCGAGCTGGCCAACACCGCCTACTACGAGGCAGTGGAAGAAGGAGACTTCGAGAAGCTGTCCTCGCTCTGGCTCGACCCGGCCGACCTGGGCGTCGACGAGGAGTACCACGATCCGGCGGACACCGGCGTGATGTCCTGCGTGCACCCCGGCTGGCCGGTGCTCACCGGCCGCGGCGAGGTCCTGAGGTCGTACGCGCTGATCATGGCGAACACCGACTACATCCAGTTCTTCCTCACGGATGTGCACGTCTCCGTCACCGGTGACACCGCCCTGGTGACCTGTACCGAGAACATCCTCAGCGGCGGACCCGCCCCGGAGGCCGGCGCGGAGCTGGGCCCGCTGGTCGGCCAGCTCGTCGTCGCCACGAATGTGTTCCACCGCACATCCGAGGGCTGGAAGCTCTGGTCGCACCACGCCTCCCCGGTTCTGGCCGAAAACAATGCGGACGAGGACGACGACTCTTCGCCCTGAGCGGGTAGGCGCCTGCCAGGAACCGGGAAGTGGCTGGAATCACGGACCGGCGGGCAGGCCGGCCACCGGCCTGTGAGCCGCCGGGTTCCCCGAGGCGAACACGTGATGAAACCTCCCGGTACCCGGTCGGGCACGCACCCCCCGTGACCCGGCGCTGTCAGTGCCCGCAGGTAGATTCGTCCGTGGCCGGTGCGCCGACCGCACTCGGCAGGACCGGCCGTTACCGACGATGGCAGGAGTGATTCGCGTGGATCGTGTCGCGTTGCGCGGTCTGAAGGCCCGCGGGCACCACGGTGTGTTCCCCGAGGAACGCGAGAAGGGCCAACCCTTCGTCGTCGACCTCGTCCTGGGCCTGGACACCCGGCCGGCCGCTGCCGACGACGACCTGACGAAGACCGTGCACTACGGCATCGTCGCCGAGGAGGTCGTGGCCGTGGTCGAGGGCGAACCGGTGAACCTCATCGAGACGCTCGCCGAGCGCATCGCCCGGACCTGCCTGAAGCACGAAGGGGTCGAGGAGGTCGAGGTCTGCGTCCACAAACCGGACGCGCCGATCACGGTGCCCTTCGACGACGTGACCGTCACCATCACCCGGAGCCGAGTATGACCGCATCCTTCACGCACGGTCCGAGCGACCCGACCGTACAGCCGGTGCCCGCCTCCGTCGTCGAACAGGTCGACGCCGCCGACACCACCCTGCAGAACCCCAAACGCGCCGTGCTCTCCCTCGGCTCCAACCTCGGCAACCGGCTGGAGACCCTCCAAGGTGCCATCGACGCCCTGGAGGACACCCCGGGCGTCCGCATCAAAGCGGTCTCCCCGGTGTACGAGACGGAGCCGTGGGGCGTGGCACCCGGCAGCCAGCCCTCGTACTTCAACGCGGTGGTGGTGCTGCGGACCACCCTCCCGCCGTCCTCGCTGCTGGAGCGGGCGCACGCGATCGAGGAGGCGTTCAACCGGGTGCGGGACGAGCACTGGGGGCCGCGCACCCTCGACGTGGACATCGTGTCGTACGCCGAGGTCGTCTCCGACGACCCGCAGCTCACCCTCCCTCACCCGCGCGCGCACGAACGCGCCTTCGTGCTGGCGCCCTGGCACGATCTGGACCCCGACGCCCAGCTCCCCGGCCGCGGGGCCGTCGCCGACCTGCTCGGCGCCGTCACCCACAGCGGCGTGGCAGCCCGTGCGGACCTGGAACTCCGACTGCCGGAGTAGTCGTTAAGGTCGAGACGACCACGGGACGGACACGCGGAAGCGGCCGCCCACACCACCGCGCGGGGGAGCTGAACAAACACAGTGAAAGAGCTGCGCATCAGGATGCTGGCCGGCGTGTTCGTCGTCGCCGGAGTGCTGTCCTGGGCAGGCGCCCGGCTGTGGAACTCGGTGGGGACGCTCCCCAGCGTCCCGCTGGCCGCTCCCATCGTCCTCGCGCTGATCGCGGTGGTCCTGCTGTCCACGGCGCTGTCGCTGCGCGCCCGCCTCAGGGCCCAGCGGGAGCGCCGCCCGGGCGCCAAGGGCGTCGACCCCCTGATGGCCGCCCGCGCGGTCGTCTTCGGCCAGGCCAGTGCCCTGGTCGCCGCCCTCGTCGCCGGCATGTACGGCGGCGCGGGCGCCTACCTCCTGGAGATCCTCGACATCCCGGCCCGCCGCGACCAGGCGTTCTACGCCGGGTTCTGCGTCGTGGCCGGAGTCGCGGTGATAGCGGCCGCCCTGTTCCTGGAGCGCGTCTGCAAGCTCCCCGAGGACGACGACGACAACGACCACCCGGGAGCGCAGCCGGTGGCCTGACGGCCGCCGGGACCGGTCAGCGCGCCAGTATCAGGCTCATCGCCTCGGCACGCGTCGTGGCGTCCCTGAGCTGCCCGCGCACGGCCGACGTCGTGGTCGTGGCACCGGGCTTGCGGATGCCGCGCACGGACATGCACATGTGCTCGGCCTCGATGACGACGATCACGCCACGGGCTTCGAGGATCCGCACGAGGGAGTCGGCGATCTGCGTGGTGAGCCGCTCCTGCACCTGGAGCCGGCGGGCGAACACCTCCACGAGGCGGGCCAGCTTCGACAGGCCGGTGATCTTGCCGGTCTCGGCCGGGATGTATCCGACGTGCGCGACGCCGTGGAACGGCAGCAGATGGTGTTCGCACAGCGACACGATCTCGATGTCCTTCACCAGGACCATCTCGTCGTGGCCCAGGTCGAACGTCGTCGTCAGAACGTCCTCCGGCTCCTGCCGCAGCCCTGCCAGCAGCTCCCGGTAGGCCCGCGCCACCCGCGCCGGCGTCTCCTTCAGGCCCTCGCGGTCCGGATCCTCGCCGACCGCGATCAGGAGTTCGCGTACGGCGTTCTCGGCGCGTTTCTCATCGAACTCACCGATGGTGCCCTCGCCGTCCAGGGTCACGGGGTCGGTCATGGGGTGCCTCGTTCCTGTAGCTCATGGCGGACACACGAAATGCCGCGGCCCCCCAAGGCTAGAACCCAGGGGGGCGCGGCATTCATCCCGGGCTGGTGTGGCCATGACCACACCAGCAGGTCAGCTCTCCGGGCGGTCCTCCGGCGACGGCTCGACCACCGGGGCGGACTCGGCCGCCGTGGACTTGGCCGTGCTGATCGCCGGCGTGGAGCCGTTCGCACCGTTGGTCAGTGCCAGCTCCTTGGGGGAGAGCACCGGCGGGCGGGTGGACGGCGTACGCCGGGAGGAGCCGGTCCAGGCGGGCCGCGACGGGCGCTTGACGATCGACGCGAAGATCTCGGCGATCTCCTCCTTGCCCAGGGTCTCCTTCTCCAGGAGGGCCAGGACGAGGTTGTCGAGGACGTCGCGGTTCTCGACCAGGATCTCCCAGGCCTCGTTGTGCGCGTTCTCGATGAGCTTCTTGACTTCCTCGTCCACCAGCGCGGCGACCTCTTCCGAGTAGTCGCGCTGATGAGCCATCTCACGGCCGAGGAACGGCTCGGTGTTGTCGCCACCGAACTTGATCGCGCCGAGACGCTCGGTCATGCCGTACTGGGTGACCATCGCGCGGGCCGTGGTGGTGGCCTTCTCGATGTCGTTCGCGGCGCCCGTGGTCGGGTCGTGGAAGACCAGTTCCTCGGCCGCACGACCGCCCAGCATGTAGGCGAGCTGGTCCAGCATCTCGTTACGGGTCGTGGAGTACTTGTCCTCCTCCGGGAGCACCATCGTGTAGCCGAGGGCCCGGCCGCGGGACAGGATGGTGATCTTGTGCACCGGGTCGGAGTTCGGAGAGGCCGCCGCGACCAGGGCGTGTCCGCCCTCGTGGTACGCGGTGATCTTCTTCTCCTTGTCCGACATGATCCGGGTCCGCTTCTGCGGGCCCGCGACCACCCGGTCGATCGCCTCGTCCAGCATCTGGTTGTCGATCAGCTTCCTGTCGCTGCGGGCCGTGAGCAGCGCCGCCTCGTTCAGCACGTTCGACAGGTCGGCACCGGTGAAGCCGGGGGTGCGGCGGGCGACGGCCGAGAGGTCGACGTCCGGAGCGACCGGCTTGCCCTTCTGGTGGACCTTGAGGATCTCCAGACGGCCCTGCATGTCCGGGCGGTCGACCGCGATCTGGCGGTCGAAGCGGCCGGGGCGCAGCAGCGCCGGGTCGAGGATGTCCGGCCGGTTCGTCGCAGCGATGAGGATCACACCGCCCTTGACGTCGAAGCCGTCCATCTCGACGAGCAGCTGGTTCAGCGTCTGCTCGCGCTCGTCGTGACCGCCGCCCAGGCCGGCCCCGCGGTGGCGGCCGACGGCGTCGATCTCGTCGACGAAGACGATCGCCGGGGCGTTGGCCTTCGCCTGCTCGAACAGGTCACGGACCCGGGAGGCACCGACACCGACGAACATCTCGACGAAGTCGGAACCCGAGATCGAGTAGAAGGGGACCCCTGCTTCGCCGGCCACGGCGCGCGCGAGCAGGGTCTTGCCCGTACCGGGCGGGCCGTACAGCAGCACGCCCTTGGGGATCTTGGCGCCGACGGCCTGGAACTTGGCCGGCTCCTGCAGGAACTCCTTGATCTCCTGGAGTTCCTCGACGGCCTCGTCCGAGCCCGCGACGTCCGAGAACGTCGTCTTGGGCGTGTCCTTGGTGATGAGCTTGGCCTTGGACTTCCCGAAGTTCATGACCCGGGAGCCGCCGCCCTGCATCTGGTTCATCAGGAACAGGAAGACGACCACGATCAGGACGAAGGGCAGCAGCGAGAGCAGGACGCCGACGAACGGGTTCTGCTTGGACGGCGACACGGTGTAGCCGTCCGGGATCTGCTTGGCCTGGTACTTGGTCTGCAGCGTGTCCGCAATGGTCACGCCCTGGTCGCCGATGTAGCTCGCCTGGATCTTCGAGCTGCCGTCGACCTTCTGGCCGTTCTTGAGGGTGACCTTGATGCTCTGCTCGTCACCGGTGGTGAGTTTGGCCGACTCCACCCTGTTGTCGTTGATCGCCGCCACGACCTGGCCGGTGTCCACCGTCTTGTAGCCGCCGGACGAGCCGACGACCTGCATCAACACGACCACGGCAAGGACGGCCAGCACGATCCACATGACCGGCCCACGGAAGTATCGCTTCACGTCCATCCATACGGAGCGGTTTCGCCCCGTCCCTCCTGCCATAGTGAGTTTGATAAGACAGTTCTTCTGACGGTACCCCAGCATTGTTGCCCGAAGGCGCACGGACTGCTGGCAATCCCGTCTCTGCATGCTCCAACGGCGCGAGGCCCGCTGGGGTTCCCGGTGGTGCCACGGGCCTGTACCCGAAGGGTTCAGCCGCCGTAGACGTGGGGCGCGAGCGTACCGACGAACGGGAGGTTGCGGTACTTCTCGGCATAGTCGAGTCCGTAGCCGACCACGAACTCGTTGGGAATGTCGAACCCGACCCACTCCACGTCGATGGCGACCTTCGCGGCCTCGGGCTTGCGCAGCAGCGTGCACACCTTGAGGGTGGCGGGCTCGCGCGAGCCGAGGTTGGAGATCAGCCAGGACAGGGTCAGACCGGAGTCGATGATGTCCTCGACGATGAGCACGTGCCTGCCCTTGATGTCGGTGTCGAGATCCTTGAGGATCCGCACCACACCGGAGGACTGGGTGCCCGCGCCGTAGGACGACACGGCCATCCAGTCCATGGTGACAGGGGTGGACAGCGCCCGGGCGAGGTCCGCCATGACCATCACGGCCCCCTTGAGGACACCGACGATCAACAGGTCCTTGCCCGCGTACTCCGCGTCGATCTTCGCGGCCAGCTCGACCAGCTTCGCGTCGATCTCTTCTTTGCTGATGAGCACCTGCTGGAGGTCGGCACCCATGTCTTTCGCGTCCACCCGCATCACTTTCGGTCGTCCCGCAGTTACGGCCCCGGCCCGTCCGGTCCCTCCGCGCGGAGAGGTGGGATTCAGGCTTGCCGGATGACCAGTCTGCCACCCTGCCTCTGGGCGACGACTTTGCCCGGGAGGTTGATGGCTCCCTGGCCGCGCCAACCGGTGATCAGCCGGTCGACCTCCTCGATGTGCCGGGCGAACAGCGAACCGGCCGGTGCGCCCGCGTCGATGGCGGCTCGGCGCAGGACACGGCGGCGCACGGCGGACGGCAGCGCGCACAGCTTGGCGCACTCCAGGAGGCCGGTGGCGTCGCGTACGGCGCTCTCGGCCTGACTGGCCCAGGTGTCCAGGGCGTCGGCGTCGTCGCGGGACAGCTGCGCGGTGCGGGCCAGGGCCTCCACGACGCCCTTGCCGAGCGCCTTCTCCAGGGCGGGCAGCCCCTCGTGGCGGAGCCGGGAGCGGGTGTACGCCGGATCCGCGTTGTGGGGGTCGTCCCAGACCGGCAGGGACTGGACCATGCACGCCTTGCGTGCCGTCTGCCGGTCGAGGTGGAGGAACGGGCGCCGGTAACGGCCGCCGGCCCCCGAGACCGCGGCCATGCCGGACAGGGAGCGGATGCCGGAGCCCCGGGCGAGGCCGAGCAGGACGGTTTCGGCCTGGTCGTCACGGGTGTGGCCGAGCAGGATCGCGAGGGCGCCGTGGCGGTCGGCGGCGGCGTCGAGGGCGGCGTAGCGGGCGTCGCGGGCGGCGGCTTCCGGGCCGCCCGAGCGGCCGACCCGCACGCTGATGGATTCGACCGGTTCGAGACCGAGTTCCCGCAGCCGCAGCACGACCTCGCCGGCGCGGGCGTCGGAGCCGGGCTGCAGGCCGTGGTCGACGGTGATGCCGCCGGCGCGGATGCCGAGTTTGGGGGCCTCGAAGGCGAGGGCGGAGGCGAGGGCCATGGAGTCGGCGCCGCCGGAGCAGGCCACGAGCACGAGCGGGGACGGGGAACGCTCGTACACGGCGCCGCGGACGCCGCCGCGCGGGACCGCGCGCCGGTGCCCGGCCGCCGCGGATGCGGGGGTTTCGCGGGCGAGGAGGTCGGTCAGGACGCGGCGGACCGCCAGGCGTATCGCCGCGACCGCAGGATGGGGACCCATGTCCGGTTCCCTTCATGAAGTTTTCGGGGGGTGAGCCCGATGCCGGTCACTCAGAGTGTGTCGATGGTGACAGAAACGGGCCGTTCCCCGAGCATTGCACGCCTACCCATGGCACACGGTCCCTCGGACGGGTGATTGAAGGGGCGTTCGCCTGCCGCGGACCGGATCGGTTTCACGACGCCCGCGCGCCGTTCACGACTCCGTCCTGCCGTGCACCCGCGTGACCCAGTCCGCCGGTTTGGCGATCTCCGCCTTGGTGGGCAGGGTGTTCGGGGACGTCCACACCCGGTTGAAGCCGTCCATGCCGACCTGCTCTACGACGGCTCGTACGAACCGTTCGCCGTCACGGTACTGCCTGAGTTTGGCATCCAGGCCGAGCAGCTTGCGCAGGGCCATGTCCAGCCGGGAGGCGCCCTTGGCCCGGCGCTGCTGGAACTTCTCGCGGATCTCGGCGACGCTCGACACGACCTCCGGGCCGACCCCGTCCATCACGAAGTCGGCGTGCCCCTCCAGCAGCGACATGACGGCGGTGAGCCGGCCCAGGATCTCCCGCTGGGCGGGCGTCTGCACCAGTTCCACGAAGGACCGGCCGCCGTCCTCCTCCTCCGCCTCGGGGCGCCCGCCGGCCAGCGACTGGGCGGCCTCACGGATGCGTTCCAGGACGGTCATGGGGTCGACGTCGGTCTCCGCGAGGAACGCCTGGATCTCGCCCTCCAGGTGGTCGCGCAGCCAGGGCACCGCGGAGAACTGCGTACGGTGCGTCTCCTCGTGCAGGCACACCCACAGCCGGAAGTCGTGCGGCTGGACATCGAGTTCCCGCTCCACGTGGACGATGTTCGGCGCGACCAGCAGCAGCCGGCCGCCGCCGTTCTCGGCCGCCGGGAGGTCCCGGCCGGAGGGGGCGAAGGTCTCGTACTGGCCGAGGACGCGGGAGGAGAGGAAGGACAGCAGCATGCCGAGTTCGACGCCGGTGACCTTGCCGCCGACGGCACCGAGCACCGCGCCGCCCGGCATGCTGCCGCGTCGCTCCTGCATCTTGTCGAGCAGCGGCCGCAGGATCTCCCGGAACCCGGCGACGTTCGCCCGGATCCAGCCGGGGCGGTCGACGACGAGCACGGGGGTGTCGTGGATGTCCTCGCCGCCCATCCGGGTGAAGCCCCGGACGTGCTCCTCGGACGCCTTCGCGTGCCGGCGCAGCTCCGCGACGACGGCCCGGGCCTCGTCGCGGCTCACCTCGGGGCCCGGCCGTACGAGCCGCGTCGCGGTCGCGACCGCGAGATTCCAGTCGACCATCCCAGAAGAAGCGGCACCGCCGATGCTCGTCATGCGTCAACGGTACGTGAGCGTTACCACTTGGGGCAGGCCGTACGGGGCGCTTGCCGCGAGGGTGAGCGGGGAGGGGTGCGTGGTCGTCCGTCGTCACCCGCGGGTGCGTCGTGGCTGGGCGCGCAGTTCCCCGCGCCCCTGACGGGGCGCTGCCGGCCGTCGCGCGGCATCACGTGAAAGCAGGGCAGGGCGGGGCGGGCACCCGTCGTCACCCGCAGGTCCGTCGTGGTTGAGCGCGCAGTTCCCCGCGCCCCTGACGGGGCACTGGCCGTCGCGCGGCGCCAGTGCGCGGGGTCAGTTCGTGAGGGCTGTGGCCGTTGTGTCCAGGGCTGTCTGGGCCTCGGTGGGGTTTGTCGTGTTCGATGCGAGGAAGGCGAACGCCAGCAGTCGGCCGTCTCGGGCGACCACGGTTCCGGCCAGTGAGTTCACGCCCGTCAGGGTGCCCGTCTTGGCCCGTACGAGGCCCGCCGCGGCGTTCTTGTAGCGGTCGCTGAGGGTGCCGGAGAAGCCGGCCACGGGGAGGCCGGTGAGGACCGGGCGGAGGTCGGGGCGGGCCGGGGAGGCGGCCTTGGCCAGGAGGGCGGTGAGGAGATGCGCCGTCAGCCGGTCGTCGCGGTTGAGGCCGCTGCCGTCGTGGAACACGGCGCCGGCCGTCGGCAGGCCCAGCTTCGTCAGCTGGGCGGCGATCGCCCGTCCGCCGCCGGCGAAGTCCGCGCGGACGCCGGTGGCGACGGCGGTCTGCCGGGCCAGGGCCTCGCCGAGGTCGTTGTCGCTGTTGGTCAGCATCCGTTCGACCACCTCGGACAGAGGCGGTGAGAAGACGGTGGCAAGGGTCTCGGCGCGGGCCGTGGCCTTGGCCTTGGCCGGAGCGGACGCGGTCGTCCGGACGCCGGCGTCGGCCAGGAGACCGGCGAAGGTGCGGGCCGCGGCCGCCGCGGGGTCGGACACCCGGGGCGCCGGGCCGCTCGCCGAACCGTCGGTGCGGCCCTCGTCGGCCATCAGGGCGTCGACGCGGGCGAGGTTGTCGTTGACGCCTATGGGGTGCAGGCCGGAACCCGCGTACAGGGTGCTGTCGTGGGACAGGGTGACCTGGCGGACGCCGCGGGCGCGCAGTGCCTTCGCGGTGTCGGTGGCGAGCGTGCGCAGGCTGGCCCAGCCGCCGGCTTCCTTGCGGGCGGTGAGGGTGGGGTCGCCGCCGCCGACCAGGACGAGCCGGCCGGTGCCGGGCTCCAGGGCGGTGCGGGTGGTCAGGCGGTGGTCGGGGCCGAGGGCGGAGAGGGCGGCGACCGCCGTGGCGATCTTCGTGGTGGAGGCGGGGGTCAGCGGCTTGTCCGCGCCGCTGCCGTACAGCCGTTCCCCGGACGCGGCGTCGACGACCGCGGCAGCGTGCGCGGCGCCGAGCGCGGGGACGTCCAGCAGCGGGCCGAGGACGTCCGCGAGGGGTTTTCCTCCGTGGGCGGCGTCCGCGGCCTGCGCGGTGCCGCCGAGGCCGGTCAGCACGGGCGCCGCGCTCGGGGCGGGCCGGGGCGGCGCGGCGGCCGTGCCGGAGTCACCACCGTGATCTGTGCCACCTGCCCGGCCCAGGGCGGCGGCCCGGTCGCGCTCGGCCGTACGCTGACCCGTGGCGTCCCAGGGGCCGGCGGCCGTCACCACCCCGACGGCCAGTGCCAGCCCGGCGGTGGCGGCGCCCGCTGTGTACTGCCAGGTCCGCGCGGCCCGGGGCCCGGGGATCCGCGCGAGTTGCGGTTTCACGGTCCGTACGAGTCGTGTGAGCTGCGGCTTCACGGTCCGAACAAGCCGCGCGAGATGCGGCTTCACGGTCCGTACGAACCACGGTTCCAGGGTTCGTACGAGCCGCGCGAGCCGCTGCCGGGCGGTCGTCGCGGCTCCTGCCAGACGCGGTCGTACGGCGTTCGCGATCCGCACCAGATGCGGTCTCGCGGCACGCCAATGCCTCGGCTCTGGCATGACCACCAACCCCTTTCGCGATCACACAGCGGCGTGAGGGACACTTAACCACCAGAACTATGTGCTGATCATGGAGGAGCCACCGGTGGAGTTCGACGTCACGATCGAGATCCCGAAGGGTTCGCGGAACAAGTACGAGGTGGACCACGAGACCGGTCGTATCCGCCTGGACCGTCGCCTCTTCACCTCGACCGCCTACCCGGCCGACTACGGCTTCGTCGAGAACACCCTCGGCGAGGACGGCGACCCGCTGGACGCGTTGGTCATCCTGGAGGAGCCGACCTTCCCGGGCTGCCTGATCCGCTGCCGCGCGATCGGCATGTTCCGCATGACGGACGAGGCGGGCGGCGACGACAAACTGCTGTGCGTGCCGGCCACCGATCCGCGGGTGGAGCACCTGCGTGACATCCACCACGTGTCCGAGTTCGACCGCCTGGAGATCCAGCACTTCTTCGAGGTCTACAAGGACCTGGAGCCCGGCAAGTCGGTCGAGGGCGCCAACTGGGTGGGCCGCACGGACGCCGAGGTGGAGATCGAGCGGTCCTACAAGCGCTTCAAGGAGCAGGGCGGTCACTGAGCCGCAGCTCCACGGACGGGCCGCACGCGCACGCGTGCGGCCCGTTGGTGCGTCCCCGCGCATACCGGGGCTTTCGGAGGGTTCCGTTCCGGAGCGTTGTCGCCCAGGATCTTCCTCCAAGGCTCTCCAGGATCGTCCGGAGAGTGTCGTCGTCCAGGGGACCTTGTCGTTCAGGGGGCGTTGAGGAGTGACGGAGGCAGCCGACCGCAAACCTCGCTCGGACGAGGCGCGGACCACGTACGACCCCGAGCTCACGTCGGAGTTCACCGTTCCCGAGGGCCTCGCGGTGCCCCGGAACGGCGGTGAGTCCGACACGACCTCCGAGTTCGCCGTGCCGAAGGGCCTCGACGCGCCCCATCCGTCGGGCGCCGAAGCGGAAGGGTCGGCGTTCACCCCGCCCAGCGGCTACAGCATCCAGCACGGCCCGACCGCGTTCACCCCACCCAACGGTTTCCCGGCCGTCAGCCTGACCAAGGACGCGCCCTGGCAGGACCGGATGCGCACGATGCTGCGCATGCCGGTGGCCGAACGCCCGGCGCCGGAGCCGGTGCAGAAGGCGGAGGAGGGCGCCCCGGCCGTCCCGCGCGTGCTCGACCTGACCCTGCGCATCGGCGAACTGCTGCTGGCGGGCGGCGAGAACGCCGAGGACGTGGAGGCCGCGATGTTCGCGGTCTGCCGGTCCTACGGGCTCGACCGGTGCGAGCCCAGCGTCACCTTCACCCTGCTGTCGATCTCGCACCAGCCGTCCCTGGTGGACGACCCGGTGATGGCCTCGCGGACGGTTCGCAGGCGCGGCACCGACTACACGCGTCTGGCGGCCGTCTTCCGGCTCGTGGACGACCTGACCGACCCGGAGACCCACATCTCCCTGGAGGAGGCGTACGGGCGGCTCGCGGAGATCCGCCGCAACCGGCACCCGTACCCCGGCTGGGCGCTCACCTCGGCGAGCGGGCTGCTGGCCGGTGCCGCCTCGGTCCTGGTCGGCGGCGACCTGGTCGTGTTCTTCGCCGCCGCGCTGGGCGCGATGCTCGGCGACCGGCTCGCCTGGCTGTGCGCGGGGCGCGGGCTGCCGGAGTTCTACCAGTTCACCGCGGCCGCGATGCCGCCGGCCGCGATCGGGGTGATGCTCACCGTGGCGCACGTCGACGTACGGGCGTCGGCCGTGATCACCGGTGGGCTGTTCGCGCTGCTGCCGGGGCGGGCGCTGGTGGCGGGCGTGCAGGACGGTCTGACCGGCTTCTACATCACCGCGTCCGCGCGGCTGCTGGAGGTCATGTACTTCTTCACCGGCATCGTCATCGGGGTGCTGACGATCCTGTATTTCGGGGTGAAGCTGGGCGGCCGGCTCAACCCCGAGGCGGCGGTGAACATCGAGGGCCGGCCGCTGCTGCAGATCGCCGCGTCGATGCTGCTGTCGCTGACCTTCGCCGTGCTGCTCCAGCAGGAACGATCCACCGTGCTGGCCGTCACCCTCAACGGGGGCGTCGCCTGGACGGTGTACGGCGCCATGCACGACGTCGGCGGCATCTCACCGGTCGCCTCCACAGCAGTGGCGGCGGGTCTGGTGGGCCTCTTCGGACAGTTGCTGTCGCGCTACCGGTTCGCTTCCGCGCTGCCGTACACGACGGCCGCGATCGGGCCGCTGCTGCCGGGTTCGGCGACCTATTTCGGCCTGCTGTCCATCGCGCAGAACGACATCGACAAGGGGCTGGTGTCGCTGGCGAAGGCCGTGTCCCTCGCCATGGCCATCGCGATCGGGGTCAACCTCGGGTCGGAGATCTCGCGGCTGTTCCTGCGGGTCGGTTCCGCCCGGAAGCGGCGGGCGGCCAAGCGGACCAGGGGCTTCTGACCCGCTTGTGCCCGGGTGTCGTGCGGTCGGGTCGCTCAGGGGCGGTGGTCGCCCTGGCGGGAGTCGTACGGGTACTGCTGGCGGCCGTATCCCCCATTGCCGTGGCCCTGCTCGCCGTAGCCCTGGTCGCCATAGCCCTGATCGTTGTAGCCCTGGTTTCCGTGGCCCTGGTTTCCGTGGCCCTGGTTTCCGTGGCCCTGGCTGTCGTAACCCCGGCCGTCCTGGCCCTGGTTCCAGCCGCCGTACGGGTCCTGGGGCTGCTGGGGCTGCTGGGGGTGCTGCGACTGCTGGCCGTAAGGCTGCTGAGACTGCTGTCCGTAGGGCTGCTGCGGCTGCTGCGGCT
This sequence comes from Streptomyces sp. NPDC006012, assembly GCF_042871185.1. Classification (NCBI taxonomy): domain Bacteria; kingdom Bacillati; phylum Actinomycetota; class Actinomycetes; order Kitasatosporales; family Streptomycetaceae; genus Streptomyces; species Streptomyces sp. NPDC006012. The sequence goes on from NZ_JBIAIE010000002.1 coordinate 81,648, forward strand.
GCTGGCCGTAAGGCTGCTGCGGCTGACCGCCGTAGGACGGCTCGACGCGGCGCAGCTGGGTCGTGGCGTCGTCCATGGCCGGCGGCTGCTGCTGGAAGGGCTGCGCGGCGGCCTGCCCGGCGGGCGGGTTCTTCTTGCTCTTGGCGCGGGCGCGCAGGAACTCGATGATGAGCGGAACCACCGAGACGAGGACGATCAGGATCAGGATCGCCTCGATGTTCTTGTTGACGAAGTCGATCTTGCCGAGCCAGGACCCGAGCAGGGTCACGCCCGCGCCCCACAGGACGCCGCCGATGACGTTGAAGGTCAGGAACGAGCGGTACTTCATGCCGCTGACGCCGGCGATGATCGGCGTGAACGTGCGCACGACGGGCACGAAGCGGGCCAGGATCAGGGACTTCGGGCCGTACTTCTCGAAGAACTCGTGCGCTTTGGTGACGTTCTCCTGCTTGAAAAGACGGGAGTCCGGACGGTTGAAGAGGCTCGGGCCGACCTTCTTGCCGAACATGTAGCCCGCCTGGTCGCCGAGGATCGCGGCGACGCAGATGAGGGCGATGGCGCCCCACAGCGGGAAGTCCAGCTGGCCCGAGGTGATCAGCAGCCCGGCCGTGAACAGCAGCGAGTCGCCGGGCAGGAAGAAGCCGATGAGGAGTCCGGACTCGGCGAAGACGATGAGCAGCAGACCCCAGATGCTGTAGGTGTCCAGCAGGTAATTGGGGTCCAGCCAGCTCGGGCCGAGGGCAAGCGGCATCACGGTTCCGGACTCCTGAGGAGGTGAGGGCGTTGGTGACGGTGGTGGCGTGCAAGTACGACCGCACAAAGCTATCAACGCCTTGCGTACGCCCCCGGTTCCACCGGTGGCCCCAGGATGCACGGTGGGCCGGCCCCGGCAAAGCTGTGGACCATGAGTATCGATGAATACGGCGGTGGCCAGGGACCCCAGCCCGACGTGCTGGTCGTCACGACGAACGACGTTCCCGGGTACCGGGTGCGCGAGGTCATCGGCGAGGTCTTCGGGCTGACCGTGCGCTCCCGGCACCTGGGAAGTCAGATCGGCGCCGGTCTGAAGTCGATGATCGGCGGTGAGCTGAAGGGGCTCACCAAGACGCTCGTGCAGACCCGCACCCAGGCCATGGACCGGCTCGTCGCGCAGGCACGCGCGCGTGGCGCCAATGCCGTCCTCGCCTTCCGGTTCGACGTGACCGAGGCGGCCGACGCGGGAACGGAGGTCTGCGCGTACGGGACGGCGGTGATCATCGACAGGGCGTAGTGCCTAGCCGGCGGGGGTGCCGTGCCGGGTCGCGTTCGCGTCGATCGCGGCGCTCAGGTGCTCGGCCATGCCGGGCCGCATGGAGTCGTAGAAGGCCTTGAAGCGCTCGTCGGCCACGTACATCTCGCCGAGGCAGCGGTGCATGGCGTAGGGGCACTCGTAGAACCACGCAGAGATGTGCCCCCGGTGCTCCTCGGCCAGGTCCATGGCCGGCTCGCCGACCGGGTCGGCGCCCGCGTCCACCAGAGCCACGTACCGCTCGCTCCAGTCGTCGGACTCGGCCTGCATCCGCTTCCAGTCCTCCTTGGTGTAGCGGGCGGCGCGGCGCTGCGACTCGGCGTACGCCTCCGTGTTGCCCCAGCGTGCCTCCGTCTCCTCCGCGTACTGCTCGGGATCGTTGTCGCCGAAGACCTCGAACCGCTCCTGTGGCGTGAGGTTGATGCCCATCCTGCGTGCCTCCATGGCGTTCTCCACGGCCGCGGCCATCTGTTGCAGCTTCTCGATCCGGGCGGTCAGCAGTTCGTGCTGGCGGCGAAGGTGCGCGCGCGGGTCCGCGTCCGGGTCGTCGAGCAGGGCCGCGACCCCGTCGAGCGGAAAGCCGAGTTCCCGGTAGAACAGGATCTGCTGCAACCGGTCGAGGTCGGTGTCGCTGTAGCGCCGGTGGCCTGCTTGGCTGCGTCCGCCCGGCACCAGCAGGCCGATCTCGTCGTAGTGGTGCAGGGTGCGCACCGTGACTCCGGTGAATCCGGCGACCTGTCCCACGGAATAGCTCACTTCCGCTCCTTCTTCTGGTACGCGCCCCACGGTGCCGCCTCACGTGACGTGAGGTGCAAGTCCGTTCCTTGAGGTGCAGGCTTGGCCACTTTCGGGATGTTCGCTCACTTATGTCGTTTTTCATGGGCCCGCTCCCCTATCGTGAGCCCGTTCACTGCCGCGGTGCACGTCGCGTCGCCCACGGCCCCGCGCCGCCTCGCGCAGCGCCGCGCCGCGCCGCCGCGCACTGCACCACACCGCCCCGCCGACGGCCACCGGGCGTCCGGATGACCGGGCGTCCGGAAGACCGTGGATGCCCGCTCCCGACCCTCCAGGAAGGCACCTCAATGGCACTGCACAAAGGTCCGCAGAAACACGAACAACACCGGCAGTTGTCCGTCAACCCGTTCTTCGGTGAGGCCAATCCGGTCGGCGGCATGACCGAGGCTCCGCCCACCAGCCGGCTGCCGAAGGAACCGCTGGCTCCCTCCACGGCGTACCAGCTGGTGCACGACGAGCTGATGCTGGACGGCAACTCCCGGCTCAACCTGGCCACCTTCGTCACCACCTGGATGGAGCCACAGGCCGGCGTCCTGATGAGCGAGTGCCAGGACAAGAACATGATCGACAAGGACGAGTACCCGCGCACGGCCGAACTGGAGCGGCGCTGCGTGGCGATGCTCGCCGACCTGTGGAACGCGCCGGACCCGTCGGCCGCCGTGGGCTGTTCGACGACCGGCTCCAGCGAGGCGTGCATGCTGGCCGGCATGGCGCTCAAGCGGCGGTGGATGCAGCACAACGCCGACCGCTACCCGTCCAGCGGGGTCCGCCCCAATCTCGTCATGGGGGTGAACGTCCAGGTCTGCTGGGAGAAGTTCTGCAACTTCTGGGAGGTCGAGGCCCGCCAGGTGCCGATGGAGGGCGAACGGTTCCACCTCGACCCGCAGGCGGCTGCCGAGCTGTGCGACGAGAACACCATCGGGGTCGTCGGGATCCTCGGCTCCACCTTCGACGGGTCGTACGAGCCGATCGCCGACCTGTGCGCGGCCCTGGACACCCTCCAGGAGCGGACCGGCCTGGACGTGCCGGTGCACGTGGACGGCGCGTCCGGCGCCATGGTCGCGCCGTTCATCGACGAGGACCTGGTGTGGGACTTCCGCCTGCCGCGGGTGGCCTCGATCAACACCTCGGGGCACAAGTACGGCCTGGTCTACCCCGGTGTCGGCTGGGCGCTGTGGCGGAACCAGGAGGCGCTTCCGGGGGAACTGGTCTTCCGGGTCAACTACCTGGGCGGGGACATGCCGACCTTCGCGCTGAACTTCTCCCGGCCCGGCGCGCAGGTGGTCGCGCAGTACTACACCTTCCTGCGGCTGGGCCGCGAGGGCTACCAGGCCGTGCAGCAGTCCACCCGGAACGTGGCGCGCGCGCTCGCCGAACGGATCGAGGCGTTCGGCGACTTCCGGATGCTGACCCGGGGCGACCAGTTGCCGGTGTTCGCCTTCACCACGGCCCCGGACGTGACGTCGTTCGACGTCTTCGACGTCTCCCGGCGGCTGCGGGAGGGCGGCTGGCTGGTGCCCGCCTACACCTTCCCGCCGCACCGGGAGGACCTGTCCGTCCTGCGGATCGTGTGCCGCAACGGGTTCTCCACCGACCTCGCCGACCTGTTCGTGGAGAACCTGGGCCGCCTGCTGCCGGAACTGCGCCGGCAGCCGCATCCGCTGACGCGGGACAAGGTGGCGGCTACCGGTTTCCATCACTGAGCGGTGACGCTCCGCTGGGGAAAGCCGTGTTACGTCGTCGGTCGTCCGCGGCCAGCGTCGTGGCTCGTCGCGCAGTTCCCCGCGCCCCTGACGGGGCGTCGGCCCTCGCCGGAGTCGAAAGTTTCCCGGTGGGGCTCAGTGGCTGAGGCGAGTGAATCTGTGGATCGCCAGGGGGAAGAACACCGCGAGCAGGGCGAGCGGCCAGAGCGCCGCGGGCAGGGCGTGTCCGGGTTCGCCGGCCGGGCCGCCGAGGAGTTCCCGTACGGCGGTGGCCGTGTGGGACAGCGGGTTCCACCGGACGGCCGTGCCCAGCCAGCCGGGCATGGCCTCCGGCGTGGCGAAGGCGTTGGAGAGGAAGCCGACCGGCCAGACGAGGATCTGCACGGCCTGCACCAGTTCCGGTTTGCCGGCGACCAGGGCCAGGTGGATGCCGATCCACAGCATCGCGAAGCGGAGAAGGAGCAGCAGGGGCGGACATCGCGCTGCGCAGGCCGACCCTGGACGAGGTGTTCCTGCACCTCACGGGACGCGAGAACCGTACGGACCGGATGAAGGAGAACGTGTGAGCAGCCACGCCCTGGCCGACTCCTGGACCATGACCCGCCGCGAACTCGCCCACTGGGCAGGCGATTGGTCAAACTTGATTACTGCGGCGGCTGCGTCCGGGGAACAGCCGCCCCGCCGGCCGAGGCGGTCCCGGGTGGGTGCCTCAGCGTGCGTCTTCCGGATGCTGTTGGGTCGTGGCGTACGGGTTCTCCTGCCCGTCGACGAGGACGCCCACGAACGGCTCGCCCTCCCCGGCGAACGTGTAGGCACCGCTCTGGACCCGCTCGATCAGCCCGCGGGTCCACTCGGCGCCCGTGTCGGCGGCGTGCACCCAGAGGTTCATGATCTCGCCGATGTGGCCGAACTGGCCCGGACCGTCCTCGGGCGTGTAGTGCTCGACGACGGTCCTGCGCCACGCCTCGATGGCCCGTACCCGCTCCTCCAGCAGGTCGAGGGCCTCCTCGCGGCGGAGGTCGACCATGAAGCCGAGGGCCGCGGTGAGCACGTCCGGCCGCTGGTCGTAGGCCGTGAGGTAGGTCCGCAGCAGCGAGAAGTACTCCGCGGTGCCCGCCTCGGTGACCTCGTACTCGGTGCGCGGCGGCCCGCCGGCCGTGGACGGCGCGATCTCGTGCGCGAGCAGCAGGCCCTGCTTGGCCATCTGCTTCAGGGCGTGGTAGATCGAGCCGGGCTTGGCGTTGGACCACTCGTGCGCGCCCCAGTACTCCAGGTCGTTGCGCACCTGGTAACCGTGGGCCCGCCCGTGCTGGCGGACCGCGCCCAGCACGAGGAGACGGATCGCTGACATGTGATCCAGGTTATTGCCCGGCATGAACGACGCGACGGTCAGGGACGGAGCATCCCGCTCCGGACCCCGCGGACGAACGACGACCACGCCGAGCGCGGGAGCAGCAGGGCGGGGCCGTGGGGGGTCTTGGAGTCGCGGACGGGTATGCCGGAGGGGTGGTCGTCGAGGACTTCTAGGCAGCTACCGGCTTCACTCCCGCTGTAGGACGACTTGCGCCAGCCACTCAGCAGGGCGGCGTTCGGGACGGTGCGGTCGTCAGTCATGGTCTCCGTAGTCCTTCGCTGTTGTCCTGAGCAGGGTCAGCGACTCCTTCAGCGGCAGCGCGTCGCTCAGCGCGAGATCGTAGCGGCCCTGCAATTCGTGGACCACGGACGGAGAGTCGTGCAGTTTCCCCACCCGTTGTCCCTCGGCGTACCCAACAGGAGGCTGGTCCTCGAACCACATCAGCGTGAGCATGCTCTCCATCATGGGATGAATGCCCACACCGAACGGCAGTAGGTGCACTCGGATACGGTCGGTCTCGGCGAGGCGGACGATGTGCATGATCTGCTCTGCCATGACGCCCTCGCCCCCCACTGGACGGCGCAGCACCGCCTCGTCCAGCAGCGCCCAGACTACGGGTGTCAGCGGATCGTCGAGGATCTTCGCGCGCTCAAGGCGTGTGACAACGCGCCTGTCACATTCCTCTTCACCCACCGGAGGGAACGCCGAACCCAGAACCGCACGGGCGTACCTTTTCGTTTGCAGGATGCCCGGCACGAAGGACAGCGCGAACTCCCTGATCATCACCGCCTGTTGTTCGAGCGCCAGCGCCGCTCCGAAGTAGTCGGAAACCGCCGCGTCATCCTTGGGCAGAAAGCTGCTCAGCACATCCCCCGTGTTCAGAACGCTGTCGAGTCGCCGCGCATCCTCCTTCGACGGCACCCGGCGCCCGGCCTCGATGTGCGCGATGTACGAACGGGTCATCACCGCCAGGTCGGCCAGTTGCTGCTGGGTCAGGCCCGCCGACTCGCGCTGTTGTTTGAGCCAGTCCCCGTAGATGTTGCCCATCGGATCAACTCCCTTGTGACAAATGCTCTGTCACACGCTTCCCTCTGGCGAGCCTAGCCCCGACAGCTCCAGGCTGTAACCGCATCGCCACACAAAGCGAAACCCCCGCGACCGCGCGACCGGTCCGGGGGCATGGCCGCCAATGAACAGAAGGAAGTTGACGACGTGAGTCACCGTATCGCCCGCCGTCTCCTGGAACCGCTGCTTCGTCTCTTTCTGCCCGGGACGGGACGTCGACGACGGAGCAGCACGACCAGTAGGGAATGGGAGGAAGACCGTCCGGCCGTCACCGCGCCCGTCGGCGCCGGCGGGCCTGCGCCTCGCAAGGAGACCCATCCGCTGTGCGGTGAGGACCACGCTCTGGTCCGCCCCTACCTCCTCGCCCACGAGCGACGCCAGGACGCACAGCGCCAGGAAGTACGACGTCAGCGAGCCCGGCGGCGTGCGCTCTGGCTCGCCGTGCACGGCATCGACGTCGGACCGCGCGTGATCCACGGCGTGGAGGTGTCGGCATGAAGGACGGCATCGCCCGGCCGACGCGGCTGCTGCCCTGGACGGGTCCGGAGGGCAAGCCCTGCTATCTCGCGACGGACGGAACGACCCGTACCGACGGTCTCTCCCGGGTCGCCGACGCCGTCGAGAGCGTGCAGCTCGGCATGGCCGGTGACCTCCTCGGTTCCTGATCAGCGAGTTGAACCGGTCCCCCTCTCGGGCACGTTGTCCGATGCAAGGGTCACGGGGAGTTGACGGGCCGAGTTCCGGGCGGCACGTCCGGCACGCCGCGATCTCCGTCGACGTCCGTATAACCAACGGCAAGGGACAAGGAATCCGCCACCGCAACAAAACAACGGATACAACGGACACTCACCGGGCGGACCAGGTCAGCAGTCTCGCCCCGCACGCGGCCGATAACGCCATTTCTTCCGCTTTCCGAGCGGAGTTCTCGCCCGTCCCGTTCCAAACGGGCACGCTCGGAAAACGAATGGCATCTGCGACAGTTTCGGGGTCATGGGGTCAGAACGGGAACCGACTCCTGCCGTGCTGCACCGAGATCCACTTCAGGGTGGTGAAGGCGTCCAGCGTCGTCTCGCCGTTCAGCCGGCCGAGGCCGGAGTGCTTCTCGCCGCCGAAGGGCACGATCGGCTCGTCGTGCACGGTGCCGTCGTTCACGTGGAACATGCCGGTGTCGATCCGCTTGGCGAACGCCACTCCGCGCTCGATGTCGCCCGTGTGCACGGCGCCGCTGAGGCCGTACGGAGTGTCGTTGGCGATCCGGACCGCCTCCTCCTCGCCGTCGAAGGGCACGAGGAAGACGACCGGGCCGAAGATCTCCTGCTGGAGCAGGGCCGAGTCGGCGGAGAGGCCGGTGAGCACGCTGGGCTCGACCAGGTTGCCGGTGACGGCGCCGCGCACCAGGGCCGTGGCGCCCTCGGCGAGGGCCTGCTCGACGGTGGCGGACATGGCGGCGGCCTGGGTGGAGTTGATCACCGGGCCGATGACGGTCTGCGGGTCGCGCGGGTCGCCGGCCTTGAGCGTCCTGACCTTGGCGACGAACTTCTCGGTGAACTCGTCCGCGACGGAGCGGTCCACCAGGACCCGGTTCGCGGCCATGCAGACCTGGCCCTGGTGGACGAACCGGCTGAAGACCGCCGCGTCGACCGCGTAGTCGAGGTCGGCGTCGTCCAGGACCACCAGCGCGCTGTTGCCGCCCAGTTCGAGCACCGAGCGCTTGAAGTTCGCGGCGCAGACGGAGGCGACGTGCCGGCCGACCTTGTCGGAACCGGTGAAGGAGATGACCTTCGGGACCGGGTGCTCGATGAAGGCGTCGCCTATCTCCGCTATGTCGGTGATGACGACGTTGAACAGACCGCCCGGCAGCCCCGCGTCCTCGAAGATCTTCGCGAGCAGGGTGCCGCCGGCGATCGGCGTGTTCTGGTGCGGCTTGAGCACCACGCCGTTGCCCAGGGCGAGTGCCGGGGCCACCGATTTGAGCGACAGCAGGAACGGGAAGTTGAACGGGCTGATCACGCCCACCACGCCCACCGGGATCCGGTAGAGGCGATTCTCCTTGCCTTCGCCCGGCGAGGGCAGGATCCGTCCCTCGGGGCTCAGCGCCAAGTGGATCGACTCGCGCAGGAACTCCTTGGCGAGGTGCAGTTCGAAGCCCGCCTTCACCCGCGTGCCGCCCAGCTCGGCGATGATCAGGTCGGCGATCTCCTGCTCACGGTCCTCGATCAGCCTGAGCGCCCGCTCGAAGACTCCGCGACGGGTGTACGGACTGGTCTCGGCCCACTGCTTCTGGGCCCGGGCCGACGCCCGGTACGCCTGGTCGACCTCGTCGACGGTGGCCACGGTGATCGAGGCCAGCTTCGTGTCGTCGTACGGATCGAGGTCGATGACGTCCCAGGCTCCGGTGCCCGGGCGCCACTCACCGTCGATGTACTGCTGGGCCAGGTCGGTGAAGTAGGACGACATGTGATCCCTCGATCCCCTCGCTGCCGGAGCAGCCGCTCAGACACCCAATCAACTTCACGGTCTGTTCACGTTCACGGCCGGATGACACTGATCACACGTCATCGTACTTGTGTTGATTGTGAGTTGGGGTGGCGCCTGGGAACAGGATTTCCCGCGGAGGGCGGATCCGCACGGGCGGACAGGGCGGAATCAGGACAGTTGGAGCAGCCCCCGCAGCAGATCACGGCTCTCGTCCGGCCCCGGGCTGTCCTGCTGCAACTCCTTGAGCGCGTGCTCGTACTGAGTGACGTCCTCGCGCTTGTCCAGATACAGCGCGCTGGTGAGCTGCTCCAGATAGACCACGTCGGACAGATCGGACTCGGGGAAACTGAGGATGGTGAAGGCGCCGCTCTCACCGGAGTGCCCGCCGAGACTGAACGGCACGACCTGGAGACGTACGTTGGGCCGCTCGGAGATCTCGATCAGGTGCTGGAGCTGGCCGCGCATCACCTTCCGGTCGCCGTACGGGCGGCGCAGGGCGGCCTCGTCCAGGATGATGTGGAGGTCGGGCGCGCTCTCGGAGACGAGGTACTTCTGCCGCTCAAGGCGCAGCGCGACGCGCCGCTCCACGTCGGCGACGCTCGCTCCCTTCATACCGCGTCGCACGACCGCCCGGGCGTACTCCTCGGTCTGCAACAGCCCGTGCACGAACTGCACCTCGTACACCCGGATGAGGGAGGCGGCACCCTCCAGGCCCACGTAGGTGGGGAACCAGTTGGGCAGCACGTCGGAGTAGCTGTGCCACCAGCCGGCCACGTTCGCCTCCCTGGCCAGGGAGAGCAGCGACTCGCGCTCCGCCTCGTCAGTGATGCCGTACAGCGTCAACAGGTCTTCCACATCCCGTGTCTTGAAGCTCACCCGGCCCAGCTCCATCCGGCTGATCTTCGACTCCGAGGCGCGGATGGAGTACCCCGCGGCCTCGCGTGTGATGCCGCGGGACTCGCGCAGTCGCCTGAGTTGCGAGCCGAGCAGCATGCGTCGCACCACCGATCCGGGCTCTCCCGCGCTCACGTTCGCCAGCCTCCCCAGCCGTCTACAAGCCCCGAAGTCTGCCACTAAAACACTTCGAGCAGTACTCGTCCGGTTACGGAAAGGGAAAGGACATCAAAGCTTTCCCGCAGGGTGGCGCAAGAGTCAGGTGAGCCAACGTACGCGAAGGTGGCGGAAAAAATGGCCAACAAGTAGTACGTGAGGGCTCATTTCGGTCCCGTGCACGTGCATCTGCCCTTGCATCTGCTCTGCGCATCCGAAACCATGGTCCCGCGCCACCGCTGCATCGCAACGACCGCGAATTCCCGGGAGTGCCTCGCATGGGGACGAATGGATCGACCATGCTCAAGCCGCTACGGCAGGGCCTTCCTCCGCTGGACCCCGCGGCCGTGTCCAGCGCCGCTTCCTGCGCCCTGCCACCGCGGTACGAAGCCGTCCGCGAAGCCCGTCGGTTCACCCGTGGCACCCTTGACCAGTGGGACGTCGGCGACCGTTTCGACGACATATGCCTGGTCGTCTCGGAGCTGGTCACCAACGCCCTGCGGCACACGCTGCCCGGCGACCCCGGCACCGACCCGTCCGCGGCGGTGCGGCTGCACCTGATGCGCTGGACCGAGCGGCTGGTGTGCGCGGTACGCGACCCCAGCCACGAGACCCCGGTCCCGCACACCTCCGAGGACTACGTGGCCGAGTCGGGGCGCGGCCTGTTCCTCATCGAGTCCTTCAGCGACAGCTGGGGCTGGCACCCGCTCGCGGGCACCCTCAGCGGCAAGGTCGTCTGGGCGATGTTCCGGCTCCCGCCGGTCGATTGACACGACCGCGCCGCCAGAGGGCGTTCCTCTACGCGCGTTCCCAGCCGTTCACCCACACGTGTCAACACCGGCCGGCCCGGCCCTGGACGACGTCCGCGCCGGGCGCCCGTGTCAGCCCGCTATCAGGTGGTCGAACTCGCCGTTCTTGACCCCGAGCAGCATCGCCTCGATCTCCGCACGCGTGTAGACGAGCGCGGGACCGTCGGGGAAGCGCGAGTTGCGCACCGCCACGTCCCCGCCCGGCAACCGGGCGAACTCCACGCAGGAGCCCTGCGAGTTGCTGTACCTGCTCTTCTGCCACGCCACTCCGTCCAGCTGCGTGGCAGCCATGCCGTTGTACACGTCGTACCCCCCGTACACGCCGTCAACGTCGAGGTTCACAAGCTGCTCCCCGCTGGTGCACTGGCTGGTGTGGCCATTGATGCAGTGGTCAACTGACCGGGATCATAACCCTGATCATGTGCAGATGCATGGGCAGATGCACGTGCACGGAACGTGCCCTTCCGGTTACAGCTTTGACGCCCCCTTTACCGAAGCCCCTCAAGCGTGTGCCCCAGACTTCGCATGACATGCGTCCGCCAGCCCCCGCCCATGATCTTCCGCGCCAGCATCTGCGCCGGGTCGTCCGGATCGAATCCCTCGTGCACTAGGAACAGACGCGTACCGCGCCCTTCCTGTTCCAGTGTCCATGTGATGGTCCAGTCCGCGGGATTGGCGGGATCGGTGTCGACCCACCTGACGGACAGCATCCGCTCGACGTCGTAGGCGAGAACCTGCACGTCAACGACGCCGGAGAAGCGGGAATTGGGGCGCGGGACGGACGTCATCCGGTACCGGTGGCCGACTTCGAGGCGGAAGTCCTGCGAGCCGGGCATCTGCCACTGCACGAGCAGTTGGGGCTCGGTGAGGGCACGCCAGACCTTGGCGGGCGGGTGCGGAAGGAACTGGTCGACGCGGACGGTGGTGAGGTCGTCGGCGTCGCCGTCCGGGGTGTGCGCATTCATGGGCGGCCCTCGTCGGGCAGGCGGTCGAGCAGTTCACCGAGGCCCTTCAGGCGGTCGCGCCAGAACACCTCGTACGGGTGAAGCCAGTCCTGCAACTCGGCGAGCGGCGCCGCCTCCAGGCGGTAGATGCGCTGCCGGCCGGAACGCTCCTCGGAGACCAGGCCGGCCCCCCGGAGCACCTTGAGGTGTTCCGAGAGGCTGGGACGCCGTATGGCGAAGTGGTCGGCCAGGGCCTGGACGGGCTGCGGTCCGCCGTCGCGCAGCAGGCGCAGCACCTCGCGCCGGGTGGCGTTGGCGAGCGCGGCGAAGACGCGGTCCTCGGTGTCCTCACGGGCCCCGGTCGTCGTCATGCGTTCCTTCCCGTCCCTTCCCGCCTAGGACTGAGCCTCCGCGAGCAGCATCAGAGCGTTGCCGTCCGGGTCCCGGAAGGAGGCCATCCGGCCCCACGGCAGGTCGTCCGGGCCCTGCACGGCGGCGCCCGCCTCGGCGAGCCGCGCGCAGTCGGCGTCGACATCGGTCGTCACCAACATGATCCCCCGGGTCGAACCGGGTTCGAAATCGCCCATGCCCGGCCCGGAGAGCGTGAAGACGGTCTGGGCACCCTCGGGGGCGACCTGGAGCCAGCGGCCCTGCGGCATGTCCAGGTCGGCGGTGACCCGGAAGCCGAGCACACCGGTGTAGAAGCGCAGGGCCCGGTCCTGGTCGGTGACGGGGAGTGTGACGAAGGAGGCGTGTGTGATGTTCATGCACTCGATGATAGGTAGGAGATTCCCTACACGTAAACCGTAGGGAATCTCCTACGTGTTTTTATGGGGGTGTCACAGAGGTGGGCGTGTCACAGAGCAGGTGCGTCGCGGACACCTGCCCGACCTACGGGAGTCCTCCTGGTCGGTCCTGATAGCTTGCTGCGGTCGTTCGGCAGGCCGGCTACAGCTTGGGAGCTTCCAGTGACGTGGGCGACTAGGACGGTGCGGATCGCGGCCGCGGCCGCGGGGCTGACGGGGGCGCTCACGCTGACCGCGTGCAGCCGCGGCGGTGACTCCGCGAGCGGCAGCACGCCGCGGTCGGGCACATCGGCGGCCACCGGGTCCGCGTCGGCCACCGACGGCGCCAGGGCCTCGTCCGGCACCTTGCAGGGCAGTTGGCTCACCACGAGCGGCGGCAAGGCCGTGGCCCTGGTGGTCACCGGCAAACAGGCCGGTCTCTTCACGACCGGCGGGTCCGTGTGCAGCGGGACGGCCGGCGAGGAGTCGGGCATGCAGATGATCCACCTGACCTGCACCGGGGACACGAACGACCGGGAGACCGGGATGGTCGACTCGGTGGGCGGGGACACCCTGAAGGTGACCTGGTCCGGCAAGCTCGGCGCTGAGACCTACACCAAGGCGGAGGGCGGCAAGCTCCCTGAGGGGCTGCCGACGGGGAACCTCGGTTCTTGAGGGGCCCGGTCACGGGGGCCGGTCACGGGGCGCTGTCTGTTCGTGCAGATTCTCGGTCCGTGCAGGTTCTCGGTCCCTGCGGGTTCCCGGTCCGTGCGGGTACGGGTTTTTGAGAGCCTGGTTCTTCAAAGCTCGGTTTCTGATCCATGGCCGGACTCTTGCCCGCGATCCGGAGGGCCGCGTGACGAGAAGCCCGCGCCACGCGTGATGATGCTGGCTACACCGTCACGACCTCGACAGGAACCCACACACATGCGCGTCATTCCGCTCAGCGTCACCCTCCTCGCCGCTGCCCTCACCCTGACCGCCTGCAACGACGGGGGCGGCTCCACGAACAGCAAGGGCGACTCGGGCTGCAAGATCGGCGGGGTGTCCGTGCAGATCGGGTCGGCGAGTGTGGCCCCGGGCGCCGGTGACACGGGCGAGGTGCCCGTGAGCATCACCAACCAGAGCGCCCCGTGCACGCTGGACGACTTCCCCGGCGTCGAGCTGGTCACGGGCGGCAGCAAGGTCGCCGTTCCCGTCAACGAGGGCGCGAAGGCGCAGAAGCTGAAGCTCGCCAAGGGGGACTTCGCGGCCTTCACGATCACCTACGTGCGCGGTGCGGCAGGCGACGGGACCAGCCTGGCGGCGAAGACGGTGGAGATCAGCCTGCCCGGCGCGAAGGACACCGAGAGCTTCCCGTGGTCGTACGGCCCCGTCGCGGGCAAGGGCGGTTCGGACAAGGTCCCGAACGCCTCCGTCAGCGCCTTCCAGCAGAGCGGCGACTGAGACCGGCAGACGCGGGGCGGGCGGGCCCGGGCTGCATGTGGGCGCGGGCGTGACCCGGGCTGCGATCAGGCGTGGTGCGGGCTGCGAGTTCGCGTGGCGCGGGCTACGCGTAGGCGTGGCACGTGCTCGGAGGGGACGACCCGGCGAACGGAAACCGGCAGACGGAAACCGCCGGTCAGGACCCGGCGAACGTAACCCAGAACGCCCCGGACCGGCCGGATCCGCCATCCTCACTCCAGCCCGGTCCGGGCCGCGACCTGGGCCCGGTCCGCCGCCCGTCGGCCCTCCGTCCAGCCCGCCGCGTCGCTGACGCCGCGCAGACGGGTCGAGGTCGTCCGCGGGAACATGCGCTCCAGGTGCTCGCTGACCGCGACCTCCCGGGTGGCCAGGACCGGGAGCAGGTCGGGGGCGGCCTGGGTCGCGGCGGCGGCCGTGAGGCGGTCGCCGACGCGGTGCGCATAGGCCGCGAGGAACGACTGCCGGAAGGTCTTGGTCCGCTTGCGTCCGCCCGCCCGCTGCGCCGCCTCCGCCTTCGCCATCGCGCGTGTGGCCTGCACCAGGAGCGAGGTGTAGAGCAGTTCGACCGCTTCCAGGTCGGCCGCGAAACCGACGACCGTGGAGAAGCCGAGCGACTCGTCCCACACGGCACGGCAGTGGTTCGCCGTGGCGACCGCGTCCAGCAGCACCGCCTTGGCCTGCTCGTACGGCGGCTCGACGCCGATCCGCCAGGCCCCGGGCGCGTCCGGAGCGGGTGCCTCCGCCGCCAGCAGCGCTTCGTCGACGCTGTGCCGGGCCATCAGCTCCTGCGCCTTCGCGCTCAGCGCCTCCGCCTCCTCCGGAAACCCGGTCGCCTCAGCCTTGGCGAGCAGCGCGCGGATGCGGGAGAGCATGCGGGCGGCCGGGCGGCCCTGGTCCGGCGCCGCCGCCCCGTGCGGGTCCCCCGGAGTGCCCGGACCCGGACCCCGCGGAGCGCCCGGACCCCGCGGAGTGCCCGGGGGATCCGCCAGCGGCTCCAGGGCGGGCAGTCGCAGCAGCAGCCGGTACAGCTCCAGGACGGCGGTGGCATGCGAGAAGCGGTCCGTCCCGTGCTCCGGGGCGGCCGGGAGGGCGGCGAGCTGTGCCGCCCAGCGCGGACCGCGGGGACGGTCGGCCAGCGCCTGCGCCCGGATCAGTACCGCGGCCAGCCGGACGTGCGCGTCCTCCAGGTCACGCCGCACCATCCGTACGACGTCGGCGGGCTGCCAGCCGCGCCGCCAGGCCGCCGCCACGAACTCCCCGCCGCGCCGTGCGAGTTCGGCGTCCGCGGCGGGATCGGCCGCCAGGAGGGACGCGCCGGCGTCGAGGCCGGAATCGGTGCCGTCGTAGAGGGCCGCCTGGAAAGCTCGCTCCACGGTGCTGGTCGTATTGCTGCTCACCCGTCGATCGTGCCACGAGCCACCGACAGCGGGCCGCCCTGTCCACACCCTGTGGACAACTCCCGCCGCCCGGCCTCCGGTTCACCTCACGACCACCCGGAAACCCAGAAGCGAACCCGTAGGTGTCAGTAGACCCCGGCAGGGCCCGGAAAGAGTGTCAACTCGAAGTTGACACCCCCTCTCTGTCAACCTACGGTTGACACATGACGACCAATTCCGCGGGCAGCACGCCCATCCGTCTCGACGACCTCATCGACGCCATCAAGAAGGTGCACAGCGAACCCCTCGACCAGCTCCAGGACGCGGTGATCGCCGCCGACCACCTCGGTGACGTGGCGGACCACCTGATCGGCCACTTCGTCGACCAGGCGCGGCGCTCGGGCGCCTCCTGGACCGAGATCGGCAAGAGCATGGGGGTGACCCGGCAGGCGGCCCAGAAGCGCTTCGTACCGAAGGAGTCGGCCGACCTCGACCCCAACCAGGGGTTCAGCCGCTACACCGTGCGCGCCCGGAACGTGGTGATGGCCGCCCACGCCAAGGCCAAGGAAGCCGGCAACACCGAGGGTCTGCCCGAACACCTCGTCCTCGGTCTGCTCACCGAGCCGGACGCCCTCGCCGCGAAGGCGATCACCACACAGGGCGTGTCGCTGGCGGCGGTCGGCGAGGCGGCGGGCGCGGCACTCCCGCCGGCCGCCGACCGGACCCCCGAGCTGATCCCCTACGGCGCGGGGGCCAAGAAGGTCCTGGAACTCACCTTCCGCGAGGCCCTGCGGCTCGGCCACAACTACATCGGCACCGAGCACATCCTGCTGGCCCTGCTGGAGCACGAGAACGGCAAGGGCGTGCTCAACGGCCTCGGCATCACCAAGGCGACGAGCGAGCAGTACATCGCCGAGGTGCTGGCGGTGCTGGTTCGGGAGCGGGCGGAACAGCAGGACGCACCGGAGACCGAACCGGAGAAGGGCTAGCCGGAGCCGAAGGACCAGACGTGCCCGAAGGGCCAGCGGGACCGAGGGATCGGTGAAGCCCGAAGGAACAGAAGGGCCAGAAGGGCCAGAAGGGCCACTGAAACCGCAGGTCGCGGTGGATTGTCAGACCTCCCTGCCACACTCTGCGACATGACCGATCGGTGGGCACTCGCTCCGGCCGAGGACGGTGGCGTGGACGTCGCCCCCCTCGGCCCGGACGGGCTGCCCGCCGGTCCGGTGCGGCGGGAGCCCGATCTCGCCGGGGCGGTGCGGGACCGCCCGGAGGTGACGCGCTGGGTGTGGCGGTCGACCCCCGAGGTGTACCCCCGTCTGCTCGCCACGGGGGTGCGAGTGGACAGGTGCTACGACATCGAGGACGCCGAAACACTCCTGCTGGGCCACGAGGGGCGGTACGGCGAACCACGCTCGGCGGCCGCCGCCCTGGCCCGGCTGCGCGGCGGTCCCGTGCCGCCCGATCCGCCGCTGCGCCCCGCCGAACCGGGCGCGCAGTCACCGCTGTTCGAGCCACAGGGCGCCCGCCTGCCGCTCGACGACCTGCTCGCGGTCTACGCCGACCAGCAGCGCCGGCACGGCAGGACCGCCCGGCCCGACCGGATGCGGCTGCTGACGGCGGCCGAGTCGGCCGGGATGCTGGTGGCCGCCGAGATGAACCACGCGGGTCTGCCCTGGCGGGCGGACGTGCACCGCGAGGTGCTGGACGGCCTGCTCGGGGAGCGGTATCCGGGCGGGGGCGAACCGCGCCGGCTGGCCGAGCTGGCGGACGAGGTGTCGGCCGCCTTCGGGCGGCGGGTGCGGGCCGATCTGCCCGCCGACGTGCTCAAGGCGTTCGCCCAGGCCGGGATCAAGGTGAAGTCCACCCGCCGCTGGGAGATCGAGTCCGTCGACCACCCTGCGGTCGCACCGCTGCTGGAGTACAAGAAGCTGTACCGCGTCTGGGTGGCGCACGGCTGGACGTGGTTGCAGGACTGGGTGCGGGAGGGGCGGTTCCGGCCCGAGTTCCTGGCGGGCGGGACAGTCACCGGGCGCTGGGTGACCAACGGCGGGGGCGCGCTGCAGATCCCCAAGGTGATCCGGCGGGCGGTGGTCGCCGATCCCGGCTGGCGGCTCGTCGTGGCCGACGCCGACCAGATGGAACCGCGCGTGCTGGCCGCGATCTCCCGCGATCCGGGCCTGATGGAGGTGGCGGGACGCCCGGCCGATCTGTACCAGTCCGTCTCCGACCACGCCTTCTCCGGCGACCGCGAACAGGCCAAGCTCGCCGTGCTCGGCGCGGTCTACGGCCAGACCTCCGGCGACGGCCTGAAGAACCTCGCCGCGCTCAGACGCCGCTTCCCCAGGGCGGTGGCGTACATCGACGAGGCGGCCCGGGCGGGTGAGGAGGGCCGGCTGGTGCGGACCTGGCTGGGACGGACCTGCCCGCCCGCGGCCGGGTCCGGGAGCGCCGAGGAGGCGGGTCTCCCCCAGGACGACGACCCGGGCGAGCAGGCCGACGAGGGCTGGGCGCCGGGGTACGCCTCCACCAACGTGCGCGCCCGGGGCCGGTTCACGCGCAACTTCGTCGTCCAGGGCAGCGCCGCCGACTGGGCTCTGCTGATGCTCGCGGCGCTCCGCAGAACCTGCGCGGGCATGGCCGCCGAACTGGTGTTCTTCCAGCACGACGAGGTGATCGTGCACTGCCCCCGGGAGGAGGCCGACACCGTCGTCGCGGCGATCGCGGAGGCGGCGGAGACGGCGGGGAAGCTGACGTTCGGCGAGACACCGGTGCGGTTTCCGTTCACGACGGCCGTGGTGGAGTGCTACGCGGACGCCAAGTGAGCGGGGGCCGGTCAAGCCGGGCCCGGTCAGATGACGGGCGGGCGGCCCAGCCGGGTCAGCCGCCACACCGTCCGCCACCGCATGGGCCGACGCTCACCGGCCGGTTGCCGCACCCCCTCGACGAACCCGCCGAACCAGGCCCGTAGCCCGGCCGCCGACCGAGTGCGGAGGAGGGTGAGCAGCGTCCACACCGCGAGATGGACCGGGATCAGCACGAGCGGCAGCCGGCGCCGGGCCAGCCAGACCCGGTTGCGGGCGGTCACCCGGTGGTAGATGGCGTGCCGGGCGGGTGAGGTCTTCGGGTGCCGCAGGAGCAGTTCGGGCGCGTAGAGGATCTCCCAGCCGGCATCGGCGGCCCGCCATGCCAGGTCCGTCTCCTCGTGTGCGAAGAAGAACTCGGCGGGCCAGTCCCCGGTCTGGGCCAGCATCGCCGTGCTCAGGGCGTGCGCGCCGCCGAGGAAACCGGTGACGTAGCCGCCGCGCATCGGATCGGAGGTACCGACCCGGGGTACGTGCCGCTGCTGGGTCTCTCCCTTCTCGTCGGCGATGCGGAAGGCGACGATGCCCAGCCGGGGGTCGGCGGCGTACAGGTCCCGCACGCGGCGCAGCACATCGGCGTCGACGAGCAGCCCGTCGTCGTCCAGTTCGACGACCACGTCGATGTCGCCGTACTCGCGCAGCCGGGCGAGCGCGACGTTGCGGCCGCCCGGGCAGCCCAGGTTCTCCTCGACGTCCACGGTGGTGACCTCGCCGGGCAGTGACAGCCGCCGTGCGAACTCGGGCAGCCGGCACCCGTTTCCGACGATCACGATCCGGGCGGGGGCGAGGTCCTGCTTGGCCACGGATTCCAGCAGGGCATCGACCTCGGCGGGGCGATTTCCCATGGTCACCACGGCGACGGCGATCCTCGGCTCCACCACGTCTCTCACCCCATCCGGCCGACGGCGGCGCCCGCGCCCGGCCGCGCGGCGCCCACCGTTCACCAAGATGTTGCCTCAGATCCTCCGATACCTCTGACCCAGCTTCACTTTCCCGCCCTTTTACTCCCCTTTTGCTGTCGATTTTCCGGCGGGGATCCTGCCGGGTTTCCAGCCGGGACCCCAGCAGATTCCCCGGCCGGAGCCCAACCGGATTTCCGGCCAGGGCCCAGCACGACTTCCCGCCGGGACTCAGCACGACCTCCGGCCGGGACTCAGCAGGGTTTCCGGCCGGGACCCAGCACTGCTTACGGCCGTGGCCCTCTGGCTCCACGACCGTCACACCCGCGCGTCGCGCCGGTCAGGGAGCCACGCGGCCCCGCAGCGCGTTGGTGAGCAGCTCGATCATGCGGCTGAAGCGGGCGGGGAAGTCGACGTGGGCGGCGAGGAGCGCGGGATCCTCCACGGCCGCGGTGACGGTGGGTCCGGGATGGGCGAGGGGCCACAGTCCCGCGATCAGTACGCTGGTCGCCGAGGCCAGTTCCTTCGCGGCCGCCGGGTCCAGGCCCGGGACACGGGCGTGGATGAGGTCGGCGAGCCGGTCGTTGTTGTCCAGCGCGTCGCGCTTGAAGGTACGGACCGTCTCCACCGAAACCGTCCGCTCCAGCACGCTGGCCAGCACACTCGCCAGCTCGCACAGCACCGGACGGGCGGCGAGCGAGGCGGCGTACGCATCGGCGAACCGTCGGGTCGCCGTCGGCCCGCCGTCCTCCGCGTCGACGGGGGCGAGGTCCGCCGGGAGCGAGTCCAGCCAGGCGCGGTACTGCCGGTTGAAGAGTTCCAGGAACACCGCCTCGCGGTTCTCGAAGTACCGCAGCACGTTCGAGGTGGCGATCCCCGCCTCCCGGCCGATGTCGCGCAGGGTGATGTCGGCGACCTGCGCCTTGCTCAGCAGGCACCCGGCCGCGTCCAGGATCGACTGCCTGCGCAGTTCCCGGTTCTCCGGGCTGCGCGCGCGAATGAACCCCTGCCCGGTCTCGCCCATGACCCTCTCTCCACGCCCCGGCTACGCCGCTCGCCGTGTCACTGCGGTCAGGATACCGGCCGCGCTCGATAAGAGAACTGCGTTCTGTTATGATCCTTGGCGTAAGAGAACGACGTTCGGCTAACTGCCCGAACCGGTTTGGGAGGACATCGTGATCACGTACGACAAGCTGCTCGTGGGCGGCGTCTGGACCACCCCGGCCACCAACGACGTCCTGCGGGTGCACTCCCCGCACGACCAGTCCCCGGTGGGCGTGGTGCCGCAGGCGTCCCGCGCCGACGTGGACCGCGCGGTGGCCGCGGCCCGTGAAGCCTTCGACCACGGGCCCTGGCCGCGGCTCTCACCCGAGGAACGCCGCGAGGTGATCGCGCGCTTCAACGAGCTGCACTCCGCGCGCGCCGACGAACTGGCCGCGCTCATCACCTCGGAGAACGGCTCGGCCACCTGGTTCACCACCTGGCTGCAGCACAGCCTGAAGGACTCCGTCGACGACTTCATCGACATCGCGGCGGGCTTCGACTGGGAGACCGGTCTGCCCGCACCGGACGGCCACCGCACCGTGGTGCGCCGCGCTCCCGTGGGGGTCGTCGCGGCGGTGATCCCGTGGAACGCTCCGCACCAGTCGGCCCTGGTCAAGATCGTCCCGGCACTGCTGGCCGGCTGCACGGTCGTCCTCAAGCCGTCGCCCGAGACCGCCGTGGACGGTCTGCGGCTCGGCGAGATCCTGGCCGCGGCGGGGTTCCCCGAGGGTGTGGTCAGCGTGCTGCCCGCCGAACGCGAGGTCAGCGAGTACCTGATCGGACACCCCGGCATCGACAAGGTCGCCTTCACCGGCTCGACCGCGGCCGGCCGCCGTATCGCCGCCGTCGCCGGCGGCCAGTTCAAGCGGGTCAGCCTGGAGCTGGGCGGCAAGTCCGCCTCCATCGTCCTGCCGGACGCGGACGTGGACCGGGTCGCGGCGGGCCTGAAGGGCCTGTCGCTGGGCAACAACGGCGAGGCGTGCATCGCCCACACCCGCATCCTGGCCCCGCGCAGCCGCTACGCCGAGGTAGTCGACGCCGTCGCCGCCATGATGAGCGGCCTCACCGTGGGCGACCCCGCGGACCCCGGCACCTGGATCGGCCCCATGGTCAAGCGGGCACAGCAGCAGCGCGTCCAGTCCTACGTCGAGGCCGGCCTCGCCGAGGGCGCCCGCGTGGTGGTCGGCGGCCCCGGCGCACCGGACACCCCGGGCCTGGAGAAGGGCTTCTACGTCCGTCCGACCCTCTTCGCCGACGTCGCCAACTCCATGAAGATCGCCCAGGAGGAGATCTTCGGCCCGGTCCTGGCGGTCATCCCGTTCGACACCGAGGACGAGGCCGTCGCCCTCGCCAACGACTCCGCCTACGGCCTGTCCGGCGGCGTGTGGACGGCCGACCCGGAGCACGGCCTTGCGGTGGCCCGCCGCATCCGCACGGGCACGTTCTCCGTCAACGGCGCGGCCCGCGACCCGCGCTCCCCCTTCGGCGGCTTCAAGGCCAGCGGCTTCGGCCGCGAGTACGGCGCGGTGGGACTGGGCGCCTACACCGAGTACCAATCGATCGCCGTGTGACCGGGGGCCCTACCGCCTACGGTCTGCCACTCCGCCTGCGACCCACCGTCTGCCACCTGTCCGTCTGCCGCCTGCCGCCTGCCGCCTACCGCCTACCGCCTACCGCCTACCGCCTACCGGTCGGCATACGCCGTGAGCACCGGCTGGAAGAAGCCTGTCTCCTCGGGCATCCGCCACACGGGGTCCATGAACCCGGCAGCGGTCACGAGACCGGCCAGCCGGTCCCGGCCGAGTGCCCAGTAGGCGGTCCGGCGGACCCGGACGCGCCACTCGCCGTCCTCCGGCAGCAGTTGGAAGTGCTCCAGGTCGTAGTGCTCGCCGTCGTCGTGCCAGTGCCAGAGCTGGAAGGTGACGGTCCGTTCTCCCCCGTCCGCGGGCTGGTGGAGTTGCGGAGGCGCCGAAGCGGGACGGGTACGCAGCAGGTCGTCGTAGGGGCGGGTGCTGATCACCAACTGCCCCGCGCTGCGCAGCACGCGGCGCATCTCCGCCAGAGCGGCACCGATGTCCTGCTCCGTCAGCAGATGGAGCAGGGAGTTGTCGGCGCAGATCACGGCGTCGAACCGGGCATCGGGGAACGGGAGCCACCGCATGTCGGCGGCGGCCGCGCGCAGCGTGACGTCGCGCCGGGCGGCCTCCCGGGCTGCGCGGGCGGCGGCACGCGGGCTCAGGTCCGTCCCGGTGACCTGGTGCCCGCGCAGCGCCAGACCGATGGCCTGGGTACCGATGCCGCAGGAGCAGTCGAGCACCGCCGCGCCGTCCCGGCCCATCAGGGCGTGCAGGGCGTTCCCCTGCCGGCGGACGCTCGCGTCCCAGTCCGCGTAGATCAGGTGGTAGTCGTCGGCCAGTTCGTCGTAGAAGCGCGCCACCGAATGCTCGGACATGGCCCGAGGCTACTGCCGCAGCACGGTTCCGCGAAGGCATCCCGCGACATCGGCGGGACGGTCCGCGCAGACCGCGGCAGGTGCTCGGTCGACGTTCTGCCGGTTCTGCCGGAGTGGACCACTCGCCGTGCCGAGCAGGTGGACGGAGGCTGGGAGGGAGGGGAGAGAGAGCCAGGCGAGCGAGGGCGACGAAGCCAGCGAGGAGGCCGCCGCAGACGGACGGGGGCCCGGCCCGATGGGTGCCTGACGCAAGGGAGAAGGCCATGAAGGTCGGCATACTGACCGGAGGCGGGGACTGCCCCGGCCTGAACGCGGTGATCCGCAGCGTCGTCCGCAAGGGCATCGAGCAGTACGCCTTCGAGTTCGTCGGACTGCGCGACGGCTGGCGCGGAGCGCTCCAGAACCGCGTCGTCCCGCTGGACGTGTCCAGCGTGCGGGGGATCCTCCCGCGCGGCGGAACCATCCTCGGGTCCTCCCGGACCAATCCGTTCCAGCACGAGGACGGAATTCGACGGGTGCAGGACACCCTCGCCGCGCACGACGTGGACGCGCTCGTCGTGATCGGCGGCGAGGACACCCTCAGCGCGGCCGCCGGGCTCAGCCGTGCGGGGATCGCCCTGGTCGGCGTGCCGAAGACCATCGACAACGACGTGTGGGGCACGGACTACACCTTCGGCTTCGACACCGCCGTAGGCATTGCGACCGAGGCCGTCGACCGGCTGCACACCACCGCCGAGTCCCATATGCGCACCCTGGTGATGGAGGTGATGGGGCGGCACTCCGGGTGGATCGCCCTGTACTCGGGCGTCGCGGGCGGCGCCAACGTCATCCTCGTGCCGGAGCGGCCGTTCGACATCGACGAGGTCTGCGGGTGGGTGAACAGCCGCTTCAGGATCAACTACGCGCCGGTCGTCGTGGTGGCCGAGGGCGCGGTCCCCAAGGAGGGGAAGATGATCCTCAAGGACGACTCGGTGGACGAGTTCGGCCACGTCCGGCTGTCCGGGGTGGGCGAGTGGCTGGCCCGGGAGATCTCGCGGCGTACGGGCACCGACGCCCGCACCACGGTGCTCGGTCACGTCCAGCGTGGCGGCACCCCGAGCGCCTTCGACCGCTGGCTGGCCACACGATTCGGGTTGCACGCGGTGGACGCGGTCAAGGACGGGGACTTCGGCGTCATGGTGGCGCTGGACGGCACGCGGATCGTCCGCGTCCCCCTCGCCGACGTCACGGGCCGGGTCAAGACGGTCGATCCGTCGCTGTACGACGAATTCGGGGTGTTCTTCGGCTGACCCGCTGCCTAGGGGGAAACAGCGGCATGCAGTTCGGTCACGGTGGCGCCGCCGCCCAGCCGGACGGCTGCCACCGCCGCCTGGTGCAGGTCGCGGCTGTGCCGTTCGGAACGGCACAGAACCGGGCTGCCGGTCATGGTCAGCCACGTCGACGTGCCCGTGTACCTGACCGTCACGTCGGCCGCCCTGCCGTGCCAGGTGGTGTGAACGGTCAGATCGCCCGTGACGATCCCCGCCTCGTCCGTACGAATGCCACCGCTGCCGGTGAAGACCCCCGGCGTCGTCCAGGATGCCCGAACCATGACACCAGCCCTTCCTGTCCGATCCCTCAGATCCGCCTGATCCCTCGGATCCTTCTGGGCCCGCTGATCCGCCCGATCCCTCCAGGCCCTCTGGGACTCTTCCTCCATGATGCCCGATTGCACCATTTTGCCCGGTTCCTTCACGGCATCCGGTTCTTCCGGTCCTTCTGGGATGTCCGGTCGCTCCATGGTGTCCGGCCGGTCGTGTCCGCGCTTGGGCCGCAGGTCCCGATTCCGGGGTACGACCGGACTCGGCGGCGTCCGCGTGACCAGGTCAGGTGCCGAGATCGGGGGCGAGGTCGAGGGGCGCGAGGTCGAGGTCAGAACACCCCGGCTCCGCCGCGCCTACCTCCGAGCCGCCCCCGGGCCGGAAGGGAACGAGGGTGGACGGGACCGGCGGACGGGGTGCGCGGCCCGGAGGCGCAAGGGGGTTCGGCGGCCGGGATCGGCGCGGCCGGTCAGAACGCCTGGCTGTTGCACCCCATGTCCGAACCGAGGTGGCTCTGCTGCGCACCCGGGGACCCTTCGCCGTTCAGCAGGTTGCCGGCCAGGCCGGTGAGGGCGCTGACCCCGCCGAGCACCTCGATGTTCATGTCGTGCGAGCGGCACTCGGTACCCTGCGTGATGTCGAACTCGTCGTGGCCACGCTCACCGCCCGCCAGGGCGGTGCCGCCGCCGAGGGTGCCGACACTGCCGAGGATGGCGCCCACGAGGACTGCCTTGTGAAACATGCGCATTGGTTCTCCGTTGGTCGAGCGGACGGCACATCCGCGTCGGATCGAATCGGGTCGGGATTGCGGAACGAGTGCGGGCGGGTCGTCAGCCGAGTCGGGGAAGCCCGAGCTGGCCGACGGGCGGCGCCGCGATTTGTCCCAGGCCGACCGGCGCCAGCCCCGGAATGCTCGGCGGCCCGACCAGCGGGTTCACCTCGGGGTTCACCTGCGGATTGAACTGCGGGTTCACCTGCGGCGCGACACGCAGCGGGGGCTCCGGGCCGAACGCCTGGGGCACCGCCACCTGCGGGGCGACCTGGGGCATGACCTGCGGCATGACCTGCGGCACCACCTGGGCCGGCGGCGCGGGGACGGCCTGCTGCGGATACACAGGGGCGGCCTGTTGCGGGTACGCAGGGGCGGGCTGCTGCGGATACGGCGACACGTACGACTGTGCCGCGCCCTGCGAGGAGGCCGAGGCGGATGCGTAACCGGTCTGCTGCGGCGCCTGCGCGACGGGTTGCGGGGCAGGTGCCGGGGCTGCCTGCACGACTGGCTGCGGAGCCTGCGCCGGGGCTGCGGCCTGGGGCGCAGGATACTCAGGAGCCGGCGCCGGAGTGGCACTGCCGCCTGCGACGGACGAGTCGGCGGCATGGCTGACGCCACCCCCGATGGACAGACCACTGGCCGCTGCCATGACGAGCGCGACCCTGTGAAGCTTGCGCATGAAACCTTCGGCCCTTCGATACCTGAAAAGGGAAATCCATTGCATTCAGTGCGGTCGCACGCGCGGTCGGTGCGATATTCGCACCGCACCACCAACAGCGGTACTCCTGAGCTGCACGCGGACGTCACTTCGGAGCCGGCAGCGAATTCCCTCATCCCTCTTCAGGTCCTACGGTCGCTGCCCTCTCCCCGTCGGAACGACGATTCCCCGGCCGCGGTCACGGCACCCGAAAACCCGTCACCCATTTGCCGCCCACCGGCCGGATATTGCGCCCCGTACGCCCTTGCGGCAAATGGGTGACCACGGTCCGGCACCCGTATCTGCGTCCGCGCGCACTTCGTTCCCCACAAGGCAAGAGCGATGGTCCAGCGCAGTCGTACGGACCAGCAAGATATGCGACAACTGCGCTGCGTCGTCAGCCATTTCACCAAGTTCCGTCACAAGGTCAATGAAGGGCCGAGGATTCCATGCGCAAGCTTCGCAGGGTCGCGCTCGTCGTCGCGGCAGCCGGCGGCCTGTCCGCCGTCGGCGCCGGCCCGAGTTCCGCCGCACCCGCCACCTACAACGGGGCTGTGCCGCCTCCCGTTTCACAGCCGGACGCCCAGGCAGCCGCGGCCTCCTCCGCCCAGGCGACCGCGCAGACCTACGGCTCGCCGGCCCAGCAGCAGGCGGCCCCGCAACGGGGCACTGAGGTCTCCCCGCAGGTCAACCCCCAGCTGAATCCGCAGATCAGCCCCCAGATCGCACCGCAGCCCCCGCAGCCGGCAGCGGGCGCCCCGGTGACCCAGAACAACTTGTTCCGCCCGTACCAGGAGTGCAGCCCGCAAACCCTGCTCGACGCGAACGTCCCGGTCGCGCTACTCGCCGCCGCCGAGACCAGGGGCGTCGACTGCACCCAGGCCAACAGCCAGTCGAACTCCCTCGCCAGCGCGCAACAGCGCTGACGGCCGGGCGCCGACAGACCGCACGGGCCCGGTGAGGATCGCGACCGACGGGCCCGGCGGTCTTCGCTACGGCTTTCGGGTGCTTCTGCCACGTGATCACAAAAGCGGCGCGTCGCTGCCCGTTTTAGGGCATTTCATACTAATCTCCCGTAATTGTAAAAAGTCGATCTGCCACAGATCGCACCCACTCACTCCACCGGAGATGACATGCGCAAGCTTCGCAACGTCGCCGTCCTGATCGCCGCGCTCGGCAGCATCGGACTCGTGGGCGGCACGGCCCACGCCGACCACGGCAAGGGCGGCGACGACGGCGGCGACAAGTTCGGCATCCAGCAGAGCTCCAACTGCAAGTCGCACGACCTGAACCTTGACCTTCTCGGCGAGGTCGGCCTGCTCAACGGCGTGCTGGGCAACGCCCTGAACGGCGAGGGCAACCCGGGCGCCCAGGCCACCGACATCGGTTCCTCGATGGACTGCAGCAACAGCGCGTTCTGAGGCGACGACCGGCGCGCAGACGCCGGTCGACAAACGGTCCCGGTATCGGCCCGCAGAACCCAAGGGCATGGTGCCGGGACCATTTGTGCGCGTGGTACGCGCCGGCAGGCCCCCGAGAGACGAAGAAGACCGAGAGGTGCTCCTTCGGGCCGGCCGCCGGCAGGGCGAAACGGCGATCCCCGGTGTCCCGGCCAGCGGTCGGGACACCGGGGATCGCCGTTTCCCCACCGGCCCGCATTCCGAAAAGCGAAGAATCGGCCGGGAATTCCGGGAGGGCATTCTCCCAGTGTGCTCAGAAATCGACGTGCGGCTTCTTGAACCCCTTGGGCAGCTTTGCCGTGTTGGAACAGTCCACTTTCTGCCCGACACTGGCGGATCCGCCGCCCATCACCTGCTCCTCCGGAAACACCACGCGCGGACGGTCGGCCATCGAGCAGTCCTGTTCCTGCTTGACGACGTGCGTGCCGTCCTTGTCGATGCGGGTCTCGCTCTTGTGAATGCAGACGGTGCCGCCCTGTTCGGTGCTCTTGCAGTCGTCCGAGGGTCCGTGCGCGTACGCGTGTCCGGCGCCGACACAGAATGCGGCGAGACTTCCGATGAGCCCCGAAACGGTGGCGATCTTCCGCGAAGTGAACATGTGCTGTATTCCTTTACGACGGAGGCCCGGGCGCCTGTGCCGTTGATCGGCGTGCGCCCGGGCCCGAGAAGGTCAGACAGAGAATGCTGCGCCGAGCCACGTCGTCAGCCGCGTCCGACGGCGGGTTTGCCGCAACCCGGACGCGCGACCTGGTGAACCGCCGCGCGTCCGGGCTGCCTTCGCCGATGAGCCCTCGGTACGTCTTTACTCGTCCTCGTCGCCCTGCTGCGGACCGTCGCCCTGCTGCGGACCGTAGCCCTGCTCGGGACCGAAGCCCTTGTGCCCGTCCGGCCCGCCGTGCGGCTGAGCGAAGAAACCGCCCCCGACGGCAACGGCGTTGGCCGACGAGTTGGCCACCGCGGTGACTGGCGCCCTGCCATCGAAACCGCCGTCGAAGCCGCCGGCGGAGCTGACCCCGGCGCCCAGGGCGGACAGCCCCGCGACGGCCACCGCTACGACTGCAGCGCGCTGAAATTTACGCATGGTTCGACCCTTTCTTGCTCAGGCGTCAATGCCTGACTTGACTACTCAACGTGAGCATAACCACACATTTCGTAGTTACTCAGGATCTCTGCGTCGCACATGGCGCGTCGGCCCCTTCTGCCGTATCGGCGCAAGGAGCCGTCGCCCGGAAGGCGGCCGCGCGCGGGACTCAAGGGGCTCAGCCCAACAGGCCGGCCGCCCCCTGCCCGCCGCCGGTGCCGCCCGGCGCCCCCGACGCCGCGGGGGAACAGGTCACCTCGGGCCCGAACCGCGTCGTCCCGTTACCCAGGGCGGCGGGCAGCGTCAGGCGCTGGACCGGCTGACAGGTCTCCTGGTGGGGAACGGCGCCGCCCGCGGGGATCCGGCCTTCGATCCGCTGGGAGCAGGTGACGTTGCCCTGGAGGTCGCGCGTGCAGGTTCCCGAACCGGCACCGACATGCGCCTGGGCGATGCCGGTGCAGGCCACGGCGAGGCCGCCGAGGAGCCCGGAGACAGCCGCGATCTTCTTCCCGCTGAACATGTATGCGTTTTCCCTTTCAGGGACGCCCGAGAACCGGCCCCGCCGGGCTCCGCCTTCGACGCTCAGGCAACCGGCCGGGAGTGCGGGACCCCTCGCGATTCGATCCGAAGGGTCCCGCGCCGAGCGTCGCGGACGATGACTCCGCGGGTCTCAGCCGTTGAAGGCGCTGTTGTACTGGCCGCAGGCGGTGTCCAGGGTGCCGGCGACACCGAGCACTCCGACCGGGATGTTGTTCTCGGACACCGTCTGCGGGCTGCACTCCTGGTAGGGGCGGAAGAGGTCGGACACCCGCGGCCCGTTGTCGGAGGGGGTGGCGGGGGCGGCGGTGGCCGTGCCGACGCCGACCGCGGAGAGGCCCCCGGCCGCCACCGCTGCGATCACGACCTGCTGAAGCTTGCGCATGGAACCCTCGGTTCTTTGCTCATCCATCAAAACTGACTGCCTAGCGTGACTGGAAAAACACTAGCAGTCGCGGCACATAGCATTCCACACAGGACATTCGACCTGAGGAGGATATAGCCCACCAGAATCAACTGACTATCCCCTAATTGCCTATATAGGGACAGGGTTGCTCGCGACGCAAGAGCGTCACCAGATGTGAACCCGCGTCAGGTGCGGCCCGGACGGACGCCCATGGCCGACTCCAACTCACGGGTGACAGGGGCCAGTTGCGTGCGTCAGGCGGACGCCGACTCCGCGACCCGCAGGCCCTCGCGTGCGGGCACGGAGGTGATCACGTCCCGCAGCCGCTCGACATACCGCCGCACGTTCCGGTACGCGATGTCCGTGTCCGGATAGCGGCAGGCGAACCACAGCCCCTCGTGCAGCCGGTTGACCCACGCACACAACTGATCGCCGTACGACACCCGCAGCAGCCCGTACGCCTTCTTCTCGGGCCAGTCGGCCGAGCCGGGAGTGGGGCGGGCATCCACGTACGAGATGATCGAGTACATGTCGGGCGAGGTCGGCCGGAAGTCCGCGTCGAGCAGGCGCAGTACGCGGGCCAGCGGAATGCGCGCCAGCGCCCGGTTGGCCCGCAGCTCGGCGCGGACCGTGGCGAGCGCGCCCTCGAAGTCCCGGGCCGCGGGCACCTCGATCGGTGCGCCGCCGACGTACCAGCCCACGGAGTCCGACCACGCGGACTTCAACCGGGTGTGGAACGGCACGACCGTGCGGTAGACCGGTTGCCCGCCGAGTTCGTGGACGATCAGGCTGGTCGCGGCCAGGACCCCCACCAGGCTGCCGCCGTAGGGCCGGCAGTACGCCTCGAACACGGCGGCGGTGTCCGCGTCGACGAGCGGTTCGCACAGCAGTTTCTGGGCGGGCAGGACGTCACCGGGCCGCAGACCGAGGTCGACGGGGAACTCCGGCAGCCGCCCGTCGCACCGGCCGATGAACTCACGCCAGCGGGCGACGATCGCGTGCGTGTCGTCGATCCCGTCCGCGTTCACCCGCTCCTGCTCGCAGAAATCGACGTAACTCCCGGCCAGCACGCCGCCGGCGGGCCGCCCGGTGACGCCCGTCATGTACAGCTCGTGGATCTCGTCCGGGATGCGCTGGAGGGAATAGGCGTCGACATTGGTGTGGTCGAAGGCCATGTACACGCTGGTGGAGTCCTCGCGTACCACCGCCGCATAGATGAGGTTCGGCCAGCCGAGCGCGTCCGCCGCGCTGTCGAATCGGTCCTGCAGATACCGGATCAGCGCATTCGTGTCGCCGAAGTCGCCGATCTCCGCCCGGTCCAACGCCACGTCGTCCTCGTCGAGCGTGAACCGGTGCATGTCCTCGCCGGCCCACCTGAAGCCGCTGCGCAGCGTCTCGTGACGCAACGTCCAGCCGCGCAAAGTCTGTTCCAGCGCGTCGAGATCGATCCGCCCCGGCAGGTCGAACGCCGTGCCGATCCAGGTCGGTACGAACAGCCCGTCCTCCCGGACCGACCGGGCCATTCTGATGTGCGACTCCTGGATGTACGCCGGCGGCCGCGGATCCGGCGGCAGTGCCGCCGCGGCCGCGATGGTCGCCGGGCTGAACGTCCACTCGACGAGCCGTCCGGGCCGGACCTCGCAGCGCTGGATATCAGAAATTCGCACAGTGGCGTCTCCTTCGCAGAAGACACCAGCTTGCTTGATCAAGGGGGAACCGTGCGCGAGCGGTGGTCGCTGTGTCGTCAGCATTTCAGCGGGACGTGTGACACCTCGAACGACGATGCGATATCTCGGGCGTGACCGGCCTCGTGCCCCGCGCCGCCGTCCCCGCCACCCTGCGCCACCCGACGGCGGCATCGCCGCCACCACGACGGTGAGAGCCCGACGTACGCCCTGGCGCGGATCAGGTCGGGATGCACGGTGAGTTCCGCGACAGCACCCCACCGAGGCCGCCGGCCGCCTCGGCCCTGCCTCCCGCGCCACTTCCCCGCCGCTTCCCCACCGCCTTCACGACCGCTTTCACGACCGCCTTCACGCTTTTACGACCGCCTTCTCTCTTTCACGACCGCCTCACCCGTGCCTTCGCCTGCCCCGCCCTGTTCACGGCGAGCGCCCGAAGCGCTTTCCGGTCAGCTGGGGAGTTCGCCCTCGAACTCCTAGAATTCTTCGAATTCCTCGAAGTCCATGTTGGCGAGGGCCAGATTGCAGTGCATGGCGTGCGGGGTCCCCAGGGCCGGTATGCGGTACGGCGCGGTCGGCTCCTCCGGGTCGGTGCTCACCGCGAGCAGCGTCGGTTCCGCCCCCGCCATGCTCGCGGCGTCGGCGAGGAAGACCACGTCCCAGCCGCACTCCGACGGTTCCTCGCCGTCCTCGGGCGCGGTGAGGGCGGCTAGGACATCGGCGAAGGTCGCCTCCGCCCACTGCGGGTCGTCCACGGACAGGATCTCCTCCTTGAGGCCGCCGCCGTCCCCGGCGTCCTCGTCGAAGACCCAGGGCTGGTCGAGCGCGGCCCGCAGCCGCAGCCAGGCCGTCTCGTCCCGGAAGTCGGTGCGGACGAGCAGGAGGGGCGGGTACTCCTCATCGGTCTTCGGCAGGACGCGCACGGGTAAATGCTCCTTCCAACAGGCGGCTGGGACAGCCACGTTGACGATGCGCCCAAAGAGTAGAGGCCGGGTCCGACAAGAGGGCCGGAGGTTCGTGTGCGGAGCCCTGGGCGCGGGGCGCAGCACGGGGGGCGCGGGACGCGGGTGCCCCGGGCCGGGGTCAGCCCTGCTGCCCGCTCCAACGGCCTTGCCCGCAAGGGCCGCCGTAGACGTGACCTGGCCGCACCTGGCGTCGATCTCGGCCTTCAAGTTTCGATACTCGCCCGGACTCTGCTGCTGTTCCATGAACGCCCCCTCGCCGTACTCACCGCTGTCCTCCGGCCCAGTACGCGGCCCGCACCTCCCCCTCCGCGAAGTCCCGGCGCGGCAGACGCAGGCCGAGGGACTCTTCCAAAGCGTGGAAGTACAACTCGAACGTGCTGGTCAGTTCGGGGTGGTCCAGCTCGGCACGGCGCACGGCACGGTTGAGGAAGTCCAGCTCGCCGCCCCGCAGATAAGGGGCACGGCCGCGCTCGTACCAGATCAACTCCAGCACACCCCGGTCATCGTCGACTCGGCGACCGTCCCGCATGTAGTCGAAGGTGTAGATGGCCTTCGCGGAGGTGGCGGACAGCCACACGCTCTCCTTGATCCCGAGCGCCGCGTACGCCTCCTTGTCGGCGAAGGACCCCGGCGGCATGTCGTGGTACAGCAGGAACGTCCACCCGCCTGCCTGCCCGAAACAGCAGCTTTCCCACGAGCGGTCCCAGTGGGCCCGGCCGCCGTCCACGGCCTGCAGGTCCTTCAGGCGCGTGCCGTCCGCGACCTGCACGGGATCTGCCCCGTACAGCAGGGCCAGCCGCTCAGCGTCGACGGTCTGTCCGGGCGCCGCGCGGAAGAAGGCGAGGGTCGTGTACGGGTCCTGCCCACGCCAGGACCCCGCTATCCAGGCGAGCCCCTCCAGCGGATCGCGCCCGCACGCCTCGACCGTCCCCGCGTCGTCCAGGCCGCCACTGCGGAACCGTCTGCCCCACACCGGATCGATCCGCTCCAGCGCGTCGGCCACCTCCTCAAGGCTGCCGCCGCGCCGACGCACCGCGTCCTCGGCGATCAGGTAAAGCGCCTGTTCGAGGACGCGGGTGGCAAAGACCTCCCGGTAGGGCCCGTGCCGGCCGCGCACCGTCCCGTCCTCGTCCAGCAGCAGCCACAGGCCGCCGTCGTCCGCCTCCTCAGCCCGCTCGGCCCACCTTTTCAGCTCGCCGGCCGAGAGAGCCAAGGGCGGCAGCCCGACCTCGTGGAGCAGGGCATGTCCGGCGGCCGTCCGCCGCCAGGCCTCCGCAAGCGTCCGCTTGGTGATCTCCATGGCGTCAGCATAAGAAGGGGCACTGACAACCGGCCGGCCCTCGCGGCGGGTCGGCACTCGGCCGCTGAGGAGAGCCAGCAGCGGTGTGAAAGCCGCCAGATCCCACTCCCACGTGGGGAACGGCAGGAGCTGCACGAAGCTGCGCCCGCCGACGCTGACGAACAGCCGAAGCAAAGCAAGCACGTCCGTGTTGTGGAGCAGCCACTGCAGTCTCTCTCCGCGCCTGATGGCCCTGCGTTCTGTCTCGCTCAGCTGCGGGTTCCTCGACTGTTCCAGCCGTTCCGACTGGAACCGGAAGGCCGCATCCCGCAACGCCTTGCTGCGGCGCAGAGCGGGCGACCCCATCCGCGGATTCTGCGAGCCGGACGATCGCACTCTCTCCCGGGCCTGCCCCACCTTCCGTTCACGGGCCGCCCCCGGGCTGGACGGTTCCTGTTTCGCAGGCCGGCGCCTCACCAGTGTGACGTCCCTGGAAGCAAAGGTGTTAGGTCACCCAGTTCGGCGCACGCACGCGTCCAGACGCCAATGTCCTGCCGCTCATCCGTGTCCCAGCGCGGCCAAAACTCCAGCCGACGGCTCGGGTTGTCGTCGAGGGCCAGGCTGAACACATGCTCGCGCTCGACGCTGGCTCGGTCATGTCCAGCTCCTCCGGAACGTCACGTCTTGGCTTTCTGAAGTGCTGCCGACAAGCGACCGTAAAGAGACACGACCTACGGCTGCTGTGCCTGGTCGGCGGCGGGGAGAGCGGAGACAGGAAGGTGCGGTCATCACGAAGATCGTTGATCAGCCGACGTCAAACGGCCACTGATCGATTCGTTCCGGCACACGCACTCCGGCACGGCGGGCACGGGCAAGGGCATCAGGGGTGGCCTCGCGCACGTCCGTGAGAAAGCGCGAGTCCTTGGTGGGGCGTTGGTACACGACAAAGAGGCGCCGAGGACCGGGAACCGCGAGGACTCCGGCGAAACGAACATCACCAGCGAACCAGATCTCGACGACCTGGGCCATCTTCTCCGGCGCGACTCCAGGGCCCAGCCGACGTCGCCACCATGGCGAGCGGACGTGGCCGTGCAGGATGACGGGGATGAGATCACCCGACTGCTCCGGGTTGGGGAACTTCAGCCAGACGTCACCGCTCTTCGCCCCCGGCACTTTCCCGATCCCGCTCTCCGGGGTCTTGTGCACCTGCCAGGGGTACTGCTTGAGGATGCGCCGGACCTGGAAGGCGTCAACGAGATAACGGCGTTGGAGGATCGATCGATAGGCGGAGTACACCAGGGGAATGAACAAAAGCCACACCGGCCATTCCGGACCCACGATCAGGAGCAGGCTGCCGAGGCAGACCAGCGGCCAGAGGATCTGGCCGAGGACGGCCCACGTGAAAAGGGTCTTCCAGGCACGGCGGTTGTCCGGGTCGCCCCAGGCAGCCGCTGCAGGTGAGGTGGAGTTCATGTCATTCCTTGTCGGATTCCGGGGAAAGCGGGTTGTCGAAACTGACCAAGAGGGCGATCTCACGGAGCAGCACCCGGTAGTGGTCCGCGCGCTGCACGGCGGGCGCCGCGAGAGTCAGGATCGCAAGCCGTTCGCCGTCCGGGTACGGGATGTACCCGCTGATCTGGAGCAACTGTTGCCCCAGACCCGAGCCCGACGGCGCGTCCACGTGTGCCTCCACCAGTGAGGCCGGCCCACAGGGCAGCTCAAGGGCCTCCATGTGTACGGCGTTTCCCGCGCCCGTCGCCACACGGGCGGCCATGATGCTGCGAGGTGCCCAGGGCATCGTCCGCCGCGCGAGAGTGAAGAGGGACGGCAGCAGGCCACCATCCCCTTCGTCATCCGTGTGAAGGCCCACAGAGCAGTGAATGACTCCGGTCTCCGCCAGCGGCTGCATCATCCGCCGGACCAGCGCGAGCACGGTCACCAGTCGCTGCTGTTCCACGGGATCCCCGCCGGCTGCCAGCAGCGAGGGAATGATGCCACCGGAGTCGGGTGTTCCGGACGCGCTCTCGGATGCCAGCAGTTCCCTCATCGGAAGCGGTGTGAACCCGGCGCGCAACGCGAACCAGATATCGGTGCCCGGCAGTCGGGCTGACGCGTCGGTGGTGAACGGACTCGTCGTCATGACACCGCCTCGGCTCCTCGGAACAGGTACTTGATGACTCCTGCCGTGCCGGTCAGGTCGATTCCAGCGGTCCTTGCCCCGTCCAGGACGCTGGTGGTCACCTTGACCTCGTCGCTGTCGAGGGCGTCGTAGACGCTTCCGGCCAGACCGGTCGCGGACGTTGCGGCGCCGAGCCAAGTCGCTGTCTTCTCCACCTTCGGCAGGATGGTGTCGGTCTGCGCGCCGAAGACCCTGAACTTCTCCAGCAGGCCAGGCACGTTGGAGATGGCCGTGGCCTCCTCCTCGACGGAGGTGCCGATCACGGAGATTCGCTGCCCGATCGAGAGAGTTCCCTCTGTTGCCTCGGCAGCCGCTCGCAGCGCTGCCGGCGCCGCCAGGCCACCCTTGGCGACCGCTCCCAGTCCCGGGGCGACTCCGAGGAGGTCACCCGTCACTCCCAGCGCGTTGCTCCAGAAATCGGCGTCGAGTTCCCCCTCGGTGACTCCTTCCCACAGCGACGCCCGGACCACCGGGTCACTCAGGCGCAGATAGAGCGCCGCTCCGCTCAGAACTGCCGCGGCAACGAGCAGGATCGCCCCCGCGATCGGCCCGAGCGCGAACAGCGCGATGACCCCAAGGACCGCCGCACACCCGCTGAGAATGTCCTCAAGATTGTCATCCACCCAGCCGGTGAACGTGTCCCACGCCCCCGGCTCGTCCGGGGCGAGCTTCCCAGTGGACTCTCGGATCATCTTGGCCCGGTGTCGGGCCGCTCGTTCGTGCTCCTCCGCGAGCGAGCGGGCCCTGCGGAGTACGTCGTCCAGGTCATGCTGAGCTGCGGTGACGGCGGTGTTCGCCATGATCAGGTCTGTACTGGCCTCGTCGGAGGCTCGCCCCTTGCCCTTGTCCAGCGCTGGTGCGTTCTTCGCTGTTTCTGCGTGCCCCTGAGCCTTCTCCAGGGCTTCACGGGCTGTCCAGGGTCCGCCTTCAGCCCCTGCGCGCGGTTTACGTACGCGAGGGTGCTCCCGTTGCGCGACTGCTCAGGGGGCAGCCCGCCGGAGCCTGTCCCGAGCCAGTGATCGGCGCCGCCCCCGACGGGAGTCGTCACTTCTTCCGCCCCTTCTCCTTGGCTTTCTCCAGAGCCTTTTCCAAGGCCACATCCACCTGGTGGAAGTCGCGCTTGGCCTGTTGCGTGATCTCCGTGAGCTTTTCGATCTGCTCGGCTATCTGCTTGGTGCCGTAGTGCCAGTCCTCCTGGAACTGATCACATGCCTCATCCAGGTCGTCCGTGCCGAGGCCGTTGACGCCCGAGTCGCGCAACGCCTTCTGAAGCGCGACGAACGAGTTCTTTGCCTTCGTCAGATCCTTGAAGAACTTGTCCGACTCCGTACCGTCGCCCTTCAGCCGCTCGGCCATGTACGCCCCTCGTCGCGTATGGGTTTTGTGTGGTCAGCGGTTGACGGACTGGAACTCCTGCACCGGTACCTCGGTAGTGGTCGCGAAGGTGCCGTTCGGCAGGTCGCCGCCCGTGCCGCCCACGCCCTCCAGACCACCGAGTCCCCCGGCCTTTACCGCGGTGAGTACACGGCGACGGCCCCGCCACCGCGACGCGTCGCGTCAGAACTGGCACCGCGCAGCTCCCCGGTCCTCGTCGAGGTCCCGGATCTGCCAGACGCCGCCCTCGTTCTTCGTGACGCCGGTGTTGTAGTGGACGTAGCTGTCCGACGTCGTCTTGGTGGGGCCGTGTCCCGGCGGGAAGCGTGGGAGGACACCCTCAAGAGCGACGTGGGCCACATCGCACACGCAAACGGCCCTCCGTGATCATCCACGGAGGGCCCTTAAACGTTCAGACAAAGAGAAAGACCAGGTCAGCTACGTCCGACCCGGGCCATCAAAAGAGCCGCTTTCGGGATTCGAACCCGAGACCTACGCATTACGAGTGCGTTGCTCTGGCCATCTGAGCTAAAGCGGCGTGTCGTACGCACTTATGGTGCGATCAGCGACGGCCGTAAGTCTACACAGTTTCCGAGGCGCTTCGTACACGCCCCGGAGGAGGGGTCTCCGGGGCGTGCTGCACGGCTATGAGCAGCGCTTTCCGTTGGTAGGCGGGGTTCCCTTCAGCAGGTATGCGTTGATCGTGGAGTCGATGCAGGTGCTGCCCCGGCCGTAGGCGGTGTGGCCGTCTCCGGCGTAGGTGAGCAGGCGGGCCGAGGAGAGTTGGCGGGAGAGGGACTCCGCCCAGGAGTACGGCGTCGCCGGGTCGCGGGTGGTGCCCACGACGACGATCGGTCCCGCGCCCCTCGCCTCGATGCGGTGCTGCCCGCCGGTGGCCCGCACCGGCCAGTACGCGCAGCTCAGGGCCGCCCAGGCGAGGCCCCTGCCGAAGACGGGGGACGCCTTCTCGAAGGCCGGGAGGTCCTTCTCGACCTGCTCCGGCGTATCGAAGGCAGGCGGGAGGTCGAGGCAGTTCACGGCCGCGTTGGCGAACATCAGGTTCGTGTAGCGGCCGTCTTCGTCCCGTTCGTAGTAGCTGTCCGCGAGTGCGAGCAGGCCGCCGCCGTCGCGCTTCTTCATCGCCGAGGTGAGGGCCTCGCGCAGCTGCGTCCAGGCCGTCTCGTCGTACATCGCCGCGATCACCCCGGTGGTGGCCAGGGCCTCGCCGACGGTCCGGCCGTCGGCGTCACCGGCCGGGATCGGGTGCTCGTCGAGCTGGTGGAAGAACGCCTTCAGGCGGTCGCCCACCTGCGCCGTCGTGGTGCCCTTGCCGCCGAGCGGGCAGTCGGTCTGCCGCACGCACTCCTTGGCGAACGCCTGGAACGCCGTCTCGAAGCCCGCCGTCTGCTGCAGGTTCAGCCGGCGCGCGGACAGCGACGGGTCCATGGCGCCGTCCAGGACCAGGCGGCCCGCCCGCTGCGGGAACAGCCCGGCGTACGTCGCCCCGAGGAACGTCCCGTACGACGCGCCCACGTAGTTCAGCTGCCGGTCCCCGAGCACCGCCCGCAGGATGTCCATGTCCCGGGCGGCCTCGACCGTGGAGACATGGCGCAACAGTTTCGGCGAGTGGGCCCCGCAGCCCTCCGCGAACTTCTTGAACTGCCCGACCAGCACGTCCGTCTCCGCGACGTCGTCCGGCGTGACGTCGGCCTGCGTGTACGCGTCCATCTGCCGCCCGCTCAGGCATTCGACGGGCTCGCTGCGGGCAACGCCGCGC
Organism: Streptomyces sp. NPDC006012; assembly: GCF_042871185.1. Lineage (NCBI taxonomy): Bacteria > Bacillati > Actinomycetota > Actinomycetes > Kitasatosporales > Streptomycetaceae > Streptomyces > Streptomyces sp. NPDC006012. The sequence continues at coordinate 119,807 of NZ_JBIAIE010000002.1, forward strand.
GGGTCCATCGCCACCATGTCGTAGCGGGCGCGGACCTCGGCCGGGTAGCCGATCCCCGCGTAACGCTGCAGGTAGTCGACCGCGGAGCCACCCGGGCCGCCCGGGTTGACGAGGAGCGAGCCGAGCGGCTTGTTCTTGCCGGTGGTCTGCTTGCGGGCGACGGCGAGCCGTACGTCCCCCGAGCCCGGATCGGCGTAGTCGCGCGGCGCCTTCAGCGTCGCGCACTGGAAGCCCTCGACTCCGCACTTGCGCCAGGCGAGCTTCTGCCCGTAGTACGGCGCGAGCGCGGGCGGTGTCGTACGGGGCAGGGGGGCCAGCGCCGCCTCTGCCGCGTCGCTGGTCGCCGTCACCGAGCTGCCGGCGGAACACGCGGCGACGAGCACCACTGTGGTGAGGGCGGTGGCCAGGGCGCGGGCCACGGGGTTGGTCTGGCGGGGGGTTCGCCTGATGTGCATCAGGCGAGCGTAACGCTGAGCGACCGATCGGACGCTGTACGTGGCGTTCGTGGCTCTTTCGGGTGACGACGTCAACGGTGCGGCGGACCGGGCGCGGCCGGCCGCGGTCAGCCCGCTCTCAGTGCCATCGTCATCGCCTCCACCGCGAGCAGCGGTGCCACGTTGCCCTCCAGCGCTTCCCGGCACGCCGAGATCGCCTCGATACGGCGCAGGGTGGACTCCGGTGAACTGGCCCGCGCGAGCCGCTCCAGGTCCTGCTCGGCATCCATGTTGGCCAGCGCCACGCGGGAGCCGAGCTGCAGGGCGAGGACGTCGCGGTAGAAGCCGGTGAGGTCGCCCAGCGCGACGTCGAGGCTGTCGCGCTGCGTCCGGGTTCTGCGGCGCTTCTGCATGTCCTCCAGGTCTTTCATCACGCCTGCCGTGCCGCGCGGCAGGCGTCCGCCCTGGGCCGCGCCCAGCGCCGCCTTCAGCTCCTCCGTCTCCTTGCCGTCCATCTCCTCGGCGAGCTGTCTGGCGTCGTCGGTCGCCGCGTCGACCAGTTGCTGGGCCGCCTTGAGGCAGCTCCCGACCTCGTCGAGGCGCAGCGGCAGCTTGAGCACGGAGGCCCGGCGCTCCCGCGCGGCCGGGTCGGTGGCCAGGCGGCGGGCCCGTTCGACATGGCCTTGGGTGGCCCGGGCCGCCGCGGCGGCGGCGTCGCGCTCGATTCCCTCGCGGCGGACGAGCATGTCCGCGACGGCGTCCATCGACGGCGTGCGCAGGCTGAGGTGCCGGCAGCGGGAACGGATGGTGGGCAGCACGTCCTCGATCGAGGGCGCGCACAGCAGCCACACCGTGCGGGGGGCGGGCTCCTCCACGGCCTTGAGGACGGCGTTGGCGGACTTCTCGTTCAACCGCTCGGCGTCCTCGACGAGGATCACCTGCCAACGGCCGTTCGCCGGGGAAGTGAACGACTTGCGGACCGTGTCCCGCATGTCCTTGACGAGGATCTCGGTGCCGACCGCCGCGACCGTGGAGACATCCGCGTGGGTGCCGAGCAGCGCCGTATGGCAGCCGTCGCAGAATCCGCAGCCGGGGACCCCGCCCAGGGCCCGGTCGGGGCTCACGCACTGCAGGGCCGCGGCGAAGGCGCGCGCCGCCTGATTGCGGCCCGCGCCGGGCGGGCCCGTGAACAGCCACGCATGGGTCATGCTGGATGCCTCCGGCGGCGGCGCGTCCGCGGCTGATGCGGTGACGAGGGCGTCGGCGTCCCGGGCAGCCCCGGTGAGCAGTTCGCCCACCTTCTCCTGCCCGACGAGGTCGTCCCACACGGTCATGGGTCACGCCGCCCTTCCGCCACGTTGCACGTTCACCTTGCACACGTCCGCATTACACACATCAGCACCGCACACGTCCGCTCTGTACACGTCCGCACTGCGCATTCGCGTTGCGCGTTCGCCTTGCGTGATCACGGTGTGTGTTCATGATTCGTGCTCACGGTCTGCGTTCACGTCATGCGTTCACGTTGTGCGTGCCTTCACGTCGTGCGTTCACGTCGTGCGTTCACGTCGTGCGTTCACGTCGTGCGTTCACGTCGTGCGTTCACGTCGTGCGTTCACGTCGTGCGTTCACGTTGGTTGTTCCGGAATCCATTGTGCGGGCGCCCACTGACAACGGGGGCTTCGGTCGTCTCCGGTGAGCCGGCCGGGGCAAGGAACATGGGTCCCCAGCCCCAGAGCCCGTCGCCCAGCACCGGCACCCGGCACCCGGCACCCAGGCGACGATCAGCCGCGCCGCCCCCGGCCCCGCCCGTCCCGGCTCTCGTCGTGCTCCTCGTCGTACCCGCCGAGCAGTTCGTCCGCCAGCGTCGGCAGGTCGTCCAACGGCGTCTCCTCGGCCCAGTCGGGCCGTGGGCGCCGCCGCACCGTACCGTCGGCGTCCACGTCGACCTGCGGCATCTCGCGCGTACGGTCCTCGGAGCCGCCGGGCACCCGGCGCTCGTCCCGGAAGAAGTCCTGCGGCACCCGGTCCGCCGGGTCACCGGCGGGTACGGGCGGCAGCACGGCCGTCTCGTCCGCCGCGCCCGGGGCCACCGGCGGCAGCACCGTCGTCTCCTCCGCCGCGCTCGGCGGGACCGGCGGCTGCGGCAGCTTCGTCGTCACCTCGGACGCGGACTCCGGCCCGCGGGCGGGCCGGGCCTCGGCGTCCCGTTCCTCACGCGCCGGACGCAGCACTGCCGTCTCGTCCGCGCCCGGAGTCACCATGGGTGTCTCCACGGTCGTGGCCTCCGGCGTCACCCCGGGTGCCGTCGGCCGCGGTGCCACCGGCTGGCGGGCCACCGCGTCGGCCGCGATCGCCGCGTCGGCGGCCTGGCGCCTGGCCTCCTCGGCCCGCATCAGCGCCTCTTCGGCCTTGCGCTGCTTCTCCAGGCGCCGCGCCTCTTCCTCGGCGCGCAGCCTGGCCTCCTCCTCGGCCTGCTTGCGCCGCCGCTCCTCCTCGGCCTTGCGGCGGGCCTCCTCCTCGGCTCGGACCTTCTCCTCGGCGAGCAGCCGCTGCCGCTCCTCCTCCGCCCGGCGCCTGGCCTCCTCCGCCCGCTGCCTGGCCTCCTCGGCCTGCCGTTCCGCCTCGCGCCGCTGCGCCTCCTCCAGCTCGCGCTGCTTGCGCTCCTCCTCCTCGGCGCGCAGCCGGGCCAGCTGCTCCTGGCGCTCACGCTCCAGGCGCTCCTCCTCGGCCTTGCGGGCGGCCGCTTCCTCGGCCTTGCGGCGGGCCTCCTCCTCGGCGGCCCTGCGGGCCTCCTCCTGGGCCTTGATCTCTGCCTCGGACAGCGGCAGCACGGTGTCGAGCCGGTGCCGGATGACGGAGGTGACGGCCTCGGGTTCCTGGCCCGCGTCCACGACCAGGTAACGCCCCGGGTCGGCGGCGGCCAGCGTCAGGAAACCGGCCCGTACGCGCGCGTGGAACTCCGCGGGCTCCGACTCCAGCCGGTCCGGGGCCTCCGTGAACCGCTCGCGCGCGGCCTCCGGGGACACGTCCAGCAGGACGGTCAGATGCGGGACCAGGCCGTTGGTCGCCCAGCGGTTGATCCGCGCGATCTCGGTCGGGGACAGGTCGCGGCCCGCCCCCTGATAGGCCACCGAGGAGTCGATGTACCGGTCCGAGATGACGACGGCGCCCCGCTCCAGCGCGGGCCGCACGACCGTGTCGACATGCTCGGCGCGGTCGGCCGCGTACAGCAGCGCCTCAGCGCGGTGGGACAGCCCGGCCGACGACACGTCCAGCAGGATCGACCGCAGTCGCTTGCCCACGGGCGTGGCCCCCGGCTCGTGGGTGAGGACGACCTCGTGCCCCTTGGCCCGGATCCACTCGGCGAGCGCCTCGGCCTGGGTGGACTTCCCGGCGCCGTCGCCGCCCTCCAGGGCGATGAAGAAGCCGCTCGTGGCAGGCGCCTGCGCCGGATCGTCCCCGCCGAGCAGCGCGTCGCGCAGGTCGTGCCGCAGCGGCACGCCGGACCGGTCGTCGACCTTGGCAAGCACCAGCGCGGCCACCGGCAGCAGCAGCGCACCCACCAGCATCAGCGTGAAGGCGGCGCCGCCGTGCTCGAACACGAACTTGCCGCCTGCCAGGCGGTGCGGCCCGATGAGCGCCGCCACCAGGGGAGCGATCAGCGCGCCGAACGCGACGACGACCCGGACGACGGCGTGCAGGTGCTCGGTCGTGCGCGCCCGGCGGTGGTCCTCGGTCTCCTGGTCGAGCAGCGCGTGCCCGGTGTTGGCGGCCACCCCCGCGCCGACCCCGGCCAGCGCAACGATCAGCACCACACTGGTGACGTCCGGGACGAGCCCGGCGGCGAGCAGGGCCACACCGGTGAAGGCGATGGCCAGCGCCAGCAGCCGACGGCGCGAGAGCGACGGCAGGACGGCCGGGGCGGTGCGGATGCCGACGACGACGCCACCGGCCAGCCCGAGCACCAGCAGGCCGTAGAGCACCGGGCCGCCGCCCAGTTCCGTGGCGTGCAGCACCGACACGGCGACGGCGGCGGAGATCGCCCCGGCGACGGCCGCACAGGCCGCCACCAGCAGCGGGATGACGCCCGTGCGGCCCTTGTCCACGCCGGAGCCGGTCCTGGGGCGGCGCAGTCCTTCGAGCGGAGAACGCGCGCGCGGGGTGCGCACGTCGGGCAGTTCCAGGAAGGCGACCACCGAGAGGGATGCGGCGAACAGCCCGGCCGCCACGTACGAGCCGAGTGCCACCTGGTGCTGGTCGAACCAGTCGACGCCGGTGCCGAGCAGGTTGTTCAGGAGCGCCGCGACGACCAGGACGGCGGCGGCCAGCGGGATCGCCGCGAAGCTCGTACGCAGCGACAGGCGGCGCAGGGCGTCCATGTGGTCCGGCAGCGGCCGGACCGTCGCGCCCTCCGGGGGCGGGGCGGGCAGCAGCGCGGGGGCCGCGCTCTCCCGGCAGACGGTCCAGAAGCGCTCGGCGACCCCGGTGACGAAGGCGGTCACCAGGATCATGGTGAGCGCGTTGGCCGGCGTCCAGTCGATCCACAGCGGGGCGACGATCAGCAGTGCGGCCCGCAGGCCGTCGGCGCCGACCATGGTCCAGCGGCGGTCGAGCGCGCCCCCCTGGGAGATGAGGGAGGTGAGCGGGCCGAGGAGGACGGCGCCGAAGAGGAGCGTCGCGAGGACGCGCGCGGCGAAGACGGCCGCCACCGCGAACGCCACACCCCGGTAGCCACCGCCGAACGAGCTTTCGGAGACTGCCGTTTGGAGGGTGAGGACCACCAGCACCAGGAGTGCGAGGACGTCCCCGACTCCGCCGACCTGCTGTGCGCTCCACAGGCGTTTCAGCTCGGGCTGGCGCAGCAGGGCGCGGACGGCGCGCTCGCGGGAATCCGCCACGAGAGCGTCGTCGGGGTTCGTGCTGTGGGCCGTTGGCTGCTCGGCTCGCGTCATGCGTTCAGCCTATCGGCAGCCACTGACAGCGGATGGCGCGCGTCCGACCGTGCACGCGCCCTGACATCAAAGTGATGCCTGGGCGTGCCCTTTGCGGAGTCGATGCGCCTGATGTGCGACTGAATTCGGTGGGGGGGAGCGGATCGGCCCCCGGTGGTGGCGGGTCCGGGCCCGCGGATCACCGTCCGGACCGACGCTCCTCGCCTCCTCGACGCCCCCGGCGAGCCATGCCGCACGGGGAACGGAGCCGCCGGCCCGACGCGGGACGGCGGCTCCGGCGACCGGATGCGGCGCAGCTCGCCGACTCCGGCGATCCGGCCTTCACGGCTCGCGCCGCCCGCAGTGCAAACCGGCCGGCAATCCGCACTGCAACCCGCCGGCCGACGCCCCCGGGCTCGTCGCCCCGCTGGGCTCGCCGCCCTGGGCGCTCAGTCCTCCGTGGCCGCCTTCGAGGCCGTCGCCTTCTTCGCGGCGGTCTTCTTGGCCGTGGTCTTCTTCGCGGCGGTGGTCGTCTTCTTCGCCGCCGTCTTCTTGGCGGCGGTCTTCTTCGCCGGGGCAGCCTTCTTCGCGGTCGCCTTCTTCGCCGTCTTCTTGGCGGGCCCCTTCGCCCGCTTCTCGGCGAGCAGTTCGAACCCGCGCTCCGGGGTGATCGTCTCGACGCTGTCACCGGAGCGCAGGGTCGCGTTGGCCTCACCGTCGGTGACGTACGGCCCGAAGCGGCCATCCTTGACGACCACCGGCTTGCCGCTGACCGGGTCGGCGCCCAGTTCCTTCAGCGGAGGCTTGGCGGCGGCCCGGCCACGCTGCTTGGGCTGGGCGTAGATCGCCTCCGCCTCCTCCAGCGTGATGGTGAAAAGCTGGTCCTCCGCCTGCAGCGAGCGCGAGTCCGTGCCCTTCTTCAGGTACGGCCCGTAGCGCCCGTTCTGCGCGGTGATCTCCACACCGTCCGCGTCCTTGCCGACGACACGCGGCAGCGACATCAGACGCAGCGCTTCCTCCAGCGTCACCGTGTCCAGCGACATCGACTTGAAGAGGGAGGCGGTGCGCGGCTTGACGGCGTTCTTGCCCGTCTTCGGGGTGCCCTCGGGCAGGATCTCCGTGACGTAGGGGCCGTAGCGGCCGCCCTTGGCGACGATCGAACGGCCGGTCTCCGGGTCGGTGCCCAGGGGGCGCTCGCCGCTCGGCTTGGCGAGGAGTTCCTCGGCCAGGTCGACGTTCAGCTCGTCCGGGGCCAGATCCTCCGGGATGTCGGCACGCTGATGCTGCTCGGTGTCCTTCTCGCCGCGCTCGATGTACGGGCCATAGCGGCCGACCCGCAGCACGATGTCGTTGCCCACGGGGAACGACGACACCTCGCGCGCATCGATCGCGCCGAGGTCGGTCACCAGTTCCTTGAGGCCGCCGAGGTGGTCGCCGTCGCCGTTGCCGGCCTCGGCGGCGCCGCCCGGGCCGCCCGCGGCGAAGCCGCCGCCGGGCGTCGTCTCACCGAAGTAGAAGCGCTTCAGCCACGGCACGGACTGCGCCTCGCCGCGGGCGATGCGGTCGAGGTCGTCCTCCATCTTCGCGGTGAAGTCGTAGTCGACGAGCCGGCCGAAGTGCTTCTCCAGGAGGTTCACCACGGCGAAGGACAGGAAGGACGGCACCAGGGCCGTGCCCTTCTTGAACACATAGCCGCGGTCGAGGATCGTGCCGATGATCGACGCGTACGTCGACGGGCGGCCGATCTCCCGTTCCTCCAGCTCCTTGACCAGGCTGGCCTCGGTGTAGCGGGCCGGGGGCTTGGTGGAGTGCCCGTCGACCGTGATCTCCTCGGCGCTGAGGGCGTCGCCCTGGGCGACCTGCGGCAGCCGGCGCTCGCGGTCGTCCAGCTCGGCGTTCGGGTCGTCGGCGCCCTCGACGTACGCCTTGAGGAAACCGTGGAAGGTGATGGTCTTGCCGGACGCGCTGAACTCGACGTTCCGCCCGTCGGCGGCCGTGCCGCCGATCCGCACGGTGACGCTGTTGCCGGTCGCGTCCTTCATCTGGGAGGCGACCGTCCGCTTCCAGATCAGCTCGTACAGCCTGAACTGGTCGCCGGTCAGTCCGGTCTCGGCAGGGGTGCGGAACCGATCACCCGAGGGGCGGATCGCCTCGTGCGCCTCCTGCGCGTTCTTGACCTTTCCGGCGTACGTACGCGGCTGGGTCGGCAGGTAGTCGGCCCCGTACAGCTGCGTGACCTGGGCGCGGGCGGCCGTGACGGCGGTCTCGCTCAGCGTCGTGGAGTCCGTACGCATGTACGTGATGTAGCCGTTCTCGTACAGCTTCTGCGCGACCTGCATCGTCGCCTTCGCACCGAAGCCGAGTTTGCGGCTCGCCTCCTGCTGGAGCGTCGTCGTACGGAACGGGGCGTACGGGGAGCGACGGTACGGCTTGGACTCCACGGCCTGCACGGAGAACCGGGTGTTCTCCAGGGCGGCGGCGAGGGCGTGGGCGTTCGCCTCGTCGAGGTGGAGGGTGTTCGCGCTCTTGAGTTGTCCCAGGGAGTCGAAGTCGCGGCCCTGCGCGACCCGCCTGCCGTCGACGCTCTGCAGGCGGGCGACGAGCGACGACGGATCCGACGGATCCCCCGCGCGGCCGGTCGCGAAGGTACCCGTCAGGTCCCAGTACTCAGCTGAACGAAACGCGATGCGCTCGCGTTCCCGCTCGACCACGAGCCGGGTGGCGACGGACTGGACGCGGCCCGCCGACAGGCGCGGCATGACCTTCTTCCACAGGACCGGCGAGACCTCGTAGCCGTAGAGGCGGTCGAGGATGCGGCGGGTCTCCTGGGCGTCGACGAGTCGCTGGTTGAGCTGGCGCGGATTGGCGACGGCCGCGCGGATGGCGTCCTTGGTGATCTCGTGGAAGACCATCCGCTTGACCGGGATCTTCGGCTTGAGCACCTCCTGGAGGTGCCAGGCGATGGCCTCGCCCTCCCGGTCCTCATCGGTGGCGAGGAAGAGTTCGTCGGAGTCCTTCAGCAGGTCCCTGAGCTTCTTGACCTGCGCCTTTTTGTCAGCATTGATCACGTAGATGGGCTGGAAGTCGTGCTCGACGTCCACGCCGAGGCGGCGCACCTCGCCGGTGTACTTGTCCGGCACCTCGGCGGCGCCGTTGGGAAGGTCGCGGATGTGCCCGACGCTCGCTTCGACTACGTAGCCGGGGCCGAGGTAACCCTTGATCGTCTTCGCCTTGGCAGGCGACTCGACGATGACGAGTCGGCGGCCGCCCTGTGCGGTCTCGCTGGTCGGGGACAACTTCGCTCTTCTCTCCGGTCGACGCTGGGGCCTCCCCAGGTCTTCGTCCTGGGGCTGGGTGGTGGTGACGCTGCGGAGTGTGACGGTACATCCCGCCCCCGTGTCAAACGGGAAAAGCCCGCAACGGCCACTCGAACGGTAACCCGACTACCGCCATTCCTGCCGCCCGGACTGCCGGGCGACCCACCCTGCCCTTTTCGGAGGGTAACGCTCCCCTTACGCACGGGACAGCGCCCGTACCGCCTTCACATGCGGGTGAAGCAGTACGCCGCGAGGCCCAGCGCAAGCACCGAGGCGAGGCCGGCGAGGGTGGCCGATGCGACCTGACTCACACCGTGGGCGACCTGCTCACGCTGGTGCAGCCGCATCCCCGTCCATACCAGCAAAGCGCCCCCGAACAGGGCGAACACCGCTCCCGCGAAGATCGCTGGTCCGCTCTCCATGGTCTCTTGCGCCCCTTTCCCTCCGTTCGTGCGTATCCGGCGCCCGGAGACTGGCACGCGCGGGCGGCGGGTGGGCGAATCCGAGGTGAACGCGGGGCCGACGGACCACGCAAGTGACTCCGGACACCTTCCGCTCCCGGTCCCGCCGCCCGCATCTTTCCGGCCGATTTGCGCGACGCAAGGCTCACGACCCGTTCCGCACCGCGATCGCACGCCGCAGGACCGCGGCGCGGCGACCCGCTGCGGGACCGCGCCGGCCGGGACCGGAAACGCGCCAGTGGCGGAACACGCCCGGCTCGATACCGCGCCGTGCCCCGGTCAGGGCGAGGCGCCGTCACCGCGCCGTGCCGTCACCCGGCCGGTTCGAGGAACCCCTGCTCCACGAGCAGGCGGATCTGCGCCGGTGTGCGGTCACGCAGCACCACCGGGTCCTCGCCCACGAGTTGGGCGATGGCGTCCAGGATGCGGCCGGCGCTCAGCGTGCCGTCGCACACGCCGGCAAAGCCCGCGCCGACGGTGTCCACCATGGTGGCGCGGCGCATCCCCCGGTTCTGGCGCAGCACGACATGCTCCGGGTCCTCGGCGCCGGGCAGGCCGACCTGCTCCTGGACGACCTCGGCGACGAGCCGGAAGTGGCCGTCGAGCAGCGCCGCGTCATCGTGCTCCCGGAGATAGTCGAGACGGCCGAAGTGCGCCCGGACCACCTCACCGAGCGGTTGTTCGATCGGATGCGGCCATTCCTCCACGGTGACGGAGGGCTCGGCTGCGTCCGTCCTGCGCAGCGTGATCCATCCGAAGCCCACCGCCTTGACCTTGCGCGCCTCGAACTCGTCGAGCCAGGCGTCGTACCGCGCCTGGTACTCCCCGGTGTCCCCGCGGTGGTCACCGGCGTCCCTGAGCCACAGCTCGGCGTACTGGGTGACGTCCTGCACCTCGCGCTGCACGACCCAGGCGTCGCACCCGCGCGGTACCCATGACCTGATCCTGTCCTGCCAGTCCTCCCCTTCCACGTGCTGCCAGTTGGCGAGGAACTGCGCGAACCCGCCCACGTTCAGCCGTTCCCCCGCCTGTTGAACGAGCGAGCGGCACAGATCGTCCCCGCCCATCCCGCCATCCCGGTAGGTCAGCCGGGTGACCGCGGGAGCATCGCGGGGCGCGTCCGCCGAGGAGGACGACGACGGACGGGTGGGAGAGATCACGAAGGGCGGGTTCGAGACGATCAGGTCGTACGTCTCCCCGTCCTCGACCGGCTCGAACAGCGACCCTTCGCGCAGGTCAGCGACCGGCGCACCGGACAGGGCGAGCGTCAGGGCGGTGATGTGCAGGGCGCGCGGGTTGACGTCGGTCGCCGTCACGCGCGTGGCGTGCTGAGCGGCGTGCAGTGCCTGGATGCCGGACCCGGTGCCGAGGTCGAGCGCGGCGGCGACGGGCGTGCGGACGGTGATGCCGGCGAGGGTGGTGGAGGCACCGCCGACACCGAGCACGACCCCTTCGTTCCGGTTCCCGATGCCGCCCGCACCGCCGACCGCGCAGCCGAGGTCGGACACGATGAACCAGTCCTCGCCGTCCGGACCGCCGTACGGCCGTACGTCCACGCCGGCGGCGACCTCGTCACCGCCCGTACGCACCAGCCAGCCGCTCTCCAGGCACTCCGGGACGGGCAGTACGGCGGCCACGCGCGCGTACCCGACGGGCTGCTGAAGCAGGAACAGCCGCACGAGCATCTCCAGCGGCGTGTCCCCGCGGGTCGCCCGGAGCGCGGGCACGGTCTCACTGCGGGCCAGCGCCGCATAGGCCGGGGCGCCGAGCAGTTCGAGCAGTCCGTCGGCGGTGAAGGAGGCACCGAGCAGGGCCTCGCGCAGCCGGGCGGCCACGTCGGGACGGTCGGCGGCCGGCAGGGCGGTCAGGGAAGGAAAAGGGGGCACAGTGGCGTTGCTCACGCTTCCCATTGTGTCCGTACGCGTGGCCTCCGTACGCGCGGGCGGGGCCCGTGCCCGTGCTGTGTCCGCGCATGCGGGTGGCGCACGCCCCCGCAAATGCCCCCGGCGCCGGCCCTGCCACCCCGCGCTCAGCCCGCCTTCGACGAACCGGACGAGGACGAAGACGAAGACGACGAGGATGACGGCGAGGTCGCCGACGAGGACGGCGAGGACTGCGAGGCCGCTGACTTGCAGCTCTCCTGCCCGGCCATGGCCTTGCCCACGTCGCCCTCCTCCAGGTTCTTGAGCGCGTCGCTGCCGGTCTTGCTCAGCTCGGCCAGATCCGTCGCGATGTTCTTGAGGCCGTCGGCGAACTTCGCCTGGTTCTTCGTGTCCAGCTGGTCGACCTGCTTCTTCAGGGACGTGTACTGCGCCGAGAGGGCGCTCAGCTCCTTGACGGCGCCCTGCTGCTTCTTCTCGCCGTTGTCGACGCCGGGCGCACCGGCCGAGTCCACGGCGGCGCTGATCGCCTTATAGGCGTCCGACATGTCCTGGAATGCCTGCGCGTCGGTCTTCTGGACGTCCGCGGGCGCGCTGTTGTCCGAGGTCTGCTGCTGGATCGCGGCGTTGGCGGCCGCGATCTTCTTGGCCTGCGGCTGCACCGCGTCACAGACCTGCTTGGCCCAGCCGTTCAGCTTGTCGTTGCTGTCGCCGCCGCTGCATCCCGTCAGCCCCAGCACCAGTACCGCACCGCCGGACAGCGCGGCCGCGAGCTTCTTGTTCACCGGTTCGGTCCCTTTCCATGCTCTCGGCCCCCGGACCTTACACGGCGACCGTTCACATCCATGTCCCGAACGCCTATTAAGTAGCATTTAAGTGCCATTTGCTCCACAGGAGAGAAGACTCACGGTGCGGGCGCGCACGGACGCGAAACGGGCGGGCGGCGCACCAATGCGCGCCACCCGCCCGCCCGTTGAGCGAACTCCGAATGTGCGGCCTACGAAACCACCGCGGGATCAGCCGACTTGGACACCTGGCCGGCGTCCTCCTCGTCGTCCTCCACCGCGATGCCGCGCCGCTTGGAGATGTACACCGCGCCGATGATGACCGCGACCGCGAGGATCGCGATCAGGATCCGCGCGCCGATGTTCTTGTCGTCGCCGTAGGAGAACTTGATCACCGCGGGCGCGATCAGCAACGCCACCAGGTTCATCACCTTCAGCAACGGGTTGATCGCCGGGCCCGCGGTGTCCTTGAAGGGGTCGCCGACCGTGTCGCCGATCACCGTCGCCGCGTGCGCCTCACTGCCCTTGCCGCCATGGTGGCCGTCCTCCACGAGCTTCTTGGCGTTGTCCCAGGCGCCGCCGGAGTTGGCGAGGAACACGGCCATCAGGGTGCCCGCGCCGATCGCACCGGCCAGATAGGAGCCGAGCGCACCGACGCCGAGCGTGAAGCCGATGAAGATGGGCGCCATCACGGCCAGCAGGCCCGGTGTGGCCAACTCCCGCAGGGCGTCCTTGGTGCAGATGTCGACGACCCGGCCGTACTCGGGCTTCTCGCTGAAGTCCATGATCCCGGGCTTCTCACGGAACTGCCGGCGCACCTCGTACACCACGGCGCCGGCCGAACGCGACACCGCGTTGATGGCGAGCCCGGAGAAGAGGAAGACGACCGCCGCCCCGGCGATGAGACCGACCAGGTTGTTGGGCTGCGAGATGTCCATCATCAGACTCATCGGCGCGCCCGCTCCGGAGAGCTTCTCGCCGACGTCGTTCGCCCCGGTCGTGATCGCGTCGCGGTACGACCCGAACAGCGCCGAGGCCGCCAGCACCGCGGTGGCGATGGCGATGCCCTTGGTGATGGCCTTGGTGGTGTTGCCGACGGCGTCCAGGTTGGTGAGCACCTGTGCGCCCGCGCCCTCGACGTCGCCCGACATCTCGGCGATGCCCTGCGCGTTGTCGGAGACCGGGCCGAAGGTGTCCATGGCGACGATCACGCCGACCGTGGTGAGCAGGCCGGTACCGGCCAGCGCGACCGCGAACAGGGCGAGCATGATCGACGTACCGCCGAGCAGGAACGCCCCGTAGACGCCGAGTCCGATCAGCAGCGCCGTGTACACGGCGGATTCCAGACCGATCGAGATACCGGCGAGTACGACGGTGGCCGGACCGGTGAGCGAGGTCTTGCCGATGTCGCGCACGGGCCGGCGGGTCGTCTCGGTGAAGTAGCCGGTCAGCTGCTGGATCACGGCGGCGAGCAGGATGCCGATCGCCACCGCGACCAGCGCGAGGATCCGCGGATCGCCGTTCTTGCCGCTGATCGCCGCGTCCGTGATGCCGTTCAGGTCCGAGTACTTGCCGGGCAGATAGACGAAGACCGCCACGGCGACCAGGGCGAGTGAGATCACCGCGGAGATGAAGAAGCCCCGGTTGATCGCGGACATGCCGCTTCGGTCGGCCCGGCGCGGGGCGACCGCGAAGATGCCGATCATCGCGGTGATCACACCGATGGCCGGCACCAGCAGCGGGAAGGCGAGCCCGGAGTCGCCGAACGCCGCCTTGCCGAGGATCAGCGCCGCGACCAGCGTCACGGCGTACGACTCGAACAGGTCGGCCGCCATACCGGCGCAGTCGCCGACGTTGTCGCCCACATTGTCGGCGATGGTCGCGGCATTGCGCGGGTCGTCCTCCGGAATGCCCTGCTCGACCTTGCCGACCAGGTCGGCGCCGACGTCGGCGGCCTTGGTGAAGATGCCGCCGCCCACACGCATGAACATGGCGATCAGGGCGGCGCCGAGGCCGAAGCCCTCCAGCACCTTCGGCGCGTCGGCCGCGTACACCAGCACCACGCAGGAGGCGCCCAGCAGGCCGAGACCCACCGTGAACATGCCGACGACGCCGCCCGTGCGGAATGCGATCTTCATTGCTTTGTGCGAGACGGCAGTGAGATCCTTTTCCGGTTCCCCCGCCGCGGGTGTCGCTTCCCTGGCCGCCGCGGCGACGCGCACATTGCTGCGCACGGCGAGCCACATGCCGATATAACCGGTGGCCGCCGAAAAAACCGCTCCGATCAGGAAGAACACCGATCGTCCGGCACGCTGACTCCAATCGTCCGCGGGCAGCAGCATGAGCAGGAAGAACACGACGACGGCGAATACGCCGAGCGTGCGCAACTGGCGGGCCAGATACGCGTTGGCGCCTTCCTGGACCGCCGCTGCGATCTTCTTCATGCTGTCGGTGCCCTCGCCCGCCGCGAGCACCTGGCGCACCAGGATCCCGGCGACCACGAGCGCGGCCAGTGCGACGGCCACGAAGGCCGCCACCAGGACACGGTTGCCGTCGGTCAGTACTGCGGCTGCGATGGTTGTGGGTTGGCCCAACTGATGAGGGGTAGAAAGCCCCGCCATTCGTCCTCCTTGACGCTTGGGCTGAGCTCAAGATGTGGACGGATTCTAGGTACCGGAACCTGATCAAAACAGAGCGCGGTAAACGGATTTAGCCCGCACCTGCTCTACAGCAAATGATCGACATCAGATCACAGAACCCGAAAGGGGTAACGCCCCAAAGGCATTGACGCCCGCATTGACGCTTGATCAAATTATCGAGTGATTGATCGTGAATTCATTCACGAATTCTGACGGTCGCCGGAAAATAACACGAAACCCCTGCTGAGCGGGGCGCTGGAGGCGGCCGGCCGACGGCGTCCACACCTCCGGACGGCGACCAGCGCGACGACCACGACGCCTCAGCGAGACGGGCGACACGTGCGGGGTGGTGGTGATGCGGGCGGCGGTGGTGGTGATCCGGGGCGCCTGCGGTGACGCGGGCAGGCGTGGCGGCGTGATGCGGGCGTGGCGCGGTGACGCAGCCGTGGTGGCGGTGGGAGGTGGAGGTGGGGTGTCGGCTGCGTGTGGGGATGCAATGGCGGTGGCGGTGCCCAGGGCAGTGCGGCGCCCAGGGCAGTGCGGCGCCCAGGACAGTGGGGAGGCGGGAGTCGGCGGGGTTCGGGGGATGGCAGCACCGGCCGACAGGGACCTGCGAGAGGCCACAGAGGTGGCAAAGACAGAGGTGGCAAAGGTGGCAGGGGCGAGGGGGGATGACAGAAACGGCCGGATGGGGCGCGTGGGACACAGGGGGCACGCGTGGGACACAAGGCGCAGTGGGCAGGAGCACATCAGCAGTCCCGGAGAGGTCCCGACGAACAGGGAGTACGAGGAAACCGCCCGTAACCGACACCGAAGCCCCCGGTGATCCGGAAGCGCTATGAAGCCATTGGAGCCCGTTGAGGCCGCCCGAAGACGCCGAAGACGCCGAGCGAAGAAGGCGAAGAAGGTGATGAAGTCGGCAGGAGGCAACGAAGCCGATGAAGGGCGACCGCCGGTGTGTCGCGGGGCGCTGCTGCGCGGCGGTCTCAGGCGAGGGCGGTGGCCGGTGGTGTGGTCGGCCAGGTCATGCGGATCAGCCCGCCGTGTTCGCCGGCGGTCACCTCGACGTCGTCGACGAGTCCGCTGATCACCGCGAGGCCCATCTCGTCCTCCTCGGCATCCGCCTCCGCATCGTGAGCGGAGCCGCCGGGCGCGCGCTCACCCGGGGCCGAACGGGGCGCCTCGTCGCCGACCTCGATGGAGAACTGTTTCTCCTCCTCGATCAGCACCACCCTCACCGGCTCGGTGATGCCGGCGCCCTGGTGCAGTCCTACGGCGCGGGAGCACGCCTCGCCGACGGCGAGCCTGACCTCGTCGAGTACGGCCTCGTCCACTCCGGCCCTGCGCGCCACCGCTGCCGCCACCAGTCGGGCGGTCCGGACATGCTCGGGCAGCGCGCTGAAGCGGAGTTCAACGGTGGCCATGCGTCCCCCTCGGAACTTCGGGCGTACGGGTCGGGGGGCCGGACCGCCGAAAGCCCGACCCCCCTGATGAACTTCTTCCGCCCGGGCGCGTCGGCCCGGACACGGTCCGACGGCTCGGGCCGGTCGGTGGCCCGAGCCCGGTCGGCGACCCGGGTCAGTCGGTGGCTGCCACCGCTTCGTCGACCGAGGTGTGGATCGGGAACACCTTGGTCAAACCGGTGATGCGGAAGATCTTGAGAATGCGCTCCTGGTTGCAGACCAGGCGCAGCGAGCCCTCATGGGCACGCACCCGCTTCAGGCCACCGACCAGCACGCCGAGCCCGGTGGAGTCGAGGAAGTCCACGCCCTCCATGTCGACGACGAGGTGGAAATTCCCGTCGTTCACCAGCTCGACCAGCTGCTCGCGCAACTTGGGCGCGGTATATACGTCGATTTCTCCACCGACCTCGACGACCGTACGATCGCCGACGGTACGGGTCGACAGGGACAGGTCCACGGATCCTCCAGCACCTTGCTAGTCGAGCGGTCGCCCCTTGGGACACCTCGGCTTGCGGCCCCCGGGACGTACGCCAGCCGCGATGGCATTCAATCACTTACCGGCAGGCGTGCACGACGCCTTGGACCCATTGTCCGTCACGCCGGTGACACACTCGGTGCCGATGGCCAAGAATCACCGATCTGATCGACTCCAGACGGACGCCGTATCCGGCTTCTCCCCGGGCACGGCGCTGCACCGGCTCGCCTCGGGGCCGAGCCGGTCTTCGCGCATCACTCATACGGAGCATTTGCCCCCGCGTGCGGGCCGTCATGCCGTCTGGCCCGACCGGATCCGCGCCGAGGTCGTGGCGGCGGTCCAGGCCGCCGGTATCGACCACCCCTGGGCCCACCAGGCCCTGGCCGCCGAGCACGCCCTGGACGGCGACTCGGTGATCGTCTCCACCGGCACGGCGTCCGGCAAGTCCCTGGCGTACCTCGTACCGGTCCTCTCGGCCCTCCTGGACAGCTCCGGGGCCCCCACGGGGGCGCAGCAGCTCAAAGCGTCTCCACAGGGCGCCGGCGGGCGAGGGGCGGGCGGTCGCGGCAGCACCGCCCTGTACCTGGCCCCGACGAAGGCGCTTGCGGCGGATCAGTGCAGATCGGTGAAAGAACTTTCACAACCGTTGGGCAACACGGTGCGCCCCGCCGTGTACGACGGCGACACGGCGTTCGAGGAACGCGAGTGGATCCGCCAGTATGCGAACTACGTCCTCACCAACCCGGACATGCTGCACCGCGGCATATTGCCCTCCCACGCCCGCTGGTCCTCCTTCCTCAAGCACCTCAAGTACGTCGTCATCGACGAGTGCCACACCTACCGCGGCGTCTTCGGCTCGCACGTCGCCCAGGTGCTGCGCCGGCTGCGCCGCATCTGCGCCCGTTACGGCGCCTCGCCCGTGTTCCTGCTGGCCTCGGCGACCGCCGCCGAGCCGTCCGTGGCGGCCCGTCGGCTCACGGGCCTGCCGGTCGTCGAGGTCGCCGACGACGCCTCCCCCAGAGGGGAACTGGTGTTCGCCCTCTGGGAGCCCCCGCTCACCGAACTGCACGGCGAGAAGGGCGCCCCCGTCCGCCGCACCGCCACCGCCGAGACCGCCGACCTGCTGACCGACCTCACCGTCCAGGGCGTGCGCTCGGTCGCCTTCGTCCGTTCCCGGCGCGGCGCCGAGCTGATCTCGGTGATCGCCCAGGAACGGCTGGCCGAGGTGGACCGCTCTCTTCCCCGGCGCGTGGCGGCCTACCGCGGCGGCTACCTGCCCGAGGAACGCCGCGCCCTGGAACGCGCCCTGCACTCCGGCGAACTGCTGGGCCTGGCCGCGACCACCGCCCTGGAACTCGGCGTGGACGTGTCCGGCCTGGACGCCGTGCTGATCGCCGGTTATCCGGGCACGCGCGCGTCCCTGTGGCAGCAGGCGGGCCGGGCCGGCCGCTCGGGCCAGGGCTCGCTGGCCGTGCTGGTCGCCCGCGACGACCCGCTGGACACCTTCCTCGTGCACCACCCCGAGGCCCTGTTCGACCAGCCCGTGGAGTCCACCGTCCTCGATCCGGACAACCCGTACGTCCTGGCTCCGCACCTGTGCGCGGCCGCCGCGGAGATCCCGCTCACCGACGCGGACCTGGACCTGTTCGGCCCCGCCTGCGCGGAGGTGCTGCCGCAACTGGAGGCCGCGAAGCTGCTGCGCCGCCGGGCCAGCGCCTGGCACTGGACGCGCCGGGAGCGGGCCGCCGACCTGACCGACATCCGTGGCGCGGGCGGCCAGCCGGTGCAGGTCGTGGAGGCCGGGACAGGACGCCTGCTGGGCACGGTCGACGCGAGCGCCGCGCACTCGACGGTGCACGAGGGCGCGGTCCATCTGCACCAGGGCCGCACCTACCTGGTGCGCTCCCTCGACCTGGAGGACTCGGTCGCCCTGGTCGAGCAGGCGGACCCGCCCTATTCGACGGTCGCCCGTGACACGACGTCCATCAGCGTCCTGGAGACGGACGTAGAGGTCCCCTGGGGCGCGGGACGGCTGTGCTACGGCTCTGTGGAAGTCACCAATCAGGTCGTCTCCTTCCTGCGTCGACGTGTCATCACCGGCGAAGTGCTCGGCGAGTCGAAGCTCGACCTCCCTCCTCGTACGCTGCGGACGCGGGCGGTGTGGTGGACGGTCACCGAGGACCAGTTGGACGAGGCCCGGATCAGTCCGGAGATCCTCGGCGGCTCCCTGCACGCCGCCGAGCACGCCTCGATCGGCATGCTCCCGCTGTTCGCCACCTGCGACCGCTGGGACATCGGAGGCGTCTCGGTCCCCCTGCACCCGGACACGCTCCTGCCGACGGTCTTCGTGTACGACGGCCACCCGGGCGGCGCAGGATTCGCCGAACGCGCCTTCCACACGGCCCGCGAATGGCTCACCGCCACCCGCGAAGCCATCGCCTCCTGCGAGTGCGACGCCGGCTGTCCGTCCTGCATCCAGTCCCCCAAGTGCGGCAACGGGAACGAGCCGTTGCACAAGAGGGGGGCGGTACGGCTTCTCACCACCCTCCTGCGCGGGGCTGCGCACCCACCGCAGCGCGAGGAGGTGCCGGCGCCCGAGCGGAAATCGCGGCAGGAGTCGGAGACGCCAGAGTCCGCGGGACCGCCGGCAGAGTCGGCGGGGACGCCGACAGGGGGCCCTGCGCGGGCGGCCCGGCAGGACCGGCCCGCGCCCTGACCTCCGCCGCGAGCGGGCCGCTGCCGGCCGCCACCGTGACGTCCGAGGTCTCCCCCACGATCACGCACCGCACCAGACGCGTGTCCTGGGCCTCGGCCACCCGCCCGGCCCGCGCGCAGGCCCCGGCCGTGCCCTCGACCCAGTGGTCCGCCGCCGCGAGAGCGGCGAGGTCCGCGCCGCCCGCCGCACGATGCCGGACCACGACGGCCTCGCCCAGGGCGAGCACCCCGCCGAACACCAGGCACAGGAGGGCGATCGCCCCGACGCACCAGACGGTGGCGGACCCCCGGTCCGAGGACCGCCCCGGCCCCCACCCGGAGAACCAGGCCCTCCCAGGGAACGAGACCCGCTCGGAGACTCCGCCCCGCCCAAGGGCGGAGGCCCACTGGGGGAAGGGAAGCTGCCCGAGGGACGGAATCCGCCCGGACCCCAAAAACCGCCCAGGGAACGCAACCCGCCCACGAACCGGAACCCACCCGAGGGTCAGGACCCGCCCAGGAACCGGAACCCGCCTGTGGAGAACCGGAATCCACCTGTGGAACAGAACCGATCCGGGGAAGCAGACCGGCGACCGGCGCCTCATGGGCTCACCTCCCCCGTCGGCGGCGGGCCCACCGTGCCCTCCGTGGCCGCCACGGCTTCCGCCCGCACCTCCAGCGGCAGGGAGCCGAGCAGCGGCGGCCTCGCCACGACCGTGACCCGCACCTGGTGCTCCTCGGAGGCAACCGTGACCTGCGCACCGCCCGGTGCCGCCGCACGGGTGATCGCGACGACCGCGTCGGCGGGGTCCTGTCGGGCCGCCGCCCGCGCGCCCGTCCGAGCCGCGTCCACGCACTGGATCTGCGTTGCCACCATGAACAGCCCCCCGACCAGGGCCATCGTGAACGCCACCAGCACGGGCAGCACCACCGCCGCCTCGGCCGTCACGAACCCCGCATCGCGCCTCCCCGCCCGCTCACATCCGCGCACTGAGGGCTCGCTTCACCATGTCCTGCAGTTCCGCGCGCACCTGTCCGCTGGTCACCACCTCGTAGAGCAACAACGCGAACCCCACCGCCGCGAGGATCCCCATCGCGTACTCGGACGTCACCATCCCCGAGTCCCGGCACCGCCGCCCCCGCAGCCACGCCCGCACCTTCTCGGCCTTCTCGTTCATCTCAACTCCCCCTGTTTCCAAGCCATGCCGACCCCGTCGGCCCTGTCAGCCTTCTCGCTTCGCCCCCGCCGTCTCACCCCCCTCGACCCGTCATCCGCCACCACCCCCTCCCACCACGCCACCCGCCAGCCCGATCACCACGGGCAGGACGCCGACGGTGACGAAGGCGGGCAGGAAGCACAGCCCCACCGGCGCGGTGACCATGACAGCCGCTCTGCGGGCCCGCACCGTGGCGGTGCGCGCCCGCCGCGCACGGGCGTCCTCGGCGAGCCGGGCGACGGGTCCCGCCGCGGGCAGCCCGGACTCGTCGGCCCGCTCCAGCAGCCGGGCGAGCGGCCGGGCGCCCGGCAGGGACGCCAACCGCCGCCATGCCTCGGCCGGTTCGCCGCCCAGCCGCACCTCCGCCGCACCCCGCGCGAGCCCCTCCCCGACCGGCCCCGCCAGGGCCTCGCCGACGGCCTGTGCGGCGATCACCGGACCGGCCCCGGCCGTGATGCAGGCGGCCAGAAGGTCCGCGGCGAGCGGCAGTTGGCGAACCGCCTCCGCGGCATCGGCTTCCGCCGCCCGGCCCGCCGCCCTCTGCCGGCGCCGCCATCGCCACAGCCCCGCCCCCATTGCCAACCCCACCAGTGCCCCGGTGACCCCGCCGACGAGCGCCCACCCGGCGCACACCGCCCCGGCCACCGGCAGCCACCGGCGCCCGACGGCCCGCACCACCGGGGCGGCTCTCCGGACGGGCGGCCGTACGGCCGGAGCCCGGGCTGCCAGCAACTCGGCCAGCCGTCCGCGGACCCGGCGCTCACGCCGTCGTACCGCCAGGTACCGCACCAGCCAGGCGAGGCCCAGCGCCAGTCCGGCGGCCACCCCCAGCCTGTGGACAACTTCCCCGCTCACGCCGCCTCCGCTCCCCGTACGATCCGCGCCGTCCACCACAACCCCGCGACCTCGAACAGTCCGCCGATCACCAGGCAGCCCAGTCCCGCCCCGGTGTGCAGCAGCACGCGCAGGGGGTCGGCGCCCATCGCCGTGCCCAGCAGGAGCCCGAGGACGGGCAGGGCCGCCAGCATCACCGCGGTCGCCCGCGGACCCGCCAACTGGGCGCGCAGATCGGCACGTCGGTCGCGTTCCGCGCGCAGGGCCGCGTCGAGCCGGTCGAGGCCGGCCGCGAGCCCGGCGCCCTGGTCCACGGCCACCCGCCAACATGCCGCGAGTCCCCGAAGTCCCTCCGCGCCCGGCTGCCGGGCCGCCGCGGCGAGCGCGCCCGGTACGTCACCGCCGAACCGGGCCGCGGCCACCACCGTGGCCTGCGCGTCCCCCAGCCCGCCGGAGTCACGCGCGGCACGCAGCAGCGCCTCCCCCGGCTGCCGCCCGGCGCGCACCTCTCCGGCGAGCGCCCCGCACAGGGCGATCACCGCGTCGCCGCGCTCCTCCCGGGCCTGCCGTACCGCCCTGGCCAGCCGAACCCGGCGCAGCACGGGCACCCCGGCCGCCCCCGCGACGACCGGAATCACCGAGCCGGTGAGCAGTCCGGCCAGCGCACCGACGGCGAGCGCCGACCATTCGCCCCGCAACCGGCCGCGTAGTCGTCGCAGTTCCGCCGTTGCCGGGCCCCACCCGGGCGATCCGGTCGCCACGACGCCGCCGCCCGCGAGCAGCAGCCGCGCCCGCCGTGCGCCACGGTGCCGCTCGCCGAGCAGCCACACGGCCACCGCGACGCACACCCCCGCGGCCCCCATCGGCATCTCACCCATCGCACGCGTCACCCCCATGGCCCGCTTCGCTTCCATCACCGCGGAGCAGCCCGCGCAGCCGCTCCCATCCCCGCTCCGGCGTGAACGCCCGCGCATCCCAGCGCAGCGCCGGAACGGTCCGCACCAGGCCCGCCGGATCCCGCTCCAGGACGTGCACCTCGGCGATCCGGCGCCGTCCGGTACCGTCCCGGACGAGGTGCAGCACCACCGACAACGCGGCCGCCAACTGGCTGTGCAGGGCCGCCCGGTCGAGCCCGGCGGCGGTTCCCAGGGCCTCCAGGCGGGCTGGGACGTCCGCCGCGGCGTTGGCGTGCACGGTTCCGCAACCGCCTTCATGGCCGGTGTTGAGGGCGGCCAGCAGGTGCACGACCTCGGGGCCGCGCACCTCGCCCACGACCAGCCGGTCGGGGCGCATCCGCAGCGCCTGGCGCACCAGGTTCTCCAGGGTGACCAGGCCGGCGCCCTCCTGGTTTTCGGGTCTGGTCTCCAGCCGTACGACATGTGGATGCTCCGGCCGCAGTTCCGCCGAGTCCTCGGCGAGCACGATCCGTTCGCCGGGGCCGACCAGTCCGAGCAGCGCGCTCAGCAAGGTCGTCTTGCCGCTGCCGGTCCCGCCGCTGATCAGGAAGGACAGCCGCGCCCTCAGCAGTGCCCGCAGGAACCGGTCCCCGCCGGGGGGCACCGTGCCCGCCGCCACGAGTTCGCCGAGGGTGAACGCCCGGGGTCGTACGACGCGCAGCGAGAGGCAGGTGCAGCCGACGGCCACCGGCGGCAGGACGGCGTGCAGCCGGGTCCCGTCGGGAAGCCTGGCGTCGGCCCAGGGCCGTGCGTCGTCGAGCCGGCGTCCGGCCACCGAGGCGAGCCGCTGCGCGAGACGTCGTACCGCCGCCGCGTCCGGGAAGGTCACCGGGGTCAGCTCCAGCCCGCCGCCCCGGTCCACCCACACCCGGTCCGGGGCCGACACCAGGACGTCGGTGACCGAGGGATCGGCGAGCAGGGGTTCCAGGGGGCCGCTGCCGACCAGTTCGGAGCGCAGCAGGGCGGCCGCGCCGAGGACTTCGGCGTCGCCGAGGACCCGGCCCTGTTCGCGTAGCGCCTGTGCCACGCGCGCGGGGGTCGGTTCGGCGCCGCTCTCGGCGAGCCGGCGCCGCACACCGTCGAGCAGCCGCGCGCCGTCCGCCGGTTCGAGCCCGGGAATCGTCCTCATGTGCCACCTGCTTCGACGAGCGTCCGGCCCCAGAGGTCCTTGCAGAACCGGGCCAGGGGTCCGCGGGCCGCGGCTCCGGGTGGTTTTCCGCCCTCGTGGGGGCGCAGCAGCCCCGGTTCGACGGGTACTTCGCCGGCCAGGGGGAGTCCGAGCAGGCGGGCCACCTCGCGGTCGTCGAGTCCCGGTGTGTACGGCCCGCGTACCGCCACGCGCAGGTCGCGCAGGACCATGCCGACGGCGGCGGCCACCCGGCCGGCCGCCGCGACGGCGCGCAGTTCGGCGGGGACGACGAGAAGCGCGAGGTCGAGTTGGGCAAGGACCTCGGCGACGCCGTCGTCCAGGCGCCTGGGCAGGTCGACGACGACCGTGCCGCCGCGCCGCCGGGCGGCGGCCAGCACCGCCCGCACGGCCTGGGGCGGGACGGCGACGCAGTCGCCGCGGTCCCAGCTGAGCACCCTCAGGGAGTGCAGCCGGGGCAGCGACTCCTCCAGCGCACCGCCGCCGACCCGGCCGCGCGAGGCCGCGAAGGCGGGCCAGCGCAGCCCTTCGGCCGTCTCGCCGCCGAGGAGCACGTCGAGCCCGCCGCCGAGCGGGTCGGCGTCCACGAGCAGGGTGCGCGCTCCGCGCTGCGCCGAGGTGACGGCCAGCGCACACGCGAGCGTGGAGGCTCCTGCCCCGCCCCGGCCTCCGATGACGCCTACGGTGAACGCGGGCCGCCCGACGCCCTCGGCGACGTCGGCGATGCGGTCGACCAGCCACTGTTCCCCGTCGGGCAGCATGAGGACGTGGTCGGCACCGATCTGGACGGCCCGTTTCCAGACTCCGGGGTCGTCCTGGTCGCGGCCGATCAGCACCACTCCGCGTCGGCGCGCGGCCCCGCGCACGCGCCGCGCGGCGTCGTCGCCGACCAGGACGAGCGGGGCCGCCTCCCAGCGTTCTCTGCGCTCCGGTACCCCGTGGTGGACCTCGGGCGTCGCGCCCGCCGCCGCGCACAGGCGCAACAGGTCGTCGAGGAGTCCGGTGTCCTCCGTGACGATCAGCGGCCGTCCCGGCCTGCCTCCGGTGGCAGGCGGCGGATCGTGGGTGACAGTTCCGGCCATGTGTGCTCCCCCTTCGCTGCATCTCCCGCGCGGCCCTCTGCGGCCACGCGATTCCCAAGCGTGTGAAGAACCGGCGACCGGCCTTCATATGAACGGCCGATACGTATCGGCCGAACGCGCGTTGACAATCGCCAGCCGGCCATGAACTCGCGGCGGACGGAACGCGTGGGAATCACAGTGCAGCGATCCCGGAAATCATGTGGATCTTGGTGGAGAACTGTGGACAACTCAGTGGTTGTGAATATCGCCGTCACCCATACCGGTGAGCCCGCACGAGCCGCCGTACGACTCCCACAGAGCACCCCTTCGACTACCCATCGTAATCAATCATGAGCATGACAATTCACTCTTCACACACACCCGCTCGTGATCTCACAGCCGGACGAAGAAGCGAAAACCCACCTGGACATGCGACGACCCCCGCCGGGGGGGAGAGCGGGGGTCGTCCCCACGGCCGACTCGGGGGGGGGAGGAGTCGGACCGGGTTAGCACGGTCGCGAACGATCCGTGACTTCCATGGTGTACCCGAGAGCCATCTCAGGCAAACCCACGCGCCCCACCTTACGCCGAATGGTGGGCGCCTATGCTCGGAGTCGTGGAAAACCACTCCTTGCACCGCACAGCAGCCTTCTTTGACCTGGACAAGACGGTCATTGCGAAGTCGAGCACCCTCACGTTCAGCAAGTCGTTCTACCAAGGCGGACTGATCAACCGCAGGACCGCACTGCGTACCGCATACGCACAGTTCGTCTTCTTGGTCGGCGGCTTGGACCACGACCAGATGGAGCGGATGCGCGAGTATCTGTCCGCCCTGTGCCGCGGCTGGAACGTCCAGCAGGTGAAGGAGATCGTCGCCGAGACCCTGCACGACCTGATCGACCCGATCATCTACGACGAGGCTGCCTCCCTCATCGAGGAACACCACACGGCCGGGCGCGACGTGGTGATCGTGTCCACGTCGGGCGCCGAGGTGGTCGAGCCGATCGGCGAACTGCTCGGCGCCGACCGGGTGGTGGCCACCCGCATGGTCGTGGGCGACGACGGCTGCTTCACCGGGGAGGTGGAGTACTACGCGTACGGGCCGACCAAGGCCGAGGCGATCAAGGAACTGGCTGAGTCCGAGGGGTACGACCTCGCCCGCTGCTACGCCTACAGCGACTCGGCGACCGACCTGCCGATGCTCGGAACGGTCGGGCACCCGCACGCCGTCAATCCCGACCGGACACTGCGCCGCGAGGCACTCGCGCGCGGGTGGCCGGTTCTGGACTTCCATCGGCCGGTGCGGCTCAAGCAGCGGCTGCCCTCACTGTCGGCGCCGCCGCGTCCGGTCCTGGTCGCGGCGGCGATAGGCGCGGCGGCGGCCACCGCGGGGCTGATGTGGTACGCGAACCGGCGCCGCGGCTCGGTCGCCTGACCTGCTGCCCGGTCCGTAGGCATTTGAACCTAAAAGTAAAGAACCCCGGCTGGGGGTTCCACTGGCTTCAGGTGTGCAGTACAAAGGATTAAACGGCCCGCGAGACCAAAGGGCATCCATAAAGGATCACCTTTAAAACGCATTCGGCCCCACGGACCGAGCATGAACACTGGGCACCCACGCGACGTCGACCCGTCGATTACGGGCCAGCCGCACCAGGTGACGGGCGAAGTTCCCGGCCTGATGGGCAGCATTTCGAGGACGCCTGGTAACCCGGTGGACATGCCAGCGGCGGTACGAGGACTCGTACCGCCGCATTTCTGTGAGCGACCCTGCGGCCACCGAACAGCCCCGTGGCGGCCGGACAGCACCCTGGGCGGATGAGCGAGCCTGCGGCGGACGAGCGACCCCGTAGGGGCTGAGGCGCCTCGTGGCGGCTCCCGGGCTCCGCGCCGTTCTCAGGCGGCTCCGCGCTGCAGCGCCTCGCACACCGCCGTCGACTCGCGTACCCCCAGTTCGACCGCCCTGCCGCAATGGGCGATCCAGCCGGACATGCCCGCCGGGGTGCCGGAGAGGTAGCCGTCGAGGGCCGCCAGGTAGGCCGCGCGGCCCAGTTCCGCGTGGCCGACCTCGGCAGGGCAGACCGACTTGGGGTCGAGGCCGCTGCCGACCAGGACGATCCGCCCGGCCGCGCGCGCGACCAGGCCGTTGTGGGAGGTGAAGGGGCGCAGCGCGAGCAGTTCGCCGTGCACGACGGCCGCCGTCACCAGCGCGGGCGCGGTGCTCCCCGCGACGATCAGCTCCGCGAGTCCCTCCATGCGGCCGGAAACCTCGTCCGCGCGGGGCAGCGGCAGTTCGATCAGCGGCTCGTCGACGGACTCGCCGTCCTGCCGCGGCCGGCCCACCGCGTCCGCGCGGCCCGCGGCGGCGACCAGGTGCAGCCGGGCCAGCACCCGCAGCGGCGACTGCCGCCAGATGGACAGCAGTTGTCCCGTCTCCGCGGTCAGCCTGAGGGCCGCGCCCAGCATGCGCGCCTCGTCGTCGGCGCTGAAGTCGGTGCGCCGCCGCACCTCCTCCAGGGCCCAGTCGGCACCGGACAGCGCGGCGGAGCCGCGGGCACCGCGCAGCGCCGCCTCGGAGGTGATCTCGTTGCTGCGGCGGCGCATGATCCGGTGCCCGTAGACGCGGTCCACGGCCTTGCGTACGGACTCCACGGACTCGGGCACACCGGGCAGCGCGCCCAGGGTCGCGAGCGGATCGGTGGTCGCGCCTGTCGTACTCATGAGTACGACACTACGCGCCCGCCATACCCCGGCCGCCGCCCCTGAGACTTCGCACCCCCTTCGATCACCACCCCACGAAGGAGTGGTCTTCTCCCCACAGCATGCCCCGTACAGTGATCGCATCACTACGCTTCGTGAACATGAAAATTGCTTTCGTCGGGAAGGGGGGAAGCGGCAAGACCACGCTCTCCTCCCTCTTCGTCCGCCATCTCGCGGCCACGGGCGCACCGGTCCTCGCCATCGACGCCGACATCAACCAGCACCTGGGCGCCGCCCTCGGCCTCGACGAGGCGGAAGCGGCCGCACTGCCCGCGATGGGCGGACAGCTGCCACTGATCAAGAACCATCTGCGTGGTGCGAACCCGCGCATCACCTCAGCCGAGACGATGATCAAGACGACCCCGCCCGGCGAGGGCTCACGGCTGGTCCGGGTGCGCGAACCCAACCCGGTCTACGACGCCTGTGCGCGACCGGTGGAACTCGACGGCGGCGCCGTCCGTTTGATGGTCACCGGGCCCTTCACGGACGCCGACCTGGGGGTCGCCTGCTACCACTCCAAGACCGGAGCGGTGGAGCTGTTCCTCAACCACCTCGTCGACGGCCGCGACGAGTACGTCGTGGTCGACATGACCGCCGGTTCGGACTCCTTCGCCTCCGGGATGTTCACCCGCTTCGACATCACGTTCCTCGTCGCCGAACCGACCCGGAAGGGAGTCTCCGTCTATCGCCAGTACAAGGAGTACGCCCGCGACTTCGGCGTCGCACTGCGAGTCGTCGGCAACAAGGTGCAGGGCCAGGACGACCTCGACTTCCTCCGCGCGGAGGTCGGCGACGACCTGCTCGTCACCGTCGGGCATTCGGACTGGGTGCGCGCCATGGAGAAAGGCCGACCGCCCCGGTTCGAACTGCTGGAGGACGCCAACCGCCACGCCCTGGGCGCACTCCGGACCGCCGCCGACGCGAGGTACGAGCTGCGGGACTGGGAGCACTACACCCGCCAGATGGTGCACTTCCATCTGAAGAACGCCGAGGCCTGGGCGAACGAGCGCACCGGGGCCGACCTGGCCGCGCAGGTCGACCCCGCCTTCGTGCTCGGCGAGGGCGTGGCCGCCCCCGCGTGAGGCCTACTGCTTCGCCGCCGGCGCCCCGGGCGCTCCCTTCGGGGCCGGGGCGGGGCGGGCAGAGAGGAAGGACGCCCAGCCCTGTTTGGGCGCCTGGCCCACCTCCAGGGTGCGCAGCTTGGCCAGCGTCTGCGGGTCCTGAGCGTCCAGCCAGTCGGCCAGTTGCCGGAAGGACACGCAGCGCACCTCCGGCTTGTTGCACACCTGCTCGACGACCTCGTCGATGGCACGCATGTAGGTGCCACCGTTCCAGGACTCGAAGTGGTTGCCGATCACGAGAGGGGCGCGGTTGCCGTTGTAGGCCCGCTGGAAGCCCTGGAGCAGGCCGTCCCGCATCTGATCGCCCCAGTAGTCGTGCTTGTCTGGGTCGCCCTGGGTCGAGGTGCCGGACTGGCTGATCATGAAGTTGTAGTCCATGGTCAGTTGCTCGTAGGTGTGGCCGGGGAAGGGCACGAGCTGCATCGACAGGTCCCACAGCCCCTCCTTCTTCTTGGGCCAGACCTGGTCGTCGACACCGCTGGTGTCGTAGCGGAAGCCCAGTTCACGGGCCGCCTTCATGAAGTTCTTCTGACCTTCGAGGCAAGGGGTGCGGGCGCCGATCAGTTCCTTGTCGTAGTCGAAGGGCAGCGGCGCCGACTTCGTCAGTCCGCTGTTGGTCTTCCAGTTCTTCACGAACTGCTTGGCCTGGGCGATCTCGCTCTTCCAGTCCTCCACCGACCACTCGCCGACCCCGCCGTCGGGACCGCAGAAGTGGCCGTTGAAGTGGGTGCCGATCTCGTTGCCCTCCAACCAGGCGAGGCGCAGCTGCTTGATGGTGTCGGTGATTCCCTGTTCGTCGTTGAAGCCGATGTCGGAGCGGCCCGGTGAGTGCTGCGGGGGTCGGTAGAGGTCGCGTTTCTCCTCCGGCAGCATGTACACGCCGCTGAGGAAGAACGTCATGGACGCATTGTTGGCCTTGGCGACCTTGCGGAAGTGGGAGAA
Organism: Streptomyces sp. NPDC006012; assembly: GCF_042871185.1. NCBI lineage: Bacteria > Bacillati > Actinomycetota > Actinomycetes > Kitasatosporales > Streptomycetaceae > Streptomyces > Streptomyces sp. NPDC006012. The sequence goes on from NZ_JBIAIE010000002.1 coordinate 148,921, forward strand.
CAGCTTCTGGCTGTCCTCGCCGGCGCCGTCCCAGGAGAACACCACGAACTGCGGCGGCTTCTCGCCGGACTTGAGGCGTTCGGGTCTGGGCAGGTGGGGCTGCACCCCGGTGTAGGCGGTGGATCCGTCGCCGATGAGACGGAGCACACTGTTGGGCGCCGGCGCCCCCTGCTGCGGGCCGGACGCCCCCTCCTTCGAACGCCCGGAGCCGGTCGCGCAACCGGCGAGCGACGCGGCACACGCCGCGGCGACCATGGCGCCCACGACGATCTTCTGGGGGGTGGCCATGTTCCGCCCACCTTCTTCCTTCTCTCAGGCAAACGCTGGTCAGGCGTTTTCTGGCGATGTGCCGGGGTGTACCGACAGCGCCGCCAAGGTCGCACGGGACCGAGAAGGAATTAATACGACAAGCCGATAAGCAGCGCGCTTCACCTCAATAGGTGAAGCCATGCCCCATTTGCACAGAAAATACATGCATGACCTTTACTCTGAATTACGATTCGTTTACCCAACGTTGGTTCATGCCGCCGCTGCACGCCGTATCCCACGGCCACGCCCGCCCCCGTCGTCGACGGGACCCCCTTCCGCGACCACGCTGCCCCGGAGGAGACGGGAAACATGTCAGCCTGCGTCCACACCCAGCCCGAGCACCTGCACGAACCACACAGCCCGCCGCCGGGCCCGGCCCGCCGGTTCCGGCTCGCCGGTGCCGACCTGTCCGCATCGATCGCGGTGTTCCTGATCGCCCTCCCGCTGTCGCTCGGCATCGCCCTCGCCACCGGCGCCCCGCTCCAGGCCGGACTGGTCGCCGCCGCCGTCGGCGGGATCGTCGCCGGACGGCTCGGCGGCAGCCCGCTCCAGGTCAGCGGCCCGGCCGCCGGACTCACGGTCGTCACCGCCGACCTGATCCACCGCTACGGATGGCGTACGACGTGCGCCATCACCGTCCTCGCCGGCCTCGCTCAACTGGGCCTGGGCTGCCTGCACGTGGCCCGGACCGCCCTTGCCGTCAGCCCTGCCGTGGTGCACGGCATGCTCGCCGGCATCGGCGTGACCATCGCCATCGCCCAGCTGCACGTCGTACTGGGGGGCACTCCGCAGAGCGCCGTCATCGACAACATCCTCGCGCTGCCCGCCCAGTTGGCCGGGCTGCATCCCGGCGCGGTGTCGATGAGCGCCCTGACGCTTGTCCTGCTCCTGACCTGGCCACGGCTGCCTGGCAGGCCGGGCCGGCTGCTGCGCAGAATTCCGGCCGCCCTCGTGGCCGTCACCGGCGCCACCGCGACCGCCTCCTTCACCGGCCTTGTCCTGCCCACGGTCGACCTGCCGTCCTGGAGCAGCCACGCCCTGGCCGGACTGCCCGAGGGGCCGGTGCTCGGCCTGGCCGCCGCCGTCTTCACCACCACGCTGGTGTGCAGCGTGCAGTCATTGCTCGGCGCGGTCGCCGTGGACAAGATGGCCGCCGCCCGCCGCGGGCCGAAGCCTCACGTCGGCCGTTCCGACCTGAACCGGGAACTCCTCGGACAGGGCTCAGCCAACATCGTCTCCGGGGCACTCGGCGGGCTGCCGGTGGCAGGCGTCGCGGTGCGCAGTTCGGCGAATGTGCAATCCGGTGCCGTGAGCCGGAACTCCACGATGCTGCACGGCGTTTTCGTAGTAGTCGCCGCGCTGCTGATGGTTCCGGTCCTGGACCTCATCCCGCTCGCCTCACTCGCCGCCCTGGTGATGGCCATCGGCATCCAGATGGTGTCGCTGCACCACATTCGCACGGTGACCCGCCACAGAGAAGTGCTGGTGTACGCCGTCACCACACTCGGCGTGGTGTTCCTGGGCGTCCTGGAGGGCGTGGTGCTCGGCGTCGCCGTGGCCGTCGCCGTCGCCATGCACCGCCTGGCGCGCACTCGTATCACGCATGAAGAGAAGGGAGGAGTCCATCACGTACACGTACGCGGACAGTTGACGTTCCTGGCGGTGCCCCGACTCAGCCGGGCCCTGCATCTCGTACCCCAAGGCGCGCGCGCCGTGGTGGAGTTGGACGGTTCGTTCATGGACCATGCGGCGTACGAGTCACTGCAGGACTGGCGGGCCTCGCACACCGGGCAGGGCGGCACCGCCGAGCTGACCGGCTGTCGCACGGGGCTGCGGTCCAGTACCCGGACCGCCTCCGCCCAATGCCACTGCCGACCCTGGACACCTTGGCGCAACCATCAGTGCGTCATGCCGTCCGACGGTCAGGGCGGGCAGGGCATGCGGGGCAGGCAGGACGATCGGGGGCGCCTGTCTGGTGGTGACGGCGACGGGGGCCGGGCTCCTGATGAGGCCGGGGCGCTGGGCGGCAGCGGCAACGGGGGCTCGGCTTCTGACGGGGTCGGGCAGGGGGGAGGCAGCAGCTTCGGGTACCTGGCCACTGACGGTGTCGGGCAGGGGGACAGCACTGACAGAGCGGGGGGTGGTTTCGGCAGTGGGGGCGGCGTCGGTGACGGAAGAGATGGCTCGGCTGGGGGCGATAGCGACGGAGGCAGCGATTCCGGCGCTAGCACGGGCCTGGCCCTCGCCGGCTCCGGCTTTGGTTCCGGCTCCGGGCTGGGCTCGACAGCGTCCGGCACCGGTATCGGTACGGGGTCAGATACCGGTGTGGGCCCGGGAAGCGATCTGGACTCGGGGCGCCGTGCGGAGCCGCGTTCGGGCTCGGGCTCGGCCACAGGGGCGGGCGCGGTATCGGATTCCGGCTCAGCAGCCGGGGCGGGTTCGGGCTCCGTAGCTGGGTCGGGCTCCGGCTCAGTAGCCGGTTCGGCAGCGGGTTCCCGTGGGGCAGCTGGTTCGCCGGCGGAGGCAGCAGGCACGGGCGCGGGGACAGACACGGGTACGGGTACGGGCATCGGCGCGGGTATGGGCTTCGGTCCAGCCACGGGCTCCGGCTGCCGGTCGGGCTCGATCCACGGTTCGGGCTTGCGCCCAGTCACGGCCTTCGACTCCGGCTCCGGTTCCGGCCGGGTCCAGGGTCCCGCCTCGGGCTCGCTCGCCGGAACCGACCGTGGCACCTGTACCGGTGGTCACACACGCACCGGCGCCCACATCAGCAACGGTGACCACACCGGCACCGACACGGAAACGGGTACGGGTGCCGAAAGGGATATCGGCGTGGGCAGCATTGCCGACGCTGCCCACAGTTCCGGTGGGCGTGAACTGGCACGTGGGATCGGCGCGTTCCAGCGCAACACCGCACCTCTGGTACGGAGCGAACTGGCGCGCCTGGCGCGGGAGGGGCAGTGTCCGTCCCAACTCTTCCTCACCTGCGCCGACTCGCGGCTCGTCACGTCGATGATCACCTCCAGTGGTCCCGGCGACCTCTTCGTCGTCCGCAACGTCGGCAACCTGGTACCGCTGCCTGGCGCGGAGGGCGGCGACGACTCGGTGGCGGCCGCGATCGAGTACGCGGTGGATGTGCTGAAGGTGCGCTCCATCACGGTGTGCGGGCACTCCGGGTGCGGAGCCATGCAGGCGCTGCTCGACTCCGCCCAGGAGAACGGGCGGTCGCCGCTCGGCCGGTGGCTGCGTCACGGGCAGCCGAGCCTGCAGAGGATGGCAGACGGCAGCCGTCCTCAGGCGCGGCTGGCCGGGCAAGCAGCGGCCGACGCGCTGGAACAGCTCTGCCTGACCAATGTGGTCCAGCAACTAAAGCATCTGCAGGCCCATGACTCGGTGGCGCGGGCACGGACCGCGGGTGCGTTGGAGCTGCACGGGATGTATTTCCATGTGGGCGAGGCACAGGCGTATCTGCTGGGTGGCGCGGTCGAGGAGGAGGTGTTCCAGCGCGTGCCCGGCACGGAGGAGTTGCCCGGCCCCGTGTGACCGGGGCGAAGGGCCGGGCAATGTCAGCGGGGCGGGCCGAGGCGCCTCGAAATCGACCGGCCGGCGCCGGAGGCGCAGTGAATGGGGCAGAAACGCGAGGGGCGGGAGGGGGCGGGGCGGGTGGGAGGGGGAGGGGAAAGGGAAGAATGACGGGAAAGAAAGCAACATGCAATCACAGGCGTCATAGGCATCACAGACGTCACACGCGCCACGCACGCCCCGCGCCCCGATGCACAACGTCAACACTCTGAACTGGCGTACCTCCTCCCACAGCGGCGCTAAAAGCGCTGCGCCGAGGACGCACGGACGGGTGTCGGCGTGTTCCGGGACCCAAGGCCACCCCGCGGGGCGAGGCGCCCGCCTCGCCTCGCCCCGCCCCGCCTCGCCCCGACCCCGCCCGCCCCGGTCCGGTGCGGCCAGCCCCGCCCCGACGCCGCCCGCCCCGGCCCGGAAAGCTTTCCTCAGCGCGATGAAGGCGGGCGCATCCGGCGCCTGACTGCCGGCACGGGGCGGAGCCTCAGCCGGACACCACCGGTCGAGGCTTTCTCATGCCTGCCCGGAAGTGCCAGGATCAGAGAGGTTGACCAGGAAGCCGCCACGGCCGGATGATGCCAAACGACAATTGGTCTAAACCACATGACAAAACAGTCGGCGTGTTGGGAGTCCCGGAAATGAGCAACGAGCGTCCGTCCATCGCCAACATGTTGAAGGAGGAGCGACGCTTCGCGCCGCCCGCTGACCTGGCCGCGCACGCCAACGTCACGGCTGAGGCGTACGAACAGGCCAAGGCCGACAGGCTCGGCTTCTGGGCCGAGCAAGCCCGCCGACTGTCCTGGGCCGTGCAGCCCGCGGAGACGTTGGACTGGTCGAACCCGCCGTTCGCCAAGTGGTTCAAGGACGGCCGGCTGAACGTCGCGTACAACTGCGTGGACCGCCATGTCGAGGCGGGGCACGGCGACCGCGTCGCCATCCATTTCGAGGGCGAGCCCGGCGACAGCCGCGCGATCACCTACGCCGAACTGAAGGACGAGGTCTCCAAGGCCGCCAACGCGCTGCTGGAGTTGGGGGTCCGCGCGGGTGACCGGGTCGCCATCTACATGCCGATGATCCCGGAGACCGCGATCGCGATGCTGGCCTCGGCCCGTATCGGCGCCGCGCACTCGGTCGTCTTCGGCGGCTTCTCGGCGGAAGCCCTCGCCACCCGCATCCAGGATGCTGACGCCAAGGTCGTCATCACCTCCGACGGCGGCTGGCGGCGCGGCAAGCCGTCCGCGCTCAAGCCGGCCGTGGACGACGCGGTCGAGCGCGTGGACAACGTGGAGCACGTACTGGTCGTCCGCCGCACCGGCCAGGAGGTCGCCTGGCACGACGAGCGCGATGTGTGGTGGCACGAGATCGTCGAGCGGCAGTCCGCCGAGCACACGCCGGAGGCGTTCGAGGCGGAGCACCCGCTGTTCATCCTCTACACGTCCGGCACGACGGGTAAGCCGAAGGGCATCCTGCACACCTCAGGCGGCTACCTCACGCAGGCGGCGTACACCCATCACGCCGTCTTCGACCTCAAGCCGGAGACGGACGTGTACTGGTGCACGGCCGACGTCGGCTGGGTGACCGGGCATTCCTACATCGTCTACGGGCCGCTGGCCAACGGCGCCACCGAAGTCATGTACGAGGGCACGCCGGACACCCCGCACCAGGGCCGGTTCTGGGAGATCGTGCAGAAGTACGGGGTGACGATCCTGTACACGGCGCCGACCGCCATCCGCACGTTCATGAAGTGGGGCGACGACATCCCCGCGAAGTTCGATCTCAGCAGCCTGCGCGTGCTGGGGTCCGTGGGCGAGCCGATCAACCCCGAGGCCTGGGTCTGGTACCGCAAGCACATCGGCGCCGACCGGACCCCGGTCGTGGACACCTGGTGGCAGACCGAGACCGGCGCGATGATGATCTCCCCGCTGCCCGGCGTCACCGAGGCCAAGCCGGGCTCCGCGCAGCGACCGCTGCCCGGCATCTCCGCCACGGTCGTGGACGACGAGGCGAACGAGGTGCCCAACGGCGGTGGTGGCTACCTCGTGCTCACCGAGCCGTGGCCGTCGATGCTGCGCACCATCTGGGGTGACGACCAGCGGTTCCTGGACACCTACTGGTCGCGGTTCGAGGGCAAGTACTTCGCCGGTGACGGGGCGAAGAAGGACGAGGACGGGGACATCTGGCTCCTCGGCCGCGTCGACGACGTGATGCTCGTGTCCGGGCACAACATCTCGACGACCGAGGTCGAGTCCGCGCTGGTCTCCCACCCGTCGGTCGCCGAGGCGGCCGTGGTCGGCGCGGCGGACGAGACGACGGGACAGGCGATCGTCGCCTTCGTGATCCTGCGCGGTACGGCGTCCGAGGACGAGAACCTGGTCAACGACCTGCGCAATCACGTCGGCGCCACGCTCGGCCCCATCGCCAAGCCGAAGCGGATCCTGCCGGTGGCGGAACTGCCGAAGACCCGCTCCGGGAAGATCATGCGCCGTCTGCTGCGCGACGTCGCGGAGAACCGCCAGCTCGGCGACGTCACCACGCTGACGGACTCGACCGTCATGGACTTCATCCAGCAGAAGCTCCCGGCAGCACCGAGCGAGGACTGAGCACCTGGCAGAAGCGCCACGGAAGCACCACGGCCAAGGAAGGCCGCCACCGGCAGGGGCGTCCCGAGAAAGGGGCGTCCCTGCCGCGTACGTACGTGCCGCGAACAGCCCGCCACACGAACAGTTCGCCACACGTACGGCTCGCTGCCCATACGGCTGGACGTTCGTACAACTCAAGCCCATACGGCTTGACGCAGGTACCGCTCGCCCACCCGTACGACTTGGCGCCCGTACAGCTCGCTACCCGCACATCTCGCGGCCCGTCCATCTCGCGGCCCGCACCTCTCGCCGCCCACGGCTCGACATATGAGACTTACCGTGCCGTACAGCTCATACATCTCACACACGAAAAATCGCCCTGCCCAAGGACCAAAACGGCGTTAACCCGAAAGATCCATGCAGCGCGTCGAGTAAAATATGGAAAGCGTCAAGATTCGAAAAGGTTTTCAAGGTGCGCCGGGAAGTCTGGTCGGCATGTGTTCTGCCGTGCCCACCCACCGGAGGTCTCCCCCGTGACCGCGCCCCGCACCGTCACCGCTCGCAAGGTCCTCGGCCGGCTGTCGCTGCCCGAGCGGAGGTTCGTCGCGGACGCCCTGCGGACCGAGACGGTGGGCGGCGTACTGCTGCTGGCCGCCGCGATCACCGCGCTGATCTGGGCGAACATTCCGGCGCTGGGGCACAGCTATACGAGCGTCAGCCACTTCCGCCTGGGACTCGCGCCCCTCGGTCTGAACCTCTCCGTCGCCCACTGGGCCGCCGACGGACTGCTCGCGGTCTTCTTCTTCGTCGCCGGTATCGAACTCAAACGTGAACTCGTCGCCGGTGACCTGCGGGACCGGAAAGCCGCCGTGCTGCCCGTCATCGCGGCGCTGTGCGGGATGGCCGCGCCGGCCCTCGTCTACACCCTCACCAATCTGGCCGACGGCGGCTCGCTCCGGGGCTGGGCCGTGCCGACCGCCACCGACATCGCGTTCGCGCTGGCCGTACTCGCGGTCATCGGCACCTCCCTGCCGAGCGCCCTGCGTGCCTTCCTGCTGACGCTCGCCGTCGTCGACGACCTGTTCGCGATCCTGATCATTGCCGTCTTCTACACCAGTCGGCTCGACTACACGGCGCTCGGCGGCGCGGTGGCCGGACTCGTCGTCTACTGGGTGCTGCTGCGCAAGGGAGTGCGCGGCTGGTACGTGTACGTACCGCTCGCGGTCGTGATCTGGGCCCTGATGTACAACAGCGGCGTCCACGCGACCATCGCGGGTGTGGCGATGGGCCTGATGCTGCGTTGCACCACCCACGCGGGTGAAGACCGGTCACCCGGTGAGCGGATCGAACACCTCGTGCGCCCGCTGTCGGCAGGGCTCGCCGTGCCGCTGTTCGCGTTGTTCAGCGCCGGCGTGTCCGTCTCGGCGCGCGCGCTCGGGGACGTGTTCACCCAGCCGGAGACCCTGGGGGTGGTGCTCGGCCTGGTCGTCGGCAAGACGGTCGGCATCTTCGGCGGCACCTGGCTGACCGCGCGCTTCACCCGGGCCTCGCTCAGCGACGACCTCGCCTGGGCCGACGTGTTCGCGCTCGCCTGCCTCGCCGGCATCGGCTTCACCGTGTCGCTGCTCATCGGGGAACTCGCCTTCGCCGGCGACGCAGTGCTGACCGACGAGGTCAAGGCGGCCGTACTGAGCGGATCGCTGATCGCAGCCCTGGGTGCGACGGTGCTGCTGAAGATCCGCAACGCCAAGTACCGTCGGCTGTGCGCGGAGGAGGAGCGGGACGAGGACAGCGACGGCATCCCGGACGTCTACGAGGAGGACGACCCCGCCTACCACCTGCGCATGGCCGCCATCCACGAGCGCAAGGCGGCCGAGCACCGGCGCCTGGCCAAGGAGATGACCGACGCACGCCACAGGCCGTCCGAAGTACCGGGCGGGGCAGGCGAGGAGAACGACCGTCCGGCATGATCTGACGAGACGGTACAAATGACGGGACCGTACGCAGTCAGGCAGAAGACGGATCCGTACGCGCGGCGTACGCAGGAGAGGGAGACCGCGATGAGCGCACCCGACGGCAGCCCGGTCGGCGCCGAACGCAGCATCGGCCAGCTGGTCGCCTCGGCGACCGCCGAGATGTCGGCCCTGGTGCACGACGAGATCGCGCTGGCCAAGGCTCAGCTCAAGCAGGACGTCAAGCGCGGCGGCGTGGGCACGGGCGCGCTCACGGTGGCCGCCCTGCTCCTGCTGTTCTCGTTGCCGATGCTCAACTTCGCGCTCGCGTACGGCATTCGGACCTGGACCGGCTGGAACCTCGCCCTCTGCTTCCTGCTGTCCTTCGCCGCGAACGTACTGGTCGCCGCCTTCCTCGCGCTGCTCAGCACCTACTTCTTCAAGAAGGCCAAGAAGGGCAAGGGCCCGCAGAAGGTGGCCGCGTCCATGAAGCAGACGGCGGGCGTCCTGCAGAACGCCAAGCCGCACCCGCGCCCGGAGCTGCCGCACGAGCGGGTGCCCGAGGCCATCGAGGCTGTGGCACGCTCGTCGTCATGACGGACCCCGCCGCTTATTCGGCCGTACGGATCGAAGGTCCCTGGACGCACCGGGACGTCGCCGCGAACGGCGCCCGCTTCCACATGGCGGAACTGGGTGACGGTCCGCTGGTGCTGCTGCTGCACGGCTTCCCGCAGTTCTGGTGGACCTGGCGGCAGCAACTCGTCGCGCTCGCCGACGCGGGCTTCCGTGCAGTGGCCATGGATCTGCGGGGCGTGGGCGGCAGTGACCGCACCCCGCGCGGTTACGATCCCGCGAACCTCGCCCTCGACGTCACCGGCGTGATCCGTTCCCTGGGCGAGCCGGACGCCGCGCTGGTCGGTCACGACCTGGGCGGCTATCTGGCGTGGACGGCCGCCGCGATGCGTCCCAAGCTGGTCAGGCGGCTGGCGGTCGTCTCGATGCCGCACCCGCGGCGCTGGCGTTCCGCGATGCTGCGGGATGCCCGGCAGACGGTCGCCGGTTCCTACATCTGGGGCTTCCAGCGGCCGTGGGTCCCCGAACGGCAGCTCACCGCCGACGACGGCGCGCTGGTGGGCCGGCTGATCCGGGACTGGTCCGGGCCGCAGCCCCCGGACGAGCAGGCGGTGGAGACGTATCAGCGCGCGATGTGCATCCCCTCCACCGCGCACTGCACGATCGAGCCGTACCGCTGGATGGTGCGGTCGCTGGCCCGCCCGGACGGTATCCAGTTCAACCGCCGGATGAAGCGGCCGGTGCGCGTGCCCACCCTGCATCTGCACGGCTCGCTGGACCCGGTGCTGCGCACCCGTAGCGCGGCGGGCTCGGGCGAGTACGTCGAAGCGCCCTACCGCTGGCGGCTGTTCGACGGGCTGGGACACTTCCCGCACGAGGAGGATCCAGCCGGTTTCTCCGCCGAACTCGTCAATTGGCTGAAAGATCCCGAACCCGATCGGTGACCGCGCCGATGCGCCCGGTATCCGAACCCGAACCTCTGTCCCAGCGGACGGCCACATGCCTGGCGCATAGGCCGATTGAGGGTCTTCGGGGCGGTTATCGACCTTGGGGCAAGGGCAGACGTCCCGGTATGGGATGGACGCACGACTACAGTGACGCACCCCGCAGCCGCCGATCGGCGAGTGGCCATGACCACCGCCGGCCGGGCACGCCACAGGCGTCGGACGCGGACCCGCGGGTGGGAATCCCGCGTATTCTGCGCCGCCGGGCCCGCTGGGTCTCGGTACGCCTGCGTCACTCCCGCAGCTGACCGTCCCGCGAGGTCCCGTCGGGCAGAGTCGCCGGTGTCCTGAAGGGCACGGTGACCGGTGTCCGGCAGGAGGGGCCGGTGACCGGCTTCCGGCAAGAGGGGCCGGTCACGACCCCCGATGCCCGGCAGGGAACGGGCGCCACCGGTGTCCTACAGGGCACAGTTGTCGGTTCCCACCTGCTGTTTCGCCGTGAGCCCCCGGGTGATGTCCGGCTGGATCTCGTCCGCCGTGAGCGCGTACCCGGTGTCGGCGTCGTCGAGGGACTTCGCGAACACCACGCCGTACACCTTGCCGTCCGGCGTGAGCATCGGGCCGCCGGAGTTGCCCTGGCGGACGGTCGCGTACAGGGAATAGATGTCGCGGCGGACCGTCCCGCGGTGGTAGATGTCCGGACCGTTGGCCGTGATGCGGCCACGCACGCGCGCGGCACGGACGTCGTACGACCCGTTCTCCGGGAAGCCCGCGACGATCGCGCTGTCGCTGCTCACCGCGTCCTGGGAGGTGAACCGCAGGGCGGGGGCGTCGAGGTCCGGTACGTCGAGTACGGCGATGTCGCGCCGCCAGTCGTAGAGGACGACCTTCGCGTCGTACCTGCGGCCGACCCCGCCTATCTGCACGGTGGGCTCGTCGACGCCGCCGACGACATGCGCGTTCGTCATGACGCGGCGGTCGGCGAAGACGAAGCCCGTGCCCTCCAGGACCTTGCCGCAGCTCTGGGCGGTGCCCATCACCTTCACGATGGAGCGCTGGGCGCGGGTGGCCACGGGACTGCCCGCCAGCGCCGGGTCGGGCGGCTGGACGTCGGTGATCGGTTCGTTCGAGAACGGGCTGAAGACCTGCGGAAAGCCGTTCTGCGCGAGGACCGTGGAGAAGTCGGCGAACCAGGTGTCGGCCTGCGTGGGCAGCGCCCGGGAGACGCCGAGCAGCACCTTGGAGTTGCGGACCTCCTTGCCGAGCGTCGGCAGCGTCGTACCCGCGAGGGCCGAGCCGATCAGCCAGGCGACCAGCAGCATCGCGACGACGTTGACGAGCGCGCCGCCCGTCGCGTCCAGGGCGCGGGCCGGGGACCACGTGATGTACCGGCGCAGCTTGTTGCCGAGGTGGGTGGTCAGGGCCTGTCCGACGGAGGCGCAGACGATGACGACGACCACCGCGACGACGGCCGCGGTCGTATTGACCTCGGCGTGGTCCGTGAGGGCGGCCCAGATCACGGGCAGCACATAGACCGCGACGAGACCGCCGCCGAGGAAGCCGATCACCGACAGGATGCCGACGACGAAGCCCTGGCGATAGCCCACGATCGCGAACCACACGGCAGCGACCAGCAGCAGGATGTCCAGCACATTCACTTGTTCAGGAACCTCGCCTCGTCACGCTCCGGTCCGACCGGCACGGCCGGAGTGCCGAGGGGAGCCCCCCGGGAAAACACAGCACGGGGGCCACCCTGTCATGACCACCGGTCGAGCGGGACCTGCCTGTCCTCGTCCCAGGGCCGCTCCCAGCCCGCGTAGTGCAGCAGGCGGTCGATGACTCCGGCGGTGAACCCCCAGACCAGCGTCGATTCGACCAGGAATGCCGGACCTCGGTGGCCGCTCGGGTGGACCGTGGTGGCTCTGTTGGCCGGGTCCGTGAGATCCGCCACGGGGACCGTGAAGACCCGCGCGGTCTCGTTCGGGTCGACGACACCGACCGGGCTGGGCTCGCGCCACCAGCCGAGCACCGGCGTCACGACGAATCTGCTGACCGGGATGTACAGCCTGGGCAGCACACCGAAGATCTGGACGCCCGAGGGATCGAGCCCGGTCTCCTCCTCGGCCTCGCGGAGAGCGGCCCGCAGCGGCCCGTCGGCCGTCGGGTCGCCGTCCTCGGGGTCGAGGGCGCCACCGGGGAAGGCGGGCTGGCCGGCGTGCGAGCGCAGCGAACTCGCCCGCTCCATGAGCAGCAGCTCAGGGCCCCGCCGTCCCTCGCCGAAAAGGATCAGTACGGCCGACTGTCGTCCGGCCCCGTTCCGCGGCGGCAGGAAGCGGCTGAGCTGCAACGGCTCGACCGTCTCGACGACGTGCACCACCGGGTCCAGCCAGTCGGGCAGCCCGTCCTTGCTGGGCGTTCCCGGCGCCTGCGGCGTCACGTGCGGCCCCCGCGACCTGCCCGCACGCGTCCCGTCCGTATCCGATCCGCCCGAATCCGGTCCGCCTGTATCCGGTCCGCCTGTATCCGGTCCGCCTGTATCCGATCCGCCTGTATCCGGTCCCTGCGCATTCGATCCGTTCGCATTCGATCCGTTCGCCCGCGTCCTCACCGGCGCAGACCGCATCCCCGCCGGCTGCGCCGTCGTGGCTTGTGCCTTTGTGGTTTCTGGCGTTGTGGTTTCTGTCTTTGTGGTCTGCGTCGTCGCCGTCTGCGTCGTTGCCGTCTGCCTCTTGCTGGTGTGCGTCATGGCCGCCCCCGTTCTGCCGAATCCAACGCCCCGCGGGTCCGAGATCGTTCCAGCCGGTCAATGTCGGGTTGACCGACCCTCATCCGGGTCGGGTTGACCGAGCCTCATCCGGCCGCCGGCGGAGGCGCCGGCCTGCCCCCGGCGTCGAGGTAGGACTGCGGAGGCTTGAGCCGCTGGCCGGGGAAGCCGCCCTTCTCGTACTTCAGCAGCTTCTTCGCCTTCTCCGGGTCGGTCTCGCCCTCGCCGTACGCCGGGCAGAGCGGGGCGATGGGGCAGGCGCCGCAGGCGGGCTTGCGGGCGTGGCAGATGCGGCGGCCGTGCCAGATGACGTGGTGCGACAGGTCCGTCCACTCGCTCCTGGGGAACAGCGCGCCGACCGCCGCCTCGATCTTGTCGGGGTCGGTCTCCTCGGTCCACTGCCAGCGCCGCACCAGCCGCTGGAAGTGGGTGTCCACGGTGATCCCGGGCCGTCCGAAGGCGTTGCCGAGGACCACGAAGGCGGTCTTGCGGCCGACTCCGGGCAGCTTGACGAGGTCTTCCAGGCGGCCGGGGACCTCGCCGCCGAACTCCTCCGTCAGCGCGGCGGACAGCCCTATGACCGACCTGGTCTTGGCCCGGAAGAAGCCGCACGGCCGGAGGATCTCCTCGACCTCCTCCGGGTTGGCGACGGCCAGGTCCTCAGGCGTGGGGTACTTGGCGAAAAGCACGGGGGTGGTCTGGTTGACCCTGAGGTCGGTGGTCTGAGCGGACAGGACCGTGGCGACCAGCAACTGGAAGGGGTTCTCGAAGTCCAGCTCGGGGTGGGCGTACGGGTACACCTCGCCGAGTTCGCGGTTGATCCGGCGGGCCCGGCGGACGAGCGCGGTGTGCGACTCGTGCCTCGGCGGTTTCGCGACGGGGGCTTTCCCGACGGCGGGTTTCCCGGCAGCCGTCTTCTTCCCGGCCGCGTTCTTCACCGCCGTCTTCTTTGTGGCTGCCGTCTTCACAGCTGCCTTCTTCGGCACAGCCTTCTTCGCAACTGCCGTCTTCTCTGCTGCTTTCTTGACGGTGGCCTTCTTTACGGGAGTGACTTTCTTCACTGAGGCCACATTCTTCGCGGATGGAACGGCCTTCTCCACGGAAGGAACCTTCTCCGTAGAAGCAGCTCCCTCCGCGGACGCGGCCTTCTTCGCGGACGCGGCCTTCTTCGCGGACGCGGCTGTCTTACCAGGCGCGGCCTCCTCAGCCTGCTTTGCCACAGTCGCCCCCTCCGCCCCCGAAGACGCCTTTTCTCCCGTTTTCAGCATTTCTCTACCATCATTCGGGCCCTGTTCGCCCAAAGCGGAATTGCGATGTACATCCACCCGCTCAGCCCCCTTGGCCTGTGCTCTCACCGGCGATTTGGACACCCGGCCAGCCTAGAGCCCGGCACCGGTATCCGCCTCGGCCCCCGGGGATCAGCCCTCGATCGGCCCCCTGCCGCTTACCTCGGTACACCTGTGCGGCATCCTTGTGACAGATCACACTGTTTGGACCGTCCGGCAAAATGGGAAGCACGGTCCCCTGGTACACCGGGGAGCAAGATCCCCTGAGCAGGTCGACAAGGAGAGAACTCGTGGACGACGTTCTGCGGCGCAACCCGCTCTTCGCGGCTCTCGACGACGAGCAGGCCGCGGAGCTGCGTGCCTCCATGAGTGAGGTGACCCTGGCGCGCGGCGACTCCCTCTTCCACGAGGGCGACCCGGGCGACCGGCTCTACGTGGTCACCGAGGGCAAGGTCAAGCTGCACCGCACCTCCCCCGACGGCCGCGAGAACATGCTCGCCGTCGTCGGTCCCGGTGAGCTGATCGGCGAGCTGTCGCTGTTCGACCCGGGCCCGCGGACGGCGACAGCGACCGCGCTGACCGAGGTCAAGCTGCTCGGCCTCGGCCACGGCGACCTGCAGCCCTGGCTGAACGTACGCCCCGAGGTGGCCGGCGCCCTGCTGCGCGCCGTCGCCCGTCGGCTGCGCAAGACCAACGACGCCATGTCGGACCTGGTCTTCTCCGACGTACCCGGCCGCGTGGCGCGCGCTCTGCTGGACCTCTCCCGCCGCTTCGGCGTGCAGTCCGAGGAGGGCATCCACGTCGTCCACGACCTCACGCAGGAGGAGCTGGCCCAGTTGGTCGGCGCGTCCCGGGAGACCGTGAACAAGGCGCTCGCCGACTTCGCCCAGCGCGGCTGGCTCCGCTTGGAGGCACGCGCCGTCATCCTGCTGGACGTCGAGCGGCTCGCGAAGCGTTCGCGCTGATCCGGCTCGGTCCGCTCTGCTGCCGACCGGATGGAGACCGGGCCCGAACCCGCCGAGGGCGTACATCGTGAGGGCCTCGGCCCCGAGGACGTACGACGCCCGGGTGTCGTACCCAGGGACGTACGTCGCCCGGGTGTCGACCCCGAGGTGGTGCAGCACAAGAACCTCGTCCCCGAGGCGGTACGGCGCAAGGGCCTCGACCCGGAGGGCCGTCTCGTGCGCGAAGGCTCCCTCGCGCGCGTGCAGCCTGCTTTCCGCCCCGTCGTGGCTGCCGCGCGTGCCCGGCTGCCCGAGGCGTTCGGAGCACGGCTGCACAGCGCGTACCTCTACGGGTCGATCCCCCGCGGCACCGCGCGCGTGGGGCGCAGCGACCTCGACCTGCTGGTGGCGCTGGCGGCCGAACCGGACGACCAGGACCGGGCCGCGGCCCGGGCGCTGGGCGCGGCGATCGACGCCGAGTTCCCCCAGATCGACGGGGTGGGCACGCTGTTGTTCGGCCGGGAACGGCTGCTGAGCGACCTGGAGCGGCACGATCTGGGCTGGTTCGTGGCCTGTCTGTGCACCCCGTTGCTCGGGGAGGATCTGGCCGGACATCTGCCCCGCTACCGGCCCGACCCCCTGCTGGCCCGTGAGACCAACGGCGACCTCGCCCTCCTCCTCCCCCGCTGGCGGGAGCGCATCGCCACCGTGGACGAGACGGCGGCGGCCCGGCGGCCCCTCGTCCGGTTCATGTCACGGCACCTCGTCCGGACCGCCTTCACCCTCGTCATGCCGCGCTGGAACGGCTGGACCAGCGACCTGCACGAGATGGCCGAGGCGTTCGGCGCGTACTACCCGCGGCGGGCGGCCCAGCTGCGGACCGCGGCCGGGTACGGCTATGAGCCGGTCGGCGACCCCGCCGTACTGCGGGCATACGTCGACGACATCGGACCGTGGCTCGCGCACGAGTACGCGCGCGTGCACGGTGTGAAGACCCCAAGACCCCGCTGACCCCAAGAACCCACTGGCCCGAAGCCGCACCGACCGGCCGAAGCCGGACCCGATCCCGGACCGGATCGTCACACCCCACGACCGGCACCATGCCGCAGCGTCACGCCCCCGAACCGGCACCCGCCCCGCCCCCACCCGCACCCCGGCAGAACGTGCGCCCGGACCGCCGCGCCCTTTCAGAGCAGCCCGTGCTCGCGCAGGTACTCCAGTTGCGCCCGGACCGACAGTTCCGCCGCCGGCCACAGGGAGCGGTCCACGTCGGCGTAGACGTGGGCGACGACCTCGGCGGGCGTGCGGTGGCCGTCCTCGACGGCGGTCTCGATCTGGGCGAGCCGGTGGGCCCGGTGGGCGAGATAGAACTCGACGGCGCCCTGGGCGTCCTCCAGGACCGGCCCGTGGCCCGGCAGGACGGTCTGGACGCCGTCGTCGACCGCCAGGGACCGCAGCCGGCGCAGGGAGTCCAGATAGTCGCCGAGGCGGCCGTCAGGGTGCGCCACGACCGTCGTACCCCGGCCGAGGACCGTGTCCCCGGTGAGCACCGCCCGGTCGGCCGGGAGGTGGAAGGACAGCGAGTCGGCGGTGTGGCCGGGGGTGGGGACGACCCACAGCTCCAGGCCGCCGGTGGTGATCACGTCCCCCGCGGCCAGCCCCTCGTCGCCGAGCCGCAGCGCCGGGTCCAGCGCACGCACCTGGGTGCGGGTCAGTTCGGCGAAGCGGGCGGCGCCCTCCGCGTGGTCGGGGTGGCCGTGGGTGAGCAGGGTCAGCGCGACGCGTCTGCCCGCCCGCTCGGCCGCGTCGACGACCGCGCGGAGGTGGCCTTCGTCCAGCGGGCCCGGGTCGACGACCACGGCGAGATCGGAGTCGGGCTCCGCGACGATCCAGGTGTTGGTGCCGTCCAGGGTCATCGCGGACGGGTTGGGCGCCAGCACGTTGACGGTCCGCGCGGTGGCGGGACCCGATATGACTCCGCCCCGGGGCCGGCCGGGCAGGGCTGCCGCGTCGGTCATGCGGGACCTCCCCCGGCGGGGGCGGTCGGAATGTGCTTGGTGAACTCGTCGTGCCCCGGCCAGGCCAGCTCGATCCCGTCGTCGGCCAGCCGCGCACGGGCCAGGACGGGCGTCATGTCGCGCGCGGGCGCGGCGGCGAACGCCTCGGCGGCGGTGACGTACGGGCCCAGCTGCCGCAGGATCGCGATGGTGGGCGGCAGCATCAGCAGCTCGCCCCGGTCGTATCCGGCCGCGGCCTCGGCGGGCCGGGTCCACACCGTGCGGTCGGCCTCCGTGGAGAGGTTACGGGTGCGCTGGCCCTGCGGGAGGGCCGCCACGAAGAACCAGGTGTCGTAGCGGCGGGCCTCGAACTCCGGGGTGATCCAGCGGGCCCAGGCGGTCAGCAGGTCGGAACGCAGCACCAGACCTCGGCGGTCCAGGAACTCGGCGAAGGACAGTTCGTGGGCGGCCAGGGCGGCGCGGTCCGCCTCCCAGTCCTCGCCGGTGGTGTCGCCGGTCACGGAGTCGGGCGTCGGTCCGGCGAGCAGGACACCCGCCTCCTCGTACGTCTCCCTCACGGCCGCGCAGACGACCGCCTGGGCTCCCGTCTCGTCGATGCCGAGCCGATCGGCCCACCACGCGCGCGTGGGGCCCGCCCAGCGGACCTGGAGGTCGTCGTCGCGGGGGTCCACACCGCCGCCCGGATACGCGTACGCGCCTCCGGCGAAGGCCATGGAGGCGCGTCTGCGCAGCATGTGGACGGCCGGACCGGCCGGGGTGTCCTTCAGGAGCAGCACCGTGGCCGCGCGCTTCGGGCGCACCGGTGTGAGGGTGCCTTCGGCGAGCGCCCGGATGCGGTCCGGCCACTCCGGTGGGTACCACTGCCCATTCGCCATGGGCGGAGGCTATCCCGGCGCAGGCGAATCTTCGAGGGGTCCCCGGGGCCCGGCCTCAGGGCACCAGCTCGACCTGAATCTCCACCTCCACGGGTGCGTCCAGCGGCAGCACGGCGACGCCGACGGCGCTGCGCGCGTGCACGCCCTTGTCACCCAGGACCGCGGCGAACAGCTCGCTGGCGCCGTTGACGACCCCGGGCTGCCCGGTGAAGTCCGCGGCCGAGGCGACAAAGCCGACGACCTTCACCACGCGCGCGATGCGGTCCAGGTCGCCCGTGACGGACTTGACGGCCGCCAGGGCGTTGAGCGCGCAGGTGCGGGCCAGCTCCTTGGCCTCCTCGGCGGTCACCTCGGCACCCACCTTGCCGGTGACCGGAAGCTTGCCCTCCACCATCGGCAGCTGGCCGGCGGTGTAGACGTACGGTCCGGAGACCACGGCCGGCTGGTAGGCGGCCAGTGGCGGTACGACCTCGGGCAGGGTCAGACCGAGTTCGCCGAGCCGGTCCTCGACGGCGCCCATTACGCCTTCTCCCGCTTCAGGTAGGCCACGAGCTGCTCGGGGTTGGGTCCGGGCACGACCTGGACCAGCTCCCAGCCGTCCTGGCCCCAGGTGTCCAGAATCTGCTTGGTGGCGTGTACGAGCAGCGGCACGGTGGCGTATTCCCACTTCGTCATGCGCTGACTGTAGCGGCTGTTATCCACAGCCTCCCGCGTAGGTGTCGGGCGGACTGGTTAGTCTCGAAGACGTGAGCAGGCTCCAGGTCGTCAGCGGCAAGGGCGGGACCGGAAAGACGACGGTCGCCGCCTCCCTCGCGCTGGCCCTCGCCACCGAGGGAAAGCGGACGCTTCTCGTGGAGGTGGAGGGCAGACAGGGTATCGCGCAGCTGTTCGAGACAGAGGCGCTGCCCTACGAGGAGCGGAAGATCGCCGTCGCTCCGGGGGGCGGCGCGGTGTACGCCCTGGCCATCGATCCCGAACTGGCCCTGCTGGACTACCTCCAGATGTTCTACAAGCTGGGCGGGGCCGGCCGCGCCCTGAAGAAGCTCGGTGCCATCGACTTCGCCACCACCGTCGCGCCCGGTCTGCGGGACGTCCTGCTGACCGGAAAGGCGTGCGAGGCGGTGCGCCGCAAGGACCGGAACGGCCGCTTCACGTACGACTACGTCGTCATGGACGCACCGCCCACCGGACGCATCACCCGTTTCCTGAACGTCAACGACGAGGTGGCCGGACTGGCGAAGATCGGCCCGATACACAACCAGGCCCAGGCCGTGATGCGGGTGCTGAAGTCCCGGGAGACCGCCGTGCACCTGGTCACCCTCCTGGAAGAGATGCCCGTGCAGGAGACCGCGGACGGCATCGCCGAACTGCGGGCGGCGGGGCTGCCGGTCGGCCGGGTCATCGTGAACATGGTGCGGCCCGAGGTACTGGACGCGGCCGGCCTGGACCTCGTGCAGGCGGTGCCGCACGCCGCCGTGGCCCGTTCGCTGTCGGCCGCCGGCCTGGGCGGGGCGCGGCGCGGCGGGAACGCCGAGCGGCTGGTGGACCCGCTGCTGCAACAGGCCGCCGAGTACGCCGAGCGGCACGCGCTGGAGCAGGAGCAGCGCGCGGTCCTGGGCGAGCTGGGACTGCCGCTGCACGAACTGCCGCTGCTCGCCGAGGGCATGGACCTGGCGGGCCTGTACGAACTCGCATCCGAGCTGCAGAACCAGGGGTTGTCATGAGTCCGGACCCGGCCCACGCGCAGGACACCGCCCGGCACCGGCTCTCCCCCACGCGCGTGCTCGACGTCGATCCGCTGCTCGACGACCCCGAGACGCGGATCGTGGTGTGCTGCGGCTCGGGCGGGGTCGGCAAGACCACGACCGCGGCGGCGCTGGGGCTGCGGGCCGCCGAGCGGGGCCGGAAGGTGGTCGTCCTCACCATCGACCCGGCCCGACGGCTGGCCCAGTCGATGGGCATCGACTCGCTGGACAACGTGCCGCGCCGGGTGAAGGGCACCGAGGGCGCCGGCGAGCTGCACGCCATGATGCTCGACATGAAGCGCACCTTCGACGAGGTCGTCGAGGCGCACGCGGACCCCGAGCGGGCCGCCGCGATCCTGGCCAACCCGTTCTACCAGTCGCTCTCGGCGGGCTTCGCGGGCACGCAGGAGTACATGGCGATGGAGAAGCTGGGCCAGCTGCGGGCGAGGGACGAGTGGGACCTCATCGTCGTCGACACCCCGCCGTCCCGCTCCGCGCTGGACTTCCTGGACGCACCCAAGCGGCTGGGTTCGTTCCTGGACGGCCGGCTGATCCGGCTGCTGACGGCGCCGGCGAAGCTGGGCGGCCGGGCGGGGATGAAGTTCCTCAACGTCGGCATGTCGATGATGACCGGCACCCTGGGCAAGCTGCTGGGCGGTCAGCTGCTCAAGGACGTACAGACGTTCGTGGCGGCGATGGACACCACCTTCGGCGGCTTCCGTACGCGCGCGGACGCCACGTACAAGCTGCTCCAGGCGCCCGGCACGGCGTTCCTGGTGGTGGCGGCCCCGGAGCGGGACGCGCTGCGCGAGGCCGCGTACTTCGTTCAGCGGCTGGCGGCCGAGGACATGCCGCTGGTCGGCCTGGTGCTCAACCGTGTCCACGGCAGCGGCGCCGTCCGGCTGTCGGCCGAGCGTGCGCTCACCGCCGCCGAAAATCTTGAAGATCCCCGCATTGTGGATCAGGGTGACGGGAAAGCTGGACTTCGTAACTCTCCCGACACGTACGACAGTTCAGGTTCCCCCGCCGCTTCGCCCGCTGCCCCCTCAGCACCCGCGTCCGAGCCCCGCCCCCCGGGCGCGGAACCGGACGTCGACCAGTTGACCGCGAGTCTGCTGAGGCTGCACGCCGACCGCATGCAACTGCTCTCCCGCGAGCAGCGCACGCGCGACCGCTTCACCGCACGCCATCCCGAGGTGGCCGTGGTGGAGGTGGCCGCACTCCCCGGCGATGTGCACGACCTCGCGGGGCTGCGGGACATCGGCGACCGGCTCGCGGCCAGGCGGCCGGAGCTGCCCGAAACACGCGCGGACGCGGACGACGAGTGAGCGTTCGACGAGTACGCGCGGTGCGAGTACGCGTGCTGCGAGCGCGCCTACGGAGCGACCCTGCGGCGGGACGCCCTCAGCCGACCGCCGCGTAGTTCTCGTACACCTCGTCGCTGTCGAGGGACACGATCCCGGCCCCCCGTTCGTACTCCGAACGCGCGGTCTCCAGGAGCCGGCGCCAGGAGGTCACGGTGGGGCGCCTGCGCAGCAGTGCGCGGCGCTCGCGCTCCGTCATGCCCCCCCACACCCCGAATTCCACACGATTGTCCAGCGCATCGGCCAGACATTCGGTGCGTACCGGACATCCGGTGCACACCGCCTTGGCCCTGTTCTGCGCTGCTCCCTGAACGAACAGTTCATCCGGATCGGTAGTGCGGCAGGCAGCCTGCGCACTCCAGTCGGTTACCCAGCCCATACCGGCGCCGTCCTCTCCCGAATCGAGGCTCCCCCACGGCGGCAGCGGCATATTCACCGCCGCCAGTTGAGGACGTTACGGAAGGCGGACACAGCGCAACACCCCCTTCGGGCCCAATCTTGGATGGCCCGAACGGACTATGGGTAAGCGGCAGATCACCCGCGGGAGTGAGCTGACGACATAGGTGATCATGCTGGCAAAACGGGACAGCTATGGTGCGTCACAACGGACACCGAGTGACACACGAGGCGGATTCGGACACGCCACCACCGTGCCTCGACACACCCGGCGGAGGAGCCCGTCGAACGAGGCCGGGAAAGTCCGGAACGATTCGGGGTCGCCGGACGTATTGATACATGGCCGCGCTGCTGTGACAGTTGAGAGCAGCTTAGGCCAAGGCATGTACGCGTGTCCGGCGAATGAGAACGTAGACACCTCGCGTTGCTATGCCGTCAAGCGGCACCGGTGCAGCGTTCGATAGTTGAGCTGGCAGAAGGTGTCTTCCATGGCTCCCTCGCGCCTGTAAGGATCACCTGCATGCCCGAGGCCAACTGCCCCTTCATCGAGGGAACTGGACTGCTGTCCCGGCCCGGTCACTCACCGGGCTTGATCTTGCTGACCCAAGGGTGCCTGCGCCACGTCCTGACGGCCGTGAGACTGCTCGCCGCGTGCTCGCTGAAGTCAACGCAGCCTCGCGCATGCAGCACACAGACCGCATAGACGATCTCTGATCGCCTCAACCCGCTTCAGCCAACAGAAGGGCGGGGAAGGCCGCCTGTTCGTCGAACGGCTTGCGGTACTGGAGACAGTGGCAGAGCTGTCCGATCATGCGATTGAAGGGGTTGCGCTGGGCCGCGGCGTGCCATAGGCCTCTCGGGCCGGGCGCGTACGAAACGTCCGTCCGGCGCCCACGTGACCGCCGCCACTCCCGCCAGACCGCGCACCGATCTGCGGTGAGGCCTCCGTGGGGCCCGGCTGCACCTGGATGTCACGGTCTGGTACTCGAACGCTCCGAGAAGCCCCTGCTCCTGCGGATCGCTCATAACTACGGATTAGGCTGCCCCTATGCCAAAGAAGCGCTCGGGTGGTGGCCTGTCGCCTACGCAGCAGGCCGCCAAGTTCCTCGGTGTCAGTGTCCTCGCGGGAGCCGTCATGGCCGGCATCGCGCTGCCCGCGGCAGGCGCGCTGGGCCTCGCGGCCAAGGGCTCGGTCAAGGGATTCGACGAGATCCCGGACAACCTCAAGAGCCCCCAGCTCAGTCAGCGGACGACGATCCTGGACAACCGGGGCCAGCAGATCGCCACGGTCTACTCCCGCGACCGCACGGTGGTGGACATCAAGGACATCTCGCCGTACATGCAGAAGGCGATCGTCGCGATCGAGGACTCCCGCTTCTACCAGCACGGCGCGATCGACCTGAAGGGCGTGCTGCGCGCGGTCAACAAGAACGCGCAGAGCGGCGGCGTCGCCCAGGGCGCCTCCACGCTCACCCAGCAGCTGGTGAAGAACTACTTCATCGAGGAGGCCGGCGACGACCCGACGAAGGTCGCCCAGGCCACCCAGCAGACCCTGGGCCGCAAGATCAAGGAACTGAAGTACGCGATCCAGCTCGAAGAGAAGCTGGGCAAGAAGAAGATCCTTGAGAACTACCTGAACATCACGTTCTTCGGCGAGCAGGCGTACGGCATCGAGGCGGCCTCCGAGCGTTACTTCTCCAAGCACGCCAAGGACCTCAAGCTCCAGGAGGCGGCACTCCTCGCGGGCATCGTGCAGTCCCCGAGCCGCTACGACCCGGTCAACGACGAGGCCGAGGCCACCAAGCGGCGCAACACCGTGCTCCAGCGCATGACCGAGGTCGGCGACATCTCCCGGCAGGAGGCGGACAGGGCGATGAAGGCCCCGCTCGGCCTGCACGTCAGCCAGCCGAAGAACGGCTGCATCACCGCGGTCAAGGGCGCCAGTTTCTTCTGCAAGTACGTCGAGCACGTCTTCCTCAGCAACTCGGTCTTCGGCAAGACCAAGGAGGACCGCGCCAAGATCTGGAACCGCGGTGGCCTGACGATCCGTACCACCCTCGACCCGCAGGCCCAGGAGTCGGTCCAGAGCTCGCTCAAGGACCACGTCAACCAGTCGGACAAGGTCGCCGCGGCCGCCACCCTGGTCCAGCCGGGCACCGGCAAGATCCTCGGCATGGGCCAGTCCAGGCCGTACGGCTACGGGAAGAACGAGACCGAGTACAACTACTCGGTCGACCGCGACATGGGCGGGTCGAACTACGGCTTCCCGACCGGTTCGACCTTCAAGCCGTTCGTGGCCGCGGCGGCGGTCGAGGGCGGCAAGCCGGCCACGCAGGAGTACTCGTCGCCGTACAAGATGAAGTACCCGAGCCCGGTGCAGCGGTGCGAGAGCCAGCCGTACACCAACACCAAGGGCGAGACCGTCGAGAACGAGAACAAGTCGGAGGTCGGCCCGTTCCGGATGAAGGAAGCGATGGCCAAGTCGGTCAACACGTACTTCGTCCAGTTGATCTCCGACATCGGGCTGTGCCCGGTGGTGAACATGACCAACTCGCTGCACGTGGTCCAGGGCAACGGCGACAGGCTGCCCGAGCAGCCCGCCATCGCCCTCGGCTCGGTGGGTCTGTCCCCGCTGACCATGGCGAGCGCGTACGCCGCCTTCGCCTCCGACGGCACGTACTGCACGCCGGTCGCCATCGAGTCGATCAGCCAGAAGATCGGCAACGAGCAGAAGTCGCTCGCGGTGCCGAAGACGACCTGCACGCGCGCGATGAACCAGAAGACCGCCGACACGGTCAACACCCTGCTGCGCGGCGTGGTCGACTCCGGTACCGGTAAGGAGGCCGGCCTCACGGACCGCGAGAGCGCCGGTAAGACGGGTACGACGGACGAGCGCAAGAACGCCTGGTTCGTCGGCTACACCCCGAACCTGTCCGGCGCCGTCTGGGTCGGCAGCCCCCAGCAGAGCGTCGAGATGAAGAACATCAGCATCGGCGGCGTCTACCGCCCGCTGGTCTACGGTGGCGAGGTCCCGGGCCCGATCTGGAAGGACGCCATGACCGGCGCCCTGCAGGGCAAGCCCGTCCAGAACTTCAACCTGGTCGACATCCCGGACGACAACGGCGACAACAACGGGAACGGCAACGGCAACGACCACGGCCAGGGCGACGGACACGGCCACGGGAACAACGGCGGCGGCGACAACGGCGGCCTGCCGGGCGGCCTGCCGGGCGGCAACGACACCGGCGGCACCAACCCGAACCCCACGTTCTCCTTCCCGGGCAACTTCATCCAGGGGCAGAGCAACGGTGGGCGGAACGGGGGCCCGCGGGGCTGAGGACGGGGTCGGCGGGCGGACGGCCTGTCGGCCGGACAGGCGGACGGCGAACGGACGGCCTGTTGGCCGGACGATCCGGCTGAGGCGCGAATACTCCCCGAGAGGCAAACGGCGGGGCCGCACCCATGACGGCCTGAAGAGGGTGCGGCCCCGTTTTGCGGCCCGGATGCCCGTTGAGCGGGCGGTTCGCGCGGGTGGCGGTTCGGGTGGGACGGCTCGCATGTGCGGCGAACCGAGCGGCAATCCCGCCCTCGCGGCGCATCGAAACGCACCCGGTCACCATGGGACCCGGACGGTCACCGCGAGGCCCGGCGATCACCGTGAGTCCCTGGCGATCACCGCGAATACAAGATCCGTACTCAGCCCTGAAGCAGCTTCTTGACCACGGCGGCGACCCGGCCGCCCTCGGCCTGACCTGCCACCTTCGGGTTCACGATCTTCATCACGGCGCCCATGGCCCGCGGCCCCTCCGCACCGGCGGCCTTCGCCTCCGCCACGGCCTGGGCGACGATCTCGTTCAGCTCCTCGTCGGACATCTGCTGGGGCAGGTATGCGGCGAGCACCACGCCCTCCGCCTTCTCCCGCTCGGCCTGCTCGGGCCGGCCACCCTGCGCGAAAGCCTCGGCCGCCTCCCGGCGCTTCTTGGCCTCCTTGGTGATCACCTTCAGAACCTCGTCGTCGGAGAGCTCACGCTTCTCCTTGCCCGCGACCTCCTCCTTGGTGATCGCGGAGAGCGTCAGCCGCAACGTCGAGGAGCGCAGCTCGTCCCGCTCCTTGATCGCGGCGTTGAGATCGTCGTGCAGCTTCGACTTGAGCGTGGTGGTCATGGGTCCGATTGTCGCAGGTACGCGCGCCCGGCCGCGCACCGATTTCCGGGGCGGCCGCGGTCTGTGCGGGCCTTCGGGTTCTGACACGATGGTCATATGCGCGCGCTATACGGAGTACCCCTGGGAATCATGGCGGCAGGCGCCGCCGGTGTGGCCTACGCGGCGGCGTTCGAGGTCCGCTCCTTCCGGCTCCGACGGGTGACGGTCCCGGTCCTGCCGCCGGGCATGCGGCCGCTGCGCATGCTCCAGGTCTCCGACATCCACATGGTGAGCGGCCAGCGCAAGAAGCAGCGCTGGCTGCGCTCGCTGGCGGGTCTGCGCCCGGACTTCGTGATCAACACGGGCGACAACCTGTCCGACCCGGAGGGCATCCCGGAGGCGCTGGACGCCCTCGGCCCGCTGATGGAGTTCCCGGGCGCGTACGTCTTCGGTTCCAATGACTACTACGGCCCCAAACTCCGCAACCCCGCCCGCTACTTGCTGGAGAAGGCCAGCGGCCGCTACGGCCTGAACGGCAACCCGCCGGCCGTCGGCGCGATCCACAACCCGTGGGAGGAACTACGGGACGGCTTCGACGCGGCGGGCTGGCTGAACCTGACGAACACCCGGGGCGTACTGAAGATCGAGGGCATCTCGGTGGAGATGACCGGCCTGGACGACCCGCACATCAAGCGCGACCGCTACGCGCACGTGGCCGGCGGCCCGTCGAGCGGCGCGGACTTCTCGATGGGCGTGGTGCACGCCCCGTACCTGCGCGTGCTGGACGCGTACACGGCGGACGCCTACCCCCTGATCCTGGCCGGCCACACGCACGGCGGGCAGCTCTGCATCCCCTTCTACGGCGCCCTGGTCACCAACTGCGACCTGGACGCGGACCGCGTGAAGGGCCTGTCCACGCACACCGCGGAGGGCCGCACTTCCTATCTGCACGTCTCCGCGGGCTGCGGCACCAACCGTTACACACCGGTACGGTTCGCCTGCCCGCCGGAGGCGACGTTGTTGACCTTGGTCGGCCGGGAGTAGCGGACGGGCCGGCGGGGCGGACACACTTCGGCGGGGCGCGCGCCCCGCCAAGGAACCCGGCCAACCGAAATTCACCGAATTCCCCTGCCCCACAGCCGGCCCCTCGCCTGACTCCAGCCAGTCCCCCCTTGAGCCAACCCACTGGGCCTAGCGCCCTGCAACCAACCACCCGGAACCAACCCATCGGGATTAATCCATCGGAATTAATCCACTCGAAAATTAACTCGCCCAGCCCACTCCATATCGCCCATTTCACCCATTCTGCTTAGCGTAATGGGCATGACGGCCCCGATACCCAGGGACATCCCGGACCTGCCTGCGGTCCAGGGCACTCCCGTACTGATGCCCTCGTACGTCCCGGCCACGGCAGTGGTGGCCCCGGTCCGCCGCCCGCTGGCGGCGCGGTACCGCCTCCTCGTCGCCCTGGCGGCCATCGCGGGCGTCACGCTGGAATTACTGCTCGGCTCCGCCGCCCGCACCCTGAGCTACTTCGGCGTCCAGAGCAACGCCTTACTCGCCGTGGTCATGACGATTTCGGCGCACCGGGCATGGGCGGCCCGCCGCCCCCTCCCGCCGGCCCTCACAGGCGCCGCGCTGCTGTACATCCTGACCACGGGCCTCGTCTACCACCTGCTCCTCGGGCACACGACGCCCCCGTTCTCCATGACGGACACGACGACGCCGCCCACCGCCTGGCACGGCCAGTGGACAGCCCTCCAACTCCTCCACACCGTGACCCCAGCCGCGGCGCTCCTGGACTGGCTCCTGCTCACCGCACCCTGCCGCCTACGCCTCCGCCAGACCGCCACCTGGCTCCTCTATCCCCTGTCCTACCTGGCCTTCTACCTGGGCCGAGCCGAACTCCTCAGCCCCGGCACAGCGGGCCGCTACCTCTACTCCTTCCTCGACGTCGACCAGCACGGCTACCGAGGCGTCCTCGCCAACGCCCTGCTCGCCGGCCTCTGCGTCTACGCCCTGGCAGTCCTCCTGGTCACCCTCGACCACACCCGCCCGAACCCGATCCGCCGCCGCGGCAGAATCGGATTTCGTCTCCGGCCACCGGTGGGCTAAAGTAAACGACGTCACCGCGACAGGCAGTGACATCGGGGTGTAGCGCAGCTTGGCAGCGCGCTTCGTTCGGGACGAAGAGGTCGTGGGTTCAAATCCCGCCACCCCGACAGCTGTAACACCAGGTCAGGCCCGGTGCTGAGAGATCAGCACCGGGCCTGATTTGCTTTGCGGGACCGTTTTGGGAGCCGTTTGGGAGCCGACTTCGGGGAGCGGCTCCCCGGTGGCTCCCAGCGAGAGGTGTTCCGCCTTCGAGCGCGCCATGCGCCTCGTGTGCCTCGCAAGAGTCACCCCACACTTGTGCCGAGGAGACCACAGACGGTACGACGATCGACATGCACCGATGGTCTCCGTGAAATGACCGGCAGCTCGCACTCCTCACCCGCATCGGGGACGGAGCCGACCCCGTCACATCGGACAGCCCCGAGTTCGCTCTCACCGCCCGCGCTCTAAAGGAGCGGCGCCTGATCACCATGCCCAAGCAGGATGGAAAGTGGCAGGCGGAGATCACTGACGCGGGGCGCTTCTACCTGGAACACGGCCATCACCCGGACCAGCCGGAACCAGCTCAGCGCAGGAAGCGGTCAACAAACCGGTCAACGGACGCGATCAGCCCCTCCCCCGCAGAAGCAAGTCAAAGCCGGCACCGCAGCGCGCCGCCAAACCCCCACAACCGTCGCCGGCGGAAGTCGGAGCCGCTTTGATCGCGGAGGTACAGCAGGCTGGACGGTTCCTCCGGATCCCGAACCCCAACGACGAGGAGCGAGCCCGCTACCGCAGGGCGTTCGACGCAGCCCGGCAGTGCGCCCCGCGGTGCTATCACCTGCCCGCGGTGCTATCACCTGAAGGACAGCGGGCGGGCGAAGGGGGACTTCTTTCTCGGCCTGCTCCGGGTGACCGGCGAGGACGAGACCGAGTGGAACCGTATCCGGCTGGCGTGCGGCCGTGTGATCACCGATGTCGAGGACGTGATCGCCGCAGTCAGCGCGGATCACAGTGCCTTCGAGATCTCGGAGGAGGTCCTCCCCCGGGTGCTCTCGCTGCTGCGGCTCCTCGCTGAGCAAGCCCTTGCACGCCACGGCGAAACCGCGGTGTCGAAGAAGCGCAGGCAGCCGAGGCCACTGCTCACCGTCCACGGCAGGACGTACGAGGTCAGCTTCCGCGAACGGCGGAAGCCGGTCCGGTACGTCCCCAAGCAGCCGGGCCGTCATACGTACGACTGGCAGCGTGTCACCCCTGCCCAGAAATGCGAGCCGCCCGGCGAACTGGAGCTGCTGGTCAGCCAGCGATCTGGCTACAGCTACGGCTGGAAGAAGGAATGGGCTGACACGGCCAAGAAGCCATTGGAGGATCAGGTCGGTTCAGTCTTCCGGGCGTTGAAGGCGCGCGCGGAGGAGCACGGGCTCGACTGGAACGTGAGGCGGAACAGCAGCGCCTGCGGGAGGAGCGGCAGGAGGCCGAGCGCCGGCGCCTGGAAGCGAAGCGGGAGGAGCGCGAGCGGCGGAAGTGGGAGGCCGCTGTCAGCGTGGCTTCGATCAAGGCGGTTCACGCGGTACGGGCCGAGCGCTTCGGCACGGCCCTTGAGCAGTGGCAGGCTGCGGGGGAGATCCGGGATGTTCTGTGCAGCGCTGGATGAAGCCGCCGCCGCGTCGGAAGACGCCCTCGAAACCGAGAGGCTGCGAGAGAATGGTCGGCATGGGGGAAGACGGAGGCCGACCGGCTCGACCCCACCCTTAGCGGCAAGTGCCAGGCTTCCCTCAACTTCCATGGGGAGCCGATGGGAGATCAACTGCGGCCGTTCCTCTGGATCCTGGGCCCACCCGGCTGAGACGTACCTTGTCTCTCCACGGAGGTCGCCCCGGCCGCCAGACAGTGGGAGTCCGGCGGCTGGGGTCCGCGAACGTTCCCTACTTCTGGATGCTGACACCCCTTCCCGCGGCTCCGGCACTGATGAGGGCGATGCCTGCTTCCTCGTGGCCGGTCAGGGACAGCACCACACCGGTGGTGCAGAAGGCTGCGGACAGTCCGGTCGTGGTCCAGGCGAGGGCGTTCCGTGCCTGCGGCTGTTCCTCTGAGGGGTTGTCCGGCGTGTGCGGCTCGGTCGGCGGCGTTCCATGCGACTGCGCGTCATCCGGAATGCTGTTTGTAGTGGACATGGCAAACCTTCGCTTCTTGTGCGTGCGACAGCACGTGGTGAATGGGGTTGAAAGGAGCATGGACTGGCGGGGAGTTAGCCGTGCAAGTCCGCTGATCCGCGTCCGGTGGCGCCCTCGGGCGCGGGAGACTGCACTGCCAGGGAGCCGATCCCAGTTCTCGTGTTTCTGCGGGCAACTGCTGCGCTGCCCCACACACTGGTCTATCCGCCGAGCCAATTGACGGCTTCTGACCTGCGACTTTGCGGGCCCGGCTGTTGAAGCTGCGGCGCGACGCCGCTATGAACGCTGAGTTTGGTGACTGTTCGGATCAGCTCGGCCTCTGCTGATACGTCTGTCGGCCATAGAGCGTCGCCCCAGTCGTGCGAGTCCGCTTCAGCGCGGTTCGCCAAGTGGAGGTCGTTCGAGTGGGCGGCCCTGGACGAAGTGGCTGGATCCACGTGCGTTTTCTCGTAGGCGATGCCGCCGGTCTGCAGGAGTGGGTCAGTTCCGGCTCTCTCGTAGCCCCGTGGGCGGATGTCGATACGTTCCGAGCAGACGACGCGGCGGAGCTGGCACTGGTGGAGTCCTCTCGTCATGTCCGAGGCAGTACCGAGTTCGAGGCCGCCCGCATGATCCTCGGATTCGTCCGCCCGAAGAACAGGCTGCGACTTCGCCGAACGGTGGCGGACGCAGGCATCCTGGAGCTGAACGCCTCGACGAGACGGCGCCGCTCATCGGCATGGACGCCGCCGAACTCCGCGCCGATGCCATGGTGTACGAGAACCGCCACGGCATGTGCCTGGCCGGGTGGCCGGTCACCGAGCGCATCGCCCGGCACGTGGCCGAACGCCTCGCCGACGAGATCCTTCCGGAGGCGGACCGCAAACAGCAGGACATCGAGCAGGAGCGTGCCCAGTCCTCCTGGTACTCCTACAGCTGGCGTGACGAGCGCAAGTTGGACGCGGAGGCGGCAGTCCTTCGAACCGTCCGAGCGTGGTGCGGCCAGGACAAGGCTGACCGCTACAACGAGTTGGTTGCGCTGCGCGCCAAGGTCATCCGACTCGGAGAGCTGGTCGAGAAGGCGGCCAAGGCCCTACGCGACCGCGGCCACGGCGCCATCGCCTCCACCATTGAGCGCGACCTGGGCGTCCATATCTCCAGCCTTGATCCTGACATGCATCGATGAGACCGCGCCACGGATCTGGCTCCGCCTTGGGCGGCGCCGACTGAGTAGCGGGCTTCTTCTCCTTCCGTCATCGACATCCTCCTCGACGAGCTCGGCGCCGAACTCGAAGAGGTTCGCCTCATCGCGGGCACCTCGGGCTTCCGCATGTTCTACCGGCTACCCAACGGCCGTCCGCTCGTGGTCAAGCACATACGGACCACCAGGTTGCCGACAACCTGCGCCAACCGTCGGTTCAACAACAGCACCGACTGCGAGGAGGGCTACTACGGCGTGCGCCTGTACCGAGACACCCAGGGCCGATTCCACGTAGGAGTCTGCATTCAACGCATGGACCTCTGCCAGCCCGTGGAAGAGTTCGTAACAAGCGACGCCTGCGACGAGGTCGTCAGATTGCGGGAGAGCGACCTCCGAGACACCACCCCCTAGAAACCGATCACCAGGAGCACAGACAGCGATGGCCCAGTACGAGTATGAGGCGAAGTTCCTCAGCATCGACGTCGAAGGGGTACGCGACCGACTCCGCGCCGCGGGTGCACAACTAGCCTTCGACAAAACCATGTTCACCCGCCTCATCTTCGAGAACGACGCTGTCCAAGGCGAACAGTGGCTGCGTCTGAGGGACGAGGGGGGCAAAAAGACCCTCACCCTGAAGCAGGTCAGCGACGCCACCACCATCAACGGCACCACCGAAATCGAGATCGAGGTCAACGACCTCGACAAGACAGCCGAGCTCCTCGCCGCCCTCGGACTGCGCCAGGTCCGATACCAGCAGAACTACCGCGAGGAATGGCAGCTCGGCGACATCACCTACGATCTCGATACCTGGCCCGACCTCCCCACCTTCATCGAGATCGAAGGCCCCTCGGAAGAGGCAGTCCGCAAGGCCGTGGCCGCACTCGGCTTCGACTACGAGCAGGCCCGCTACGGCAGCATCGACCTCATCTACAAGAGTGAACTGGACCGGGACATCCTCGCCGAGCCAACGCTGCTCTTCGCGGAGTAACCGACATGCAGCGAAGGCCGTCGTCCTTGGAAGGTGACGGCCCACGTGCATGTCCCAGACCCAGGCCGAGGCTCCGCACCAATCCTTCCCGCCTCTGAGCAGGGCATGGATGTGGAGAGTGCACCCCTCCAAAAAACGCCGCTCCCCGAGAACAGCACGCACTGGCCGTACCAGGAAGTCCACGCACTTCGGCGACCATCGGAGAACCGACGCACCGGCGGTCGACCATGGCTGATTTCAAGGTCCCAACAGCGACTGCTGTCCGGTACCGCGATCCCGGGACTGCCTGCGGCGCATCCTGGTGGCGAGATTCTGTCGTGCCCCCGGGCGTGATTGCGTCGCGGCAGCATGGCGACGAGTCGCACAGAAGCAAAAGCATGCCCGACTCGTTCTCCGCGATGTAAAGGTTCAGCGGCATACGGGAGGCACCACGGCTGCCAGTTATCGGCGCTGGTCGACGGCACACTCCCACCTTCAAAGAAGGAAGGCGCCGGGTGCGGGTCAGCTCGTAGATCTTGGTCCGGCCGGCCTTGAGCAGAGCCATGGTCTCGGGCACGGTGAGCAGTTCAGGCCTGGCGGTCATTTGAGGTTCCTTCCAGGCTGAGCAGTGCGGGAAGTTCTTCGCGGGCGGTTGTGCGGTTCTCGCGGATGTTTCGGGCGATAAAGGCCGCGAGCCACGATTCGCCGGGGGTGTGGCCGTGGCCGGCATAAGTCCATAGAGCGAGGACGAACGTGGAACCCTCCGCATCGGCGGGGTCCTCGGGAAGACCTCGTTCTCGGTGCTCCTGGCGTGCGGACCTGGCGGCCTTCGGCGAAGGTCGAGGAGTAGCGGCGGGACTTGGTGAGGAAGGTGGCCGCAGAAGCCGGGCATGTGGGCCCAGGCCCAGAGTTTGCGGTCCGGGTAGTGCTCGTCGAGGTCGTGGCAGGCGTGAATCAGGCGCCGGGTGTGGTCGGGCAGGTCGGGCAGCCTGGCCTCTGGGAGTAGACGCCTTTGGCGCACGAAAACCCGCGCCCGTCCTCCAAGCCCCCGCGTCGGTCTGTCAGAGTGTCGTCCAGGTCGCAAAGCGTCAGCACGGAGCGACGGCACGCGATGGGCATGCCGTCTCAGTTTCCATCTCACCCTCCGTCTCCGGATGGTCCGGGCCAGGCCGTCCGCTCACGCATCGCTCACACGGCGGGCGATGTTCGTCGGGCGCTCGATCTTGAAGGCGCCGATGACCGCCGGGCACTTGCCACCCGCCAGCGGTCAGTGGCTCCCGGTGCGGCCAGGTACGGCCGGGCGCGCCTTGGCGCCCGGCCGTGTTCTGTCATTCCCAGCCGGTGGACGTTGCCGAGCCGGTGGCGGGCTCGGACTCGTTGCCGTGGATGTCCACTGCGGTGATCGCGTAGTAGTAGGTGACGCCGGGCTCGATGTAGTGGTCCACCAGGTGGACGGGGGCGGGGCCGCTGTACTCGAAGATCGTGTCCGGTGAGTACACCTCGATGATGTTCCCCTTCACTGGCATGCTGTTGAGCCGGTACTCGGGGGCGACGCGGACATCGGGGCTGGTGGATCGGTACATGTTGAAGCCCTTGAGGTCGGCTTCGCCGCCGCTGGTCCAACTCACGTGCGTCTCACGGACACCGTCGCTCGCCGTGAGGGCCCTGGGGACGGCGGGGGTGTCGCGGACGCTGGTGACGAACGCGGGGGCGGACGCGGTGCCGACGCCGTTGACCCGTACGAGCTTGTAGGTGAGCGGGACGTTCAGCGGCGCCGTGGTGTCCACGTAGTACGTCGCGAAGAGCGACAGCCGGGCGACCGGCTCGTACGTTCCGCCCTCGCCTGCCGCGCGGTACAGCATCTGGTGGTCGTACCGTCCTACGGCGGAGCCGTTGGGCGGCTGGAAGGGGTCCCAGAACAGTTCGATGCCGCCCGTGTTCTCACGGGCCAGCAGTCCCTCCGGTGCCGGCCAGGGGCCGGTGCCGGATCCGTCGAGCCGGGTGGCCGACGCGATGGCCGACGGGAGGGACTCGGCTCCGGAGGCGTCCACAGCCGTGACGTAGTACTGCGACGGCACGCCCGTGGGCGCGGTGGGGTGGTGGAGGCTGGTGGAAGTCAGCGGCGTGGACGTCAACTTCGTCCAGTCCAGGTCCGCGGCGGACTTGAAGTAGACGTGGTACCCGGTCGGTGTGGCTCCCGCGGGCCGCTTCCAGGTGACGGTGTTGCCGTCGTACCAGTCGTCGGCGGTCACCCCGGTGGGCGCGGGAGCGGCATCGGCGCCGGCGGCCGGGCGCGCGGCGCTGACGGCCGCCGAGAACGCGGAGAGATTGCCCAAGCGGTCGGACGCGCGCACCTTGTACCAGTAGGTGACGCCTGGCTCGGCAGACGCGTCAGTGTAGGCCGGAATGACGACATCCCCTGAGCCCAGGCTGGTGAAGGTACCGGTGGGCGAGGTGGCCCGGTAGACCCAGTAGCCGGGGTAGTAGGGGTTGTCGTCGGTGGCGTCGGGATACCACGTCAGCGTGACGGCCGGCGGGGTGCCTTTCGCCTTGACGCCGGTCGGCGCGGCCGGCCCCGTCTTGTCCACCGAGGTCACCGTCTGGGCGGCGGAACGGGCGGTCTCGTTACCGGCCTTGTCCACGGCGGTGACGGCGTAGCCGTACGCGTCGCCGGTGGCGGGCGGGGTGTCGAGGTACGACGGCGAGGTGACCAGGCCCGTGCCGCTGATCCTGGTCCAGGTGGTGGAGGTGCCGGTGCGGCGGTAGACGCGATACCCCGCCAGGTCCATCTCGACGTTCTTCGTCCAGGTGAGGCTGGTTTTGAGGGTGCTGATGCTGTAGGCGGCCTTCAGACCGGTGGGGGTCAGCGGCTTGAACTTGTCGACGCTCGCGCTGGTGACCGGGGCGTACGTGAACTTCACGTTGGCCTTGCCGGTGAAGGCGGCGAAGTCGACACGGATGGTGTGGGTGCCCTTGGGAATCGTCACGCGGACGCTCTTGCCGCGCGTCGCGGAGACGTTCGACCACAGGTCGATCTTGCGGACCCCGTCGAGGTAGACCCGGATGCCGTCCTGAGCGGCGGCGGAGATGGTGAACGGCCCGCCGGAACCGAAGTCGCGGCTCACGGTCCAGCGGACGCCAAAGTTGTCACGCGGCAGCGCAACGCCCGCCGGGTCACCGGTGCCGTAATTCTCGTTGATCGCCGTGTCGCAGGTGGTCTTCTTCGGCGTGCCGCTGAACGAGGTGTTCGCGTAGTACTTCGCCGTCCACACACCGGAGGCACAAGGCGTGGCCGCGTGCGCGGTGGACGCGGCCAGAGTCGCCACACCTGTGGCGGGCAAGAGCAAACCGAGCGCGGCGCAGACCGCGCGTCTGTTGATGTGCATGTGAAAGTCCCCTCCCTGGGGGAATCTTTGCAAAGCCGCAGTAATGAAGAAAGCCTTCCGGTGAGGAAGGCTCGGCGTGCACACCCGCTCACATCTGGCGCTTCGCGCCCCCGGACGCTCAGGCTTGAGCAGACCTGCCCGCCCGTCGGATGACCAGCATGGACGAGCACCTACAGAGCCTGGGCGTGGTGACGGACGTCGTCTTTCCGGACTGTGCGAGGGCGATCCGGGGCACCCCGGGCAGCTACTTGTGGTTCCAAGGCGATTGAAGCCCAAGAGGCGTTCCGGGGGCCGTCACGAGCTGCGTGGCACAGCTAGCACAGCTGGAAGCAAACCCGGGTGGTGTCCCGACCGGCCTCCCCGCGCAACGCGCGGCCCCGCTTGTGACGCGCACCCTGAGGTTGTACTTCAGCGACGAAGGACGGTCCGTGGAGACGGCGGATATTGCGGTGCCACCGCTCACTTCGAGATCCCTCTATGAGTTTCCGATCAACCGGTGGCCCCGTCTAGGGTTCGCTGTATGGTCGCCGACGGTCCGTCCTGTCCCGAGTGCGGGAAGCCCTTGAACTGGGGCAATTTGATGGCCGTCGAGCGGGAGGACGACGATCAGCGGAGTTGCCGGTCGCTGTGGCGGTGCACCGATCGGCACACCTGGTGGAGGTGGGCGGACCGGCCGGAGGAACCCTTGGACGTCTGCCGAGTTCCGTGGTTGTTTCGGTGACATCCAACGCTGACATCAACGAGGCCGGCCGACGGCATACAGCAACCCCGGGCGACCATAGAACCAGGCGATGACAACGCCAGGTGCGGGCGTGGACCGAGCTCCCAGAGCGGGGATCACGCCTCGGATGGGCCAGGCGCGGGGCGGGGGGTTTCCAGGCGAAGGACGAGTGCGCGAAGGGCACGAAGTTCGCGGTCCAGCGCCTGCGCGCCTTCGCGGGTGAGAGCAATCCACGTTCGGGGGCGCCGACCGGCATAACCCTTTTCCATGGTGATCAGATCCGAGTCTTCCAGCACCTTGAGATGTTGGGAGAGATTTCCGTCAGTGACGGCCAGTTGCTTCTTCAGGAAGCTGAACTCGACTCGATCGGCTTCTCGGGCGATGGTAAGGATGCCGAGTCGTACACGCTGGTGGACGGTGTCGTCCAGCGACTGGGTCGGATGGAGTCCTGCCTGTTCGTCCCACGCAGCGGTCGAGTCCTCGACTCTCATGGTGCAACCGTACCCGCATCAGCGGCGCCGGGCGTGGCTCGATGACGGGCTGCCGCCCACTCGGCCAGACCCGCGACGAGCAAGATGGCTGCGAGCAGCAGCGCCTTGGCCTGCGGTCCGTCGGTCCAGCCGGGGTGTGCGGGGTACTGCCAGGGGAGCCAGCCACTGCCCCAGGAGGCCCCGAGATATCCGGTGAGCAGCAGGGCATGTGTGGTGCCGGCGGCTGCGGTGACCCAGTTGCGTTCGGCCATTCCGAGGGCGAGCAGTCCGATGCCGACGAGATACCACGGGGAGGCGTAGCTGTTCTCCAGCAGCGCGGCCTCCCATGACTGGTTCCTGCCGAACAACAAGGCCATCAGGGCTGTCGTGATCGCTGCGGTTGCCAGGGCGGTCGTACGGATCCACACGGCGCGACGGGGAACGATACCCAGGGCCTCACCACGCACCCGGTACCAGCGCGCGCAGACGAACCAGGCCAGCGGAAGGAGCGCGAACCACACGCCCCAGGCCGCGAAGCGCAGGACAGCGCCGTCGAACTCGCCCTTCAGACAGGGGGTTCCCGGTTCATGGACGACGCACAGCCCGGTCAGTTCGGCGTAGGCGAAGGCCGGATAGGACCCGATGTAGCGGCCGTGGGCCCCGAAATTGAAGGCGTATCGGGCAATCGGTGCGGCAGCCAGCGCGAGAAGGCCGAAGCCGAACAGGGAGGCTCGCGAGCCGTTCATCTGCGCGCGAGTCCTGGCCCGGAGGTCTTTCGTTGCCGCCAGCAGGCCGGCCGCCTGCGCCCTCGGTTCGAATCCCGCGCTGCTCAATGGCGGTGTCACCACGATGTGCCCCTTGTGGTCGCGCTTCGGCTGCGTCGGCAAGCGGACTTCCAATCGGCCGCCAGCTCAACTTACTTTGCGATACAAAGTACTCGGTGGTCAAGAGGAGTTGCTGCGACTCGTGTCGGCGCGGGAAGCCGCCTGCGATCTTCGGGCTGGAGGGGAGGAGTGCGGCGTTCGGTGCGTGGCTGCAGCGCTTGCCTGGAGGAGCGTGCCGGGCGTCGCTACGCCGAGGAGATCCATCAGAGGAGGGGCTCTGGTGGCGGTGCCTCAACGCGTGGTACGGGCCGCGTCGCGCAGCCTGCGCCACGGGTGGTTCACGGACGCCAGGCCGGTGTGCTCGTCGCCAGGTCCGCTGGCCCCCAGTTCCGCGCGGCTTCCGTGTACGTCTCCGGCTGGTCGGCTACCGATCGGCCCCGATCCCCGTCAGCGCACGGACTTCCATCTCCGCCTGCTTGTCCCTGTCCGCGGGGTGTCTGCTGAACACCGTGCCGAGGTATCCGCACACGAAGGAGAGCGGAATCGACACGACGCCCGGGTTGGTGAGCGGGAACCAGTGGAAGTCGACGCTTTTGATGACCGACGTGGGGCCGCCCGAGACCGCCGGTGAGAAGAGGATGAGGACGAGGCAGGACACCAGACCGCCGTAGATGCTCCACAGCGTTCCCGAGGTGTTGAAGCGTTTCCAGTAGAGCGTGTAGAGCAACGTCGGCAGGTTGGCGGACGCGGCGAGTGCCAGGGCCAGCGACACGAGGAAGGCGACGTTCTGGCCGTCGGCCAGGATGCCGCCGATGATGGCCAGGAAGCCGATCAGGAGCGCGGTCAGCCGGGCGACCCGGATCTCGGACCGGGGGTCGGCCTTCCCGCGTCGGATCACGTTGGCGTAGACGTCGTGGGCGAAGGATGCAGAGGCGGCCAGGGTCAGGCCGGCCACGACCGCCAGGATCGTCGCGAAGGCCACCGCCGAGACGATTCCCAGAAGTACGACTCCACCGATGTGGAAGGCGAGCAGAGGCGCCGCGGAGTTCTCCCCGCCCGGGGCGTCGACAATGGCGTCGGAACCCACCAGGGCCGTGGCGCTGTAACCGACGACCAGGATTCCCAGGTAGAAGATGAACATCGACCAGGAGCACCACACCACGGAACTGCGTGCCTCTTTGGCACTGGGCACGGTGTAGACACGCATCAGGACGTGCGGCAGGCTGGAAATGCCGAGAACCAGCGAAAGAGCCAGCGACACGAAGTCGAGTTGGCTTATCCCGTTCGTGCCGTACGAGCTGCCCGGCTGAAGCAGTTTCTCGCCCAACGGGCTGTTCTGCGAGGCCTGTTCCAGGAGCGCGGAGAAGTTGAATCCGAACTTCCCGATGAGGAACACGCTGATGAAGGTCACGCAGATCAGGAGCATGCCGGCTTTGATGATCTGCACCCAGGTGGTGCCCTTCATCCCGCCCACCAGCACGTAGAAGACCATGACGATCCCCACGCCGGTGATGAGGAGCGCCTGCCCGCCCCTGGTGTGCACGTTCAGCAGCAGGGCCATCAGCCCACCGGCGCCGGCCATCTGCGCGAGCATGTAGAAGAACGTGATCACCAGGGTGGCGTTGGCCGCCGCAGCCCGCACCGGGCGCTGCCTCATGCGGAAGGCCATCACGTCGCCCATGGTGAACCGCCCGGTGTTGCGCACCCTCTCCCCGATGAGCAGGAGCGCGACCAGCCAGGCGACGAGCCATCCGACGGAGTAGAGGAATCCGTCGTACCCGTGGACCGCGATCGCTCCGGAAATTCCCAGGAAGGAAGCGGCGGAGAGGAAGTCACCGGACATCGCGATGCCGTTCTGCATACCGGTGAAGGCGCTGCCCGCGGCATAGTAGTCGGCCGTCGACTGGTTTCTGTTGGTGACCTTGTAGACGATGAACAGGGTGATGAAGACAAATATCAGGAACACGCTCAGGTTGAGCGTGGGGCTACCGATCGCCGGGGCCGCGAGCTGCGCTGTCATTCCTTGCCGACTCCTGCTAGTTCGTTGATCCTCTGCACCTCCGGATCAAGCTTCTTCCGGGCGAAACGCTGGTACGAAAGGACGATCGCGACGGTGGACGCGAACTGCGTCAGGCCCAGGACGGTGCCGGTGTTGATTTCCCCCACCAGTTTGTGACTCATGAACTCGTGCGCATAGGCGGAAAGAACGGCGAACGCCATGTACCAGAAGAAGAAGGCCATGCTCATCGGAAAGACGAACAGCCGAAGTCGCCTGCGCAGCCGGGAGAACTCCGGGCTCTGCTGAATCGCGTGGTAGTCCGGCTCGTCATCGTCACGGGGGTCGATGAACTTCGGTCCGGCCGGCCGCTCGGAAGTAACGGCGGTGGGCGACCATACCGGTTTGGTCACGTTCCCCTCCTGGGGCATCCGGGCGGGAGGCCAACCGGCGCTCCTGGAACGGGAGATGAGAAGAAGGTGAGCCGCGGCCTGTCGAGCGGGGGAAAGTGTAGTGAGGTGCCGCGTGCCGTCAAACAACGCCCCACTACGCACACGGTGCTCGCAAAATCTACACGAGACCTTTGAGGCACCCCCGAGTTCTGCGCCATTCGGCTACGTGAAGCCCGGAACGGAGCTGAATTGAAGGAGGCTTGACCTTTTGTTTGTTGTCCATTTACCATCGGATATTTGGCCGCGTGGCCCCGGCGGGCGACCGCCCCCGTAAGGCGATCCGGCAACTCAAGTAAGACGAACCTGCGAGTAAGGAAACACTCGTCGACGCCCGAGGTACAGTAGGGGCAGCTTTTTTGCCGTTCCGTTGGCCGCCCTAAACCCGCCCGTGCTACCCGCTACTTGACGAGTAGCCACATAATGGGCGGGGATCGGGTCGGCTCCGAGCAGGGGGAGGTAAAGCAGTCCATGGATTTCCCGGGGTGCACCCTCCACGTGGCCTGGCCGGCCAGACCCCCTTGGCCGAACCTCCCTTTAGCTCTCACGGCGCTCCGCCACGACCGGGCCTATGCCCGCTCCTGGATTCGGGCACCGCGGCGTGACCACGGGTAGTTGCGCCACCTCGTCGGCATCGCCCTTTACTGCCGGGCATTCCACATCCTGTTCAGGGGAAACCCAGGAGAAACGGCACTGTGATAGGTCCCTGTGAGCACGCTGCTGCGACCACGGAGCCCAGCTCGTGACCGCGGCGAGGCACGCGGTCGTACGGCCGGCCCGGCCCTCGTGGTGGGCCCCGCTCGTGCAGTGGCGGAACTGGCGGCTGCTGGTGAAGCTCGCAGCGGTACTGATCGTGCCGGCCCTGCTCGCCGTCGCCCTGGGCGTCGTCCAGATCCAGGGCGACGTCGCACGTGCCAACTCGTACGCGGACATGCAGAAGCTGGTCAAGATGCGTGCCGAGCTGCGGTCCCTGCTGGCAGCCCTGCAGATGGAACGCACCATGTCCGTCGAGCAACTGAGTGACAGCGGCGCCCTCCCGCACTCCGCGCTGCGGGAACAGACGCGGCGCGTCGACCGTGCGCAGGCCGTCGTCGCGAGCACCAGGAACCAGGAAGTCTCCCTCACGGGCGTCGCGGCGAACCGCTATCGGGACGCCACCGGCGTCCTGACCCGCCTGCCCGCGCTGCGTGCCCAGGTGGCGTCCGGCCGCATCGACTCCTGGACCGCGATCAACGACTACAGCACGATCATCAAGGGGCTGCTCAACCTCAACGAAGCGCTGTTCAGCCCGCTCAGCGTTCCCCAACTGTCCAGGTCGGCCACCACGTTGTACGACCTGGAGACGGTCGAGGAGCAGATCCACCTCCAGCACGTGATCCTGCTGCAGGCGGTCGGTCAGGACCGGTCGATGCCGCCGGCGCTGACCAAGGCCCTGCAGGATTCAGGCGTCCGCCTGCAGGACGGGCTCGCCGGCTTCCGGACCGTGGCCACCCCCGGGGAGCTGAGCGAGTACCGGCGGACGGTCACCGGCCCGGCCGTCAACCGGCGCGCCCGAGCGGTGAGCGCCGTACTGGCCGGGTCCCCCGGGCCGGATGCACAGCAGAACGTCTCCACCTCGCTGCCGGTCTCGGTCGAACAGTGGACCCACGACTCGGAAACCACCGGCATGCTCGTCGACATGGTGGGGGACGGCCTCACCCGCACGTTGCGCACGACGTCGGCCGAGTTGCAGGACCAGTCGAGCACCCGCGCGGGCGTGGCGTCCGTGACCGTCTTCGCGGGGCTGCTGCTCGCCCTCGCCATCGGACTCGCGGTCGGGCGGGACCTGCTCCGGTCGCTGGCCGTCCTGCGGACGACGGCGCTCGATGTGGCGGAGCACCGGCTGCCCGCGGCGGTCGCGAGCATGCGCGAGGGGCAGGTCGCGGACACCGCGATCGATGTCGTACCGGTCCACAGCACCGAGGAGTTCGGCCAGCTCGCCCGGGCCTTCGACACGGTGCACGCGCAGGCTGTGCGTCTGGCGGCGGAGCAGGCCGGGCTGCGCGGCGACCTCAGGAACACCCTGGTCAACCTCTCCCGGCGCAGCCAGAGCCTGGTGGACCGGCTCCTGCTGCTGATGGAACAGCTCGAACGGCGCGAGGAGGACCCGGACCAGCTGGCCAGCCTCTTCACGCTCGATCACCTGGCCACGCGGATGCGGCGCAACAACGAGAACATGATGATCCTGTGCGGCAGCTCGCTGGTGCGCTCGTTCAATCAGCGGGCCGCGCTGGACACCGTGCTGAGGGGCGCCGTCTCCGAGATCGAGCGCTACCAGCGCGTCGTCGTGCAGCCCAGCCCTTCCGTCGACGTGATCGGGTACGCGGCCGGTGACCTGGGCAGGCTCGTCGCCGAACTGCTCGACAACGCCACCGCGTTCTCCCCGCCGCACACCCAGGTGATCATCGGCGGTACCCAGGTGTCCGACGGCTCGGTGCTGATCGAGATCCAGGACGAGGGAATCGGGATGACCGAGAGCGACCTGGTCATGGCGAACCAGCGGGTGGCCGCCGAAGCCACCAGGGACACGCCCGTGTCCCGGCAGCTGGGCCTGTCCGTGGTCGGTCGCCTGGCCCACCGGCACGGCATCGCGGTCAGCCTGAACGCGCAGCCGGACCGCAGGGGGCTGCGGGTCCGGGTGCACATAGCGGCCACGCTGGTCAACGCGCAGGTGCCGAGCCCCGCCAAGCAGCCGGGCGCCAGGGCACCGCAGCCGACCGCGGCCGGCGTTCCGGGGCGGCCGAGCGGCAGCCGGACGGACGACGGCTCAACGGCAGTGCTCCCGGAGCGGGTGAGCGGCAGCCGGACCGGCGACGGCAGGACGGCACCGCTCCCGGGACGGCCGAACGGCGGCCGAACCTACGGCGGCAAAACCGCACCGCTCCCCCGACGGACGTCCGGCAGCCCGACCGACGCAGGTGGAACAGCACCCCTCCCCCGACGGACGGCCGGCGGCCCGGCCGACGGCGGCAGGGCGGCGCCGCTCCCGCGGCGACCGCTCACCGGCACGGCCCAGGGGCCCGCTTCCCCGGCGGCCGAGGCTGCTCCCCGGGGGTCCGCCGGCCCGCAGTGGTTCACGGAGGCCGGCTCGGCAACGGCAACGGGCGCTCCCGGCACCGGGAACGGCGTGGCGAACGGTACGGGGAACGGAGCGGCGGGCTCGGTACCGCCCGCCGCCGCGGGGAAGCCCGCGTCCGGGCCGCCCGGCCATGCGTTCTCGCCCGGCCCGCCCGGGTCGTCGTACTCG
The DNA here is from genome assembly GCF_042871185.1 of Streptomyces sp. NPDC006012. Lineage (NCBI taxonomy): Bacteria > Bacillati > Actinomycetota > Actinomycetes > Kitasatosporales > Streptomycetaceae > Streptomyces > Streptomyces sp. NPDC006012. The sequence goes on from NZ_JBIAIE010000002.1 coordinate 191,936, forward strand.
CCCGGATCCCCCGGCGACCGGGTACCGCCGGCAAACCGGCCGGCGCCCGCGCTTCCTGTCCGACGCCCGGCCGGGCAAGCCGCGCAGCAGCCCGCCGAGCAGCCCCCTCACACCCAGGCCGGGCTGCCCAAAAGGGTTCCGCCCACGCGAACCGATCCGCCCACCTGGTCGGAACCGTCCAGACGGTCGGATCCGCCGCCCCGTGCCGAGCGCCCGGCTGAGCGTCTGCCCGCCGAGGACGACGGGACAACCGGCTCGGGCTCAGCCGCCGGCCGTGCCCACAGTTTCCTCAGCAGCTACCAGGCGGGCCTTCGCAGGGCGCGACCCGACCAGATACAGAACCCATCGCCGACGGGCAGGAAGAAGCCATGACATCACCCCACTCCGGGGAGGTGAGCCAGTTCGGATGGCTGGTCACCAACTTCACCGAGCGCGTTCCCAACGTGGCGCACATCGTGGTGATCTCGTCCGACGGGCTGCTGCTCACCGCGTCGGACCGGCTGTCGGACGAACGTGCCGAGCAGCTCTCCACCATCGCGGCCGGTGCCATCAGCCTGATCCATGCCGCTGCCCGCTGTACCGATACCGGAGACGTGCGCAGCACGGTCATACAGATGGAGCACGGCAACATGCTGATGATGTCGATCCGGGACGGTTCGTGCATGGTGGCCCTGGCGGCTCCGGGCTGCGAGATCGGCCAGATCGCCTACGAGATGTCCGTACTCGTCGACCAGGTCGGTGAGATGCTGACCCCGGAACTCCGTACCGAACTACAGCAGTCCCGGCAGACTGCCGCCCGATAGCGCGGACGAGAAGAACATGAGCACCGGTTCAGGCCCGTCCGGGCCTCGGAGAGATCAGGATTCGGACGACGAACAGACCTACGCCGACGTGCTCAACGCGTTCAGTTTCGGCAGCGCGCGGCGCAGGCGGAAGGCGTCCGGTACTCGTGGCACGCCGCAGGACGGGCAGCACCACGAGACGGAGGGTTCCGCGCCGGCGCCTGCCGACGAGTCGTTCGGGCAGGCACCCGGGGTGGGCGACCGGCCGGCCGCCTGGGAAGCCGGGAACGCCGACCGGGACGCACCGGCCGCATCGGTCCGCGCTTACGTGTGGACGGGCGGCCGGACCAGGTCGCACCATCATTTCCAGGTCGAGACCCTGGTCACGGCCGCCGAACCGAGCAGCAGCGCCGTACCGGAGCCGTACCGCACGGCGCTTGAGCTGTGCCAGGAACCGAGGTCGGTGGCCGAGATGGCGGCGCTGCTCGCGATGCCGCTCGGGGTGGCCACGGTCCTCCTCGGCGAGATGGCGGACCACGGGATGATCATCATTCACGGGGCGGCGACCGACGACGGCGGTGCCCCGAGCCTCACCCTGATGGAAAAGGTGCTGGTCGGACTGCGCCAGCTCTGACGGGCCCGACCACGCCCGGCTGGTCGCCGTGTGCGTCCCGGCGGCATGTCCGTGGTCCCTTGTATACGGTACCTACAGGATACGAACGGTCTGCGGGCAGGCCGTCGGGACAAGGGGGCACAGATAGTGCGGGCGCCGAAGTCCGTTGATGCGGCTGAACCTGCGGGTGCTGGAGATCTCCGGCACCTGGGAGCCGAACGACGTCGAGCGGCGCGCGGCGTGGGAGGTGTATGTCGAGTTGGTGACCCGCATTTCGGTGGTGCCGCTGCGTGAGGACGACGGACTGCTGCGCGAGGCCCTGAGCAGCCTGTACTCCCTTTTCGGCTCCACCCGGGAGGTGCTGCGGAAGTACGGCCCGGACGTAGCCGAGCCGAAGAAGAACGGCCAGTACAACTTCGGCTATCTCGCTGTCGCCATGCTCAACCACGGCGTCAGGCCCCTCCTCGCCGCCTGGCATCCCGCTCTGGAGGACTGGGAGAGCCGCCGCCCCGCCGACCGTTCGCGCCGCGATCACGAACAGGCCTGGAGCCGTGCAGGTGAGCTGCGGGCCGCGCTGCGCGACACCCGCGGTGTCCTCACCGATTACGCCGACCTCCTCGCCGACGCCTGCGGGGTTCCGAACCTCGGGGCTGCCGTTCCCGGTGAGGACCGGTAGGCGCCCGCCTGGCGGCCCCCTGCTCAGGTCTCGTTCGAGGACGACTGCTGCGGGTCCTGATACGTCTTGACCAGTTCGACGATCAGCATCTGCGCGGCGGGTTCCGCACGACGCACCCGCACCCGGACCCGGGTGCCGTTGCGCAGATGCTCAAGGCCCGCTCCCGACATGGTCGCGATGGCACTCCAGGGTTCCAGGCGCACTCTCCACCGATGGTTGCGGCGCCGCTGCAGCACGCCGTCGACCTCGGAGCCGGGCCGCAGGGAGCGGAGGGTCACGGCGCCCGGGTCCTCGACGAGTTGTTTGAGCGACAGGCTGATCTCGCCGGTGAGGGAGTGAACGCCAAGGACGAGGAGTTCGCACCGGTCGCCGGGTTCGAGCGGAAACTCGCGGGCGTCGCCGCCGCCGAAGAACCAGCGCCCCTCCCAGGACAGTTCGGTGTTGAGGACGAACCCGGTGAGACCGGCGGGCAGGGCCGGGCGGCCGTCCCGGTCGGTGACGGGGATTACGCTCGCCTCGTCGAGGGAGAAGCGGACGCCTGAATAGAGCTTCTCCATGACGGTGCCGAGCAGCCGGTCGCCCACGGCCAGCCCCGCGGGGAGGCGGCCTCCTGGGACATCTCTGTCGTCGGCCAGTCTGACCGTGATCCGGTTGCCGGGCCGGATGCGGGTGATCACTACGTCGAGTTCGGTCCCGTCCTCGATGGGGTAGCTGAAAGCGCTGCGCAGCTTGGGCTTCCAGCCGACCGTGTCCGGCAGGTCCTCCGTGCGGAGCAGGCCCAGGGCGCGCTCGAACTTCGGGATGGTCAGCGCGGCCGCCTCGGTCAGGTCGAACAGCAAGCCGTTTCTGGTCCTGGCGATCAGCCGGGCGCGGTAAGGCTCGTCCGTGCGCAGCACCCCGTTGCCGGCGATGCCCTTGACGCGGCGTACGGAGACGCGCTGCCTCTCGCGATCGACCCGTGTGACGTGCACGCGCTGGACACCGTCCGGGACACGGGAGATCTGGTCCTCCGTCAGCCACGGCATGCCGGCGTCCTTGAGCGGCATGTAGGCCACGACGGAGGGTTCCTCCAGCAGGCGCACGAGATAGCCGTGCGGGCCCACGTCGAGTCGTACGGGCTGGGCGGCGAACACGCGGCGGCGCAGCCGCGCGTCGTCGAGGCGGTCGAAGACCCTGCCGCGTTCGCGGATCTCCGGGGCGATGTCGGCGGCGGGCACGGCCGCCAGGCGGACGGCTCGCCCGTCGAGACTGACGATGGTGACCGGGTCCCCTCCCGTGTGGAGCGTCCGGGTGCCGCGGTCGATGCCCTCCACGCGCACCCCGTCGGGATTGCCGGGCCACTGGACCTTCACGGTGACCGGCTGGGTGGCGGGGATGCGGATGCCGATGGGGCGCCGGGCGGAAACCGGTCCGAGCGTCAGTTTCCCTTCCTCCCGACAGAGCCCCACGACGGTCTGCGGCACGAACCGCACGATGTCCAGGAGCAGCCCCTCGTCGACGGGGCCTTCGGGCCAGCCGAGCTGGGGGTGCGGCAGGCGCTGGGCCCGGCACATCTGGGCGAGCAGCCACACCGAGGGCGTGTCGAGGAGTTCCCTGGGCAGGCGGGTCATCGCTCCCGAGGCCCACTCCAGCATGCGCAGCCGCCGCTCACGGACGACCGCTCGCACCACGGCGCCCAGTTCCCGCTCGCAGGTTCCGAGGTAGTCCGGCTGGGTGACGTACGACCACACCACGCGCTCCTCGATCCGCAGCAGCGGCGAGAGCAGTTCCAGACCGTCGTGCATGGCCTCGCGAAGCCGTGTCCCCCCGATGTCGACGCCGTCGTCGACGACCGCTTCGCGCAGCGCCCCGCGTAATGCGGCACGTGCTTCGGTGTGCAGGACAAAACCGTCGGCCGCGACGCTCTCCACCAAGGGTGATTCGCACAACCGGGCCTCCAGGGCGAACCCGGCCGACGGCATGGCGGCACCGCGGACGTCCCGCAGCAGCGGATAGGGGACGAAGGGCGCGGTACTGACCAGGGCGGCCAGGCAGGCCACGTCGGGGTCGGCCGACAGCGGCCACGGCAGGTACGCGGCCAGGGTCGCGGCCAGAGGTGTCGTCATCCCTTGTGCACCACCCACTGCTCCGGACGGCGCAGGACCGTGGCTTCGGGCAGGTCTCCGAACCAGACGGCGCGGGCGTGATGACCGTGGCGGTGCAGTGTCGCCATCAGGTGCTCGAACTCGCCCACCCTGCCGTGCGGATCAGCGCCGTACAGACCGGAGACGAGGACGACCGCGCTGGTGCGCCGGGGAATGCGGTAGTCCTGCCATTCCCATACGGGGCCGGTGCCGCAGCCGTCGGCGAGGCTGTGGCGGAAGGCGATCCGGTCCAGTCCCGGGCTCCCGGAGACCACCATCACGTCCAGGAACGCCTGGAGGTCGTAGCCGAGCGGTCCGGTGAACAGGCCGATGTCGTGCACGATCTGAATGGGCAGGGCGATCTTCGTCCGGCGCAGGAGCGGGATCTCGCGGATCGTCTCGCCCTCGGCGAGTGACCGCGCAAGTCTCACCACGTCTACGCGGTCCCCCGGCACCTTGCGCACCAGCAGTTCCCTGACCCGCCGCCCGTCCCAGGCGTCCGCGTACCGCGTGATGCGTGCGCGGACCTGCTGGGCGTTCGCCTCCGGGCTGCGGGGCCGCTCGATACTGCCGGCCTCGTCCTGGTCCGGCGGCTGGACCTGGATCTCCTCGCTGGGCAGGACGTACGGCACGAGACCGCCGTTACGGCCGAGACGCACCCGGCCGTCCCCGGAGCGTTCCTCTTCGTGCCCCCAGTCCCAGCCGATCTCTTCGCCGTCCCGATCGTCGTCGAACGGTTCGTCCCACTCCTCGTCGAGCGGGAGCAGCAGGGCTTCGGACGGTTCGGCGTCGTCCGTGTCGCCCGGTGCCTCCGGTCCGGTGCCGATCCAGAGTTCGGCCTCGCGTTCCGTCGTACTCAGGAGCGCCCGGTGGTCGAGCCGGTAGCCCAGCAGTTTCAGGGCGGCGTCGAGGTCGGACAAGTGGGCACGGGCTTTGAGAACGCGTGCCGCATCGCCGTAGCTCATGCCGGACTCCCCCCGAAGGACACCCTCACCACGACGCGAACAGATTTCTGCGCACGCTGGGCTTTTCCACGACGAGGCTCTCGACGAGGCGCCACTGATCGGATTCCATGTCGGCGTCCATCGTGATCAGTACTCCCACCAGGTCGAGGAACTCGGCGGTGCTCGCGTGTTCTTTGGCACCGGTCTCGAATCGCTGGGCGAGCACACGCACCCTTTCCCTCAGGTCCCCGTCCTCGGCGATACCCGGGAAATGGAGGCCCGCGATCTCTTCGAGACGCGCCGCGTCGGGTCCCTCGATGGCGAGCACCACGCAGCGCCGCACGAAGGCGTCCGGCAGGTCCCGTTCACCGTTGGTGGTGATGATCACCAGGGGGCTTTCGGCGGCGCGACCGGGTCCGTTCTCGACCAGGACGTCCACATCGGTCACGTGGAACTGACGGCTGCCCAGCGGAACCAGCAATCCGTTGCAGAAGGAACTCTCCGCCTTGTCGATCTCGTCGATCAACAGCACCGCGCCCTGCCGGCCGGGGGCATGGTCCTTCAGGCGGACCGGCATCCGGGAGGGCCGGGCGACGGCGGCTCCCTCCGGCGCCCCCCTCCGCGCGGCCGACGCCGGGTCCAGCGCCCACCACAGCGGGCCGGGGTCGACGTAGTCGTTGAGCGGTGGGACCTGGCTGCTGTCACGGGCGAGCTGAGCGTCCCGCAGACGGGCGATGACGTCGACTTTCCACTGGAGGTCCTGGGGCGAGGACTCGTCGTCGACGACGAACTCCAGGTAGTCGAAGCCGAGCACCCGGGCGACGAAGCCCGCCAGACTGGATTTGCCGCATCCGGGAGGACCGGACAGCAGCAACGGCCGGCCGGTGATGAGCGCCACCTTGATCGCGGTGATGATCTCAGGAGTGGGCGAGTAGACGAGTCCGTCCCGCCCGTCGCCTTTGCGCGGCTGTGGATGCTGGGGCGCGTTCGGCATGTCCGTCACGTCCTGCAGGAGGGCGGCGAGCATGGGGGATACCTCATTCATCGCTGTCCACCTCGATCTTCCGCGCACCGGACAGGTCACTCAGGTCGCTCACGAACTTCCGTACCTGCCTCTCCCGTTCAGGCGGAAAGTCCTCGAATACAGGGGAGATCATCGAACTTCCTCCACCCGGAGTCCCGGATTGGTTCAGCACCACCACGGTGATCCCCGGAAATCTGTGCTGCAACTCCCGGACGACGGCCGCGCTGGTCGCCGGGTTGACGGTGTCTGCGCGCAGAATCGCGTACACGCCTCTGTCGGGCGAGCTGCGCAGTACAGACGCGACTTCGTCGGCCGGCGCCTCCTTGGGAAAGTTCAGTTCCCTGCGCAGCGTGGCTTCGGACTGGCCGACGAGTTCTTGGATGGTGCCTTCGCCGTGCACATCCGTGAGCCGGACCACACGCGTCGTGCGGTTGCCGGCCGTCGACCGCCGGACGACGTGTTCGCCCAGCCGGTACGCGCGCGTGGCCAGGCTCACGGCGCGGTAGCTCCCGGCCGTCCCGCCTGCGACCTCTCGGACGGTGCGTGCGGCCCGCAGGTCCACCCACTGCGGAAGGACCCATTTCACGATCTTCTGTCGTTGTGCGTCGGACAGGTGGTCCGCGACGCCTTCGAGTACCTCGTAGACCGCCTGCCCGTCCGCCGACCACATGGCGGCGGCGATCTCCCACCGCCTCTCGCCCTCGGTGGACCGCTCCCAGGCCACGAGGTCGAGATCCAGCCGTGCGGCGGCTTCCCGGAGCGCGGCCTGCGAAGCACCGGTGAGGAACACGGCGACATCGTCGATCCACCGGTTGACGGGAGAGCGAATGTCGCGCTGCCATTGGGCCGACCGTTTGAGCAGCTGCTCCGTTATCTGCTCGGCTGTTTGCCGGGCGGCCGCGCTGTTGCGTTTGTTACTGGTGCGCAGGGCCAGTTGGACGTCGATACCCGTATCGTGTCCCAACTGGCTGTCCCGGACCTGTTCCGCATCGACGTGCAGCAGTACGGGAAGGACGAACACGCTCTGTTCCGCCCCGCGAAAAGCGAGAATGTTGACCTCACGGCGCATGTAGCCGGGGTTCAGAGCATCGGCGTCGATCAGGATCACGGCAGCCCGGCACCGATTCAACGCGCTGTGGATCGACGCGTCGACCGGCTGGCCGGGCTGCAGATCCCGCCGGTCCCACCAGATCTGGAAACCGGCCTCCGGAAGCTGTTGCTCCAGTTCGGTCAGGACCCTGCCCAGATATTCCTTGCGCCTGCCCTGGGCCCGGTACTCGTCCGGGCCCAGTTCCTCCTTGGTGCGCCGCCGCGAGGTATGGCTGACGAATACCAGCCCGCGGCTTCCGGGACGCGCGGCAGGCACGGAAACACGAGGTGCCGGAACGCTCCGCCCCAGACTCGGTGCCGTCATGACCGAACGGATGAATCACCGAACCGATGCTCCCGGCTGCATTTTCGTGCCGACATACGAACTCCCCCCGAACCCGTACGGCGCCGCCCGGCCCTTGGCCATGCCGACCCTCATGTGAGGCTTACACAGTAGTGGACCCAAGGGTGCTCGCCAGGTGTTCGTCCATCAAATACGGATAACCGAAAGAAGTGCCGGCCCACTCCCGGAGAACCGACCGGGCCGGCCGCCGTGCTCAGGCCGCCGCGCTGTCGATCTCCACGACGCAGCGGCGGAGTTCATAGCTCGCGATGTCGTCGATGAAGGACACGTCGGGCGGGGTCGCCATGCGCAATCCGGGGACGGCGAACAGTGCGCTGAGGAAGATGTCCGTCTCCAGGAGTGCGACGTGCAGCCCGGGGCACTTGTGCGGGCCGTCGCCGAAGGACAGTCCCGGGGAGCCCGTGCCGTCGCTCATGGGGCGGCCTGGACGGAGGTGTTCCGGTCGCGGACCCGCGGCGCGTTCGTCCAGGTTGGTGCGGTCGATGAGGACGTCGACGCGTTCGCCCGCCGGAACCGTCAGCGACTCGTCGCCGGTGCCGGACAGGTCGAGGGGCTCGGTGGTACGGCGGCTGAGGCGGCCGATGACCGGTTCCAGGCGGAGGATCTCGCTGAGCACCGCGCGCCTGCCGTCCTCGTCCGACTGCCGGTAGTGCGCCAGCAGTTCGGCGTCGGAGAAGAGATGCCAGGCCGCGGCGCTGATGAACTCGCGGGTGGTGACCATGCCGGCGGCGGCGAAGGTGATGCATTCGCCGAGGATCTCTTCGGCCGAACAGCCCTCGTCCAGCAGGTGGGAGATGAGGTCGTCGCGGCGGCCGCGGCGGCGGGCCCGTACGGCGGGACGCACGTCGCCCAGGTAGATGCGCAGCCAGTTGGCGTTCTGGCGCATCATCCAGTAGACGCCGTGCAGGCTGGTGAATCCCGGCGTACCGAATTTCTCGGGGAAGAAGCGGTCCAGGCGCTCTTTGATGCCGGGGCGGCTGTCGGTCAGGCCGATGACGGCGCAGGCCACTTCGATCGCCAGGTTGAAGCTCAGGTCGGACAGCGCGGCCCGGCGGGTCGTCCTGAGGTGGTCGAGCTGGGCCTCGGTGACCCGGAGCATGACGTCGCGGTAGTGCTCGTCGACCCGGCGCGGGGTGAAGAACCGGGCGGTCTGACGGCGGTGCTCGCGATGTTCCGGGCCGTCCCGGTAGAGCACCGGCCGCCGGATGCTCGACGGGAGTTTCTCGACCATCTGGATGCCCAGGCCGGCCTGCCGGGTCGTGGTGCTGCGCAGGACCGCACGGGCTTCGTCGTACCCGTGCACCCGCCAGACGCCGTCGCTGCCGCGGGAGACGGGACAGCCCGCCGGCGCCGTGTCCCGCTCGATCCTGCGACAGCCGTATTCCCGGCCCGCCGCTGCCTTGTCCGCCGTTTTCCCGTCTGCTGCTTCCCTGCCCGCTGCTTCCCGGTCCGCCGTTACTTTGTCCGCCGTTACTTTGTCCGCTTCCCTGTTCTCGCCGCCCACGAGCGGCACCTCCCTTTCCCGAAGACGATGCCGTGCGCCGCAGCCAGTGCGTCCCCGGTGGACGCCGGGGCCCGCCGGGGGCTTCCTGGTTCCTTCCCGTCCACGGCGGTCTCGTATCCTCGGGGGGACCGGATCGGCCTCGGGTGGCCAGTACCGACATCGGGTGACGGTACGTCAGCGGCCCGACGGTGGCCGATCGGCGGTCCGACGGTGGGCAAAGTGCCCGTCGCACCGCTCGTCACCCGTCAGGTGCCCGTCGCGCCGCCCGTCACGCGCCTTCGGCGCTCTGCCAGGTCGGTCCGGGGTCCGGCCTGCGTGCCGCGAGTGGCAGCGACACGACCATGGTGAGGCCGCCGCCGGGAGTGTCCTCGGGGGTGAGGGTGCCGTCCATCGCCTCGGTCAGACCCCGGGCGAGGGCGAGGCCGAGGCCCAGGCCGCTGGTGTTGTCGGTGTCGCCGAGGCGCTGGAAGGGTTCGAAGATCCGTTCCCGGCCGTCGGCCGGCAGCCCGGGCCCCCGGTCCACCACCCGCAGTTCCACCCGCCCCGCCAGCGCACTGGCCGTGACCAGCACCCTGCGGCCCGGCGGGGTGTAGCGGGCGGCGTTGCCGGCCAGGTTGGCTACGACCCGTTCCAGCAGCGGCGGATCGGCCAGCACCGGCGGGATGTCCTCGACGTTCGCCACCACCGCCCCGGGCACGTCCGCCAGCGCCGGCGGCAGCACCTCCTCCAGCGAGGTCGCCCGCAGATTCAGCGTGAGGACCCCGGCCTCCAGACGGCTGAGATCGAGCAGGTTCTCCACCAGCCGGTTCAGCTTGGCCATGGACGCGTCGGCGGTGGCGAGGAGTTCCTCCCGGTCCTGGTCGGAGAAGGCGACGTCCCGGCTGCGCAGCGAGGTGACCGCGGCCCAGCCCGCGGCGAGCGGGGTGCGCAGGTCGTGGCCGACGGCCCGGAGCAGGGCCGTACGCAGCCGGTCGGCGGCCCTGACCGGCTCCACCTCGGCCGCCGCCTCGGCGAGCCGCGCGCGTTCGACCGCGGAACCGACGTGTGCGGCGAAGGCCGCGAGCACCCGCCGCTCGGAGGAGGAGAGGGTACGGCCGTGCAGCACGAGGTAGGCGTCCGAACCGGCGGGCACGGCCGTCGCGCCCGGCGCGTCGGGGGGCCCGTCCACCAGGTCCGCCGAGTCCATGCCGAAGGTCTCCCGGGTCCGTTCGAGCAGCGCCGGGATGGCCGCCTCGCCCCGCACGATGCTGCCGGCCAGGGAGGACATGGTCTCCGCCTCGGCGGTGGCCCGGGCCGAGCGGCGGGACAGGCGCAGCGACCGGTCGACCACGGCGGCCACGATCGCCGCGACGATCGCGAACACCACGAGCGCCAGCAGGGCGTTCGGATCGTTGAGGGTGAAGTGGCCGATGGGCGGGATGAACCAGTAGTTCAGCAGCAGGGACGCGGTCACCGAGGCGATCACCGCCGACGTGACACCGCCTATGCAGGCCACGCCCACCACGGCGAGCAGGAACAGCAGGGCCTCGCTGGTCAGGTTCAGGCTGCCGCGCAGCTGGGCGAGGACGACGGTGAGCAGGACCGGCAGCACCAGCCCGGCCACCGGACCGGCGATCATCCGGGCCGTCGACAGGGTGCGGCGGCGGGACGGCAGGAGGGTGCCGCGGCCGGCCCGCTCGTGGCTGACCCGGTGCACGTCGATGTCACCGGACAGCTCGGTGACCGTCTCCCCGGTGCCCGGCGCGGTCAGCAGCCGGGTGAGCCGGCCGCGGCGGCTGGTGCCGAGCACGAGCTGGGTGGCGTTCACGGCCCGCGCGAACTCCACCAGCGAGGTGGCCACGTCGTCCCCGACGACCGAGTGGTAGCTGCCGCCGAGGTCCTCGACGAGTCTGCGCTGCCGGGCCAGCGAGGCGTGCGACACCCCGGCGGCGAGGCCGGTGCTGCGGGCCACGTGCACGGCGAGCAGGTCGCCGCCCGCGGACCGGTCGGCGATGCGGGCGGCCCGCCGTACCAGGGTGTCGCCCTCCGGACCGCCGGTCAGCGCGACCACGACCCGTTCCCGGGTCTCCCACACCCGCCCGATGCCGTGCTGCGACCGGTACTCCTGCAACGCCTCGTCGACCCGGTCGGCCACCCACAGCAGTGCCAGCTGGCGCAGCGCGGTGAGGTTGCCGGGACGGAAGTAGCTGGCCAGCGCCGCGTCGATGTTCTCGGGGGCGTAGATGTTGCCGTGCGCCATGCGGCGGCGCAGCCCCTCGGGGGACACGTCCACCAGCTCGATCTGCGCGGCACGCCGTACGACCTCGTCCGGCACGGTCTCGTGCTGCGGCACCCCGGTGATCTTCTCGACCACGTCGCCCAGGGACTCCAGGTTCTGGACGTTCAGCGCGGTGATCACGTCGATGCCGGCCGCGAGGAGTTCCTCGACGTCCTGCCAGCGCTTGGCGTTGCGGCCGTCGCCGGGGACGTTGCTGTGGGCGTACTCGTCGACGATCGCCACCTGCGGGCGGCGGGCCAGGACGGCGGCCAGGTCCAGTTCCTGGGACCGCTCGCCCCGGTGGATGCGGGACATCCGGGGCACCGTCTCCAGGCCCTCCAGCATCGCCAGCGTGTGCGGGCGTCCGTGGCACTCGGCGAATCCGACCACCACGTCCGCCCCGCGGACGGCGTGCCGCCGCCCCTCGTCGAGCATCCGGTAGGTCTTGCCGACCCCCGGGGCCGCCCCGAGGTAGATCTTCAATCGTCCGGGCCGTACGTCACTCATCGCCGCCGACGCGCTCCGCTCAGTTGTCCGACACCCGTCGAGGGAGCGGGATTCCTCCAGGGAAGCGGCTGCGGACGGCGGCCGGGCCTGCCGTTAGCGGTTCTTTGGCGCCGGCCACGGCGACCTTGACACCACCTTGACGGGGTGCGGCCGGTACGGTCCAGGCGGGGGCCGGTGTGCCGGAAGGAGCCGGGGCTGCTTGCGCGTCTCCAGAGGAGGATGCCTGCCGTGCCTGCCTGCTGATGCCCGAGGGCGCGACCAATGGTCCTTCACCTGGTCCGGCCAGGTGGTGGAGCGACCGCCACGCGGCGCCGAGGCCATGCGGGCGGTGGAACTGTCCGGTCTCGGCACGGTGGTGATCGTGCGCCGGAACGTGCAAGGGTGCGTCGGCTTCCTGGCCGGATCGCGGCGGAGCCTGACGGGTGTGCGTGCGGTGCTGGCAGTGCTAGTCGATTCCCCGTTCCTCCAGGGCGGACCGCAGGCTGCGCAGGGCGTAGTACACGCGGGACTTCACGGTGCCCTGGGGGACGCCGAGTTCGTCCGCCGCCTGCTGGGTGGTGTGGTCGGCGAAGAACGTCGCCCGCAGTACGTCCCGGTGTGCCGGTGACAGCGCGTCCAGGGCGTCCTGCAACACCATCGACGACAGCATCTGGTCTATGTCGTCGGCCTCGGCGCCCAGTTCGGTCAGCCAGGTGGCCCCGCTGATCTCGGTCGGACGCGCCATCCGCGTACGGTGCGCGTCTATGACGAGGTTGCGGGCCACCCGGAACATCCAGGGTCGTATGGCCATCCCCTCGTCGTCACCGAGGTGCTGTTTGTTCCAGCAGCGCAGCAACGTCTCCTGAATGACGTCCTCCGTGCGGTGTGTGTCCCCGCCCAGCATCCGCAGCACATACGAATAGAGAGCCGGGCCGTGTTCCAGGTAGAGGTTGCGAAGCGCCCGTTCTTCCGCGGAGACCGCGCTAGCGGACCCGATGACCGTCACGTTCATGGTGTGCTCCTGCTCCTTGGGATGTCCGGCCCAATCCGCGGGACTGAGGCTGGAGCTCCTGGGGAACGGAGTGTTCCGAGGCACGTTGGACGTTCGTTTGACGCTCGTTCTGATACTCGATGGATACGCTGGTCGGAGCCGGTTTACTGGTGAGTACGCAGGGTGTACGAACAGCAGTTACTCAGACGTACTCCTCAAGTTCCAGCACATGTCCACGGATTCGCTCGGCGAGGTCCGCGTGGCCGGGCGGCAGGGGGCCGCGGGCCCGCAATCTGTCCCACATGTGCAGCAGTTCGCGCCCGTGGACGAGGGCGGCGACGTCGTCGTCGAGCCGCTGCCAGGCCGCCGCTGCCCGTGCCACCTCGGTCGACGCGCGTTCGTCCCCGGCGCCGCAGCGGATCCGGGCCACGGCCAGGGCCAGCACGGTGGCCTCGCGGTACTCGCCGCACAGGTACGCCAGATACGCCTCCACCGCACGCGCCTCCAGGGTGTGCGGATGCTCGGCGCCGGCCGCGTCGGTCAGGCTCTCGCGCAGCGCGGTCGCGTCGGCGAACGCCTCGTCGAGCCGGCCGATGGCCGCCAACGCGTTGATACGGCCGATACGTTCGGCGATGTCGGCCGGGAGGTCGGTGCCCTCGGCGGAGACCGAGGCGAAGGCGGTGATCGGGGCCTTCGCACCGGCGCCGGTTCCGGCACCGCCCGCCGCGTCATCGCTCACCGGACCCGTGGCGGCCTGCGCGCGGGCTCGCCCGATCGCGGCGGCGAGGGCGGAGACGGGAGCGGGGGTGCGGGTTGGGGTGGGAGTGCGGGTGGGGGTGGCAGTGGGAGTGGATGCGGGAGTTGGAGCGGCGGGAGCGGGGGCGGCTGGAGTCGGGGGCGCGGGGGCGGCTTCGGCGGCCGGAGGGTCGGTGAGGGCGGGAGCGATTTCGGCAGCCGGGGACTCGATGGCGGCGGGAGGGGTCTCGACGGCCGGGGGCTCCGTGGCGGCAGGGGCGGTTTCGGCAGCCGGGGCCACGGCGGGCTCGGGAGCGGGCTCGGTCGCCGGAGACCCGACCGCCCCGGCCGGCCCGGCGGCGGTCTCGACGACCGGGAACACGGTGGGGGCGGAAACGGCCTCGGCGGCCGGGAACACCGTGGGGGCGGGGGCGGTCTCGGTGGTCCGGGGTGCGACGGGCCGCGGGGCGGTGGTGGTGGAACGCCTGGTCGCCACCCGGGTGCGGACGGGAGCCCTGGCGACGAGCAGGGCCGGGGCGGGACCCGCGGACACGGTCGGGGCCGGGGCCGGAACCAGGTCGGGGGTAGGGAGCGGGGCCGGTGGTGCCGGGGTCACGGCGCGCGCTTCGGCGGACGGGGCCGGCACGGAGGGGGCTTGAGCAGCGGGCGCTTCCTCGGCCGAGGCGTCCGTGTGGGGGCCTGCCACGGAGGACGCTTCCTCAGCGAAGGACTCCACGGAGGATGCCTCTTCAGCGAAGGACTCCTCGACGAAGGATTCGTCGGCGAAGGACTCCTCGGAGACGAATTCCTCGGAGACGTATTCCTCCGAGGCGAATTCCTCGACCGAGTCCTCCTCGGCCGCGCCGACCTCGTTCGCGTCGATCCCGGCCGCGTCGACCTCGTTCGCATCGACCTCGGCCGCGTCGTCCTCGGGTATGAGTACGCGGCTGGAGCCGTCCGCTGCCACCTCAAGGACGAAGTAGGAGTCGCCGGGGCCGTCGGTCACGGTCGCCTCCACGGAGGTGCCGTACTCCTGCGCGTACCGCTGCAACTGGTCGAGCACGGCCTCGTGCACGGACTCGTCCGGCTCGGGGACGACGGGATCTCCGTCGATGTCGGCGAGCCCGTCGTCGGAGATGTACACATCGAAGCGGGCCATGGCTGTCCTCCTCATGGGCTGGGGCTCGGGCTGTCGCTGGGGCTCGGGCTGGGGGGCGGCGGAATCGTCGCCCGGGGGTCGAAGGATTCCCCCGCACTGACGCTCGGCGTCGCCCCGTACGGCAGGTCGACGATGCCGCCGTACTTGGCGAACTGGGCCCGGATGGCGGCGACGTAGCCCTGCGTGTCACCCGTCAGCGTCACCCCGCCCGCTCCCACGCTGGACGCGTCCATCCCGAGGTGGTAGGCGGCGAGGGTGAGGTCCAGCACGTTGCCGGTGGCCGTCTTGTTGTCGATCCGCTTCTGGTTCTCGTTGGCGAGAGCGCACATGTACCGGGCCTGCGCCATGATCGAGTCCTCGTTGTCCAGCGCGGAGGTCTTGTCGTTGTCGTCGTCGTCCTTGCCGTACTTGTCGAAGATCGCGGTCGGCAGTTGGGAGATGCCCTTCTCACCATGGGCGCCGACCATGGCGGAGTTGAAGCCGGACGCGTATTCGAGCTGTGAGGCGATGACGATCGGGCCGATCTGGGTGCACTGGCCGCCGGCCTCCTCGATCGTGTCCTGCAGGTCCTTGGGGACGGAGTCCGCGGCCAGGGCACCCTTGCCGTCGCCGTTGAAGGCGGTGATCGCCTGGTCGCCCATGTCGTCGTAGTCGTGGTGGCTGCCGCCGCCACCGCCGAACAACAGGATCAGCGCGACGATCGGGGCGAGCAGGACGCCGAGTCCGCAGAAGATCAGCACTACGGGAGTGGCGATGACGATCGCCAGGAGGCCGAGGCAGCCGCCGCCGAGGGCGGTGAGGGCCGACACGATCAGGGCGATCGGACTCTTCTGTTGCTCAGTACTCATTTGTGTCCTCTTCCTCCCCTCACCTTTTGAACCGCTGGGGCGCGTCGCCCGTTGTGGTGTCGGACGGGCTCAAAGAGATCAAACGCAGCTCAGGGCGAAGAAGTTCAAACCGGTGGAAAACAGATGAGCCAGCGCAGCGGAAGCACGAGCGAAGAAGGGGGCGGGGCGCACATGGGCACTCCCTCGGATACGCCGTCAGGCCCACAGCCATGGGTACGGGGACCGAAGTCCACACGGCCGACGCCCCCGCAGCCGCGGCCGGCATCCGGTGACGGGACGACCGGGCCGGGGGCGACCCCCGGTGGCCCGGTGCCCCCGTCCGGACCCGGCGTACCGCCGTCGGGCCGGCCGGGGAACCGCCGTGCGCGGCCGGTGACGGACACACCGTCAGCACAGGTGCCACCGGCCGGGGGAACGGCGCCGGTCCGTGGCCCCAGGCGGACCGCACCCCCCACCGGCACGCCCCGGACCGGCACGCCCGGGGCAGCTCCCCGCACGGCCGGGCCCCGAACCGGCACGCCCGGGACCGCACCGGCACCCCGCACCGCTGCGCCCCGCTCCGCCCAGCCCAGCCGAGCCAACGGCCCCGCGTCCGCCCCCGTGCGCCGCCCCGCGTCCGCCGCCCGCGCCGCCGAGGCGCCCTGGGGCGAACCGCGGCGGCCCAGGCAGACGAGGACGAAACCCCGGGACGAGATCGGCTGGGTCAAGGCACACGGCGGCGCCGGTGCGACCACGCTCGCGGAACTGCTCGGCGGCGTCGACGTGGGCGCCCGCTGGCCGGAGCCGGCCCGGGGCGAGCCGCGCCGGATCGTGCTGGTCGGCCGGACCAGCGCGCAGGGCCTCAAGTCCGTCTCACAGGCGCTCGGCGCGCTGAACGACGGGAAGGCACCTCAGGGTCTCGAACTGGTGGCCGTGGTGCTGGTCGCCGACACTCCGGGCCGGCTGCCGCTCAGCCTGCTGCGCCGTGTCCGCATCATCCGCTCCGCCACCCATGTGCACCGGGTGCCGTGGGTCCCGGCCTGGCGGGTGGGCGGCCGGCCGCGCGCGCTGCCCCGGCAACTCAGCACGCTCGCCCACTTGGTGGGTAACGATCTCCACCCCGAGGGAACCACGTCATGAACCACCTGCTGCTCCACGGCCCTTTCCTGGCCGACGGCTTCGACCCCAACGCGGGGGGCGAGACCACCTCCATCCTCGGCGTCCTCTCCTGGTGCGCCTCGGCCGCCGGGGTCGGCGGACTTCTCATCATCGGCATGCAGATGGCCCTCCAGCTGCGCCGCGGTGAGCCGGGCGAGGGCGGCGTGCACTTCCGCGGTGTGTTCTTCGTCACTCTTGCCTGCGTCCTCGCCACCTGCGCCGGCCCGCTCGTCTCGTTCCTCGGTGACCTGGGGCTGCAGTAACGCCGCCCCCGCACACCTGTCCCGTACCGCTCACTCGCTTCACCACTCCCATTTCCGCCCCACGCCCGCCGCTCGGCCGGGCACCGAATCTCCGGAGATTCCATGTCCCTCCCACTGATCCACCACGCCATCGAGTTGGCCGCCGACGTTCCGGACCCGCAGACAGGAGACGCCCCGGGGCCGCTGAAGGACAAGGTCTCACTCGTACTCGGCATCCTCGCCTGGGCCGGTACCGCCGCCGGTGTGGCCGGTGTGCTGATCACCGGCTCGATGATGGCCGTCTCCCTGAAGCGCGGCGAGAGTTCGGAGCACATGAGCCGACTCGGCATGGTGCTCGGCGGCTGTGTCCTGGTGGCCACCGCGGGCCCGCTGGTCAACTTCGTCTTCAACTAGACCGGCGGTCGTCCGAGATGTTTCTACGCAGACAGCGGCAGACCGAGGAGTCCGGGCCCTACTGGCGACAGCGCAGTTGGCAGTTGTCCGCCGGGTTCCTGGCTCTGGTCGTGGTGGTGGGCGGGGTCGTCGCGCTGACCTCCGGCGGTGACGGCCGCGCCGAGGCGGCGCCGTCCCCCGGCCCGTTGTCCGGCGCGCTCACCAAGGACGGCCGCCCCAAGGGCTGCCACACCGACGACAGCGCCGGTGACGCCCTGCCGAAGGCGGCGCCCAAGGACGTCGCCTGGCGCATGATCGGCGTCACGCGGGTGCCCGTCTCGGCGACGGCCGGACCGACGCACACCGAGGGCACACCGTGGTGGTGTTTCTCCCACACCGCCATGGGTGCCGTGGTGGCGGCCCACATCATCACGGCCCAGACGAGCGAACCCGGCTGGCGGACCGTGGTGAAGGAACAACTGGTGGCGGGGTCGGGCCGCGACATGTTCGAGTTCACGCGCAAAATCAGCGGGGACCCGGGCTCCGAGGGGGTGGACAAGTCGCAGATCGCCTCGTACGCCGGCTTCTCCGTGTCCTCCTACACGCCCACGGCCGCGAGCGTGAGCCTGCTCATGCGGAACCAGCAGGGCTTCTTGTCGACCTCCATCAACCTGCGCTGGGAGAAGGGCGACTGGAAGATCCTCCCCGCCGAGAGCGGCGCTCTCTTCTCGAAGCCCCACTCGGTGCAGAACACCAACGACTTTCTCGTCTGGAGGTCCTGACGTGACATGCAGCTCGGGCAATCCCGTCCTGGACTTCTTCCTCGGCTTCTTCTCGATGCTCACCGACCCCATCGGGGGCATCATGGACATGATCTCGAAGCTCGTCCTGGCCGCCGCGATCTCGGTGTTCGGGGGGTTGATCAACAGTGTTCCGACCCTGACGGGCACCGAGTCGTCCAAGGACATCAACAGCGCGTCACAGTGGATCGTGGTCTACCTGGCGGTGGGCTCGCTGGTCTTCGCCGCCATCCGGATGGCGATCGAGCGACGCGGCGACGCGGGCACGACCGCCCTCAAGGGCATCATGCGCGTCGTACTCGTCTCCGGCGCCGCCACCACCGTGGTGACCGCCGCGGCCGGCCTCTCGGACCGTTACTCCAAGTACCTGTTCGATCTGGGCGCGACGAAGCAGCTGGAGGCCATCGGCAGCTGCTCGTCCGGTGGCATCGACAATGCCTTCCTGATGCTCATCCTCGCCCTGCTGCTGCTGCTCGCCGGGATCATCCAGACGATCCTGCTCTACATCCGGCTCGGCGTGATGATCCTGCTGCTGGGCACTCTGCCGCTGGCCGCGGCTGCCTCGATGACGGACTGGGGCGCCGGCTGGTGGCGCAAGCACATCGGCTGGATGGTCGCCTGGCTGTTGTACAAACCCGCGGCGGCTCTCGTGATGTACTCGGGCTCGGTACTGATGAACTCGGGGGCGAAGCCCGGTACGGCCAACGCCAGTGAACGCATTGCCGGTATCGGCATCATGCTGCTGTCGGCCATCGCCCTGCCCGCGCTGCTCAAACTCATCGTGCCCGCCACCGCCGGCCTCGGCTCAGGCGGTTCCATGTCCGGAATGTCGCAGGTCGGCGGCGCACTGGCGTCCGGTGCCCGCTCGATCGGCGGCGGCAGCAGCGGCAGCGGCGGCAGCGGCGGCCGGGGGAGCATGGGCCCGAGCGGCGCGTCCGGCACGTCCGGTGGCAGCGGTTCCAGCGGGTCGTCCGGCGGGAGCGGCCCGAGCGGTGCCCTCGGCAAGGCCGCAGCGGCGCGGACCGGCGGCGCGGGCGCGACCGGCGCCTCGGGCGGCGGATCGGGAGCGAGCGGAGCCGGCCGGGCGGCCGGTGCGGCCGGGCCCGCGGTCGCCGCGGCGGTGACCGCGGCGAAGTTCGCGAAGAACACCGCGGTCTCCGGGATACAGGCCAACCCCGAGGCGGGGCACAACAAGTGACCGCGACGCAGATCCTGACCCGTACCGCGTACGGCTTACCACGGGACGCCGACGACAACCGGGGGCGCCGGTCCTGATCCTTGGACGGCAGCGTCCGTGCCCGGCACCTGAACACGACGGCAGCGTGCCCGGCCCGGCACCCGTACGTCGCCGCCGTCCCCCGGCCGACCGCCGGACTCCCCTTCCCCCGGGGGAGTCCGGCGGTCTCGTCCGCTCCGCAACCACCACCGTCACCCTCGCCGTCCTCCCTCTCCCCCCATGAAAGGAGACCGGACCTCATGTCCACGGAAACCGCGACCCATCCGACCTACGGAAACTGGCGCAGGCCAAGGCGGCCGGGGCTCGGCCCGCTCGGCCTCGTCGGCACCTTCGGCGTCTTCGGCGGGCTCGTCATCGTCCTGCTGGCGTCACTGGTCTCGCTGTTCCTCGCCCTGGCCATACTCGTCCCGCTCGTCATCGTCCTGACGCCGCTGACCATTCGCACCCAGGACGGCCGCAACATCTACCAGCTGATCACGCTGCGCATCGGCTGGCGCAACCGCAAGGCCAAAGGCGCGCACCTGTACGTCTCCGGGCCGCTGTCCTCCCGGCCCGGCGGCCGGTTCCGGCCCCCGGGCCTGCTCAACAAGGTCACCTCGTCGGAGGGCCGGGACGCCTACGACCGGCCGTTCGGCGTGCTGCACCACCCGGCCCGCAACCTGTACACGATCGTCCTGGGCTGCGACCCCGACGGCGGTGCGCTCGTCGACCCGGACCAGGTCGACGTCTGGGTGGCGCTGTGGGGCGAGTGGCTGGCCCGGCTGGCCCACGAACCCGGGCTGCGCGGCGCCTCCGTGATCGTGGAGACCGCCCCCGACCCGGGCACCACGCTCGCCCACGAGGTGCTGCCCCGGATCCGCCAGGACGCGCCGGCCGCCGCCCGCGCCGTGATGGAGGAGGTCGTCGAGCGCTACCCGATGGCCTCCTCCGAGATGCACACCTACGTCACCCTCACCTACGGGGTGCCCCCCGGGCAGCGGCGCAAGAAGGACGACGTAATCGCCGACCTCGCCATCCGCATCCCGGGCCTGCTCAGCGGGCTCATCTCGGCGGGCGGCGGTGCGGCGTACCCGCTGTCGGCGGAGCGGATCGCCGAGGTCGTCCGCGTCGCCTACGACCCGGCCGTCGCCGCCGACGTCCTCAACGCCCGTGCCGAGCACGGCGGAACGGGCCTGGAGTGGGAGGACGCCGGACCGGCCGCCGCCGTCGAGACCGTGAGCAGCTACCAGCACGACTCGGGAGTGTCCCGGACCTGGCTGCTGACGCTGGCGCCGCGCGGCACCGTACGGTCCTCGGTGCTGCGCGGCCTGCTGGAGGCCGCCCCGGGCACCCGCCGCAAGCGGGTCGCGCTGCTGTACCGGCCCATCGACGCGGCCACCTCGGCCCGCATCGTCGAGTCGGACCGGCGCAGCGCCCAGTTCATGGCGACGTCCGGCAAGGGCATGGTGCAGGCCCGCGCGGCCTCCGAGGTACGGGCGGCCGAGCAGACCGCTGCCGAGGAGGCGGCCGGCGCCGGTCTGGTGGAGTTCTCGCTGATGCTGACGGTGACCGTCGACGAGATGGACGAACTGGCCGACGCCAGCGTCGCCATCCGCAACCTGACCGCGGCCTCCCGGGTGATGATGCGGCCCGCCGACCGGATGCAGGCGGCGGCGTTCTCCTGCACCCTGCCCGCCGGGATCCTCCCCTGGGAGCAGACCCTCATCCCGCACGAGATCCAGGAGGCGCTGTGAGCCGGCGCAGCGACCAGAAGAAGGCCGAACGGGAGGACCGGCTCGCCGAGCAGCAGGCGCGCACCGTGCTCACCGCGGAGCGGTCCGGTCTCGACCCGACCTGGACGGAACAGAGCGGCAAGAAGGGCAAGGGCGGTAAGGCAGGCAGGTCCAAGGCGGAGCAGAGCGCCAAGGCCAAGGCCGGCACCAAGCAGAAGAAGCCCGCCAGGGAACCGTACGTCCCGCCGCGCGGCTGGCACGGGGTGGGCGGCGGACGCGTCGGCTACATGGACCCGCCGACCATGTGGCGGGCCACGACCGTGCAGGCGTGCGGCATGTGGCCGTTCGCCGCCGGTTCCGGCTCGCCCATGACCGGAGTGCCGCTCGGGCAGCACCTGTTCACCGGCGCCACCGTCTGCGGCGACCCGCTGAGCTGGTTCACCCGGGCCCGTTACATCTCCAACCCGTCGCTGTTCATGCTCGGCATGCCCGGCCTGGGCAAGTCCACCCTGATCAACCGGATGCTGATCGGTCTGGCCGCGACCGGTGTCGTCCCGCTGGTCCTCGGCGACCTCAAGCCCGACTACGCCGACACCGTCCGCGCGCTCGGCGGCCAGGTGATCTCCATCGGCCGCGGCCGGGGCGGCATCAACGTCCTGGACCCGGGTGCCATGGGCGCGGCGGCGGCCAGGATCGGCGGCGAGGCGGGCGAGGTCCTGAAGGCCGAGACGCACGGCCGCGTGCTGAACATGGTGGCCGCGCTGGTCACCATCGTGCGCGGGCGCCCCATGGACGACCACGAGCAGTCCGTGCTCTCCGCCGTCCTGCACCACCTGCGCGAGCGCACCCCCGCCGGACGCGCGCCGCTCCTGCCGGACCTGCTGCGGGTCCTCACCGAGGGCCCGGACCGGGTCCGTGCCGTCACCCTCGACCGCGGCTCCGACACCCGCTACCGGGACGCCGTCGACCCGCTGCACCGCTCCCTGCTGGGCATCCTGGACGGGCCGCTCGGCGACACCTTCGCCTCCCCGACGTCCACCCGCATCGACCTGAACTCGCCCGCCGTGTGCATCGACATCTCCGGGATCGGCGAGGCGGACACCCAGCTGACCGCCGCGGCGATGCTCGCCGCCTGGTCGGACGGGCTCGGCACGGTGGCCGCCTCGCACGCCCTCGCGGACGCGGGACTGACGCCCCGGCGCTGGTTCTTCACCGTCCTGGACGAGCTGTGGCGTCCGCTGCGTGCCGCCTCCGGCATCGTCGACCGTATCGACGCGCTCACCCGCCTCAACCGGTCCCTCGGTCTCGGCGACGCCAAGATCACCCACACCCTGAAGGACGCGGAGGCCCTGGGCACCGACTCCGACCGGGCCAAGGCGCGCGGTTTCGTGGAGCGGGCCGGGATGGTGGTCTGCGCCGGGCTGCCGAAGACCGAGATGGAGGACCTGGGCCGGGTGGTGGGGCTGTCCCGGCGGGAGATCGAACTGGTCTCGTCGTGGTCCTCGCCGCCCGGCTGGAGCATGACGGGCGACAACGAGGAACCGCCGGGCCGGGGCCGCTTCCTCATCAAGGTCGGTGGCCGGCCCGGCATCCCCATCAAGGTCGCCATCACCGACGCGGAACGCGACCTGCACAACACCAACACCCGTTGGACGCCCAACGAGGAGGACCCCGCGGGGGGGTCCGCGGCGCAGCTCGCCGAACAGGTCAAGCGGATCGCCGAACTGGGCGCCGTCCCCGGTCTCCCCGAAGGCTACGACCTCAGCGCGATGGCCGACGCCGCCCGCTCCACGGACCTCGGCGCGCGGCCCGCAGCCCCCGGCCACGAAGGGCTTCCCGCCGTCCCCGCGAAACCCGCGGACCAGGCGCCCAAGCGAAGGAGGACCCCATGAGCGGGCGCCCCGGCGGCGGCATGGACACCCAGGTCTCCTGGGCGATCGTCGCCCTGTGCGGAGCCGTCCTCAGCCTGTTCACCCTCGTGTGGGCCGGCGGCACCCTGGGCTCCGGCATCACCGGCCACGGCTGGCACGCCCCGCCGTTCGCGGTGTCCACCATGGGCCGGCTGGCCGGCGGCGAGGCGACCGAGCTGTGGCCGGGCGCCCCGGCCGGCGCCGTCTACGGGGGCATGCTCGGCATGCTGGCGCTCCTGGTCGTCCCCGGCGTCTTCCTCGTCCGGTTCCTGCTGGCCCGCGCGGGCAACAGCGCTACCAAGAGCCTGGCCGGCCGCCGCGAGATGGCCGCCATGTGCCCCAAGGGCATCGAGGCCCGCGCCCGCGACCTGCGCCCCACCCTCAAGGGCCGCGAACGGCTGCACCCGGACGAGACCGGCAACCTCCTCGGCGACCTCGAACCCAACGGCCCGGAGCTGCGCAGCAGTTACGAGGACGTGGAGCTGGACCTGATGGCGCCCCGTGCGGGCAAGTCCACGGGTATCGCCGTGCCCCGGGTGCTGCGCGCCCAGGGTGCGGTGCTGCTCACCTCCAACAAGTCCGACGTGTACTCCGTCACCCGCGCCGAACGCGAGAAGGCGGGCACGGTGTGGACGTTCGACCCGCAGGGCATCGCCCACACCCCGCGCGAAATGTGGTGGAACCTGCTCGGCGAGTGCCACACCATCGAGGCCGCCCGCCGTCTCGCGGGCCACTTCGTGGCGTCCGTCAACGACGACACCGCGAAGAAGGACTTCTGGATCTCGGCCGCGCAGAACACCCTGACCGCCCTGTTCCTGGCCGCGGCCCGGGGCGGCGCCTCGGTGCAGGACCTGCTCAGCTGGCTCGCCGACCCGGCCGACCGGATGCCGATCGACCTGCTGCGCGACGCCGGTCTGGTCGCGATGGCCGAGCAGTTGCAGGGCACCATCCGCGGCGCGGTGGAGACCCGGGACGGCATCTACGAGACCGCCCGGCAGACCGTCTCCTGCCTCCTCGACCCCGAGATCCTCGCCTGGGTCACGCCCGACCCGGGCACCCCCGAGTTCCGCCCCGCCCAGCACGTCCTCGGCAAGGACACCCTCTACCTCCTCTCCAAGGACGGCGGTGGATCCGCGGCCGGTGTCATCGCGGGCATCGCCGACGCGACGATGCGGGCGGGCGTGGTCGCCGCGGAGCGCATGGGCGGCCGGCTCGACCCGCCGCTGACCGCGGTCCTGGACGAGGCCGCCAACGTGTGCCGCATCTCCGACCTGCCCGACCTCTACTCGCACTTCGGTTCCCGCGGCATCAACGTGGTGACCCTGCTGCAGAGTTACCGGCAGGGCGCGCGGGTGTGGGGCGAGATCGGGATGGACGCCCTGTGGAGCGCGGCGACCGTCAAGCTGCTCGGCGCGGGCCTCGACGACGCCGACTTCGTACAGAAGATCTCCACGCTGGTCGGCCAGCACGACGTCAAGACCCCGAGCATCTCCCGCAGCAAGGACGGCACGTCCCGCTCGTACTCCTACCGGCAGGAGTCCGTGCTGCCCCCGGACCGCATCCGCGCCCTGCCCAAGGGCACGGCGCTGCTGCTCGCCACCGGCGTCAAGCCCGCCCTCATCAAACTGCGCCCCTGGTACAAGGAGCCCGGGGCCGACGCCATCTCGGCGCAGGCGAAGGCGGAGGCGGCGGCCATCACCGAACGGGCCGCGCGCCGGCTGATGGGCCCGGACATGGGCCCGGGGCCTGGCCCGGGCGTGAGCTTCGACAAGCAGGCCCCGGCCGACTGGGACGGCGCCCCCGCCCGGCCGTACGCGGGACCGTGAGCCGGACGGCATCCACGCACGGATCCCCGAACGGCACCCCTGCGCGACGTTCCACGCACGGCGGACGCGCCCGCCCGGCCCGGGCGGGCGCCCGCCGGTGCCGGGCCGGTCTCCGTACGACACCGCGACCCCCATGAGGGGCCGGTCTCAGTGCGAGACCGCGACCCCGGTGCCGAACACCACGGTCGAGGCGACGAACCAGCCGAACGACGGTGCCAGCAGATGGCACATGTGCCACAGCCGGGCGTCGGTGGGCCTGTCCCGCCGGTACACCACCGGCACGCTCCGGCCGGCCCGCGGCAGCCCGCACAGCGGCCCGTACCGGCCGGGGTCGAGGAGAAGATCCCGGCCGAAGTGGTCGGAGAAGCGTACGAGCCGGCCGATCCGCGGGTCGGCGGGCGCCCGGGGGGTCACGACCCCCATGACCCGCAGTCCCCGCGCCCACAGCCGCAGCGCCGCCAGCGCCGCCTTGAGGGCGGCCACCAGACAGCCGATGCCGAAGCCGGTGAAAAGTGCCAGCAGCAACAAATTCGAGAACATACCGCTCCTTCGCCGGCCCACGCCTTGGCATGCACAACGGACAGCACGCCACGCCGGTTCACCTGCCCCTTGAACCGCGGCAGTTCGTGTCCCGTTATGAGGATGCCCCCGCCGCCGCCTCCCATGCGGCGCCGACGAGAGGAGCCCCGTCCCCGATGAGACGGACCCCGCGCGTACCAGGCCGCCGGACGGTCGTGGCCGTAGCCCTGGCCTGTGCGCTGACGGCGACGGTCCAGCAGCAGCCAGCCCGTGCCGAGCCGACGACCCTGACCGAAGTACGGGCCGAACTCGACCGGCTCTACCACGACGCCGAGGTCGCCACCGACAAGTACAACGCCGCGGACGAGAAGGTGACCGCACAGCAGAAACGTGTCCGCACACTCACCACCCAGATCGGCACGGCCGAGAAGAAGCTGACCCGGCTCACCTCGCTGGCCGGGGCCGCGGCCCGGGCCCAGTACCGGGGCGGCGGCCTGCCGGCCGAGGCGCAGTTCGTCCTCGCGCCCAACCCCGCGCTCGCCCTGGACACCGCCTCGATAGCCCGCCAGGCCCAGCAGACCACCGAGAACGTGCTGACGGCGCTGACCAGGACCCGCGAGGAGCTGACCGACAGCAAGGCCGACGCGTCGGACGAGCTGCGACGACTGACGGCGAGCCGCAAGGCCAGGGCGGCCGAGCGCAAGACGATCGAGAAGCACATCGCCGACGCCCGGAAACTGGAGGCCCTGCTCTCGGCCCAGCAGCGCCGCGATCTGGAAGCACTGGAGAAGAGGACCGCCGGCGAATCCCAGGACAAGTGGGAGCAGACCGGCATCCTCAAGAAGGTCGGCGACAAGGCCGGCGCCGCCGGCCGCAAGGCCATCGCCTTCGCCACCCGCCAACTCGGCAAACCCTACGTCTGGGGCGCCCAGGGGCCCAGCTCCTTCGACTGCTCCGGGCTCACCTCGCAGGCCTGGCTGGCCGCGGGCATCCCGATCCCGCGCACGTCCCAGGAACAGTGGCGCCAGCTGAAGCACGTCCCCGTCGAGAAGATGCGCCCGGGCGACCTGATCATCTACTTCTCCGGCGCCACCCATGTCGCCATCTACATAGGCGAAGGCCAGATCATCCACGCCCCCAGACCCGGACGGTGGGTGACGGTGGCACCGGCGGCGTCCATGGCGATCCTCGGGGTGGTACGGCCGGATGCGTGAGGGTGACGCCGTCGGCTTCGCCCTTCTCCTGGGTGACGCGCGGCGGATCGTGTATGGATGTCGAACGGTTCGAGAGATCGATATCTTCGACGGAACCGCCAGAGCCAAGGAAGCGCCTGCATGTCTCACGCTGTGACCGACCCCGACGACGAGGCCACGGCCGAACTGACGGCGCTCCACAACACCAAGGGCAAGGCCGCAGTCGTCAGGCGGCCCATGGACGAGGCTGCCAAACTCCGGCGTCGCCTGGCGTTCATGGACGCCATCGACAGCGGGGAGATCGACCTGACGTATGACGCGCGCCTCTCTTTCGGGGCGACGCGGCTTCCCGCCGCTGAGTGACGACGAGAGCCCTGCCGTCCGAAAAGGAACCGGCAGGGCTCTCGCGGTCGTACGAGCGAGCGTCAGAGACAGTGATCCCGCTTCGCCGCGGCGAGGCTGACGAAGCCCGCCCAGGCTCCGGGCGACACCGTGAGGACGGGTCCGGCGGTTGCCTTGGAGTCTCGGATGTGCACAACTGCCCTACCCCGCGCGACTTCTACGCACTGACCGCCCTCGGCCCCGCTGTAGCTGCTCTTGAACCAGGCCAGGCCGGGCGCCCAAGCTGCCCGCGACACCGTGACAACGGCATCGGGGGCGGACTTGGAGTCACGGACGTGCACAACTGACGTACCGTCCGCGACCTCCACGCAATCGCCGCCCTCAGTACCGCTGTAGCTGCTCTTGCGCCAAGCGACCTCTACACAGTCGCCGCCCTCGGCACCGCTGTAGCTGCTTTTGCACCAGGTGAGACCGGGCACGGCGGTCGAGAACTCGACACCGATCACAGCGCCCCCGACGACGCCGTCCCGACAAACCCCGCCCATGCCTCACGGGACACGGTGAGGACGGATCCGAAGACGGCCTTGGAGTCACGGACGTGCACAACCGCCGTACCGTGGGCGACCTCTACGCACTGGCCACCCTCTGTGCCGCTGTAGCTGCTCTTGAACCAGGCGAGACCAGAAGCAGTGGTCGAGGACTCAGCGTTGTTCATAGCGATCCCAGCAACCCTTCGACGAACTCCAGTGACTCTCGCGGAGAGAGAGCCTGCGATCGAATAATCCCATAGCGGGCAGCCGCGAGAACCGTCTTTTCGGGGTCCGTCTCCAGCGCGCTGGTCGCATGCGTCTCCGCGTAGACGAACTTCTTGCCGTCCTTCCGTGTGACCACGGTGAACGGCCCGTTCACGCCTGCGTTGTCCTCGCAGTCGAGCGGCATGACCTGGATCTCGACGTTCCGTTTCCGGCCGATCAGCAGGAACTGTTCCAGCTGACCACGCACCACGTCCTTGCCGCCGTACCGGTGTCGCAGCACCGCCTCGTCCAGCACGAAACTCAGGAGCGGTGCGGGGCGCCGGTCGAAGATGTCCTGCCGGGCCAACCTGGCAGTCACCCGCTGCTCGATCGTCTCCTGGCCCAACGGCGGGCGCCGCATGGCCAGCAGTGCCCTCATGTACTCCTCGGTCTGGAGCAGGCCGTTGACGACGTGCGCGTCGTACATGAGCAGTTCAACGCACTCCTTCTCCAGCACGGCCATCCCCTGGAAGAACCCCGGATACTGCGCCCGCTCCACCTCCTCTTTCCACAGGCGCAGCAGCCCGTCCGCCCCCACCGCCTCGTCCGCCCGGTCGATCGTCCGCAGCGACGGGATTCTCCGGCCCTGCTCGAACGACGCGATCGTGGACGCGGAGTACCCGAGCCGCCTGCCGAACTCCTCGCGTTCCAGCCCAGCCCGGACCCGCAGCATCTTCATGGTCTGCCCGAACGCCGTGACGACACCCCGCCCCGGGCCGTCCTCCGGCCGCCGCCCGCCCCCGTCGTCGTAGTCCCAGCCGTCCCCGAGGCTCACCCCGGCTCCGGCCGCCGTACCTTCCGTACCGCCCGTCATGGACCACCGCCTCCCCGGCCCAACGCCCGGCGGGGAACGCCGTGACGCCGTGCGCCTCGTACCTGTACCAGCACCGCGCGTACAGCCGGTTCGCGTCGGTGCGTCACCACTGGTCACGCTACGCCACAAGCAGCACCGTTATCCGCATGACGACCAAACCCGACAACCCCACCAGCCTCCCTCAACTCACCTCTTTCACGGCGCACATCACCCTCGCCGGCCCCTGCGACGGCGACCGCGTCTTCGAGATGCACTTCACCTCCACGCCCCGCGGAGCGCGTCTCGCCCGCCGGCTGACGGCCGTACGGCTCGATGCCTGGGGTATCGCGTACGGCACCGAGCCCCACGACGAGATCGTGCTGATCGTCGCCGAGCTGACCGCGAACGCCGTGCGGCACGGACACGTCCCCGGCAGCGACTTCCACCTGCGGGTACATGCCCCGGCCGACGGCCGGACGGTCCGGACGGAGGTCACCGACACCCGCGCCGACCAGCTTCCCCGGTGCCCCGTCGCCCCGGACACCCCCGGCACCGAGGAGGAGACGGGCCGGGGGCTGCTGCTCGTGGCGCGTCTGGCCGCGCGCTGGGACTGGCACCCGCGGTCCGGCGGTCCGGGCAAGACCATCTGGGCCGAGTACGCGCTCCGGGACGAACCGGGCTCGCCTTCGTGTCCGTAGCGGCTGCGTGCCCGGCAGATCCGCCCGACGCGGCTCCGTCCCGGAAGGGGACGGAACCTGATCGCACCGAGCCGGAGCCCACGCAGCAGCACCACGTACTCCGGGGAGGCGACGGCGCGTGAGTTCATCCAGAACGCCTCGAAGATCCCCGCCGCAGCCGAGCGTGACGGGCGGATCACGGTGACCGAGGGCGGACGAGGTCGCCATACTGTCTCCCGTGACGGATGAGACAGCCGCGGTATACCCCTTCCACACAGACCCGATGGGCCATCTGGACATCCCGGACCTCGGCGGCCCAGCCCGCGATGACGACGAGATCGAGGAGTACCAGCGCACGCGGCACATCGCCGAAGAGGCGGAAGAGGCATGGCTCAACCGGCTGGCCGACGAGGCCGAGTCCGAGGGCTCCGAGGGCGTGGACGACTCGGTCTCACTCGAAGAGATGGCCGCCCTGCTCCGCGTCCGTCAGAACTGACGCAGTTCTCCAGGGACACAGCGCCCGATGGCGGCTCAGGGTCGGCGACTACCGCATCGTCTACACCGTCGAGGACGGCCGGCTGATCGTATGGGGCCTGGCCGTCGGCAATCGGCGCGACGTCTATCGACGGCTTTCCTGAGGCGCCCGAGTCGTCGGGGCGGCCGTGGACACCAGGTGCGACACCGGGTGGAAGGGCGGTGCCTACCCCCGTCCGGGCTGACCAAAAGGGAGTAGGCGTTGCGATCCTCGGGTTCGGCGCCCTGCCGCATCCCGCCTACGAGCAACGAGGCCGGCTGTCAGGCCCGACCCCTGCCCCCGGCGAGCCGGAACGGAGCAAACGACGTCCTTCACCCACGGTGAATCACCAGAACGCCGTCCTCAGCGGCCGGATCACTAGCGTCCTGGGCTGGACCTGCGTACAGGGGCGCCCCATGTCGTTTGGCGGCGCACGGGCTGATTCGCCTCTTCTTCCGAGGAATGCATCGCGCTGGTATATGTTGCGTTCTGCCCTTGCGCCGCGTAATGAGCCGTCCGGCTAATCTGAGCCGTGTTCACGGGCGAGTAACTTGCCGATGACGCCGAAGAGTCGTGAGTCGTCGTGTAGCCGACGTCACCCTGACCGAACTCGAACGAGCCCTCAGCCGCGTTCCGTCGTTGGAATGGCGGCCTTTGGCTGGTGTAGTCAACTTCCTCGAACGTCGTACTCTGGCCGCGCTGGTCCTGGGAGCCATGCCACGGCTGCATCTCCTGTCCCGCCGACTCCGATACGTCGATGTGGTCGTTGCGGTGATGTGTGAAGGCCGCGCGCTGCTCAGCCTGCTTCTTCGCCGCTTCCACGGCCGTATCACCGGTCGCCCACAAGGCAGCAGTAGCGGTGCTGGCCGCGACAAGGGCGGCGGCCGGAGGAGAGGACAACACCGAGGAGAAGGCGTTCACGCCTCCCGCCACCATGGCCGCACCCTGTACTGACGTCTTGCCGGTGTCCGGGAGCGCCGCCATTGGGTCGCGGTAAAAGGTCTGAGCGGCGGATCTACCGTAGTTATACACGTCCGCTAACTGCGTGCCGGCATTCATGGCGCCACTGACGCCTTTCGCGTACTTTACGGCTGTCGCGGCGAGACTGCCGGCCGGGGCGTAACCGGCCAGCTCGGCTCCCAAACTTCCAATCGTTATTGCGTTGGCGGCAGTTTTGACCACCCGGGTGAGCGTTTTCTGGTTCTCCTTTACCTGCATCCACTTGCCTGCCTCGACCATCCACACCGTCCACTTGGGCCGACCGTCGCTGTGCTCGCCGTTGGGCACCGCCGCGTAGAGGTTCTGCCTCTGATCGCGGAGGCCCACGGTGAACCGCTCTGCGCGAGAATCGGGAGATTCAGGGAAACTACGGCTGTCCCACGACTCTCGGGGGGAGCTGGTATCCACCGTCCCCCTCTCGACATCAATGTTCCAGACGTCCGTCGTCCCGCTTTCCGGCATGTCGCGTTTCCTTCCCGTAGTAGGAGATCTACTTGCCGGTGAAGCCAACGGAAACGGACCCCGGACGGTTCAGGTTCAAGGCGGCCAGGCTCAGCGCCTGACGCCCCCAGGTCCCTGCCGAGGCGAGGGCGGCGGGGGCGGAGGCGGAGGCGGAGGCGGCCCGAACGGGTCGACGGCGTCGACGGGAGGGGCCTCCTTGCCACGATGCATGCCGGGCTTGCAGCCGGCGAAGGGGCCCTGCGGGTTGCGCAGATTGTCCATGACCGGCGACAGGTAGTCGCGGTGCCACATGGCGGGGCCGGTCGGCGCGGACCCCGGACCGGTCAGGTCGAACCAGGCCAGCCACAGGCCATGGAGCTGGGCGACGGCTTCCGGGTGTTCCCACCAACGGCCGCACCAGGGGGAGGTGGAGGTGACCTCCCGGCCGTAGACCGGCAGCAGCACGTGGTGGGTCCACAAGGTGAGCTGACGCAGCGCGTTCACATAGTCCGACCCCTCCTTGTAGAGGATGAACAGCGGCTGCGGCGGGGGTTCCGCCGGCGGGGCGGGATTCCCCGTCCCGGCGCCGGGCTGCGCGCCAGGGGCGGCGTCCCGCCCTGCCTCGGTCGCTTCGGGGTTCTGCGTCGGCATGGCTGGAAGGGTCCTTCGTCGGTCTGGTTCTGTCGGCGGTTTCGGTCGTTGGGCCGGGGTACCGCCTCACCCGGCCGTGGAACACAACGGAGCTGTGGCGGAGGGGGTTCAGCGGGGGCACGGACCGAACGGATCACCGCCCGCGGGCCGGACCTTTCTTGGCCTGGTTCTGGGGGTTGTAGGAATTGTTGGACGGCAGGTGGCTATTGGGCGTCTGGGACCGGGGGGTATCCGTCGACGGGTACGACGTGTTGACTGCATCCAGTCCGTCCTGGCTGAGCAGGGATCGCAAAGGGCGCCCAGGGCTGATGGGCGTAGGACTCATAGGACTCACGGGACGCGCAAGGCCTTGGGGCCCAGGGTCCATAGGGCTCACCGGTCGCGCGGGTGGGGAGACCTCGCGGGTGGCGGTGAGGGCACCGGTGCCGGTGGCAGGACCGATGCGGGTGGGGACTTTGCCGGTGCCGAGACTCCGCTCCAGCGCCTCCCGGGCCTGCCTCAAGTCCTTGAAGACCTGGGCGTCCGGGTCAGCACTCGGGGAGGACCGACGGCTATGGTTCGCCGTGTAGTCCGCGCCCTTCTCCTTCGGCGACTTCCCGGACGTGCGGGTGGGGACTTTGCCGGTGCCGAGACTCCGCTCCAGCGCCTCCCGGGCCTGCCTCAAGTCCTTGAAGACCTGGGCGTCCGGGGAGTTCATCCGCCTGGTGCGGTTCTGTGTCTCCCCGGCCTGGTTGTTCGTCCCCCCGGTGGCGGGACCCTCCTTCGGCAGCTTCCCGGGCTCGCGGGTGGCACTCCGGCCCTCGGCAGCACGCTGGAGGTTGCGCTGACGCTCGCGGGATTCGGCCCCCATCACACATGTCCTGACGAACGGCATGCCCAGTGATTTCTCGTACGCTCTATGCAACTTCTTGTCGGCCCTGAGCCGGCGCAGCACCTCGTCCTCAAATGCTTCGCGAAAGCCCTTGTATTGAGAGTCAAGGCGTGTGAAGTCGGCCATGGTCTGCTCCACGACCGCCCGTGCCACCACCTTGGGGTCCGACATCTCGGCAGGGTGCCGCGGCCCACCCTGGCCAGGCGCATACCCACCGGGGCCAGGCGCATACCCGCCCCTGTCCGCCGGGCCGCCACCGTGCGAAGCGGTCCTCGATCGGCCCGTGAGCTGGCGCCACGCCTCCAGCAACTGCTGCACCATCTCTTCGATGACCGAGGATTCGCGGCCGAGCTCGGAATCGGCCGCGATCAGGTTGTGCGCCATCTCACCCAGGGCTCTGTGCTGCGCTGCCCCCATCACCAGCCGTGTGTCCTTGGGATACGCTTCGTCATTCGCCATGATCGCCCTCTCTCCTCGGTTCTCTCCCGGGCGGATCCCGTGGATCGAGTTGCCTGGAACGGGTCTGCCGACACCAGACACGACGGAAGGTGTGGGCAAAAGGTTCAACCACCGCCCCTGCCTCGTGGAATGAACCCGCGCCCAGGAATCTCCGTTGTATTGCCCAAGGGCGCCGTCGAGCGCCGTGGAAGACGAGGGAGAGAGCCGGGCATGCGGGACAAAACCACCCCCCCTGATTACTACAGCGATCCCCGTTACTACAGCAATATGGACCAGACCCACGGGCCCACTCACGACTACTCCGCCCCGCAGCAGGACGGGAGCCAGCCAGACCAGTCCGGCCGGTCCGACTCCCCGCCGGACTTCGGGGGCGCCCGACCGCCCGCCTACTCGCAGCAGCAAGGCGGCTTCGATGACCTGTACAGCGCCCAGCCCTATCCCTACCAGCAGGTGCAGACCCCGGTAAGAGGACAATCCGATGACGTCCGATACCAGGGTCTTGGCCACAATGCCGGCCGCGACTACGAAACCGCATACGCGGGCGACCGCCTGTTCGGTCACGACCCCAACACGCCCATCATGGACGGCGGTTTCACCGCGACCCCGCGGGCGATGACACCGACCAACGCGGACGTGGCCCAAGCCGCCAACCAGTACCAGCCCTTCACGTCCGCCTCATCCCGCAACCGCAGGAGTGCTCGCTCCCTCGACCAGCCGAGCACCCGACGGCACGGTTCCGGACACGGCACGAGCACGAGCAGCAAGAAGAAGAAGCCCAAGACCAAATAGGGTGCGACTCCTCGGCACATCCTCGCGCGGACACAGAACACGCGGTACGCCGCCTCCCTCGTCCGTCCCCGCAGGTGAACCACCGGTAAGCGGGAGCCGTTTGAGACGAACGGGTCACACGGCTCCCGAGGGGGCCGGTCTCCCGTGCCGCACACCAAGGACGCCGCCCTTCCAGGTAACCCACGCCCGCCGCAGTCACATCCGGAAACGATGAACCATCCGCCGAGCGCATCCGTCGTGCCTGCGCGGGCGTCGTCCGATCAGACCAGCCGGCCTCGCGCAAGCTCGACCGAGAGGTATTCCATGCGCAAACGCACCTCCTTTCTTCTGGCCTTTCTACTGGTCATAGTCGGTGTCACCGGTACCACGTGGGCGATCCAGTCCCAGCGTTCGGACCACACCAAGATCAACAGCAAGTCCGCCGCCGACATCGGCGGCGCCGACCACACCGTCACGTTCGAGAACAGGACGGACGACCGCATCTGGATCGGCAGCACGGTCAACGCCGACGGTTCGGCGGCGATCACCGGACTGCCGACGCTGGAACCGGGCCAGTCCGCCACCATCACCGTCCCCGAGCACACCGGGGCCGGGCACTGGCGCGGCACCTTCTTCGCCCGGCAGGGCTGCAGTGGCGAGTCGGGCAGCACGTTCCACTGCGCGGTCGGCGACTGCGGACCCTTCATCGACCACTGTTCCACGGGTGAACAGCCCACCGGCCTGGCCGAGTTCAACTTCGACCCGGCCGACCCGGCGGCCCCCTGGTACGACGTCAGCTACGTCAACGCCGTGGCGACGCCCGTCACCATCACGCCCAACGACGTCCCCGTACCCAACACCGGCGAGTGCGCGCAAGCGGGCTGCGCGGACGACCTGATGGCCGGCTGTCCTGCGGAGAACCTGCAAAAGGACGGCTCGGGCAAGCCGCTGGTGTGCGTCAATCCCAACCGGGACGCCAAGACGCCCTACAGCGACAACATCAACCAGAAGTGCCCGATCGCGTACGCCTGGTCGAAGCAGGACCACGAGGCGGGCAACCAGGTCGTGCGCCAGTGCACCAAGTGCAACGGCATGACCGTCGCCTTCGGCAACAACAGTCCCGGGGCGCCCGCCCCCGAGACCATCCGGCCGGAGACGAAGGACCTCCCGGAGGCGCCCCCGACGCAGCAGCAGGACTCCCACGGCGGCAAGAAGGGCATCAGCCTGAACCCGGTCGACGGTGCCTCCGAGGCGCTCGCCGACTCCAAGGCCTCCTGGTACTACAACTGGGACGCCGTCCCGGGTCCGGTCACCCCGCCCCAGGGCGTCGAGTTCGTCCCCATGATCTGGGGTGAAGGCTCCATCGTCGACGCCAAACTGGGCGAGGCCAACAAGTACGGCACGGAGCTGCTCGGCTTCAACGAGCCCGACCATCCCGGCCAGGCCAACCTGACGGTCGAACGGGCTCTGACCCTGTGGGGGTGGCTGGGGATCACCAACATGCGGCTCGGCGCGCCGGCCGTCTCCTACGGCGCCGACGTGCCCGGGGGCTGGCTGGACCGCTTCATGCAGGGAGTGGCGGACCAGGGCCTGCCGCAGGTCGACTTCATCCCGTTGCACTGGTACGGCGGTGACTTCGGACCCGACGCGACCAACCAGCTGCGCGACTATCTGCAAAGGGTCTGGGACCGGTACCACAAGCCGATCTGGCTGACCGAGTACGGCCTGACCGACTTCTCTTCCGGCACTCCTCGCTACCCCAGCGAGCAGCAGCAGGTCGACTTCATCAAGTCGTCGACGCAGATGCTGAACAGCCTGGACTTCGTCGAGCGCTACGCGTGGTTCACGCTGTCCACCCAGACCGCCCCGACCGGTCTGTACAACGGAACCACCGCGAACGCGAGCGGCCAGGCATACCGCGACGCGGGCTGAGCAGAGGACTCGACGCCTCCAGCCGTCGTCCGGGGCGACCCGCGACCGCGCAACTCGCCGTGACCCCTCCGGGTCACGGCGAGTGTGCGTTCGGGGGAGATCGGCGAAGGCCGGACCCTCGGGAATTGAACCGTTTCCCCTCCGGTCCCGTTGCGATTCGCGGGGTCTGCCACGGCCGACCCGACGGGGGCGAACGACCGG
Organism: Streptomyces sp. NPDC006012; assembly: GCF_042871185.1. Lineage (NCBI taxonomy): Bacteria > Bacillati > Actinomycetota > Actinomycetes > Kitasatosporales > Streptomycetaceae > Streptomyces > Streptomyces sp. NPDC006012. The sequence goes on from NZ_JBIAIE010000002.1 coordinate 227,942, forward strand.
GAAGGTCAGGAAGGAATGGACATGAACCGGGACGAAGAAACGGGCGAGCCAATCATTGAAGGAGGCCATGATCCAGGCGGGGAACCGGAGGACTTCGACCAGCCGGCCACCGCCGGGGGGCCGTCGGCGCCGATCCCCCACTTCGGGGTGGTCGTCTCCGGCGACGGTTCCGCCGCCATCAACGGCGTACCGGTGCCGACGGCGGACGGCGAGTCGGCCGACACCGCGATCCTCGACGCGCTGCACCGCCACGCGCAGGACCGCGGCACCACCGTGACCGCGGCCATCTCGGACCCGTCTGCGGGCTACGTCGCCTACGTCGAGGTCGCCCCCGACGGCTCCAGCAGGCTGCTGGAGCAGAACGAGGAACCGGACCCGGAACCGGACCAGCCGTCCGGCCCCACGATGGCGCCTCCGGCATCGCAGGCACCGGACGTGGATCCGGCGTCGCACGAGTACGGGCACGGGGAGGTGGACGAAGAGGCGGACGGTGACGCGTACGCGGACGAGGAGGCGGACGGAGAGGAATACCGGAACGGAGAGGAGTACCGGAACGGGGAGACGTACGCGGACGCGGACGGGTACGAGGACCCTGAGGCGTACGAGGGCGAGTACGCGGGCGCCTACGACGCCTCGGCCGAGGGCGAGGACGCGCGGGCCGCGCACGCCGGTCCGGGGCCGGACGAGGACGCCGAGGAGGGACTCGCCGACGGTGCCTACGGCCTTCTCGGCGACGACGACCCCCGTGCCGAGGCCCACGGCTACGAGCGGGCCGAGGACGACCTCGACGGCGACGACGCCGGCTACTACGCCGACCTCTCCAAGCCGGACGCTCTCGGCCAGCAGAGCGATCTGGACCACGGCCTCGATCCCGATGACCTCGACGACCTCGATGACGTCGATGGCCCGGACGACCCGAGCCGTCCGCACGGTCAGAGCGGCCTCGACGACGGCTTCCGCCACGAGAACGGGCACGAGTACTACGACGACGAGGACGACGAGGACGACGACGAGTACGGGGCCAAGGACAAGTACGAGAACGACGGGTCCGGGGCCAAGTACGAGGACGAGGACGAGGACGAGGCGGCGTACGCGCTGCCGGAGCCCGTGGGGTCGCCCTTCACGCCCCGCGTCACCATTCCGGGGCCGGGGCAGATGCGTGACCTGGACCCGGAGCCGGAGCCGGATCACGAGCCGGAGCTGAGGTCCGAGGCGGAGTCCGGTCCGAAGTTCCGCCGCACGAACACCACGCGCCAGTCGGACGACGAATACTCGCCGCCCGGCCTGCTCAACCGCCCTCTGGTCGTCGGTCCGGTGGCACTCATCGTGGCCGCCCTCGTCATCGTCCCGCTGGTGATCCTGGGCAGTGGCGGATCGGACGGGGGGAAGCAGAAGCAGACCGCGAGTGCAGGCGACGAGACGTCCAGCCCCTCTCCGAGCGGAACGCCGACGGCCACCGCCTCCCCGTTCCTGTTCACCCCGTCGCCGACGCCCAGCGTGTCGGCCACCAAGCCGAAGGCCACGCCCAAGCCCAAGCCCAAGGCCACGCCGGGTCCTGCCACGGTCACCGTGACCGCCCAGGCCCCGCACGTCACCACCACCGTGAAGGCGAAACCCCGGCCGGACACCGCCGCCGACGCCGTGAACCGTCTCGCCCACAACGACCCCGGCGGACGTCACATCTGCTATCGCGCGTACGTCGCCGGAGCGGGCTGGCAGAAGCCCGTGTGCGACGGGACGATCGCCGGCACGGTGGGCAAGAACCTGCCGGTCAAGGCGCTCAACATCTCGACATACAACGTCGGCACCACGTCCATGAACGCCTTCCTGCACGACCCGAACTCCACCAACGGGCAGGGCCACTGGCCTCCGAACTGGACGGCTGAAATCGGCAGCGGCAAGAACGTGTACATCGGCAGCTCGAAGAACTCCGCCCCCAACATGCTGGGCTTCGCCATCAGCATCGGCAACGGCAAGGTCTGCCAGGTCGCCCGCGTCCGCAGCTCCGACTGGGGAGACCAGGGCTGCGCCGACCCGCGCCCCGGATACATCTTCGGCGGCGCCCTCGAAAACGACAGGTGGCTGGAGGCCGTCAAGTTCACGGTCTGACCGGGACCGTCACAGCACGACTATCGCCACCGCGAAGGACAGAAAGAGCGCCGCAGCGCCAGGGGGCTTCCACGGGGCTCGGACGGAAGCCCCCGCCCCGGCCCGACATCACCGCCCGTGTCCCGGCCCCGCCGGGGCGCTCCGATGGCCGGACCTGTAGTTGTCTCCGAGACTGACAGCCCGGGCACGTGGCCGGCGGGCCCCGGCGGAGGAGAGGCCATGGATCTGCGGCAGATGGAGGTCGTCGTCGCGGTCGCCGAGGAGGGCGGGTTCAGCGCGGCGGCCCGGCGGCTGCACATCGTGCAGTCCGCGGTGTCCGGCACCGTACGCACGCTGGAGCGTGAGCTGGGCGCACCGCTGTTCCACCGCACCACGCACCGGGTCTCCCTCACCGCCGCCGGCGCGGCCTTCCTGCCCGCCGCCCAGGCCACCCTGCGGGCGGCGGAGGAGGCACGCGCGGCCGTAGACCTCGCGCAGGGGGAACTGCGCGGCGAGATCACGATCGGCGTGATGCAGGGCCTGTACGCCGGCCTGGCCCCCGCCCTGGCGGGCTTTCACCGCGAACACCCGGGGGTGACGGTGCGGCTGCGCCAGAAACCGGCCGGTCGGATCCCGCAGTGTCTGCGCGACGGTGTCCTCGACCTGGCCGTCGCCGCGCTCGACGCGACGCAACTGCGCGGGCTGACCACCCGGCTGCTGGCGCGGGAGGAAATGGTCCTGGTGAGCGCGCCGGGCCCGGCTCCGGCGCGGGCCGCGGCAGACCGGCCGGTCAGGACGCTCGCCGAGACGGAACGGCCGGTGACGACGCTGGCCGAGGTGGCGCGGCTGCCCGTGGTGGGTTTCCCGCCGGGCTGGGCGATCCGGCAGGCGGTCGACCGGACCTTCAGGACGGCCTCCCTCGAATACAGCGCGACGTTCGAGGTGAACGACATCATGGCGGCGGCCGACCTGGTCCGGCACGGACTGGGCGTGAGCATCATGCCGCCGTCGATGGCGGCCTGGTTCCCCGAGCTGCCGACGCGCCCCTTCGCCGCCCACGCCCCGACGTGGACACTCAGGCTCGTCCACACCCGCGCGGAACAACCACCCGCGGTCACCGCGCTGCTGCGCCACATCGGGTGAACGGGCTCATTCGGGTGACCGGCCTGCTCAGGCGGCTGGCTCAGGCGGCTGGCTCAGGCGGCTGGCTCAGGCGATCCGGCTCAGGCGATCCGGCTCAGGCGACCGGCCTCAGGTGACCGGGGAACGCACGCGCGCGCCGGCTCGACCCCAGCCGGCCGTGCGCGTGGCCGGCGGCCACCCGCGCCTCAGCTCTCGCCCGGTTCCTCCGGGGCGGAGCGGGCCAGGCCGGCCAGGGTGGTGAGCGCGCGGGCCAGGACGTCGGGCGGGGGCGAGGCCAGGGCCAGGCGCACCGCGGCCGGGGTCCGGGGTCCGGCGGTGAACGCGGTGGCCGGCACCACCCCGATGCCGTGCCGCGCGGCCGCCGCGACGAACGTGTCCGCGCGCCACGGACGCGGCAGCCGCCACCAGCAGTGGTAGGAGTACGACTCACTCCGTACGGCGAAGCCCGCCAGACACCGGCCCGCGATCTCCTGGCGTACGGCCGCTTCCCGCTGCTTGGCCGCGACCAACTCCCGTACGGCCCCGGACCGTTGCCAGCGGTCGGCCGCCTCCACGGCGAACCGCGCGGGCGTCCAGCCGCCCGAGCGCAGGGCGGTCGCGATCCCGCCCGCCAGGTCGTCGGGCGCCACCGCGTAGCCGAGGGTGAGGCCGGGGGCGACGCGTTTGGAGAGGCTGTCGATCAGTACGGTCCGCTCGGGCGCGCGGGCGGCCAGCGGGGGCAGGCCGTCGCGCAGGAAGGCCCACACGGCGTCCTCGATCGCGGGGATGCCGAGCCGCCCGAGCACCTCGGCCAGCGACTCGACGCGGGGCGCGGGCATCGAGCAGGAGAGCGGGTTGTGCAGCCGCGGCTGTACGTAGAGCGCGTGCAGCGGGGCGGTGGCGTGGGCGTCCGTCAGGGCCTCGGGCAGCAGCCCGGCGTCGTCCATGGCGAGCGGCACCAGGGTGATGCCGAGCCGGGCGGCGACGGCCTTGACGACGGGGTACGTCAGTTCCTCGACGCCGAGCCGGCCGCCCGGCGGGACCAACGCGGTGACGGCGGCGGCAAGGGCCTGCCGGCCGTTGCCCGCGAACAGGATCCGGGCGGGGTCGGGGCGCCAGCCGCCGCGGGCGAGCAGGTCGGCGGCGGACTCCCGGAGGGCAGGCGGGCCCGAGGCACCGGACGGACGCAGCGCCTCCGCCAGGGCGTCGGGCCGCAGCAGCCCGCCGAGCGCCTCGGCGAGCAGCGCGCTCTGGCCGGGCGCCTCGGGGTAGTTGAGTTCCAGGTCGACCCGGCCGGTCGCGGGTTCGGTGAGGGCGGGGGCAGCGAGCGGGACGGCGGCGCGGACGAAGGTGCCGCGGCCGACCTCGCCCACCGTCAGTCCGCGGCGGGCCAGTTCGCGGTAGACGCGGGCGGCGGTGGAGTCGGCGATGCCGTGCCGCCGGGCGAACTCGCGCTGCGGGGGCAGCCGGTCACCGGGGCGCAGCACCCCGGCCCCGATCTCCCCGGCCACCACGTCGGCGACCCGCCGGTAGTCATTCCGGTCGCCACCCCGACCGTCGCTTCGGCGATCATTTCGGTAGTCGCTGCGGTAGTCGCCCGCGCCGGCGCTCCAACCCGCACCCCGGCTTGCCCTCCGGCCCGTACCCCAGTCGTCCTTCATGCCGCTCCTCAACTCCCTTCCGTCTCCCCTCCGTACAGGCGCCTTCCGCACGCCACCACGGAATTGCACCGAGAGCAATTCTCTCATTGCACCGAGTCAACGCGGGGCAATACCCTCGCCGTTGGAAGGGCATCAAGAAGGGAGACGTCCATGGTGGAGACCGGCGGACTGCTCGGCGTGGCGGCCGTGGCCCTCGGTATGGTCCTCACCCCGGGACCGAACATGGTCTACCTCGTCTCCCGCAGCATCACCCAGGGCAGACGCGCCGGAATGATCTCCCTGGGCGGTGTGGCACTCGGCTTCCTGGCCTATCTGATCGCCGCGAACCTGGGCCTGTCGGTGGTCTTCGTCGCCGTACCCGAGCTGTACGCGGCGGTGAAGCTCGCCGGTGCCGCCTATCTCGCCCACCTCGCCTGGAACGCGCTCAGGCCCGGCGGCCTCTCCGTCTTCGCCCCGCGGGACGTGCCCCACGACTCGCCGCGCAAGCTGTTCACGATGGGGCTGATGACGAATCTGCTCAACCCCAAGATCGCCATCATGTACGTGTCCCTCATCCCGCAGTTCGTCGACCTCGACCGCGGGCACGTCCTGGTCCAGGGGCTCGTCCTCGGCTCGGTGCAGATCGTGGTCAGCGTCGCGGTGAACCTCGGGATCGTCCTGGCGGCCGGCACGATCGCCGTCTTCCTCGCCCGCCGCCCGTCCTGGCTCAAGGCACAGCGCTACCTGATGGGTACGGTCCTCGGCGGCCTCGCCGTGTCGCTCGCCCTCGACACCCCCGACGCCGCCCATGCAGGCGCGAGATGACGGTCCTTGCCGTCCCTCGCCGTGCTTCCCCGTTGAACTCGCTTTGGCCGAGAACCGTTGTGTCCCAGAGCGAGGTAAGCACGCCGTGCACGCGCATTGACCCGGTGCACAGTTCGACCGAACGCCCGTAGAAAGGCGAAGCCCGCATGCCTTCCCTGAACGACGACCAGCAGCGCATCCCGCAACAGCCGGAATACCAAAACGCCGAGGACAGGACAGCGGCGCTGGAACGGTACGCGCTGGAACTGCAGGCTGCCGCCAGGGTCTCCCCGGCGGAGATCGAATGGAGCCTTGCGGGGGACATTGCCGCTCTGGACGTGTACCAGCTCTACCGGCAGACGAATCCGCACTGGCCGACAATGCCTCCCCGCGGAACAAAGGTCGCTCTCCACCGGACAGCGGTCGGAAAGGAAGGCGAGGCCCCGCTCATCGTCACCCTCAACACACCCCAGCGAGAGGAAGAGGCCGGCATGCCGGCCCCGCGATTCCTGGCCCACCCACGACTCGAACTCGGGAACTACCCGGTCTGGATGGCCGTCCGGACCGCCGGAGTGGACCAGACCTCGTACCTGGAGGCCAGATCGCTCCGCCGGCTGGACCTGGTGAGCCGGTATGACGACCTGGTCTCGGCCCGCCAGGCAAGGTTCTTCGGCCTCCGGGCCCAGCCGGCACCGGCGGACAACCCCTACGCCGCGCCCGCCGCCAAGTATCTGCCGACGGCTTCGGGCCCTGCCGGTGACGCATACGCCACGCCCAGCCCGCAGCCCACATCGGGCGCCGCCGCCCAGCGCCACTTCCTGAACAACTCCGCCGCCGCGCCTGCCCATCGCGCCCCGGGGAGGTGATGGCCCCCGCCCCATGGCCACAGCGGGCCAGGCGGTCCGCGGCGGCTCTGAGGTCCCGCCCCGCCGGGCGCACCGGCGTGCCCCACCCCGACAGCCCCGTACACGGGCCCTGCAGAGCGGCACGCTGTGCCGCGCCCGTACGACAGGACCACCACCGCACAGCCCGCATCGGGCCCCGCCCACCGGCCGTCCCGGAACAACTCCCCCGCCGTATCCCCCAAACGCGCCCCCGGCCGCGGCCGACCCCACGGCATCCCCCAAACGCGCCCCGGCCTCGGCCTACCCCACGGCACGCGTCACCGTCGGCGAGAGCGAAGACGGCCCACCGACCCTCCCCGGAAGCCCCGCCGCCCGTCCTGGCTCAAGGCACAGCGCTACCTGATGGGTGCGGTCCTCGGCGGCCTCGCCGTGTCGCTCGCCCTCGACACCCCCGACGCCGCCCGTGCAGGCGCGCGATGACGATCCGTGCCGTCCCGCGCCGTGTCTCCTCGTTGAACTCGCTTTTGCCGAGAACCGTTGTGTCCCAGAGCGAGGTAAGCACGCCGAGGACGCGCACAACCCGGTGCACAACTCGACCGAAAGCACGTAGAAAGGCGAAGTCCGCATGCCTTCTCAGAACGACGACCAGCAGCGCGGAGCACCACAGTTGGAGGAGGAGCGCGCCAACGCCCGCGCAGAGATCATGAAAGACGCGATGAGGGTGCAGCAAATGGCTCGCCAGGAGGTCGCCGCCCAACAGGCTGACGTGAGTCCGAGAGCGATAGTCGCCGCACTGGACGTGTACGAGGTCCACCGACAGAGGTCCCAGGGATGGCCGATGATGCCTCCCCCCGGGCTCCAGGTCGCTCTCCACCCGAGTTCGGTAGGGAGGGAGGGCCAGGACCCGGTCATGGTCACCCTCAACATACGCCAGACACCGGAACCGGACAGCGTGTCACCTCCGCGCTTCCTGGCCCACCCACTATTTGAACTGAGTGATCCCGGTGTCCACGCCGCCATGCAGACCGCCGGAGTGGACGAGCCCTCGTACCGGCTGGCCCAACAGCTCCAACAGCGCCAACCGGGCGAGCGGGAAATCCTCCGGATCCGGCTGGACCTCCGGGTCTTCGTGCGCCAGGTAGATATCGACCGCCGAACCCGGGCACTTCAGCCGGCCCAGTTGCCCCCGCAGGCCCCGCCACACAACCCCTACGCCGCGTCCGCCAACTCCTACGTGCCCGCTATGCCGGCCACCGGACAGCGCGCAGATGCCAGGAACGGAACCACAGCACCCACACCAGGACCTGCCGGACCACCCTTCAGGAACATCACCACCGTGCCTGCCAAGGGACCCGTCCTCGGCCGGTAATGACCCCACGCCACGCATCACCGACGGCGGTCTTCCCGAAGACGCTCTCCTGACCCGCTGGGAAGGCTCCTGCGCTCACCGCTCCTGCGCCTTTCCTTCCCGCCTTCGCTGGAACCGTCCTTCCCGGTGCGGCAGTCTTCTCTCCCGTGGGGAACGTTCCGATGCAGAGTGGACCGGGTGGTGCGCCGGCGCCCATGGTGGTGTGCGGCGACGACGGGCTCGCGCACCGGCTGGCCGCCGAGTTGCGCGGGGTGTACGGCGCCCAGGTGACCCTGGTCGTTCCGGCCGGCGCCCGCACGGAACGGCCTCCGGTCGTCGGGCGGGCCCGGGCCGCGTCGGCCGCGCTGCTGGACCGGGTGAACGCGGCCGTCGGCCGGGCCGCGGGCAACGGCACCGGGCTCGCCGGACTCGGCAGTCAACTGGCCGGACTGGGCAGCGGACTCGGCGGACCCGGCAGCAGCACCGGCACCGGCACCGGTGGTGAAACCGGGCGCACCGACCGGGTGGTGGAGGCGGCCGAGCCGACCGAGGCGGTGCTCGCCGACGCGGGCGTGGACCGGGCCGCCGCGCTGGCCCTCGTGTACGACGACGACGAGACCAACATCCGTGCCGCGCTGACCGCCCGCCGGCTCAATCCGCGGCTGCGGCTCGTGCTGCGGCTCTACAACCGGCGGCTCGGCCAGCACATCGAAGAACTCCTCGACCAGGCCGCCGCGTTGGCGACCGGCGACGGCAGCGGCTCCGCCGGTGACGCCTCGACGACCGTGCTGTCCGACGCCGACACCGCCGCCCCCGCGCTGGTGGCGACCGCGGTCGCCGGCACCCGCAAGGTCGTCCAGACGGACGGGCTGCTGCTGCGCGCGGTGGAACGGCCGCCGCTCGGCCCGGGACAGGTCGCCGACCACGGGCTGCGCACGCTGGCGCTGCTGTCGGCCACCAGCACCGATACGGCCGGCGCGGACGGCTCCGGAGGCAGCGTGGAACGCGAGCCGCAACTCCTGCCCGACGAGGCGGACGTGCCGGGGGCCACGGGCTGCGGAAGCATCGTGCTGGAGCAGGTGTCGTACGCCGCCGGGCAGCCCCTGCCGGCCGGCCGCACCGGGGTCGTACCACCCTTCGCCTCGCTGTTCTCGCGGCGGCTGCGGTGGTCGCTGGCCGGGCTCGCGGGGTGTGTGATCGCGCTGGCCCTGGCACTGTGGCTGGTGACGGGGATCCATCCGCTGGGCGCGTTCTACCTGACGCTGCTGGACCTGTTCGCGATCGACGAACCGGCGCTGGGCAAGCCGCTGGGGCGGCAGATCCTGCAACTGCTGTCCGGTCTGGTCGGGTTGCTGCTCCTGCCGGTGCTGCTGGCGGCGGTCCTTGAGGCGCTCGGCACCTTCCGGACCGCGTCCACGCTGCGCAAGCCGCCGCGCGGGCTCGGCGGGCACGTGGTGCTGCTGGGCCTCGGGAAGATCGGCACCAGGGTGCTGACCCGGCTGCGGGAGCTGCACATCCCGGTGGTCTGCGTGGAGGCCGATCCGGAGGCGCGCGGCCTCGCCACGGCGCGGCGGCTACGGGTGCCGGTGGTGCTCGGGGACGTGACGCAGGAAGGCGTCCTGGAGGCTGCCAAGATCCACCGGGCGCATGCGCTGCTGGCGGTGACCAGCGCGGACACCACGAACCTGGAGGCGGTGCTCTACGCCCGGTCCGTCCGCCCCGACCTGCGGGTGCTGCTGCGGCTGTACGACGACGACTTCGCGACCGCCGTCTACCGCACCCTGCGGGCCGCGCACCCCCGGGCCATCACCCGCAGCCGCAGCGTCACGCACCTGGCCGCGCCCGCCTTCGCCGGAGCGATGTTCGGCCGGCAGATCCTGGGCGCGATCCCGGTCGAGCGGCAGGTGCTGCTGTTCGCCGCCGTGGATGTGGACGGGCATCCGCAGTTGGAGGGGCGCACCGTGGCCGAGGCGTTCCGGGCCGGGGCCTGGCGGGTGCTGGCGCTGGAGGGGAAGCAGCAGCAGCCGTCCGCCGACCATGTGCTGCGCGCCGGTGACCGGGCGGTGCTGGCGGCGACCCGCCAGGGACTGGCGGAGGTACTGGGCCACCACCATCCGACCCCGTGAGCCCCGCGCCGGCCTGTCCGCCGGCCGCACATCACCACCTGTCCCGCGTCACCACCTGTCCCGCGTCACCACCCGGCCCGTGTCACCGCCCGGCCTGCTTCGGGAGATTCCGCTCCGCGAAGTCCAGTTCCAGCCGTACCTGCTTGATCCGTTCGTCCACCACCAGGGAGCCGTGGCCCGCGTCGTAGCGGTACACCTCGTGGACCGCGTCCCGGGCGGCGAGCCGTCCGACGTAGTTGTCGATCTGGCGGATGGGGCAGCGCGGGTCGTTGACCCCGGCGGAGATGTAGACGGGGGCCTTGACGTCGTCGACGTAGGTGAGCGGGGACGAGGCCCGGAAGCGGTCGGGGACCTCCTCGGGGGTGCCGCCCAGCAGCGTGCGGTCCATGGCCTTCAGCGCCTCCATCTCGTCCTCGTACGCCGTCACGTAGTCCGCGACGGGCACCACGGCGATGCCCACGGTCCAGGCGTCCGGCTGGGTGCCGAGGCCGAGGAGGGTGAGGTAGCCGCCCCAGGAGGCGCCGGTGAGGACGAGGCGGGCGGGGTCGGCCAGACCCGAGGACACCGCCCAGTCGCGGACCGCGGCCACGTCCTCCAGCTCGATCAGGCCCACCCGGTGCTTCAGGGCGTCGGTCCACGCGCGGCCGTAGCCCGTCGAGCCGCGGTAGTTGACCCGGACCACCGCATACCCGTGGTCCACCCAGGCGGCCGGGCCCGCGGCGAACGAGTCGCTGTCGTGCCAGGTGGGGCCGCCGTGCAGGTCGAAGACGGTGGGGAGGGGTCCGCCGGCCCCGGCCGGCTTCTGGATCAGCGCGTGGATACGGCCGCCGGGACCGGTCACCCACGCGTCCTCCACGACGACCGAGGGCGGGCACTTCATCCCCGGCGGGTCCAGGACCACCTGGCCCGTCGTCGAGCGCACCGCGGACGGCTCGGCGGCCGAGGACCACAGGAACTCGACGCTGTCGTCGGGCCGGGCCGTCGCGCCGGAGACCGAGCCCGGCGGGGTCGGGATGCTCGTCAGCCCGCGGGCCGCGAAGTCGTGGCGGAACAGCTCGCTGCGCGCCTCGAAGCTGTGCACGATGAGCAGGGCGCTGCCGTCCGGGTACCAGTCGGCGCTCACGTCACCCGGGAGGCCCAGGTCCAGATCGGTCTGCTCGCCCGACGCCACGTCCCACACCAGCGGCTCCCAGCGGCCACGGCGCTGGTGGCCGATCAGCAGCCGGGTGTCCCCGTCGACCGGGGCGAAGCCCAGCACTTCGAGGCCCAGCTCCCGGGTGCCGCCCTCGCTGTCGTCGAGTTCCACGACGGTCGTGCCGTCCGGGCGCAGCACGCGCAGCGCGGAGTGCATGGCGTCGCCGTGCTCCGTGTGCTCGATCGCGATCAGCGAGCCGTCGTGCGAGAGGTCGCCGACGCCCGCGGACTCGCGGTGCCGGTACAGCTCGAACGGCGCCTCACCCTCGCGGGCGACATGGATCGTCGTGCCGTCCTCGTCCGTCGAGCGCCCGACGACGGCGGTGCGGCCGTCCCGGGCGAGGGCGAGACCGGCCGGGTAGGAGGGGTCGAGCCCCGGCGTGGCGAGTTCGTCGTCGCCGCCCGTGAACGGCTGTCGGCGCCACACCCCGAACTCGTCGCCGTCCTTGTCGTCGAACCACCAGATCCACGCGCCGTCCGGGGAGAGCAGGCCGTCCGTCGTACCGTTCGGCCGGGCCGTGGCCTGGCGCTGCTCTCCTGTGGTGCGGTCCCACGCGTACAGCTCGTAGGTCCCCGTCGCGTTCGACACGAACAGGGAGCGGTCGGGCGCGTCCTGCGCCCAGTCGGGCAGCGACACCCGCGGCGCGCGGAAGCGCCTCTCCCAGTCCGGCATTCTGCTCTCACTCTTGGCCCCAGTCATGGCCCCATACTGCCCGGTCCCGGCGACCGCCGCGTCCGACTGCCCCCAGCCTGTGGACAACCCGGCGGTACCGCCGGCGACCCCGCGGCCGAACGCCGGGCAGGAGCCCGTACCGTGGTGGCGTGTACCGGTTTCTGCTGACTCCCCGCTGGTGGGGCATCAACGTCTTCACGCTGCTCGCCATCCCGCTGTGCATCTTCATGGGATCGTGGCAGCTGAGCCGGTTCGAGTCGCGCGTGAAGGCCGGCCGTGACGCGACCGAGCAGGTCACCGCGGGCCGGGCGGAGGCGGCTCGTCCGCTCGCGGGTCTGCTGCCCGTCGACACGGCCACGTCCGGCAAGCAGGCCACCGCCACCGGCCGTTACGACAAGCAGCTCCTCGTACCCGACCGGCAGCTCGACGGCAGGGACGGCTACTACGTGCTGACGCTGCTGCGCACCGACGCCGGCAGGGCGCTGCCCGTGGTGCGCGGCTGGCTGCCCGGCACCGCGGACGCGGCGAAGGCACCCGCCCCGCCGGCCGGTGAGGTCACGGTCACCGGCGCGCTCCAGGCGTCGGAGACACCGGGTGACAACGGGGTGAGCGCCCGGGGCGGGCTGCCGCCGGGACAGACGGCGGCGATCAGTTCCGGATCGCTGGTGAACCTGGTGTCGTACCCGGTGTACGACGCGTGGATCACGCTCGCCAAGGCCGACCCGGGGATGACGGCGGTGCCCGCGACGGCGCCGCAGGGCTCGGGGCTCGACCTGAAGGCGTTCCAGAACCTCGGGTACACCGGCGAGTGGTTCGTCTTCGCCGGTTTCGTGGTCTTCATGTGGTTCCGGCTGCTGCGCCGGGAGGTGGAGTACGCCCGGGACGCGGAGCTGGGCCTGCTTCCGGAGGAGGAGCAGGAACAGGGGCAGGGACAGGGGCAGGGGCAGGAACAGCAGGCCGCCAGCCCGTCGGGCGTCTGAACCGAGGGGGGCCGGCATCCGGTCCGCATCCGGTCTCCTGGTCCGCGTCCGGTACGCCCCTGACCGGTGTTCTCCGGGGTGGGCTGAGGGAAGGTGGGAAGTACTAGGAGCCGGCCAGCACTCCGGTCCAGTAGACCGTCCCGGCGCAGGCGCCGGGCACCGTCGTGGAGACGGTCGGCGCACCCGCCTGCGGGGTGTGCGACACCTGGATGCTGCCGTCGGCCGCGCCGTCCGTGGGGAGCATCTGCGTACCCGTGCCGGCCGCACCGCCGTCGGACGTGCCGCCCGAGGCGCCCGGGTCCTGGCTGGGGCTCGGGTCGCCGGTGGGTCCGCCGGTGCCGGGGGCGCCGGTGCTGCCGTTGCCCGGGGGACAGGTCTCCACGGGTACGAAGGCGAACTTCTCCTCGTAGGCGCCGCCGGGCGCCAGGAGCAGCCCGGCGGCCTCCTGGGACGGGGCGGGCAGGCCGGCCGCGGCGTCGCCGGCCGCGTGCCGGACCGCACTGATCCTGGTCGGGTCGGTGGCGCCCTGGGCGAGAGCGTTCACGGTGCCCGAGCCGTCGACGGTGCAACCGGCGGTGGAGACGTTGGCGACCCGGAAGGTGCCGTAGACGACGCCGGCGGAGTCGGGGGCTTCCACGGTGGCGGTGGCCTGGCCCAGCTGGGCGGCCGTGCACGCCGGGGCGACGGCGCCCTTGGTGGCCACGGGGCCGGTGGCGCCGGCCGTGCCGCCCTCGGTGCCGCGGCCCTTGTCCGGGTTCTCGTCCTTCGGGCCGCCCGTGTCCTGACCGGTGGTCTCGTCCTGGCTGCCGCGCGTGGCGGTGGTCCCGTGGCCCGGGTCCTTGCCCGGACCCGACCCGCCCCGGGCCTGGGCGGCGTCGCCGGCGATGGAGGTGTGGGGATCGGTGCCGCCGGACTGGGAGACATGGACGAGGGCCGGGACGGCGGTGCCGACGAACAGGGCCGCCGCCGCCATGCCGACCGCGGCGTGCCGCCTGCGGGTCCGCCGGGCGGGCACCGCGCGCCGCAGGTGGTCCAGGGCGCCGTCCCGCGGCTGCAGGTCCTGCACCGCCGAGTGCAGCAGACCGCGCAGGCCCAGTTCGTCCGGATCGGGGCCGCCCGGCCCCGTGGGCGCCGCGGACAGGCCCCGTTCCTCCTGGCCGAACCCGTCGGGCCCGAAGGGGGCCTGATCGTCAGGGCCGTGGTTCACAGTTCCGTTCCCAGCATGCGACTGCGTCTTCTCTTGGTCGTACCGCTCGTACCCCTCGTACCGCTCCGGCGGCTCGGGCCGGGCACCGGGCTCGGAACGGCCGAGGAAATCGCCCGACTCGCGGGGCTCGCCCGTCTCGGGGGACTCACGGGACTCGCGGAACTCACGGGGCTCGCTCATGTGGCCGCCTCCATGGCCAGCCGCAGCGCCGCGATACCGCGCGAGCCGTACGCCTTCACGGAGCCGAGTGAGATGCCGAGGGACTCGGCGACCTGCGCCTCGGTCATGTCCGCGAAGTACCGCAGCACCAGGACCTCGCGCTGGCGGCGCTGGAGGCCCTTCATCGCCTTGATCAGGGAGTCGCGCTCCAGCTGGTCGTACGCGCCCTCCTCCGCGCTCGCCATGTCGGGCATCGGTTTGGAGAGCAGCTTCAGCCCGAGGATGCGGCGGCGCAGGGCGGAACGGGACAGGTTGACGACCGTCTGGCGCAGATAGGCGAGGGTCTTCTCCGGGTCCCGGACGCGCCTGCGCGCGGAGTGGACGCGGATGAACGCTTCCTGGACGACGTCCTCGCAGGAGGCGGTGTCGTCAAGGAGGAGCGCGGCGAGGCCGAGCAGCGAGCGGTAGTGCGCCCGGTAGGTCTCGGTGAGGTGATCGACCGTCGTACCGGCCGCCACCGTCTCGTCGGCGCCGTCGCGCTGGCTGGGGATGCGGGTGGGCCGCGCTGCGGGCATGGGCGCGATCACCGGCATGCCGCCGGTCGCGCCGGGGACGCGGGGACGCAGCGCCACGGGACGTGGGCGCAGGGGCGTGCCACGCACCGCCGTACTGAAGTCGAGTACCTCTGCCACGCCAGTTGGACACGCTTCCCCCCACAGGGGTTGTACGTGCCGGACGTCTCTTTTGCGTCGGACGGCGCGACCGGCGACGTCTGCGCACCGGGCAGCCCGCCCGATGATTCCTCACATGTCGCCATGCGCACTGTTCTTCCCCTGTGTCCCATATGAACGGGCGTCCCCACGCCCCGATCACGGCGTCCCCACGCCAGGATCATCACGTCCCCACGCCCCGGCGGGGGACGTTCGCACGCACCGCCCCGAAGGAGCGATCGCAAAGACGCTCCCCGCCCTGCGCACGGTTGCGGAGAGCGGGGAGGAAAATTTTCGGGTGCAGAGGGCATCCTGATCAAGTGGTCCGGACCATGCTCCCCGCCACACTGTCCCGCGACTCCGCCGCCCCGATCCCCATCGGACCAGGGCATTTCCGGCGACCTCAGGTGAGCACGGTCCCGGTCCGGGTCCCGGACCGGGACCTGAACCGGGACCTGAACCGACGAAACAGCCGACGGGTCAGCGGGCGGGTCAGCGGGCGGTCACGAGAATTCCGCCGCCACCAGCTCCGCGATCTGCGCGGTGTTGAGCGCCGCGCCCTTGCGCAGGTTGTCCCCGCACACGAAGAGTTCGAGCGCCGTGGGGTCGTCCAGCGACCGCCGTACCCGGCCCACCCAGGTCGGGTCGGTGCCCACCACATCGGCGGGGGTGGGGAACTCGCCTGCCGCCGGATTGTCGAACAGCACCACGCCCGGCGCCGTGGCCAGGATCTCGCGGGTGCGCTCCACGGTGACCTCGCCCTGGAAGCGGGCGTGGACGGTCAGCGAGTGGACCGTGACCACCGGCACCCGGACACAGGTCACGGCGACCGGCAGCTTCGGCAGCCCGAGGATCTTGCGGGACTCGTCCCGCACCTTCATCTCCTCCGACGACCAGCCGTCCTCCCGCGGCGACCCCGCCCAGGGCACGACGTTCAGCGCGACCGGCTCCGGGAACGGCCCGGTGCGCTCCCCCACGGCCCGCCGTACGTCACCGGGGCTGGTCCCCAGCTCCGTACCCGCGACCAGGTCCAGCTGCGCCCGCAGCGTCTCCACCCCGGCCCGGCCCGCCCCGCTCACCGCCTGGTACGACGACACCACCAGCTCGCGCAGCCCGAACTCGGCGTGCAGCGCGCCCAGGGCGACGATCATCGACAGGGTGGTGCAGTTGGGGTTGGCGACGATCCCGCGCGGCCGGATGCGGGCGGTGTGCGGATTGACCTCGGGGACCACCAGGGGCACGTCCGGGTCCATCCGGAAGGCGCCCGAGTTGTCGACCACCACCACGCCCTTGGCCGCGGCGATCGGCGCCCACTGCGCGGAGACCTCGTCCGGTACGTCGAACATGGCGACGTCGACCCCGTCGAAGACCTCCTCGGACAGGGCCACCACCTCGACCTCCTCCCCGCGCACGGTCAGCTTGCGGCCGGCCGAGCGCGGGGAGGCGATCAGACGGATCTCGCCCCAGATGTCCGCCCGCTGGGACAGGATCTGGAGCATGACCGCGCCGACCGCTCCGGTCGCTCCCACGACCGCGAGCGTCGGACGGGCGATCATCGGCCGGTGCCCCCGTAGACGACGGCCTCGTCGCTCTCGGAGTCGAGGCCGAAGGCGCTGTGCACCGCCCGGACGGCCTCCGCCACGTCGTCGGCACGGGTGACCACCGAGATACGGATCTCGGACGTCGAGATCAGCTCGATGTTCACGCCCGCGTCGGACAGCGCCTCGAAGAACCCGGCGGTGACCCCGGGATTGGTCTTCATACCCGCGCCGACCAGGGAGATCTTGCCGATCTGGTCGTCGTAGCGCAGGGAGTCGAAGCCGATGCCGGGACGGTTCTTCTCCAGCGCGTCGATGGCCTTGCGGCCCTCGGTCTTCGGCAGCGTGAAGGAGATGTCCGTGAGGCCCGTGGCCGCGGCGGACACGTTCTGCACGACCATGTCGATGTTGATCTCGGCATCGGCGATCGTACGGAAGATGGCGGCGGCCTTGCCTGGCTTGTCGGGCACGCCGACGACCGTGATCTTGGCCTCGGAGGTGTCGTGCGCGACACCCGAGATGATGGCCTGCTCCACCTTCGTGTCCCCTTGCTCGATCGGCTCGCTGCTGACCCACGTGCCCTTGAGCCCGCTGAAGGAGGAGCGGACGTGGATCGGGATGTTGTACCGGCGGGCGTACTCCACACAGCGGTGGAGCAGCACCTTGGACCCGGACGAGGCCAGCTCCAGCATGTCCTCGAAGGAGATCCAGTCGATCTTCCGGGCCTTCTTCACGACCCGCGGGTCGGCGGTGAACACGCCGTCCACGTCGGTGTAGATCTCACAGACCTCGGCGTCGAGCGCGGCGGCGAGCGCCACGGCCGTCGTGTCGGACCCGCCGCGGCCGAGGGTGGTGATGTCCTTCTTGTCGGCGCTGACGCCCTGGAAACCGGCGACGATGGCGATGTTGCCCTCGTCCAGCGCCGTACGGATCCGGCCCGGTGTGACATCGATGATCCGGGCTTTGTTGTGGACGGAGTCGGTGATGACGCCCGCCTGGCTGCCGGTGAAGGACTGGGCCTCGTGGCCCAGTTTCTTGATCGCCATCGCCAGCAGGGCCATGGAGATGCGCTCCCCGGCGGTCAGCAGCATGTCGAACTCTCGCCCGGCAGGCATCGGAGACACCTGTTCGGCGAGTTCGATCAGCTCGTCCGTCGTGTCGCCCATCGCGGAAACGACGACAACCACCTGGTTGCCGTTCTTCTTCGCTTCCACGATCCGCTTGGCGACGCGCTTGATGCCTTCGGCATCGGCTACGGAGGAGCCTCCGTACTTCTGCACGACAAGGCCCACGTGCGCTCCTCGCTCATTGTGTCGATTGCCCGCCCAGTTTAACGATCGCCCGAATTTCCCCTCCTGATTACCGCATGGTGAGATGTCCGGACGTTCGCTGCCGAGCGCTTGTCGGGTGAGTCCCTGCCCAAAGTTCCGCTACTGATACGCGGGTGACGGATGTGTGCCCGCTTACAGTTTCCGATCGCCGGCGCGGCAGGGCCGCCGAGTGATAGGCCGTACAGCCGGACCGCCGCTCGGCCTGAGGGCCCGGCCGGACGAGCAGCCGCCCCGCCACCTCCGGCAGCCACCTCCGGCAGCCGGCACCGGCCGGCGGCATCCGGCCGCCGCGGAGGACGCGTCCAGGGCCCTCCGGGCTACCGCCATGGCTTGCTCGGAGCGCCCGTCAGGCCCCTTCGACCGAAGCGCCCTCGCGGAGCCTCAGCGGGGTGGCGAGCTCCTGCTGCATCACCTGGCCCGCCTCGAACTCCAGGGTCTCGTCGCCCATGCCCTGGTCCGTGTCGAGGCCGTCCAGCTCCTCCAGGGGCTGGTTGAGGCGGACGTGGGCGAGGACCGAGTGCAGGGCGCGCAGGGTGGCGGAGGCGGTGGAGCCCCAGTTGGAGAAGTAGGAGAACTGCCACCACCACAGCGCCTCCGTGGTGCGGCCGGCTCGGTAGTGGGCCATGCCGTGGCGCAGATCGGTGATCACGTCGGCCAGGTCGTCCGAGATCCGGGCGGGCACCGGTGCCGTACGCGGCTCGTAGGGGTCGAAGACCTCCGAGTACACGTCGACCGGCTCCAGGAGGCGGGCGAGGTTCTCGCGCAGTTGGTCCGCGTCCGGGTCCGGGCCCGTGTCGGTCTCGTAGCGCTCCTCGGGGACGATGTCCTCGTGGGCGCCGAGACGGCCACCGGCCAGCAGGAGCTGGGAGACCTCCAGGAGGAGGAAGGGGACCGCCGAGTCCGGCTGGTCACCCCTGGCCACCTCCGTGACGGCCACCAGGAAACTCTCCACCTGATCCGCGATCTGGACCGCGAAATCGTCCGGGTTCTGCGTCGTGGCGTGCAGCGTGGCGTCAGACATCTAGGAGTCGTCTCCCCTCGAAGGCACGGCCGAGGGTGACCTCGTCCGCGTACTCCAGGTCGCCACCCACCGGGAGGCCGCTGGCCAGGCGGGTGACCTTCAAGCCCATCGGTTTGATCATGCGGGCGAGGTACGTGGCCGTCGCCTCGCCTTCGAGATTGGGGTCCGTGGCCAGGATCAGCTCGGTGACGGAGCCGTCCGCCAGGCGGGCCAGGAGCTCCCGGATGCGCAGATCGTCGGGGCCCACGCCCTCGATCGGGCTGATCGCGCCGCCCAGGACGTGGTACCTGCCGCGGAACTCACGGGTGCGCTCGACCGCCACCACGTCCTTCGGCTCCTCGACCACGCAGATGACCGCGGGGTCACGGCGGGGGTCCCGGCACACCGCGCACCGTTCCTCCTGCGCCACGTTGCCGCAGACCGCGCAGAAACGGACCTTCGCCTTCACCTCAAGCAGCGCCTGGGCGAGCCGCCGCACGTCCGTCGGCTCCGCCTGCAGCACGTGGAAGGCGATCCGCTGCGCGCTCTTGGGACCGACGCCGGGCAGCCGCCCCAGTTCGTCGATGAGGTCCTGGACCACGCCTTCGTACAACGGACTGCCCTTCCTGAAGTCGTTCCCGGTAGGTAACGGTAGATGGCCGGTGCCCGCCCTAGGAAGGCGGTGCGGGTGGCCTGCGGGTGGCGAACGTCAGAACGGCAGGCCGGGGATGCCGCCGCCGCCGAGACCCTGGGCCAGCGGGCCGAGCTTCTGCTGCTGGAGCGTCTGCGCGTTCTCGTTGGCCGCCTGTACTGCGGCGACGATCAGGTCGGCGAGGGTCTCCGTGTCCTCCGGGTCGACCGCCTTCGGGTCGATCTTCAGGCCGCGCAGTTCACCGGCGCCGGTCACGGTCGCCGTCACCAGGCCGCCGCCCGCGTGTCCGGCGATCTCCGTGTTCGCCAGCTCCTCCTGGGCCTTCGACAGTTCCTGCTGCATTTTCTGGGCCTGCTGCAGCAGCTGCTGCATGTTGGGCTGGCCTCCACCGGGAATCACGATCAGCTCCTGGTCCGGTCTCGTCTTCCTCCGTTGTGCACGAGCCTACGTGGTCCATGCGACCGTCGCTCCGCCACTCTTTCGAGTGAGAGCGTCGCAGCTCCTATACCTGATCAAGCCCCTCTTAAGGGTTGAAAAGCGGTGAAAGCTACGTCTTCGCCACCCATTGGGAGGTAGGAAGGACGCCGCGCGTGAGCATCCGTCGTCACGCGACGTGACCGGTCGTGATCAGTAGGGAGTGCCGGGTGGGTCAGCCGGAGATGCAGCCCGAGGGTCCGCCTCAGGACGGGCGGGACGAGGGCGCGGCCGGGCTGCGGCCGGGCGACCTGACCGGCCGCGCCTTTCCGCCCGGGAACTGGGGCGAGCCGGCCGACCGGCTCGACGAGTTGTACCGGTGGGTGGAGCGGGGGGCCCTGGACACGGCGGCCTGGTATCTCGCGGGCCGGGCGTGGAAGCGGCGCGGGGCGCTGGTGCTGCGGGTGGGGACGGCCTCCGGAGCGGTGGGCGGGGCCGCGCTCCCGCTGCTCGATCTGACCGGGGTGACCGAGCGGGTCGCGCCCTGGGGGTATCTGGCCCTGATGCTCGCCGGGGCGTGCCTCGGGGTCGACCGGTTCTTCGGGGTGACGTCCGGCTGGATGCGGGACGTGGCGACCGCGCAGGCCGTGCAACGGCGGCTTCAGGTGCTTCAGTTCGACTGGGCGTCGGAGAACGTGCGCGAGGTGCTGGGGCCGGCCGAGGGGACCGCGGGCGAGGCCGCCGACCGGTGCCTCGCGGTGCTGCGGCGGTTCTCGGAGGACGTCACCGAACTGGTGCGGGCGGAGACGGCGGACTGGATGGTGGAGTTCCGCACGGGGACGGCCCCGCTGGGCCTGCAGACGGCGCTGGCCCCGGGCCCGCGCCCGGACCCGGCCGGCGCACCGGGCCGCTACCCCAGCCCGCCCGGCACCCCCACCCGCCCGAACATGCCACGCCAACGGCCACCGGAGCCACGGTGAGATCCCGCGACGGCGGACGCTGGGGCCGAGCCGGGGCCGGGGCGGGCGGGAGGGCCGTCACCCGCAGAGCTTCATCCCTTCCGGGGTGAAGCACGGGATGTGGCCGTGGGTGCGGATGACGTCCTGGCCGCTTCCCCGGGCGAGATAGGTCTCGAAGCTGGAGACCAGGGAGTCGCCGGCCGGCCGGGCGTAGGTGTAGGCGTACTCGATCTCCCGGTACGGGTAAGGGTTCCCCTCGTGCTCGATGGCGTCCGCAGACGGGGCGTTGCCGTCGAGGTTCAGCACGTGCAGCCCCCGCGCGGACCGAGCGAGTCTCAGCTCGCTGTACCCGAGGGCCCCCGGCAGCTTCGCCACCTGGGACAGCACCTGGTCCGTGGAGTCCAGTTCGCAGCGCGGCACCTTCGCCGTCGGGTCGTCCACCTTGACGCAGTCGACGGAGGAGTTGGCCATCTCGCCGCGGCCGAGCACCCGCCGCTGGAAGACCTGCCGGGTCCCCGAGTTGGCGTCCCGGCTGACGAGGCGGACCGGCAGGTCCGGGCCGTTCAGCTCCTTCCAGTTGGTGATCTCACCGCGGTACAGCCGCCGCACGTCCGCCGTGGAGAGGTCCTTGAGGCCCACTCGGTCGTTCATCACCAGCGCGAACACCGACAACGCGACCGGGGTGCCGTGCAGTGCGGACATGCCCTCCGGCTTGGGGCCGTCGGAGAAGGCGATGAGCGGCGGGGAGCCCTTCTTGTGCCAGTCCGCCCCGGCGGTGTCCAGGTCCCGGATGCCCGCCGTGGAACCGTGCGGGTCCACGGTGACCTTCACGTCCACGCAGTCCGCCGCGTAGTCGCCGGCCACCTCCCGCAGCACGGGCGCGAACGCCGTCGAGCCGGTGACGGTCAGCGAGCCCGACCGGCAGCCGACCGGCGGCGGCGTGTCGTCACGGGCCACGACGAGGGCGGCGAGCGTGACGACGCAGACCGTGAGGGTGATGGTGATGACCCGGGAGGCCCGGCTGAACAGCGGCGGCTTGTCGTCCGGCGTGGCGCTGCGGTTGGGGTGGACCTCCCCGTTGCGCAGGCCGCCGGTGACCCGTATCGGCCGCCCGACCCCACCGCCGGCCAGCAGCACGAGCAGTTTGAAGTGCTCCCCCTTGTTGAGCGGTACACGGGGGATGCGCAGGCTGTTGCCGGTGTAGCCGAAGCCGCGTTCCGGTGCGAAGTGGTCCATGAGGTGGTCGGTGCCGGTCGGCTGGGTGACCGACACGCCCCGCACGGTGCGGTCGGTGAACACCGCGGTCAGACCGTGCTGTTCGGGCCCCGTGTAGTCGTCCCGGTCGATGCCCTGCGCGCCGTCGTTCTCGATGCGCAGCAGCACGAGCGTCGCATCCGCCATGTCGGGCCCCTCGTCGAACAGGCCGAGGCGGCGGTTGAGGTCGCCCGCCCGGGCACCGTCCCCTATGGGGTTGTCCATCTGCACGCGGTAGCCGATCCGCTTGCGGCGCGGCACCCGGCGCTCGTACCCGACCATGCCCGCCGAAGCGATGATGCCCAGCACCGCGGTCGCGACGGCTACGACATTCTCCGTACTCAGCCACTCCATGTGAGCGCCCCCGCCACTGCTCCGAGTCAGGACGGGGTCACCGTAGACGCGTACGAACGGACATTCCGGTCCCGTTCGCAGAAGTTCTCCGGACGTTCAACAGCCCCATGAGGAACGGCAGTTCGGCGCGTGGGCGCACCCGGATCAGCCGCCCGCGCCCCGCCCGCGCGACGCTCTCGCCCCGCGTCCTCGGCGCTCTTTCGGCGCTCAGCCCCGGGTGTACGTCAGGGTCTCCCCGCCGTCCTGCGCCGTACGCCGCAGCCGGCCGTCCGACAGCAGAGTGATCTCGGTGGCCGCGCCGGGGCGGCACGACGTGGCCGGTTCACCGGAGGAGACGGTGGACGGCCCGATCTGCAACGGGCCCTGGCTGCCGGGCTGTTCGGCCAGCGGGGCCCGGAACTCGCAGTGATAGCTGCCGCCGCCCGCGACCGGCCCGTCGGCGGCCAGGGTCAGCACGGGGTCCCCCACCTTCCCCTGTGCGATGGTGAGTTCGCGGGTGCTGCTCCCGTTGGCGTTGTCGATCGTCGCCCGCCACGTGCCCAGGTACCCGTCCGGCACCGCCCCGTCCGCGGGCGGCGAGGAGGCATCTCCCGAGGCCGCCGGGGAGGGTTTCCCGGCCGTGGACGCGTCGGTGGCGGTCGCGTCGCCGCCCGTGGCGTCACCGGTGCCGCCCTGCTTGAGCACCGCGTACACCGAGCCGCCCGCGGCGAGCGCGACGACCAGCGCGATCACGACGAGCAGCACGGTGGCCCGGCTGCCCCGCCGCTCCGGTTCCGGGTCGGCTTCGTTCGGGGGGTACGGGCGGTACGCGTGCTGTGTCTGCTGGGACTGGTGGTGCGGCTGCTGGGGCGGGTGCGGCTGGCGCGGCCGGCCGTACGAGCCGGGAGCAGTTCCGCCCGAGGTGCCGTACGGACCCGGAGCAGGAGCGCCCGGGGTGCCGTACGCAGGTGGTGCGCCGAATGCGCCCGGCGTGCTGTTTTCACCGGACGCGCCGGGTATGCCCGGCGCACCCTGTTCGCTGTATTCACCGCGTCCGCCGTGTTCCCGGTCACCGCCCGGCGGGCCGTACGCGGGGTGTGCCGCAGGCGCGTCCGGCGGGGGTGTGCGGTCCGCGGGCAGCGTGCGGAGGTGGTCGGGCGGCGGGCCGCCCGGGGCGCTCGGGCGCGGCGGGGCGGCGGTGGCGTGCTCCGGGGAGGCGCCCGGAGCGGGCGTGGCGGGCTCCCGCGCGGACGGCGCCACCGGCCCCGCACCCGCTGCCGGACCGTCCGCAGGACCCGCACCCGGTACCGGACCGTCCGCCGGATCCTCCGTGTCGAGCAGCTGGACCGCGTGCCGGCCGAGTTGCACCACCAGGGAAGCCGGCAGCCACGGGTCCCGTGACCGGCCGTCGGCCACCGTGTCCCCGGCGCCGGTCTGCGCCAGGATCCGGTCGAGGGTCGGCCGCGCGGCCGGATCCTTGCGCAGGCACTCCCGGATCAGGTCGGCCAGGCTCTCGGGGACGCCCACGAGGTCGGGTTCCTCCTGGGCGATACGGAACATCAGGGCGGGAGCCCCGCCGTTCGTGCCGCCGAAGGGGAGCGCGCCGGTCGCCGCGTAGGAGAGCACGGAGCCGAGGCAGAAGACGTCGCAGGCGGGCGTGATCCGGTCGCCGCGCACCTGCTCGGGCGCCATGAAGCCGGGCGAGCCGACCAGGGAGCCGGTGGTGGTGAGCCCCTCGTCGCCCACGCTCTCCAGCGCCCGGGCGATCCCGAAGTCGATGACCCGCGGCCCGTCGATGGTCACCAGCACATTGGACGGCTTGAGGTCGCGGTGGACGATCCCGGCGGCATGGATGTCCTGCAAGGCTTGCGCGAGACCGGCCGCGAGGATCCGCACCGACCGCTCGGGCAGCGCCCCGTGATCATGCCCGACGACCTGCTGGAGGCTCGGCCCCGCAACGTACCCGGTGGCCACCCACGGCACGTCGGCCTCGGTGTCCGCGTCCAGGACCGGTGCCGTCCAGAGGCCGCCGACCTGGCGTGCGGCCTGCACCTCCTGCCGGAACCGCGCCCGGAACTTGTCCATCCTGGCCAGCTCCGGGCGCACCAGTTTCACGGCGACCGTGCGGCCCCGGCCGGACCGGGCCAGATACACGTGCCCCATCCCGCCCGCGCCCAGTCGCGCCAGCAGTCGGTACGCGCCTATGTCGCGCGGATCCCCAGGTCCCAGCTTCTCCACGGAAGCGCCGCCTCCCCATAACCCTTGGCCGAACCGAGAATAGTGTCGCCCTGGAAAGAGGCGAACAGGGCCAGGGGGGTGCACCCGCGGGGCGGAGATCGGTGCAAGAACGGTTCGGTGCGAGGCGGTGGGCCCCTCCGACGGCCCCTCCGATGCGATACGAGGGCGTACCCCCGCCCCCATGACCTCGCCTCCCCACCCCGCCTGTCCCCGCCTTCGCTCCCCCGCCCTGTCGACAACCTGTCGCGTAAACCCCCCGGCCACCGAACAGGACGCCGATGTCCATTCCGCATCCCGGACATCTATTCTCGTTCGCATGACCCCTCAGCCCAATCCCGCCACCGGCGCCGCCGTCAAGGCGGCGGACCGTGCGCATGTGTTCCATTCCTGGTCCGCCCAGGAGCTGATCGACCCGCTCGCCGTGGCCGGCGCGGAAGGGTCGTACTTCTGGGACTACGACGGCACCCGGTACCTGGACTTCACCAGCGGACTCGTCTTCACCAACATCGGCTACGGGCATCCCAAGGTCGTCGCCGCCATCCAGGAGCAGGCCGCGTCCATGGCCACGTTCGCGCCCGCGTTCGCGATCGAGGCGCGCTCGGAGGCGGCCCGGCTGATCGCCGAGCGGACGCCCGGCGACCTGGACAAGATCTTCTTCACCAACGCCGGCGCGGACGCCGTCGAGCACGCCGTCCGCATGGCCCGGCTGCACACGGGCCGCCCGAAGGTCCTGTCGGCGTACCGCTCGTACCACGGCGGCACCCAGCAGACCATCAACCTCACCGGCGACCCGCGCCGCTGGGCCTCCGACAGCGGCGCCGCCGGGGTCGTCCGCTTCTGGGCGCCGTTCCTCTACCGCTCCCGCTTCTACTCCGAGACCGAGGAGCAGGAGTGCGCCCGGGCGCTGGAGCACCTGGAGACCACGATCGCCTTCGAGGGGCCGCAGACGATCGCCGCGATCGTCCTGGAGACCATTCCCGGCACGGCGGGCATCATGGTGCCGCCGCCTGGCTACCTCGCGGGCGTGCGGGAGCTGTGCGACAAGTACGGGATCGTCTTCGTCCTGGACGAGGTGATGGCCGGGTTCGGGCGGACCGGCGAGTGGTTCGCGGCCGGCCTGTTCGACGTCGTACCGGACCTGATGACCTTCGCGAAGGGCGTGAACTCCGGGTACGTGCCGCTCGGCGGGGTGGCCATCTCCGGTGAGATCGCCGAGACCTTCGGCAAGC
The DNA here is from genome assembly GCF_042871185.1 of Streptomyces sp. NPDC006012. Classification (NCBI taxonomy): domain Bacteria; kingdom Bacillati; phylum Actinomycetota; class Actinomycetes; order Kitasatosporales; family Streptomycetaceae; genus Streptomyces; species Streptomyces sp. NPDC006012. The sequence continues at coordinate 253,786 of NZ_JBIAIE010000002.1, forward strand.
GCCCCTACCCGGGCGGTCTGACGTACTCCGGCCACCCGCTGGCCTGCGCCGCCGCCGTCGCCACCATCAACGCGATGGAGGAGGAGGGCATCGTCACGGGCGCGAAGCGGCTGGGCGAGTCCGTGGTGGGACCGGGGCTGCGCGAGCTGGCCGAGCGGCACCCCAGCGTGGGCGAGGTGCGCGGCGTCGGCATGTTCTGGGCGCTGGAACTGGTCAAGAACCGGGAGACCCGCGAGCCGCTGGTGCCGTACAACGCGGCGGGCGAGGCGAACGCCCCGATGGCCGCGTTCGGCGCCGCCGCCAAGCAGCACGGACTGTGGCCCTTCATCAACATGAACCGCACCCATGTCGTGCCGCCCTGCACGGTCTCCGAGGCCGAGCTGAAGGAGGGGTTCGCGGCCCTGGACGCGGCCCTGACCGTGGCCGACACCTACACGGAGTGAGCGCTCCCCGGCACCGAGCCTCACCGGCTGCAACCCGAACGCGTAAGGTTGCGTGCTCGTAGACGTAAGCGAGTACGTCACTCGTACGTGTGAGGGAGAGGCCGCCGACCATGCCGGGCAACGGCGCCGTGACGCGCAGCACCCTGCGTCAGCAGATCGCGGACGCGCTTCGTGACGAGGTGCTCGCGGGGCGGCTCCAGCCGGGGCTGGCGTTCACGGTGAAGGAGATCGCCGACCAGTACGGCGTGTCGGCGACCCCCGTCCGGGAGGCGCTGGTCGACCTGTCCGCGCAGGGCATCCTGGAGGCCGACCAGCACCGCGGCTTCCGGGTCCCCCAGTACTCGCTGACCGACTTCCGCGGCATGGTCGCGGCCCGCAGCCTGGTCACCGACGGCATGTTCCGTGCGCTGTCCGAGGAGTCGGACGGGTCTGCGGCTGCGGACGGGTCCGAGAGGGCTGAGGGGTCTGCGGGGTCCGGGGGGTTCGAGGGGCACGAAGCGTTCCGGGATCCCACCGGCCCGCGGGCCGCGGCGGCACTCGCCGCGGTCCGGCGGCGCGGCGAGGAGGCCGAGCGGGCCGCGCGGGCCGGCGAGCTGACCGTGCTCATCGGCTACGACCTGCGTTTCTGGCGCGAGCTGGGCGCCCTGTTCGGCAACCCCTACCTGTCCGGCTTCCTGCACCGGCTGCGCCTGCTGTCCTGGATGTGCGCGGTGCAGCACCTGCGCCGCCTGCCGGAGGTGCGCGGCCTGCTGTGGTCCGGCCACACCGAACTGGTCGACGCGCTGGGCCGCCGGGACGCCGCCGCGGCCCGCGCGGTCGTCACCGCGTACAACGCGCACTCCCTCGCCCTCATCGAACGGCTGGCGGCACGGTGAACGGCGCGCCGGGGACGGTCGACCTCACCGTCGTCGTCCCCGCCTACAACGAGGAGGCACGCCTCGGCCCCACCCTCGCCGCGATCACCCGCTATCTGAGCGAGACCGAGGGCCGCTGGGGCGCATGGGAGGTCGTCGTCGCCGACGACGGCTCGACCGACGGCACCCGGGAGATCGTCACCGGCTTCGGGCACCCCCGGGTCCGGCTGGTCGGCTCGCCCCGCAACCGCGGCAAGGGCCACGCCCTGCGCCTCGGCGTCGCCGACTCACGCGGACACCGGGTGCTGGTCACCGATGCCGACCTGGCCGCCCCCATAGAGGAGCTGGAGCGGCTGGACAAGGCGCTCAGCGAGGGCAACACGGCGGCGATCGGTTCACGTTCCGTGCCGGGCGCGGACATCGCGCACCGGCAGCACCCGGTGCGCGAATGGCTCGGCCGGGCCGGGAACCTCCTGATACGCGCGAGTGCGGTGCCCGGCATCCGGGACACCCAGTGCGGCTTCAAACTGTTCGACGGCGACCGCGCGCGCACCGCGTTCGCGGCCTCCCGGCTGGACGGCTGGGGCATAGACGTGGAGGTACTGCACCACTTCCACCGCTCGGGCTGGCCGGTGGCCGAGGTCCCGGTGCGCTGGAGCCACCAGTCCGGCTCGAAGGTCGGTCCGCTCGACTACGCGCGCGTGCTCGGCGATCTGGTCCGGCTGCGGGCCCGGGCGGTGCGCCCCGCCGACCTGCTGGCGACCGCCCTGTTCCTGCTGATGGCCGTCGCCCTCTACTCGGGCCGCCTCTTCGACCCGGGCCACCGCTACTTCCCCGACTCCCTCCAGGACCAGAACCAGTGGGAGTGGTTCTTCGCGGTGACGGCCCACAACGTCGCCCATCTGCACAACCCGTTCTTCACCGACCTCCAGGGCTTCCCCGACGGCGTCAACCTGATGGCCAACACGGTCATGCTGGGCCTGTCGGTGCCCTTCACCCCGCTGACGCTGCTGGCCGGCCCGGCCCTCGCGCTGAGCGTCTGCATGGCGCTGGGCCTGGCCGCCACCGCGGCCGCCTGGTACTGGCTGATCGTGAAACGGGTGGTGCGGCACCGGGCCGCCGCCTTCCTCGGCGCGTCCCTGGCCGCCTTCGCCCCGCCGATGGTCAGCCACGCCAACGCACACCCCAACTTCGTGGTCCTGTTCATGATCCCGCTGATCATCGACCGGCTGCTGCGGCTGTGCGCGGGCGCCCGGGTGGTGCGGGACGGGATCGTGCTGGGCCTGATGGTGGCGTACCAGATCTTCCTCGGCGAGGAGCCGCTGCTGCTCGCCTCGCTCGGCCTGCTGCTGTTCGCCGCCGGCTACGCGGTCGTACGCCGGGACGTGGCACGGCGGGCCTGGCGACCCCTGGGCAAGGGCGTGCTGATCGGCGCCGCGGTCTGCCTGCCGCTGATCGCCTTCCCGCTGTACTGGCAGTTCGCCGGCCCGCAGAGCTACAAGAGCGTGCTGCACGGTGACAACGCGGGCAACAGCCCGCTGTCCCTGATCGCCTTCGCCGAGCGCTCGCTGATCGCCGGGAACGCGCAGACCGCGAACTCCCTCTCGCTCAATCCCACGGAACAGAACGCCTTCTACGGCTGGCCCCTGGTCGCCCTCGCCCTCGCGATCGTCGTACGGCTGTGGGAACGGGCTCTGGTCAAGGCGCTGGCGTTCACGGCGGTGGCCGCCGCGGTGCTGTCGCTCGGCCCGAAGATCCGCATCCCGCTCACCGGCACGGTCTTCTCCGGTCCGTGGTCATGGCTCGGCCGGCAGCCTCTGTTCGAGTCGGTCATCGAGGGCCGGGTGGCGATGATCTGCGCGCCCGCGCTGGGCGTGCTGCTCGCCGTCGCCGTGGCACGGCTGGCCATCGCGCTCCGCGCCCCCGAGACCCGGTACGCCGGGTACGCCGGAGTGCTCGGTGTCGCCCTCGCACTGCTGCCGCTGGTCCCGGCACCGCTGAAGTCCGTGGAGCGGGCACCGGTGCCGACGTTCATCGCGGACGGGATGTGGAAACCGTACGTCCGCCCGGGCGAATCACTGGTCCCGGTGCCGCTGCCGGACCCGGCAGCCGCGGAGCCGCTGCACTGGCAGACCGCGGCCGGCCTCGGCTTCAAGCTGCCCGGCGGCTATTTCAACGGCCCCTACGGCGCGGACCGCATCGGCATCTACGGCGCCGTCCCGCGCTACACCTCCGACATGCTGCGCGACGTGCGCTACACGGGTGTCGTCCCGCAGCTCGGCAAGGACTGGCAGGCGCAGGCCCGGCGGGACTTCGCGTACTGGAAGGCGGGCGCACTGGTGCTCGCCCCGCAGCCCAACGACGGTCCGCTGCGCGAGGCCCTGACGAAGCTGACCGGCGAACCGGGGAAGTGGGCCGGCGGCGTATGGGTATGGGACCTGCACGAGGGGAGCTGACTGCGCGCCGCAGCGACTACCCTTCCCTGACCACCTGCTGTGACCACCAGCTGTGCGGGCAAGCGTGCCGCGCAACGATGCGAGGAGCCCTCTTTGGCCTGTGACCTGTGGCTGGTACCGCTCGTCGACGTGTTGTGCCACACCCCCGACAACCCGTTCGCCGAGGAACTCGCGCTCTACAACACAGTGCTCGCCGAGGCCGGTCTGCCGCCGGTGCCGGTGTACCAGTACATGCCGGGCCTGTCCGGCGACGTGGCCCCGGTGGCCGGTTTCGACTACGACGCGCTGCATTTCCTGCGCCGGGCCCATCTGCTCCAGGTGTGCGGGCTGCCGGTGACCCCGGTGGACGATCTGGGGGGTGACTACGAGCAGCTGTTGGAGATGTTCGAGTCGACGGCCCAGCAGTCGCACCTGGTCTGGCACTACGACCACGCGGGCGCCTATGTCCCGGTCGACTTCCCTCAGCCGCTGTCCAACGACGAACTCCTCGCGGGCAACGGCCCGTTGGGCTCCTCGCACGGGCTGCTGCGGGAGCTGGAGCAGGTGGCTGGGGCGATCGGCATCGACCCGGCGAACCCGCCGGCCGCCCCCGCGGCGCCCAGCGCACCCACGACGCTGGAGGAACCGGCCTCGCCCGCGCCGTACGACCCGAGCCCGTTCGCCCGGGAACGGCACGTCTGGCTCGGCCTGCACGCCGCGGCCACCCGGAGCCTGGCCCAGGGCTCGATGATCGTCTTCAGCTGACGGATCGGCGGTGCCTTCGGCCGACGGTCCGGATCCCCTTCGGCCGACGGCCCGCGCTGTCCGCGGCCGGGCGTCCGCGCTGTCCTTCGCCGGGCGTTCGCATCCCCTTCGGCCGGGGGCCCGGATCACCCTCGGCCGGGGGTCCGCATCCCCTTCGGCCGACGTCGTGAGCGTGCACGGCTGCAAGGCCGACCAGGCGGGCGCCCCCGCGACCCGCCCCGAGGCGGTGGTGATCGGGGGCCGCAACACCGTCCTGCGTCAGTACCTCGACGAGGAGCTGAGCGCGGTGGGCGTCCAGACGATCGCCGTGGCCGCCGACGACGACATCGCCGGCGTCTCCCCGGACAACATCTGCAACCGGACCCAGCTCGGCATGGGCGCCCAGCTGGAACTGACGACGGAGCTGCGCGCGTCCATGTTGAGTTCACGGACGCGGTACGGGCGGCGGTGGCCCGCATGGAGGCGGATCCGTCCCAGGCCGTCCTCTGACGGAGCCCGGTGGGGGTGGCCCTCAGCCGACGGCCACTCCCACCGGCCCGGTCCGGGACGCCCCGCGCACGGCGCGAGGACGCCCGGACCCGGATGTCAGAGGAAGGAGTTGATCTCGATCGTCTCGTCCCGGCCCGGACCGACCCCGATCGCGGAGATCGGCGCCCCGGACATCTCCTCCAGCGCCTTCACGTAGTCCTGCGCGTTCTTGGGCAGGTCGGCGAAGGACTTGGCCTTGGTGATGTCCTCGGACCAGCCGGGCAGCGTCTCGTAGACGGGCTTGGCGTGGTGGAAGTCCGTCTGCGAGTACGGCAGCTCCTCGACCCGCCGGCCGTCGATCTCGTAGGCGACACAGACCGGGATCCGCTCCCAGCCGGTGAGCACGTCCAGCTTGGTGAGGAAGAAGTCGGTCAGGCCGTTGACCCGGGTCGCGTAGCGCGCGATCACCGCGTCGAACCAGCCGCAGCGCCGGTCGCGCCCCGTGGTGACGCCCCGCTCGCCGCCGATGCGGCGCAGCGCCTCGCCGTCCTCGTCGAACAGCTCGGTCGGGAACGGTCCGGCGCCCACCCGGGTCGTGTACGCCTTGAGGATGCCGATGACCCGGCTGATCTTCGTCGGCCCGACGCCGGAGCCGGTGCAGGCACCGCCCGCCGTGGGGTTGCTGGAGGTGACGAACGGATAGGTGCCGTGGTCGATGTCCAGCAGCGTGCCCTGCCCGCCCTCGAAGAGGACGACCTTGTCCTGCTCCAGCGCCTGGTTGAGGACCAGTACCGTGTCGGCGACGTACGGCTTGAGCTGCGCGGCGTAGCCCACCAGCTCCTCGACCACCTGCTCGGCGGCGATGGCGCGGCGGTTGTAGAGCTTGGTCAGCATCTGGTTCTTGACGTCGAGCGCCGCCTCGACCTTCTGCAGGAGGATCGACTCGTCGTACAGGTCCTGGACCCGGATGCCGACGCGGTTGATCTTGTCGGCGTAGGTGGGGCCGATACCGCGCCCGGTCGTACCGATCTTCCGCTTGCCGAGGAAGCGTTCCGTCACCTTGTCGACGGTGACGTTGTACGGAGTGATGATGTGCGCGTTGCCACTGATCAGGAGCTTGGAGGTGTCGACGCCGCGCTCGTTCAGACCGCTCAGCTCGGAGAGCAGGACCGACGGGTCGACGACGACCCCGTTGCCGATGACCGGAGTACAACCGGGCGAGAGGATTCCGGAAGGCAGGAGGTGGAGTGCATACTTCTGGTCACCGACGACGACCGTGTGGCCAGCGTTGTTGCCGCCCTGGTACCGGACGACGTAATCCACTGAGCCACCGAGCAGGTCGGTGGCCTTCCCCTTGCCCTCGTCACCCCACTGAGCACCGAGCAGCACAAGTGCGGGCACGCGCGTACACCCCTTCCGGGCGGGGCATGTCCAAGGTCAGGGGCGTACGCGCAGGGTTCACCGCCACGCACCACCGCGACCGCCGTCGGCCGCACACAACCGTCGGACCGGATGCCCCGGAATAGACGAAGCCCCTGGCGCAATATCGCAAGGGGCTCTTGCACAAAGATGCTACCCGAGGAAGCGAGGCAGGACCGAGGTGGCGACTTTCGCGACGTCCGATCAGCTGCTGGTGATCATCGACCCGATTGCCCGGCGGACGGACGGCGAATCCGTACGCATCGCGAAAGACGTGCTGAGTGCGGGTGCCACCGCGAAGCTGTGCCTGCCCGACGGTCCCGAGGAGTTCGCCCGGGCGCTGGCGCGCAGGGGCTCGCGGCGACCGGTGGTGGTGGGCGACGACCGGGCGCTGGTACGGGCCGTGTCCCTGCTGCACCGGCAGCGGGAACTGACCGGATGCGTGCTCTCCATGGTGCCGGTGGGGAGCGTGCTGACGCTCGCGGAGGCCCTCGGGCTGCCGACGGGGGCGGTGGCCGCCGCCCGGGCGGTGCTCGACGGGGTCGGCCGCCCCATGGATCTCCTGGTGGACGACAGCGACGGGGTGGTCCTGGGCGGCCTGCGGATACCGCCCGTCGTGCCGCGCGAGGACCGGCCGGCGGAGCCGGTGGGCGCCACCGCCGTCGTCGGCCGTCCGTGGTGGCTGCGCTCGACCTACCGGTCGCTGGTCCGGACCCTGGCGTCGTCCAAACCGTCCCGGCTCGCCCCGGCCCCGCCGGGCCCTGCCCGGCTGCGGGTGGAGGTCGACGGGGTGACGCTCGTCGACCTGGACCAGCCGGTGGAGGCGGTGTCGGTGGCACCGGGCGCCGGCGGGATCGTCGAGGTCGAGGCGCGGCCGGTGTCGGTGGGGGCGGAAGCCTCGCCCCTGCGGGCGGCCGGCCACGCGGTGACGGTGACCGGGTCGTCCTTCCGTTACCAGGCGGACGCGACGGTGACCCTGCCGGTACGGACCCGGACGTGGCGGATCGTGGAGGGAGCTTGGCGGCTCACGGTGCCGAGGGAAACGTGAGTCAGTCCTCGTGCGGGCCCTCGGGGTCGTCGTCGGGGGTCTGGAAGCCGTCGGTGTCGAGCACGCAGTCGAAGGGCTCGGGGATATGGAGCTTCTCGCCGAACGGCTGGGTGAGGCGTCCCTGGTATCCCTTTTCCGACGGTGACCAGTAGACCGTTGCCACCTCCTGCTGCATGTCCAGCAGGAGGTACACGGGTACACCCGCCCGGCCGTAGGTCTCGACCTTGTCGGTCAGGTCCGCGTCCCGGGTGGACGGGGAGGTCAGCTCAGCGACGAATGACAGGGCTTCCCCGTCGAGGCGATTGCTGTTACTCCGACGAACACGCTGGTGAGCCGCGTGGATGTCAGGGCCGTAGGCACATTCGATGCCCGGGAAGACATAGAGCAGCGGGCCCCAGGTGATGCGGTGGTCCTCGGGCAGATGAGGACGCAGTTGTTCGCAGACGAGGTCCATGACGTCCGCGTAATACCCCTTCGACCACGGCGACACGACGATGTTCCCCCTGACGATCTCGGCCTTGTAGCCGTCGGGCACGTTCAGCTCGTCGAGGAGGTCAAGAAGCTCCTCGAAGCTGCCACGGGGTTCGGCGTCGTTCATCACAGGTCGCTCTGCCATCAACGTCATGATGCTCCCTCCCTCGACGGCAGACCAGTCACCACCCAGAGTAATCGACCGCACACGCGCCTTCAGGGCGATCTCCGAAGTCCGCCGCCCCGCCGCCCTCGTCCGCACCTCCGGACGGGTCACCCGCCGAAGGTCTTCTCCCGATGCACGCGCCAGCGCTCCACCAGCATTTCGAACTCGCTCTCGATGAACTCGAAGAACGCGAGCGTCTCGGCGAGGCGGCGGCCGGCCGGTGTGTCGGCTCCCAGGGTGGCGACGCCCTCCCGCAGGGCTTCCTCCCAGTGCTTGATGACCGACTCGCGGTTCGCCAGCGCCTCGTACCACTGGTCGCTGCGCACCCGGTACAGCTCACGGCGCGAGCCGGGCTCACGCTGCCGGGAGACCATGTGCACGTGGGCCAGGTACCGCACCGCGCCGGAGACCCCGGCCGGTGAGACCTTCAAACGTTCGCCCAGCTCGGCCGAGGTGAGAGAGCCGGAGTCGGAGGCCAGCAGCGCCACGAAGACCCGGGCCGCCATCCGTGGCATCCCGGCCTCGACAAGCTGTGCCGCGAAGTGCTCCACGAACCGCGAGACGACTTCCGGATCCCGCGCGCCCCCGGCTGTTTCCGTCATGCGTCGATCATCTCCCCTACTAGGACCCGCCCCGCCATCCTACCGGTGGTTCATACGCTTCCTTAACTTCACAAATTTCTGAAAGAAGCGTACGTTCTGAAGCCATGACGAAGGCAATCACGGTCTCGGGACTGCACAAGTCCTTCGGCCGCACCCACGCGCTGGACGGCCTCGACCTGGAGGTCGAGGCCGGCGAGGTGCACGGCTTCCTCGGCCCCAACGGCGCCGGCAAGTCCAGCACCATCAGAGTCCTGCTCGGTCTGCTGCGGGCCGACTCCGGCGCCGCGCAGGTCCTGGGCCGCGACCCGTGGGCGGACGCGGTCGAGGTGCACCGGCGGATCGCCTACGTGCCCGGAGACGTGACCCTGTGGCGCAACCTCTCCGGCGGCGAGGTCATCGACCTCTACGGCCGGCTGCGCGGCGGCCTCGACCAGCGGCGCCGCGCCGACCTGATCGAGCGCTTCGAACTGGACCCCACCAAGAAGGGCCGCACCTACTCCAAGGGCAACCGGCAGAAGGTCGCCCTGGTCGCCGCCTTCGCCTCCGACATCGACCTGCTGATCCTGGACGAGCCGACGTCCGGCCTCGATCCGCTGATGGAAGAGGTCTTCCAGAAGTGCGTCGAGGAGGAACGCGACCGGGGCCGTACGGTGCTGCTCTCCTCGCACATCCTCAGCGAGGTGGAGGAGCTGTGCGACCGGGTGAGCATCATCCGCAAGGGCCGCACGGTCGAGAGCGGTTCGCTGGCCGACCTGCGCCACCTCACCCGGACCAGCGTGAGCGCGGAACTCGCGGCGCCGCCGAACGGCCTGACGCGCCTGTCCGGCGTCCACGACCTCGACGTCCGGGGCCGCCGCGTCCGCCTCCAGGTCGACACGGACAAACTGAACGATGTCCTGCGCTCACTGAGCGAGGCGGGCGTGCGCTCCCTGACGTCGACGCCGCCGACGCTGGAGGAGCTGTTCCTGCGGCACTATCAGGACGGCGAGACCGACCAGGCCGACGCCGGGGCCGCGCACGAGGCCGGCGAGGTGACGCGGTGACCGCCACGACCGCCCTCGCCCCCGAGGGCAAAAGCGCCCGGACCGCCCGCACCGGCGGCTCCCGCAACCTGGCCGGCACCGGCGTCCTGCTGCGCTTCGCGCTGCGCCGCGACCGGGTGATGATCCCGGTGTGGGTCGCGGTGAACGCGGTCATGGTCCTGTCCATGCCGAAGTCGCTGACCGGCCTGTACGGCACCCGGGCCGCGCGCGCCGACCTGCTCGGCCAGATGGACACCAACGCCTCGCTGCGCGCCCTCATCGGCCCGGTCTTCGACGACTCGCTGGGCGCCCTCACGGCCTGGCGCGTCGGCGTCTACGCGGGTGCGCTCGCCGCGGTGACCAGCCTGCTCGTCGTCGTCCGGCACACCCGGGACGAGGAGGAGAGCGGCCGGCAGGAACTCGTCTCGTCCGGCATGGTCGGCCGCCGGGCCCCGCTGACGGCGGGCCTGCTGGCCGCGGTGGTGGCCAACGCCGTACTGGCGTTGCTCGTCACCGCCGGACTGGCCGGGCAGGGCGGCCCGGGGGCGCTCGCCCTCGGCCTGGGCATCGCCGGTGTCGGCCTGGTCTTCGCCACGGCTGCGGCGATCGTGGCCCAGCTGACCGAGAGCGCGCGGCTGGCCCGCGGCCTGACCGCGGCCGTACTGGGCGCCGCCTTCGTGCTGCGCGCGGCCGGCGACTCGGCGTCCGCCGACGGCTCCTCGGTCCTGACCTGGCTGTCGCCGCTCGGCTGGCTGGAGAACCTGCGGGCGTTCGCCGGTGAACGCTGGTGGGTGCTGCTGCTCCTCGCCGCCGCCGTCGTCGCACAGGCGGCGGTCGCCTACGTGCTCGCCGGGCGGCGCGACACCGGCATGAGCTTCCTGCCCACCCTGCCGGGCCCGGCCCGGGGACGGCTGGGAACGGCGGGCGCGCTGGCCCGGCGGCTCCAGCGGGGCGGCGTCCTCGGCTGGGCGATCGGCTTCTTCCTGGCCGGGGTGGTCTACGGCGGGATGACCGACGGCGCGGCGAGGCTGGTCGGCGACAACCAGAAGGCCCGGGATCTCTTCGAGCGCCTGGGCGGCCAGTCCGGGATCACCGACGCGTTCCTCGCCTCGATGGTCGCGATCATGGGCCTGGTCGCCGCCCTGTACGTCGTCTCGTCCGTGCTGCGACTGCACGGTGAGGAGACCTCGGGCCGGGCGGAACCGGTCCTGGCCGGGGCGGTGGGACGGCTGCGCTGGGCCGCGGGCCATCTGACGGTCGCCTTCGGCGGCGTGGTGCTGCTCATGCTCCTGACCGGCCTCGGCTTCGCCGTCGGCTACGGCAAAGAGGTCGGCCCGATCCTCGGGGCGTGCCTGGTGCAGGTGCCCGCGGTGTGGGTCGTCGGCGGCCTCGCGGTCCTCCTGTACGGGGTGCTGCCGCGCGGTGCGACGGCGGCCTGGGGCGTCGCCGGGGCGGTACTGCTGATCGGCTGGGTCGGCCCCGCGCTGGACGTTCCGCAGGCGGTGCTGGACCTGTCCCCCTTCGGCCATCTGCCCAAGCTGCCGGGCGGCCCGATGGAGTGGGGCCCGGTGCTCGTCCTGCTGGCGCTGGCCGCGGCGCTGACCGGCGCGGGCCTCGCCGCCCTGCGCCGACGGGACCTGACCACCTGACGGGGTGGGAGCCGGGAACCTCCGGCGGCCCGTACGCGTCCCTCCCGGGCATGGGACAGCGTATGCAGGCCGCCGGAGGGTGCCTGATCGCGGCCGTCGGCGCGGGCGCCGGGCTCGGGCTGTGGACGGTGGACTTCCAGGGCCGGTTCTACCGTTTCGAGCAGAGCCCCGACTGGAGGGTCCTGTACGCCGAACTCCCGCTGGCGGTCCTCGGCGGCATCGCCGCCGCACTCGGCCTGTGGGCGCTGTGGACCGTCGTACGCCGTCGCAGGACGTGACGCTCGGCTCAGAGCGTGACGCTCAGCCGCTCCAGGCCGCGGATCACGAAGTTCGGCTTCCGCTCGGGCTCGGCCGCCAGGGCGAGCGTCGGGGCCTTCTCCAGCAGCGCGGTCATCGAGGCCGCCAGCTCGATCCGGGCCAGCGGGGCGCCGATGCAGTAGTGGACACCGGCGCTGAAGGAGATGTGCGGGTTGTCCTTGCGGCCGAGGTCCAGCCGGCCCGGGGCCTCGAAGACGGCCGGGTCGTGGTTGGCGGAACCGAACAGCAGGGCGATCTCCGCTCCCCGCGGGATCGTCGTGCCGTCGATCTCGATCTCGTCCAGCACCCAGCGCTCGAACAGCTGGAGCGGGGTGTCGTAGCGCATCAGCTCCTCCACGGCGGACGGGACGAGCGAGCGGTCGGCGCGCAGCGCGGCCAGCTGGTCCGGGTTGCGAAACAGCGCCCACCACCCGTTGACCGTGGCGTTGACCGTCGCCTCGTGGCCCGCGTTCAGCAGCAGGACCGCCGTCGAGACCATCTCCTGCTCGGTCAGCCGGTCGCCCTCGTCATGGGCCGCGATCAGCCCCGAGATCAGATCCTCGCCCGGCTCCCTGCGCCGGGCGGCGATCAGCCCCAGCAGATACTCGGAGAACTCGACCGACGCCCGGACCGCCCTCGCCGCGGCCTCCTCGGACGGGTTCAGCTCGTACATCCCGCAGATGTCCGCCGACCAGGGCCTGAGCTGCGCACGGTCCGCCTGAGGGATACCCAGCATCTCGGCGATCACCGCGACCGGCAGCGGCTCCGCCACCTCCGCCAGCAGATCGCCGCCGCCCGCCGCCACCAGCGCCGACACCAGTTCGTCCGCCAGCCCGTGGACGTACGGCTTCAGCCGCTGAACCGTCCGCGGCGTGAACGCCTTCGACACCAGGCGCCGGATCCGGGTGTGGTCCGGCGGCTCCAGATCGAGCATCCCGTGGTCGTTGAGCGTGTGGAACGGCTCGTGCTCCGGCGGCGGAGCCGTACGTCCGAAGTCCTCGTGGGTGAAGCGGTGCTGGTAGGTCCGGCCCAGCCGGCGGTCGCGCAGCAGCGCCGAGACGTCCGCGTGGTGCGGGACCAGCCACTGGTCGGTCGGTCCGTAGTGCAGCACCCGCCCCCGGGCCCGCAGCTCGGCATAGGCGGGGTACGGGTCGGCGAGGAATGCCGGGTCCCACGGGTCGAAATCAGCCATACCGGGGACGCTAACCCGGCGCCTACCTCTCTGACCAGGGGGGTTCCTTCAGGTGGTCGATGAGGGCGGTGAAAGAGGCGATGGGGAAGGAGAGGGTGGCGCGGGCAGGGGCCTTGGAATCGCGGACGGCTATGCGGGTGGGGAGGGGGGCGATCTCGACGCAGGTGTTGCCATTGCCGCCGTCGGAATAGGTGGACTTTCGCCAGTTCATCAGAATTCCTTGATCAAACGATGGATGAAGTGCTGGGAGCCCTGGTCCGCCTGGGCCAGGGAGAGCCGCGCACCAGGGACGCTAACCCGGCATCTGGCCCTCTGACCAAGGCTGTTCCTTCAGGTGGTCGACGAGGGCCGTGAAGGAGGCGGCGGGAAAGGACAGTATTGCCCGAGCGGGGGCTTTGGAGTCGCGGACGGCTATGCGAGTGGGGAGGGGGGCGATCTCGACGCAGGTGTCGCCTTGGCCTCCACCGGAGTAAGTCGACTTCCGCCAGTTCATTACGTCTCCTTCGCCAGTCGGTGTATGAAGTCCCGCGACGCAATGGGGTCCAGCGACGCTGCCTGCATCCTAAGGAACAGCGTTCGAAGCTGCTTCAACTGAGCTTCCGCATCGATGAATGCGACGCCGGTGGGAGCATCCCTCAGACCGGTGTCCAACTTCGGAACCGGACCGCACACGTACATCATCGAGATCCCGGCACCCCCGAAGTCGTCCTGCTCAAAGGGGATGACGCGCACCGTTACATGCTCCTGTTCGATCCGATCGAGGATCTGCCGGAGCTGAGCCCGCCAGACGCTGCGGTCCGACACTCGTACGCGCAGAGCGCACTCGTGGATGAGTGTCTCGTACGACGTAGGGCTGTCGCCCTCGATCACGGCTCGTCGCCTCATCCGGTGTTCTACCCAAGGGGTCAACTCGCTCTCGGGTAGTTCGGGCTGTGCGTAGGCATAGACCGCACGGGCGTAGTCAGCAGTCTGCAACAGCCCTGGAACGTAGGTGATCACGACCTCGCGGAGGGAAGTCGCATGATGCTCGGTCTCGGCAGTGTCCAGGAATACTGGGTGAAGGACTCCCCTGTACTCCTCCCACCAACCACGTGTGCGGTCGGTCGCCATCTCCACGAGCGCGTCGATCAACGCCTCGTCCGTACAGGCGTAATAGGCAGCCAGGCGACGAACGCGCTCCGCGCTGACAGCAGCGATGCCCAGCTCTACATGACTCATCTGCCCCGAAGTCGAGTTGAGGAACGCGGCCGCGTCCCGGGCCTTCAAGCCGGCCGCCTCGCGCAACCTGCGCAGTTCGGTTCCCAAGCGCACCTGACGCGCAGTGGGATTGCTTCTCGGCGGCATAGACCCTCCCGCTTCCAACGCCTCTGCCGAGGCACCACGTTCGGGTGTCAGGTTACGCCAGCCGATTGCGCTGGCACGAATTTGTGCCATACCGTCGGTGACGCGACGCACACGCTGCGAAACCCCGGGACACCGGAAGCGCACCGCTCCGTCCTGCCACGACGGCTGCGGCACTGCCACCGCCCGCCACCGCCGCGCAACTCCGCTTCCTCACCTCGACCTGGAGTTCACGCATGCCCGACCCCTGGGAATACTCCCTCCACATCCCCAACGACCCCCGCGCCGTCACCGTCTGCCGCCGCACCCTCCGGCTGATCCTCACCCTGCACGGCCTGATCACCCTGGTCGACACGGCCGAACTCCTCGCCGCGGAGCTGGTGTCCAACGCCGTACTGCATACGAAGGGCCCGGCCGCCCTACGGGTGCGCTGGTCGCCGCCGGGGACGCTGCGACTCGGCGCGTGGGACACGGACCCCGAGCCGCCGGAACCCCCGCGACCGTTGGACCACCTCACCGATGCCGAGAACGGCCGCGGCCTCACCCTGATCCGCGCCTGTGCAGACGCGTGGGGCTGGCAGCCGCAGTCAAGTAACGGCAACCGCGGCAAGTACGTCTGGTGCGAGTGCACCTTGGCGAGTCTGAACTGAGCTGCCTCCCGTTCCGGAGGCGAGGCACTTTCCGTCAGCCCGGAGTGACCAACCGCGCCTCATACGCGAACACCGCCGCCTGGGTGCGGTCGCGCAGGCCCAGTTTCACCAGGATGCGGCTCACATGGGTCTTGATCGTCGACTCGGCCAGCACCAGACGCTCGGCCATCTCCGAGTTGGACAGGCCGTGGGCGATGAGAACGAGCACTTCCGTCTCCCGCTCGGTCAGATCACCGTACGCGGCCTGTGCGGTCGGGGTCAGGCGCGGGGCGTCGGACAGCTTGGAGAACTCCGTGATCAGGCGCTTGGTGACGGAGGGCGCGAGCAGGGCCTCGCCCGCCGCCACCACCCGGACGCCCTCCGCCAGTTGCCGGGCGGAGGCGTCCTTGAGCAGGAAGCCGGAGGCCCCCGCGCGCAGCGCCTCGTACACGTACTCGTCCAGGTCGAACGTGGTCAGGACCAGCACCTTCGCCGTACCGTCCGCGGCGACGATCTCCCGTGTCGCCTCGATGCCGTTCAGCTCGGGCATCCGGATGTCCATCAGCACGATGTCGGGGGTGAGTTCCCGCACCCGCTCGACCGCCTCACGGCCGTTGACGGCCTCGCCTACGACCTCGATGTCCGGCATCGCGTTGAGCAGCACCGAGAAGCCCTCGCGCACCATCATCTGGTCGTCCGCGATCAGTACGCGGATCGTCATGCCTCACCCTCGCCCACCATGGCGACCGGAAGGAACACCGCCACCTCGTAGCCTCCGTCGACCGAGCCCGCCGTCATGTCGCCGCCCAGCATGGAGACGCGCTCCCGCATCCCGGTGATGCCGTGCCCGGCACCGGGCGAGGGCTTCACCGTACTGGTCACGGGCACCGGGCCGTTGACTATGCGCAGGCCCAGTCCGCCGAGGACGTAGCCGATCTCGACCCGCGCGCTCGCGCCCGGCGCGTGCCGCAGCGTGTTGCTCAGCGCCTCCTGGACGATCCGGTACGCGGACAGCTCCACACCTTGTGGGAGTTCGCGCACCGCGCCGGTCACCACCTTCTCCACGTCGAGCCCTGCCTCCCGGACGTTCGCCAGCAGCGCGTCCAGGTCGGCGAGCGCGGGCTGCGGGGCATCGGGCGCCTCGTAGTGCTCCGCGCGGACGACCCCGAGGACCCGGCGCAGCTCGGCCAGCGCCGCGACCGCGTTCTCCCGGATGGTGACGAATGCCTTCTCCAGCTCCGGCGGCGGGTTCTGCACCCGGAAGGGGGCGGCCTCCGCCTGGATGGCGACCACCGACATGTGGTGGGCGACCACGTCGTGCAGCTCGCGGGCGATGGTGGTGCGCTCCTCCAGCAGGGTGCGGCGGGAACGCTCGTGCGCGGTCACCGTCTGCTGCGCGGTCACCTCCTGCTCGGCGTCACGGCGTATGTGCCAGATGGTGACGGCGAGCAGGAGCAGCGCGGCGAAGATCAGCATGGGGCCGGTGTTCGGGCTGTAGTAGCCATCGCTGAGGACGGAGCCGGCCACGACGCCGTAGCCCGCCGTCACCAGCCACATCCAGGCCGCCGTGCGCGGGCGGGTGCGGATCGCGACCACCGTGAGCACCGTCAGGTGGGCGACGAAACTGCCCGGCAGCCACGGCCAGTCGCCCCCCTTCGAGCTCAGGAAGGCGACGACCGTCGCCGCCGGGAACGACAGCCAGAACGCGGCTATCGGACGGACCAGGGTCAGCAGGACCGGGCCCAGGGTGAACAGACCGCACAGCAGGCCCAGCACACCGAAACCGGTGTATCCCCAGGTGACCAGCGTCGCCACCCCGCCGATCGCGGCCACCGTGGCGTGCGGGGCCCAGGACGCGTACTCCCGCTTGCGGCTGGAGAGCCGACGGGTGAGGGGTCCTTCGGCGCCCGTGCGGGCCAGCGGGCGGTAGGCGAAGGCGCCGTCGAACAGCTCCTTCCGCAGCCCCCGAAGGGCCTCCATCGCCGCCCGGATCTCCGGGCTGCGCGGCGTGTACGCGTCGTACCGGCTGTCCGGTCGCGTGGTCTGCGTGTGCGTCGTCTCGGTCACGTACAAAACGTTAGGCCGGGGCAGGGGGAGCGGTCGTCACCTCTGAGAGGGGTCCTTACCGGTCCGTCTCAAGTACTACGGAGAGGAGCAGGGGCTGCCTGACGGAGCCCGCCGCACCCCGGCATTCCGTGCCCCGCACCCTGCGCCCCGTCCCCCCGTCACCACGCCAACTGCCCGATCTCCTCCGCCACCACCGCGCACGCGTCCGCCGCCGGATCGATGAGCGGGAAGTGACCCACGTCCTCCAGCAGGGTCAGACCCACCACCTCGCCCGCCTTCGCCGCGGCATCCGCGTACGACTCGGCGACCGCCTGCGGAACCACCACGTCCGCACGGCCCTGGACGATCGTGGTCGCGATGCCGGTCGGCAGCAGCAGGGCCGGGTCCACGTACGGCCGACGCGCGTTGAACTCGTCCTGTCCGCCGAGCAGTTGAAGCGCCGCGTTGCCGCAGACATTGAGCTTCTCCGCGACCGCGAAGTCCGCGATGGGGGCGAGGGCGACCACCCCGCGCAGCGGAGCGGGCCGGTCCGTGCGCCAGGGCGAATCCGCGGGCAGCACGTGCCGGGCCGCCGCCCACAGGGCCAGCTGACCGCCCGCCGAGTGGCCGGTGATCACCGTGCGGCGCGGGTCGGCCTGCGGAAGTGCCTCGCGGACCAGCTCGGGCAGCGCGTCCAGCGCGGCGGCGACGTCGTCGAAGGTGTCCGGCCAGCGGCCCGCGACCGGGGTTTCGCCGCTCCCGGCCGGTTCCGAACTGCCGCGCCGGTACTCGACGTTGGCCACGGCGAAGCCGCGCCGCGCCAGGAAATCCGCGAACGGGGTGAGGTGCCGACGGTCGTACCGCGCCCGCCAGGCACCCCCGTGCAAGGCGACGACCAGCGGGCTGGGGACGGCCGGTGACGAGGACGCCGTGTCGCGCGGGGCATAGAAGTCGATGACCTGGTCGGGGTGATCGCCGTACGCGGCCGTGACATCGGGATCGACGGGCGGGTGCGAGAAGGCCGACTCCTCTTCGGCGGCGGCACGGGCTGCGGCGTCGTCGTCCGGCATGCTCCAACCTCTCAGCGACAATGGAGTACCTCCCAGGCTTTCGGCGCTGGGGGAGGTGTGGCGGACCAGAGTTGATGGCAGCCGTTGGCGGGGACGCTATCAGGCCGGTGACGTGCGGGGACACGCGGATGTCACGCTCGGTGAGGGGCAAAACGGTGCTGTGTCACGTGAGCCGGGCAACCGGCACAGACCGGCACCACCGGGCGACCGCACGACGGCGATCCTCAGGCCCCCAAGCCCCCAAGCCCGCAGGCCCAGGGGCCGGGGGCCGGGGGGCCAGAGGTCCGGGGCCCACGGCACTAGCCCGCCGTCACCTCCACCAGCACCTCCCCGAGCACCCGCGCCGCCCGTTCCACATCCGCGAAGCCCACGTACAGCGGGGTGAAGCCGAAACGGAGGACGTCGGGTCGGCGGAAGTCACCCACCACTCCGCGCGCGATCAGCCGCTTCATCACGTCCCCGGCGGCGGGGCAGCGCAGGGCGACCTGGCTGCCCCGTTCCTCGTGGGCCACCGGCGTCAGGGACTCCACCAGACCCGCGGGGACGTACGCCGTCACGCACTCCAGGAAGAAGTCGCTCAGGGCGAGGGACTTGGCCCGCACCGCCGCCACCGACACCCCGTCCCAGACCTCCAGCGCGGCTTCCAGCGCCAGCATGGACAGGATGTCGGGGGTGCCCACGCGCCCGCGCACGGCCCCCGGCGCCGCCTCGTAGTCCGGGCGCATGCCGAAGGGCTCGGCGTGGGAGTTCCAGCCGGGCAGCGGGGAGTCGAAACGGTCCTGGTGACAGCGGCGCACATACAGGTACGCCGGTGCGCCCGGGCCGCCGTTCAGGTACTTGTACGTGCAGCCGACCGCCAGGTCCACGCCGTGCTCGTCCAGCCCCACCGGCAGCGCGCCCGCGCTGTGGCACAGGTCCCAGACCGCCAGCGCGCCCGCCGCGTGCACCGCCGCCGTGAGCGACGGCAGGTCGTGCAGGCGGCCGGTGCGGTAGTCGACGTGGTTCAGCAGTACCGCCGCCGTACGGTCGCTCAGGGCCGCCGGCAGCTCGGCGGGGTTCACCGGGCGAAGGGTGCAGCCGGTCAGCCGGGCCGCCGACTCGGCGATGTAACCGTCCGTGGGGAACGTCGTCGCGTCGACCAGGATCTCGTCCCGGCCCTCCCCCACCGGCCCCGCCGGCCCCACTGGCCCCGATCGCACCAGCCGCACGGCGCCCACCAGTGCCTTGAACACGTTGACGCTCGTCGAGTCGCCCACCACGATCTGCCCCGGCGCCGCGCCGACCAGCGGAGCGATCCGGTCGCCGATCCGCTCGGGCGCCGTCCACCAGCCGCTCTCGTCCCAGGAGCGGATGCGCAGTTCGCCCCACTGCCGGCGCACCACGTCGGAGATCCGGTCGGGTACGTGCGCGGGCAGCGCGCCCAGCGAGTTGCCGTCCAGGTACACGGCGTCGTCGGCGCCGTCGGCGGCATCGGGGTCGTCCAGGACGAAACGGGACCGCAGCGGAGCGAGCAAGTCTGCCGCGTCCAACTGCTGTGCGGTGACGGCCCGTTCACCGCTCGCCGGGATGCCGACCGGTTCGGTGGTGTCAGACATGGGACCTCGCCGTCCACAGCTCGGGGAACACGTTGTTCTGGGCGCGCTTCTCCAGCCAGGCGACCCCGGCCGAGCCACCCGTGCCGGTCTTGGCGCCCATCGCGCGCCGGGTGGCGACCAGGTGGTCGTTGCGCCACCGCCACACCAGCTCGGCCACGTCCGTCAACGCCTCGCCGAGGCGCGCGAGTTCGCCGTTCTGGTCGCCGGAGTAGACCGCCGTCCAGGCCGCCTCGACGGCCGCCGAGGGCTCGTGGCGCCGGGACACGTCCCGCTCCAGGACCTCGGCCGGGATCGCGTGGCCGCGGCGCGCGAGGAGCCGTACCACCTCGTCGTACAGGCTCGGCTCGTGCAGGGCCTTCTCCAGCTCGGCGTGGACGCGCGCCGCGCCCCGGTGCGGGACCAGCATCGACGCGGACTTCTCGCCGAGCAGGAACTCCATCCGCCGGTACATCGCCGACTGGAAGCCGGAGCCCTCGCCGAGTGCGGAGCGGTACGAGTTGAACTGGGCCGGGGTGAGTGCGGCGAGCGGCTTCCAGGAGGCGTTCAGCGCCTCCAGCTCGCGTACGGACCGCTTCAGCGCGTCGATCGCGCCCGGCACCCGGTCCTCGCGCAGCGCCTGCGCCGCCGTCTCCCACTCGTGGACGACGACCGTGAACCACAGCTCCATCACCTGGGTGGTGACCAGAAAAACCATCTCTCCGGGATCGTCGGAGAGGGTGTGCTGAAGATGGGTGAGCACGTCCGCCCTGACGTAGTCCTCGTACGGCGTCGTGCCCGCGAAGTCGAGATGCGGAGTCTCGGGCTCAGCGGCCTCGGGAGGGGTGTGAGCCGGTTGGGACATCGCTGTCTCCTGTTGTACTCCGGGTAGCGGTCCGCCCCTGCCGATGCCGGCACGGGGGCCCCGGTCCCCACCGGCATCCTCCGCAATCACCCCCGCCCCGGCAAGCCCGGACCGCCCGTGAGCGCCCTCACTCGCGTGCGCCCACCACCCACCGGCCTGCACCCACCGGCCCGGCGCCCCCCCCTGCCTCCGCCCACGGCTCAACGGCAGGGCAGCGCGTTCGCCCAGCGGCAGAGCGGCCCGTTCGCCCCGGCGCCCCGGTCGGCCTGCCGCCGGTGGCACACTGCATCCATGACGACCCACACGAACCTGCTCGGCGGCCCCGACCCGACGTTCCTTCCCGAGAACACGGAGGCCGCCCGGCTGCTGGACGAGGAATCCCTGCCGCCCGCCGAGGTCGCCGCGCAGCACCCGACGTTCTCGCGGGCGTGGGCGGCGCTCGCCGAGGAGGCGTTCTCGGCGGGCCGGGTGGTCGAGTCGTACGCCTACGCCCGTACCGGCTACCACCGCGGACTGGACGCCCTGCGGCGCAACGGCTGGAAGGGCCACGGCCCGGTGCCCTTCAGCCACGGCCCCAACCAGGGTTTCCTGCGCTGCCTGGCCGCGCTCGCGCGGGCGGCCGAGGCGATCGGTGAGAAGGACGAATCGGAACGCTGCCGCCAGTTCCTGCGCGACAGCGACCCCGCGGCCTACGCGGAACTCCTGGCCTGACCTCCACGACCCACCACCTCCACCCCTCGTTCCAGCCCCGGGCCTGCGTCGGGCCCGGGGTCGGGCGGGGCGCCGGTCTCAGCGCGGGTCCCGGCCGCGCTTCCCGGTGTCCAGGGGAGGTGACGTGATGTTCCCGTGGGTACGGCACTCCGGGACGTTGCAGTCCGGGGCCGGGCGGCGGACCCAGGCGAAGGCCAGCACCGCGCCCAGCACCAGGACGCCCGCGCACCACGGCATCGCCCGCCGGAACGCCGCGTCGAAGGCGTCCGCGGAGCGGTAGGCGTCCGGGCCCATCCCGGCCAGCAGCGGCAGCGCGGCCACCGCGATCAGCCCGGCGGCGCGGGCCGCGGCGTTGTTGATGCCGCTGGCCAGACCCGCCCGCTCGGTGTCCACCGAGGCGAGCACCGTGGCGGTGAGCGGGGCGACCAGGACGACCATGCCCGCGCCCATGACCAGGAGCGCGGGCAGTACGTCCGTGAGGTAGTCGGCCTTCTTGCCCACCCGCAGTATCAGCAGCATCGCCGCCGCACAGAGCAACGGCCCGACGGTGAGCGGGATGCGCGGCCCGATGCGGTCGGCCAGCGCGCCCGAGCGGGCCGAGAACAGCAGCATCAGGACGGTGGTCGGCAGCAGCGCCGTACCGGCCTTGAGGGGCGAGTAGCCCGAGACGACCTGCAGTTGCAGCGCGGTCAGGAAGAAGAAGCCGCCGAACGCCGCGTAGACGCACATCGTGACCAGGTTGACCACGGTGAACTGGCGGGACGCGAAGATGTCGAGCGGCATCATCGGGTCCGGCCGGTGCTTCTCGACGAGCACGAAGGCGACCGCCGCCGCGACCCCCGCGACGGCGGTGACGGCGACGACGGCCGAACCCTGCCGGGCCTCGATCAGGGCGTACGTCACGAGGGCGAGCGCGAGGGCCCCGAGGGCCGCGCCCAGCACGTCGAAACCGCCGCGGGCCCCCTCCTCCTCCTCCGCCTCCGTACCCGCGCCGCCGCCCCCGGCCCCGGTGCCGGCACCAGCCTCGGCCCCAGCCCCGTGCGGCCGGAACTCGCGCCCCCCGGACTCGGGTACGTGCCGTACGGCGATGGGGGCGCACAGCAGCGCCACCGGCACGTTGATCAGGAACACCCAGCGCCAGCCGGGGCCGTCCACCAGCCAGCCGCCCAGGAACGGCCCGACGGCCGCGCCGATGCCCCCGAACCCCGACCACAGGCCGACCGCCTTGGCCCGGTCGTCGGGGTGGAAAGATGCCTGGATGAGCGCGAGGGAGCCGGGGGTGAGCAGCGCGCCGCCGATGCCCTGGAGGGCGCGTGCGGCGACGAGGACGCCGGCGTTCGGGGCGACGCCGCACAGCAGGGAGGCGGACGCGAACCAGACGACCCCGATCACGAAGATCTTGCGACGGCCGTAGCGGTCGCCCAGCGCACCGCCGAGCAGGATCAGGCCGGCCAGCGTGACCAGGTAGGCGTTGACCGTCCACTGGAGGGCGGCCAGGTCCACGTTCAGGTCGCGGCCGATGCGCGGCAGGGCCACGTTGACGACGGTCGAGTCCAGCAGGGCCATGCTGGAGCCGAGCACGGTGGTGAGCAGGATCCACTTGCCCTGGGGCGAGGAGAGCCGGACGTCGGGCATGCCCCAGGTATACCCGGATATGCCGCGAGCCCGGCCCTGAGCGGGCCGGGCTCGCTGAAATCCCTCGTACGGTGCCGCGGGCGAGGCGGAGCTACTTGATCGAAGCTGCTCGACCGGTGCTACTTGAGCTTCGTGCCGGCCGACCGCAGGTTCTGGGTCGCCTCGACGACGCGGCGGGCCATCGACGCCTCGGCCAGCTTGCCCCAGGTGCGCGGGTCGTACGTCTTCTTGGAACCGACCTCGCCGTCGACCTTCAGGACGCCGTCGTAGTTCTTGAACATGTGGTCGGCGACCGGACGGGTGAAGGCGTACTGGGTGTCCGTGTCGATGTTCATCTTGACGACGCCGTTCTCCAGCGCGGTCGCGATCTCCTGCTCGGTGGAGCCGGAGCCGCCGTGGAAGACGAAGTCGAACGGGGACGGCTTGCTGTACTTGGCGGCGACGCCGTCGTTCAGCTCCTTCAGCAGTTCGGGGCGGAGCACCACGTTGCCCGGCTTGTACACGCCGTGCACGTTGCCGAAGGAGGCGGCCAGCAGGTAGCGGCCCTTCTCGCCGAGGCCGAGCGCCTCCGCGGTGCGGATCGCGTCGTCGACCGTGGTGTACAGGGAATCGTTGATCTCGTGCGAGACGCCGTCCTCCTCGCCGCCGGTCGGGGTGATCTCCACCTCAAGGATGATCTTGGCGGCGTGGGCGCGCGCCAGCAGTTCCTGCGCGATGGCCAGGTTGTCGGCGAGGGTCTCCGCGGAGCCGTCCCACATGTGGGACTGGAACAGCGGGTTCTGCCCGGCCTTCACGCGCTCCTCGGAGATCGCGATCAGGGGACGTACGTACCCGTCGAGCTTGTCCTTCGGGCAGTGGTCGGTGTGCAGGGCGACCGTCACCGGGTACTTCTCGGCGATGATGTGCGCGTACTCGGCCAGGGCGACCGCGCCGGTCACCATGTCCTTGCTGTACTGACCGCCCAGGAACTCGGCGCCACCCGTGGAGATCTGGATGATGCCGTCGCTCTCCGCCTCGGCGAAGCCGCGCAGAGCCGCGTTCAGGGTCTGGCTGGAGGTGACGTTGATGGCCGGGTAGGCGAACTTGCCTGCCTTCGCCCGGTCGAGCATCTCGTGGTAGACCTCGGGGGTTGCGATGGGCATCTGTCCGCTCCTTGAGTGTGCGGGTCGGCAATCTGCGTACTACGGCCCTGACCTAGACCTTGGGGGCGACCTCGTCGTCGTCCCCATCTTTCCAGACATGGGCCCGTGCTCGGCTCCCCCGGCGGCACGGCGGCCGGGGTGTGGTCGGCGCCGTGCGTCAGTCGAGCCCCAACTCGTCCTTCGAATAGGCGAAGAGGTACGGGACGCCCGCACCCTCCTGGATCTTCTCGGCGGCGCCGGTCGCCCGGTCCACGATCGTCGCGACGGCGACGACCTCGGCGCCCGCCTCGCGCACCGCGGCCACCGCGGTGAGCGGGGATTCGCCCGTGGTGGAGGTGTCCTCGACGACCAGCACCCGGCGGCCCTTGATCTCCGGGCCCTCGACGCGCCGCTGCATGCCGTGCGCCTTTGCGGCCTTCCGTACGACGAACGCGTCCAGCCGGCGGCCCCGCGCGGCGGCGGCGTGCAGCAGCGCGGTGGCGACCGGGTCGGCGCCCATGGTCAGCCCGCCCACGGCGTCGAAGTCGAGGTCCGCGGTCAGGTCCAGCAGCACCTGCCCGACCAGCGGCGCGGCCTCGCCGTCGAGGGTGACGCGGCGCAGGTCGATGTAGTAGTCCGCCTCCAGGCCCGAAGAGAGCGTCACCTTGCCGTGCACCACGGCCTTGTCCTTGATCTGCTGCAGCAGCGCGCCGCGTACGTCCGTCATGCCGCCCAGCTTAGAGGCGGCGTCCAGGCCGGTCAGAGGCGGCGCCAGCGCCAGACGGCGGTGGCCTCCAGCGGCTCCAGCGGCGTGACCAGGCGGGGCGCGGTGTTGAGGCCGTTGGGCGGCCCGGTCTGCGGCTCGACGCAGACGGCGGCCTCCTGTTCGTCGTACACGACCGCCCACGGCTCGCGGCTGGTCACCGCGAGTTCCAGTTGTCCGGGCCAGGTGAGGGTGACGTCGACGCCGTCGGGCATGCCGAAGCAGTCGTCCCAGGGGCCGGGCCGGGGGTCGATCCGGTTGCCGGTGGGCAGGTGGTCGGCGCCGCGCTCCTCCTGCCAGGCGGGCGTGAAGTCGAGTCGTACGTCCTCGCCGCCCAGGTTCCGGTTGAACCACGGGTGCCAGCCGACCTGCGCCGGGAAGGACGAACCGTACGTCTCGACGGACAGGGTGAGCGTCAGGCTGTCCTCGGTCAGGGCGACGACGTGGGTGACGCGCGCCGGATAGGGCCACGGCTCGACCAGGTCGTAGGTGATGACGGCCTCGTCGGGCAGGACGCGGGCGGTGCGCCAGGCGCCGTCGCGGGCGGTGCCGTGGATGGCGTGCGGCGGGGAGTTGAGCGGCATCTGGTGCGCGGTGGCGCCGTTCAGGAAACGGCCGTCCCTGATCCGGCCGCACCAGGGAACCATCGGGAAGCAGCCGAAGCGGTCGCCCTGCCGGAGCAGCTCGGTACCGGCGATCCGGAGCCCGGCGATCCGCCCGCCGTTGTCCGGCCGCAGGTTCACTTCCGCGTCACCCGCGGTCAGCGTGATGGGTTCGTTACTCACGGGACGACCCTACTGGGGCGGTACGGGAGAGCGGCAGCACCCCCGGGGCCCTTCTGCCGGACCTCAGCGGAGGAAGGGCCCTAGCGACGTCTGCGCAGCGCCCTGCCGACGACGATCGCCGAGGCGAGTGCGAGGGCCGCCGCGGGGGCGGCCCACCGCAGCGCGGAGTTCGCGGCGACGGTCTGCGGGGCCGGCACGGGGGCGTAGCGGCCACGCGGCGGGGCGTGGTCCACCTCCTCCGCGCTCCGGCCGATCATGGTCCGTCGTGCGTGCGCCGCCTCGGCGGGCAGCCCACCGACGGGCGCGACGCCCGCCGAACCACTGCGGGCACCGTCCTTGGCGCCGTCCGCGCCCCCTTCCCCGGCCTGGTCCTCAGCCCCTTCCCCGTCCTCCGCCTCGGGAGCCAGCGAGGACGGCGGCACCTCGGTCTCGAAGACGGACGCAGGCGCGTCGTCCTCGGAGCCCGCCCCGGAATCACCGGCGTCCGCCCCGGAAACGCCGGCGTCCGCCCCACGAACCCCGGAGTCGGCCGTGGGCCCGGCGGAGTCCTCCGGTGCGGCGCCGGGAGTGTCCTCCGGTGCCGTGGCCAGGGCCTGCACGCTGCGGTTCAGCAGGCGGATCACCGCCGAACCCACCGCGTCCGCGGGCAGTTCGGCGACGCGTCCGTCCGCGGCGGCCGTGCCCTCCACGGTGACGGCGGTGCCGCCGTCGGCGTCACGGAGGCGAAGGACGAGAGCGAACGTGACCTTGCCGGTGCCACGCGCCTCGGCCGCCTCACCCGCCACCTCGTAGGAACCGTCGTCCCGCGCCGAGACGCGCAACGATCCCCGGTAGGTGATGGAGTGGCCGCCGACGCGCACCTTCAGCCGCCCCGCGACGGGTTCGGCACCGGCGTCCTGCTGGAGCCCGGGAACCGCCCGGGCGATGCACGCGGGCTCGGCGAGCGCCTGCCGCAGCCGCTCGGCCGGAACCGGAACGAAGACCTCATGCTCCATGTCGGCTGAGCCTACCCACGAGCGGCCGGTACGTACCCCCCGGTGAGCCGCGCGGTCGCCATTACCCCCGGACCACCGGCCGTCAGTACCGCGGATGCACCAGCGTGGAGGCCGGCACGCCGGTGATCCGGGTGCCGGCCGCCGCCCGGGCGTCCACGGCGAGCGACTGCGGCGTCAGGGTGCGCGGCCGCGGCCCCACCGGGCCCAGCCGCAGCGGCGGCGCGGCGGAGCCCGGCGCGGCCAGCACGAATCCCCAGTCGTGCGGGGTGCGGGAGGCTCCCACGGAGCGGTCAGGACCCGCCTTGAACCCGGGGTCGTGGCCGAGCACCCGGTAGGGAGCGGTGCCGAACCCCGCCGCGCGCATCGTCGCCTCCACCGTCCAGAAGACCCGCGGCCGGGCGGCCACCGGGCCGGCGTGCACCACGAGCCGGCCGTGCTCGGCGAGCACCCGCCGGGTCAGGCCGTAGAACTCCTCGGAGTAGAGCTTCGTACTGACCGTGATACCGGGGTCCGGCAGATCGGCGATCACGACGTCGTACGTGCCGGTGGGCGCCCCGCGCAGCCAGCCGAAGGCGTCCTCGGTGGTGACGTGGACGCGGGCGTCGCCGTAGGCATGGCCGTTGAGGGCGGACAGTCCCGGGTCGCGGCGGGCCAGCCGGAGCAGGCCCGCGTCGAGTTCGACGACGTCGATCCGGCGCACGCCCGGGTAGCGCAGCGCCTCCCGGGCGGCCAGTCCGTCCCCGCCGCCGAGGATGAGGACGCGCGCGTGCGGGCCGGTCATCGCGGGGTGGACCAGGGCCTCGTGGTAGCGGCCCTCGTCCCGGCCGCCGACCCGCAGCCGGCCGTCCAGGTACAGGTCGAGGGGGTGGCCGCGGGTGCCGCCGGTGAGGACCACCTCCTGGACCTCGGTCTGGAGGGCCACGCGTACGTCGCCGTCGTACACCGCCTGCCGGGCGAGCCGTTCGAAGTCGTCGACGAGGACGGCGGCGGCGGCGAGCAGGGCGAGGACGGCGAGGTTGGCGAGCAGCAGCACCCAGCGGGGCCGGCGGCCGAGGTCGCGGCGGAACAGGCCGAGGACCAGGGCGCCGCCCGCGACGGCGTTGACCGCGCCGGTGAGCAGCGCGCCGGTCAACTGGCCGAGGAACGGCAGGAGCAGGAAGGGAAAGGCGAGGCCGCCGACGAGCGCGCCGACGTAGTCCGCCGCGAACAGGTCGGCGACCGCGCCGCCCGGGTCCTGCCGTCTGATGCGCTGGATCAGCTCCATCAGCAGCGGCACCTCGGCGCCGATCAGCAGGCCGATGGCGAGCGAGAAGGCGACCAGCAGGCAGCGGGGGCCGCTGGCCCACAGGCCGCCCCAGTCACCGGTCCAGGCGAACAGGGCGTACAGCGCCATCGCGCTGCATCCGCCGACCAGGGCGAGGCCCGCCTCGACGGCGCCGAAGGCGGCTGCCGCGTGCCCGCGCAGCCGCTTCGCGGCGAGCGAGCCGATGCCCATCGCGAAGACCATGACGGACAGCACGACGGAAGCCTGGGTGACCGAGTCACCGATCAAGTACGAGGCGAGGGCGACCAGTTCGAGTTCGTAGACGAGTCCGCAGGCGGCGCAGACGAAGACGCCCGCGAGGACCAGGAACCGTCCGGTCCCCGGCCGGACGGACAGCCGCGCGGGTCCGCTCCGCAGCGGCGGGGCACCGGGAGGGGCGGGAGCGTGCGGTTCGATCACTCTGCGACGTTACGTCACATGACGGGCACGCTTCGTCACCCACACGTGTGGAACTGCCCCCTGATGACGCGCGGGGCGTTTATCCCGCCACAACACGGTCGCCGCCGCCCGCCCACGCCACGGGCCGAGCCGGACGACAACGCGCGCCAGCGGACAGCATCACGTTCCGACGGACAACTCGCCGTCTATCTGGACTGCACGGCGGGCACCCGCACGCCCACCCTGGTCCGCGTGGCCACCAACTGGCCGTCCTGCGGGTACGCGTGCCAGGTACGCCAGTGCACCTGGCCCTCGTGGCGCTGGGCGAGCATCGCCGTGAAGGCGTGGGGGCTGCCGGGGAAGACGCCGGCGAGACCGTGGGGATGTTCGGAGACCAGGGCCAGCAACTCCTGGGCGCGGCCCGCGAAGGAGCCCGGCGGCAGGAACTCCACGCGGGCGGCGAACTCGTATTCCCAGTCGCCGACGCGCTTGGCGACGCCCAGCGGCAACGGCGTGCTGGACCCGGGGATGCACGCCACCGTCTCCGAGCAACCGCCCCGCTCCTCCTCCAGGAGGACCTGGTGGGATGCGCCGAGCAGTCTCAACTGGAGCTTCGCTCCGGTCAGTTCGAGATCGAGGGTGGCGAGGGCGGGGAGCGGCTCGCGTCCCAGCGCCCAGGCGAGGTCGGCCGCGCGCGTGTCGGTATAAGAGGTGTTCAGGGTCGTGAGCATGGATCGGCTCCGCTAAGCACGCAAAGATGAAGAGGGAGTGTGGTCCGGCACGCCACGGTCGACACCGGGAGATCGGCCACGTCAGCCCGGTCGGCGGCCCAGCCAGCCCAGCCAAGGAGCGGGGTGTCTGCCGGACGTCCGAGGGGCTGCTTTGGTGATTTAGAGGGAATCACGAACTGCCGTGTCGCCACAGCTTTTTTACCCAACTTCGCCGGGTTTCCATCCCTCAGAGGGCTCCAGCGCTCAACTGTTCAGCCACAACGTGCGCCAGGCGCACTCATTGCGCGGCTGGGCGCCCGCCGGAAGCCTTCGTCCGACGGGCGCCCCCTGCGCGGGCGGGAGTGAGGTGGATGGTGCCCGGTGAAGCTCAGCTGCCCCGTGTCAGCTGCCTCCGCCGCATCCGCCCCCGCCACCGCACGACGAACCCCCGCCGCAGGACGAGCCGCCGCCACAGGAGTGCCCGCCGTGCCCGCCGTGCCCGCCGTGCCCGCCATGCCCGCCATGCCCGCCGCCGGAGGACGAACCGCCCGCGTCACCCGCCCACCAGCTGCCGCCGGCGGACGAGGACGAGGACAACGACGAGGACGAGGCACGGGACGAACGGGATGCCCGCCCCCGGCCACCCATCACGTACGCGCCCTTCTTGCGCCTGCGTGCGCCCTTCGCCAGAGACCCGACGACCAGGATCACGATCACCGCCAGGATGATGCCGAAAACCATGGCGCCACCCTCCTTTCCTTCCCCCGAAGCGACCCCCCGTGGGCGCCTCACGTGGTGCGTGACTGCCGTGTGCACGGGGGATGCCCCACTCTCTGTCGGGCCAAAGCAGAGTTGAGGAACTTCTGAGGGTCAACGCATGGAAAAGGCCCCTGACCTGAACAGACGGGAAGATCGGGGGCCTTCGGGGTCACTGGGCCGACGGTGGGCCGTGATCTTCCCCCGAGGCACGCCGCAAGGCGGTGGGGTTCACTGACCGGCGCGGGTCTCGATATGGACCCTCGTCAGCATGAAAAGGATCAGGAGGTCGAGTGTCATCACGGGGATGGCCCACAACGGGTAGTACGGCACGAACATGAACTGGGTGATCAGGCTGACCGCTGCCACCGCTGCACCGGCTCCGCGACCCCAGCTCTGGTCCATCAGGACTCCCAGGCCGGCCATGACGAGCGCCACTCCGATCACCAGGTGGATCCAGCCCCAAGCCGTCAGGTCGAACCGGTAGGCGTACCGGGACGCGGCGAACAGGGAGTCGTGTGCGATTCCGGCTGCGCCCATCAGAATGCTGAGGGGGCCGCTGATCATCATCATGATCCCGGCGAACCGGGCGGCGTCGTTGATCGTTTCGCTGCCGTCCGGGCCGCCGTGTCCTCGCTGTGTCCTGTTCGGCACCGTAGCCATGGCAGCAGCCTTCCTCTGCAGCGCGGTCACCGAAGCACACGGCCCGCGCGAAGTCGGACACGCTCCTCTGACAGCATGGCCGCAATCCGTCAGCACCGCGACTCCCGGCCCGCGCCACCAGCAGGCATCCGCTACTTCCCGGGGCGGGCGAATTCACCGCGCAGTCTCGTCAGGTCTCGAAGTGGAAGTATTCATCAGACTTCCTGATGTCATCCAGCAGAGCCTTCTTCAGATACTTCTGGACCCTCTCCCGCTTATCCTTCAGATAGACGTACGCCGGGTCGAAGCTGAGAAAACTGGCGTAGACATGGCAGATGCCCTTACCGTTTTCTACGCGATAATTACGCTCCATGACCGCGTATCTCACCCAAGGCGGGTTCTGCTTGCTGTAGCGCTGGACGTTGAGGCCGTGCAGGAGCATCTGGTAGTTCCCCTTCAGGGCGCCATCCTTGACAAGCGCCCGGAAGGCGTCGTCAATCTGCTGGACCAGCTTGACGCCTTCCATGTGGTTCACCTTGAAGTACTCCAGCCCGAAGTCCTTGGACTCCTGCCCGACATCCCCAGAAACGGGATAGTCCTGATTCACGGTCGGACAGGCACCGGGAACCATCGGCTGGAAGTAACTGTTCTCATCGCTGAACCCGGGGAACATCGGGTCGGTCCACGTGTCGTGCTTGAACAGGTCATCGGTCGTGATGACCTTCCTGTTCAGCCTGTCACGCACGAGCATGCAGATGCCGTTCACGACGTCCTCGGCACCCTGACGGTAGTCCTTGTCGCTATTGGGGTCGTCACCCGGAAAGACGTTCGGGACGCCCGGTGCCGGCGCATCACCCTGGACGAGATGGTGCGCGGTGCCGGGAACGATCCCGGACAGGCAGGAGATCCGGCCCTGCTGCTTCCTGAAGAGCACTTCGGAAAGCCCCATGGTCAACCCTTCCTTGTCACGTCGGCTGCCAGGTCAGGCGGAGACCTGCTCGTAGTTGGCCGCCGAGTGCAGACGGGAGAGGTTCTCGTCCGTCACGTACTGCTTCTCGAAGTCGTCCCAGCCCGCGGTCCCGGGGATGAAGATGCCCGTTTGGGAAACGATCTCGCAGTTGAGCCTGTCCTTGCTCTCCTTCGAGTACGAGATGGTCGTGTTCTTGAGGACGACGTGTCCGCGCAGTTTCTGGTCCTCACCCTGGTCGACCAGGAGTGCCAGCGAGATCAGTGTGTACGGCTTGTCGAGGTGAGGCTTGGCCACGGCAGCCAGACTGCCGAGGATCCCCGAGGTGATCGCGGCGGCCTGACCGGCGTCCGGCGACCCGTCGGCATCCTTCAACAAGCCGGATTCCACGTACAGATAGGGGACGCTGTCCTTCTGCACCGACGAGTGGGCCTCACTCAGCGCAGGGAAATGCTTGAAGCACTCCGACCACAGCTCCGGAGAGTAGGGATGCTCGCTCTTGGCTGCCTTCAGGTCGGCTGCAATGGCGTACGCCGAAAGAGACTTCACCAGCTTCTGGTAGTCCTTGTCGCCGGAGTCGAGGCCGGACTTGTTCAGGACGAGGCACACGGCAGAGCCCGTCGGGGTGGTGGAGAAGACGGAGTCACTCATTTTCGTCGGTCCTTTCGTCGGATTGAAGCAAGGTGCGGAGAGGTCCTGGAATGACCCTCTGACCAGGGTCGGGCGGGCACTCGATTCACCCGTCAACGTCCCGTGCTGCGCGGAGTGGAGCCCCCCCCAAGTTCTGCCCACCCATCACTTCTTGTGCTTGGTCTCCCCGTCGTTGAACCAGTCGGAGTCCTTCTTGATCTGGTCGAGTTCCTGCTTGGCGATGAAATCGTCCAGCGCCTTCTTGATGTCCGGGTTCGACAGCTGGCTGTAGGCGAACTTGCTGCCGAACCGCGAGTACGTGAAGCTGACCTGCACCGACTCGTGGGAGGAGCAGTTGGTCTTGTAGACCTTGTGCGCGACGCTGGAGTTCAGCAGGTGAAGGTCGAGGTGTCCTTCGACATCGTCCTTCCCCGTAGTCATACGCACATAGCTGGCGGGGATGGTGAGGGTGAGATCCTTTTGTTCCTTGGTGCTCTCGATCCGGATGCCCTCTCCAAGGCTCTGCATGAATCCCGCGAACTCCATGGTGGCGACCAGGTCGGACCCTGCCGAGAACCCGAGAAGTGACTTGATCAGGTGGGTCGACAACTCCGTGGCGCTCGCCTCGTAGTTGAACGGTGCGTGCGCGTCGATGGTCATGCTCAGCAGCGGAAGGTGGTGGTACACCTCCGTCCACAGGGACTGGTCCTGGACCTTGGAGGTGTCCTTGGTGGCCTTCCCGCCGACAAAAGCCGTGCTGATGACACCGTACGCGTCGAGGTAGTACCGGATGTCCGCCGCCCTCGTTGCGAATTTCGGGTCGATTTCCTCGGACACCTGAAGGTTCACCATCGGGTCGTAGTCCCGCCCGGTAACGCTCTTGACGATGTCGTCCACCGGCTTCTTGTCCTCGCGCATCCGACGTCCGCGGGCCGCGAGGGCGGCTGCCTCTGCCGTGTGCTCCGGGAAGAAGAACTGCTGGGCCTTCTCGATCTCTTGGAGAGCAGTGATTTGTGTGGTCATGATCGATTCCTCCAGATTCTTTCCAGACCCGAGTGGGCAGGAAAACGGGTTCGCGCATTGCCGTTCAGGGGAGGTTGCCGCAGGAGACTGCGCTGTGGACATACCACCCAGTCGAGATTTCCCGATCCGCGGGTGGACAATGTGTTCGCAGGGACCGTTTCACCGATTCGGACCAGAGGTTTCCCTCAATCAGCCGAGCCCGGTAATTCCGAAGGAATCCTCAACCGAACGGGCTGGACGCCGCTGAAATTGCATGGGTTCGAATCCCTCCGTTTCGCGTCTTCCAGAGGTATCGGACAGGGGTGTCGGATCATCATGAGGAGCGGTGCCCGCCCTCGTGGAACGGATTCAAGTAATGGACACGTCCGCGCTGGATGACGGGATTTTCCCGCTCACCCTCTGTCCGAAGGAACGGGCACTGGTGGTCTGAACGCAGGGTCCAGGTTTCGTCCCCGGGGGCGACCCACAGCAACTTCCCCTCGTTCAGCCAGGGCGCCAGGTCGTAGTCGTTGTCACGGCTCTCGAAGGGGACGAACGCCCAGCCCTCCCAGGCGCCGTCCCGCCAGACGGGATAGTGGTCCTGGCCCCACAGGTTCTCCCGGTGGGTTTCGGCGGGGGCCGGCCCGAAGTAGGTCATGACCCAGGCGGTGTGCGGTCCGACCGGCAGTTGGGCGATCACCACCTGGACACCGGGACCGTTCAGCAGGCGGGGCACGACATAGGGCACCGCGGGGCCCGGCCGGCAGCGGAAGGGCGCGTCCGCCACCGCAGACCGGTCCAGTCCTACCGCGCCGGCCATCGCCAGCCACTGGTCGGGGACGGCCTGCGGCAGCCGTCGGACGGGTACGTCGAAATCCCAGAAGAGTCCGTCGAGATCGACCGTGTCGAGGGGCCAGCGCACCAGCTCGCCGGTCCCGGGACATCGGGAGACTGTCACCTCCGGCAGCCAGTCGCGGTACTCCGACCGCAGCCGCCGACGGCCGCCGGACTCTTCACCGGCACGGGCGTACCGGCTCAGTAGCTTCGCGCGGTCGCCCGGGGCGCCACGGGTCACTTCCCCTCCGTCTGCTGCGGCTGCGTCAGGCAGTTCGGTCCCTTCAGTTTCTCTCCAGCGAATACCAGACGCGGCGGCTGGTTGGGGATGAACCTGACCAGCTTCTCTCCCCCACCCTCGGGGGGTGCGCTGTGCTCCTTGATGATTCCTTCTTTCATGGCTTCTTCTTTTTTGTTCACCGGGACCCAGAACATGTGCGCACCATGCATTACCGCCATGTTCTTGGCTTTCATATCTTCAATCAGCTGGTCATGCTCCGGCACACTGACCCGCTTGTCATCGAGCTTGTGAATGTCGAAGACATCGTGGTCGCCCACCAACGGCTTTTCTTTGAGAAAGACAATACCGCCTTTCACCGTGTAGCCATCTTTTTCCAGATCCTTCATCTTTTCGCCGAGATCACTGTACTCGGCCCGCCTCTGTTCATAGCGCTTCTTGAGCTCACCTTCATAGCTTTTCTCGGGCGGGTTAAAGAATCCCACCTTCCCTTTGTCTCCTTCCTTCAGCTCCACATCAATCTGGAGATCCGCGTCTTTGATGGTTTTCGCTTTGACCTCCATCGGTTTCGGTTGGCCCTTTCCATTGATCAGAAATTCTACGGAATCCGGATTCGTGGGCCGCACGTCCACATATACGCGTTGCGTATGGTTGTCATGCTCAACGATGTCCTGGAACTTCGTCTGGTTCATCACCGGTATCCCCTGGTATTTCTGCAGGTTCTCCGCTGTTGTGGTATCGCCGCAGAACCCGGTCTTCGAGTCCTGAAGAGAGGTGCTTTCCGCAGTGAATACCTGCCCAGCCCCCAGAATTGCGAACGACGATGAGAGGCCAAGCGTGACGAGGAGTGCGTAATTCCGGCGGGTCGCAGTCCTGGAAGCCATGAGGAATTCCTCCGTGTTTCACCCGGCCGCGCCCGAAGAATGCTCACGGGGCATGCCGGACTTCGCCTGGGATGGGATTCTCGACAGGTCGCGCACAGGCATCGAATAGACCACATATCGCGGGTCAGCAGTGCGCCAATAACAGGTAAACAGAGTTACCCGTCACCCGCCTCCCGGGGTGAAGCAATTCACTGGAACGGACGCACGGTCCGAGGAATTCGAGCGGGATTCAACATTCTCCGCCGCGGGGGCTCCGGAGACTTCTTGACCGGTCACGGAGACACGCGTGCGTGCGACTTCAGGGGCCGAGGGCGATCGAGAAACTCGGTATGCTCTCCTGGGACGAACCGGAGCGGCGCATGTCCTCGCCGCGGCGGAGCCCGTTCCAGTTGCCGCAGACACACGAGTCTCCCTCCGGCCCGGCCGACCGGAGAAACGACGAAGTCCCGGCGCCTGCCTTGGCCAGGCGCCGGGACTCATGTGCCGGCCGGCGCCTCTGCGCCGGCCTCAGCCTCAGAACGCGCTGTTGCTGCAGCCCATGGTTGAGCCGATGTCGGTGGCCTGGGCGCCCGGGTTGCCCTCGCCGCCGAGGGCGTTGCCCAGCGCGCCGTTGAGCACGCCGACCTCGCCGAGAAGGTCGAGGTTCAGGTCGTGCGACTTACAGGTGGAGTTCTGCATGATGGCGAACCTGTCGCCCTCGTCGCCGCCCTTGCCTCCGGCGTGGGCCGTGCCACCGACGAGGCCGATGCTGCCGATTGCGGCAACCAGAACGGCGACGTTGCGAAGCTTGCGCATGTCATCTCCAGCGAAGTGAGGTGGGTGCGATCGGCAAGCGATCGACTACTCTTCGTTACGAGAGACTAGTATGAAAGGTCTCAAAACGGTCACATCCGCGCCGCTTTCGTGATCGTGTACCAGAAGCACCCGAACGCCGTATCGAATACGAACGGGCTACCAGCGGCAATTCCTCCCCGTGACGTTCGCGGACCGTCCGAGGGCGCCCGTAGGCGAAGGCCGGTTGAAGAACTCCAGGGCTTCGGCGCAGGATGGCCGACATGACCTCCACCGGACGCCCACTGCTCAACCGCCGCCTCGCCGGGTTCGGGACGACGATCTTCGCCGAGATGTCCGCCCTGGCGGTGCGGACCGGGTCGATCAACCTGGGGCAGGGCTTTCCGGACACGGACGGCCCCGAAGAGGTACGGGAGGCGGCCGTACGGGCGCTGCGCGAGGGGCGCGGCAACCAGTACCCGCCCGGCTCCGGCGTTCCCGAACTGCGCACCGCCATCGCCGGCCACCAGCGGCGTTTCCATGGCCTGAGCTTCGATCCGGACACCGAGGTCCTGGTCACCGCGGGCGCCACCGAGGCCATCGCCGCCGCGCTGCTCGCCCTGGTCGAGCCGGGCGACGAGGTCGTCGCGTTCGAGCCGTACTACGACTCGTACGCGGCGAGCATCGCGATGGCGGGCGGCACGCGGGTGCCGGTGACGCTGCGGCCGCACGAGGGCGGCTTCTGCCTGGACCTGGACGAACTGCGCGCCGCGGTGACGGACCGCACCCGGCTGCTGCTGGTCAACACCCCGCACAACCCGACAGGCACGGTGCTCACCCGCGAGGAGCTGGCCGCGATCGCCGCGCTGGCGGTGGAACGGGACCTGCTGGTGGTGACGGACGAGGTGTACGAGCACCTGGTCTTCGACGGCGCGGAGCATCTGCCGCTGGCCGCGTTCCCCGGCATGCGCGAGCGCACGGTCACCATCGGCTCCGCCGGGAAGACCTTCTCGTTCACGGGCTGGAAGGTCGGCTGGGTGACGGCCGCCCCGGATCTGGTGGCCGCGGTCCGCTCGGTCAAGCAGTTCCTGACGTACGTCGCCTCCGGGCCCTTCCAGTACGCCGTGGCCGATGCCCTGCGCCTGCCCGACGCGTACTTCGCCGAGTTCCGTGCCGGCATGCGGGCCAAGCGGGATCTGCTCGCGCACGGCCTGGAGCAGGCAGGCTTCAAGGTCTTCCGCCCGGCCGGCACGTATTTCATCACCACCGACATCCGCCCCCTCGGCGAAAGCGACGGCTTCGCCTTCTGCCGCACGCTGCCCGAGCGCTGCGGAGTGGTGGCGATTCCCAACGCGGTCTTCTACGACCACCGCGAGGCCGGCGCACCCTTCGTACGTTTCGCCTTCTGCAAGCGGAAGAATGTGTTGGAAGAGGCGGAAACCCGCCTCAAGCGGTTGGCGGTCTGACGCGGGGCGGAAGGAGCGCAGCGGAGTCGCGTGGGCGGGACCTGCTCATGAACCGCCGCCCCGAAGCGACCCACAGCTCACTCGGTGTCCTTGGGGTGCCGAGGAGAGGCGTACACGAGGATCACGGTGGAAGTCTCCGTGCTGACCAGATAGCGCACTCGACCACCGCTGGTGACCTCGTACTCCCACTGATCGAGGTCGGATCCCTTCCACGCTTTGGTTGCGTGCCTGCCCCGTAGCTGATGCTGGCGACTCCAGTTGGACCGGGACAGAGGATCGCTTCGCAGAGCGTCCAGGCAGCGATGGGCGCTCGACAGCGCAACGCGGCACAGTTCCTCCCAGCCGGTCACCGCCTCCGTGGTCCCGAAGACGACGTTCCACCCGATCATGGGCGGAACGCTGACCCGGTCCCTTTCTTCGGGCTCACCCACGCACCTCGACCGGGCCGAGGTCATCACCATCGAGCGGACGCGCCGACTCCCTGAGCTGATCGGGATCGGCATTGATGCGAGCCGTGGCACGCCAGGAGATGATCGCGCGATGCACCGCCTCTCCCGCCCCTAGTTCGGCGGCGTCCGACAGCGCTTCAAGGAGCTCGACGGTGAAGGCCCGAACCTCTTCCGCGTCCAGGTGGCGCACCCAGGGGAACACCTCAGGGAGCGCGAGAAGGAGCGACTTGGCGCCGTCGTCCTGCTTCATCAGCGCGAGGAAAAGCCGTGAGGCGGTGGTCAGGTTCTCCTCGGCATTCTCCGCCCGTACAGCCGTGGTCAACACCATGTCCGGCGCATCCCGATGTGTGACACGGAGACGGCCCAGGGCAGCCGCTCTGGCCGCGATGCCCTTGGGGTTGCGAGAGAGGTCGGTGAAGGAGACGGACTCCGTTTCTGCTTCCAGACGCACATGAGACATAATCAGAGCTTATTCAGATCCTGTTCTGATTTCTAGTGCTGCCGGGCTATCGGTATGCGTACCTTCACTTTCTGCAAGCGGGACGACGTTCTCCACGAGGCCGTCGGCCGACTGCGGAGCCTCACGCCCTGACCTCACGCCCGTGAGCCCCGGACGGGACCGCAGGGAGATCGTCACCGACGGAGGTATGCGCATTCGTCGGCAAGGCCGTCCGAGGCGACCCGGCAGGGACTGGCTGCCTCCGTCAAAAAGAGCCACACCCCTCAGAAACGGCAGTGTCCGGGTGCGACGGAAAATCCGACGGTTCCCTCACTCGTCCGGGTGAAGTCGTGTCCAGGAGATACCCAGGAGCAATCTGAACAAGTGACTCTTCCGTAAGAGCTACCGTTTTGTTTGGAGATTCCTGATATGAGCGTGTGGAATCCAGACAGCACCGGCATCAGCGACGAACCTCTGGACCTGACCGATCCGGCGCTGGTCACAGACCCCTTCAGGGCCTATGCGCCCATCCGCGAACGCGGGCAGATGGTGCGCGGGCGCGTGCCCGGCGTCGACCCGATGTGGGTGGCCACCTGCCACGACGACATCCGTACCCTCATGAGTGATTCCCGCTTCACCATCGACGCCACGGCCGTCCCCGGTGCACCGGTGGCCCACCGTACCGAGCAGACCTGGCGGGCCCGCGGCATGTACCGGGAGTACGAGAAGTACTTACGCGTCGGGATCTTCGACGCGGACGGTCCCGCCCACCGCCGCCTGCGCGGCCGGGTCAGCGCCGCCTTCTCCCCTCGCCGCGTGGCCGCGCTGCGCCCCAGGATCGAAGCCACCGCCACCCACCTGCTCGACCGTCTGCCGGACCACGCCGAAGACGGCGTGGTCGACCTCATCGAGCACTTCGCCAGGCCACTGCCCATCACCGTCATCTGCGAACTCATCGCCGTCCACGAGGCCGACCGGGACCGCTGGCGAGCCCGCAGCGCCACACTGGCCGCCGGTGTCTGCGGTGACGAACTCGGCGACGCGCTCGCGGGCATGGTCGACGACGCGATCGCCCTCGTCGGCCACCACACCGCGCACCCCGGAAACGATCTCATCTCCGACCTGCTCGCCGCCCAGCACCCCGACCGGCTGAGCACGGAGGAGCTTGTCTCCCTCATCGTCAACCTCGTCGTCGCCGGGCACATCACCACCGTCAACCTCATCGCCAACGGCACCGCAGCACTTCTCACCCACCCCGGCCAACTCGCCCTGCTGCGCGAGGACCCCACCCTCATGCCGCACGCCGTCGACGAACTCATGCGCTACTGCGGCCCCGTCGTGCGCGCGCTGCCCCGCTACGCCCTCTGCGACACCACCCTCGGCAGCACCCCGGTGAAGGCCGGGGAAGCCGTTCTCCCGATCGTGTCCGCAGCCAACCGCGACCCGGCCGCCTTCACCGACCCCGACCGCCTTGACATCAGCCGCACCCGCCACAGCCGGGAGCATCACCTCGGCTTCGGACACGGCGCCCACCGCTGCCTCGGCGCGCACCTCGCTCACGAGGAGACCGGCATCGCCCTGACCACACTGCTCAACCGTTTTCCCGGCCTGCGGCTCGCCACCGATCCCCGGCATCTCCAGCACGGCACCAACCCTGTCAACTGGCACCTGAAGGCCCTCCCCGTGCGCTGGTAGCGCCGGGAGGACGGCCCGGCCGGCTCCGGGACGGCGCGGCCGAACCTGATCCGGCCGGCCCTGAGTCATGCGCTTGGTGCGGCTGGTGCGGCCAAAGGCCGACCGGCCACCCGCCCCACCGCCCCTGTTCCTTCCCGTCGCCGACCTTCTGCGCGGGGCGTCCGGAGCCCCGGGACCCGGCTCCCGCGGCCGGGGCACCCGCCGCCCGCGGCCGTCACGTCACCACGCCGACGGCCCTCACGACGTACCCGCTCGGCCGCACACTGCTCGCGCCCCCGCGCTCGCCCCTGCAAGCTGCGAAAATGTGAGCCACGCAAGTCCCACCCTCATCCCTGCCGCTCCCGCCGTGTCCCACGAGCCCGGCCCCCAGGAGCGCGCCCGGGCCCGGCTGTCCCTGCTGACGGCGAGCGGGATCGCGCTCGGGGTGTTCGCCGTCACCCGGCTCGCCGGGTTCGCCGTGCTGGCCTTGGCCGCCTGGACCAGGGACAAGCAGCCGCTGGCCCTGCTCGGCCGGTCCTGGGACTCCGTGTGGTACCTGGGCATCGCCGCGCACGGCTACGGCCGCACCGTGGCCTTCCAGCCCGACGTCATCCACAGCGACCTGGCGTTCTTCCCGCTGTATCCGGCGCTCGTGCGGGTCGTGACCGCCGTGACGCCGTTCGGCGGGGGCGCGGCGGGGCTGCTGGTGTCCTGGGCCGCCGCCGGGGTCGCCGCCTGCGGGATCTACGCGGTGGGCGCCCGCCTGTACGGCCCCGGCGTGGGCACCGTGCTGGTGGTGCTGTGGGGGCTGCTGCCGCACTCCGTGGTGCTGTCGATGGCGTACACCGAGCCGGTGCTCACCGCGTTCGCGGCCTGGTCCCTGTACGCCGTGCTGGCCGGCAACTGGCTGTGGGCGGGCACCCTGGCCACCCTCGCCGGGCTGTCCCGGCCCAACGGCATCGCGGTCGCCGCCGCGCTGATCGCGGCGGCGGTCTGCGAGGCGTACCGGACCCGCCGGCGCGGCGACCGGTTTTCCCACAGGCTGTGGACGGGCGCCGCGCTCGCACCGCTGGGCTGGACGGCGTACGTGCTCTGGGTCGGCCGGCGCAAGGACGACCTGCTCGGCGGCTACTTCGAGGTGCAGCGGCTGTGGGGGTCACGGTTCGACCTCGGGCGCGGTTCGCTGCACTTCGTCCGCGGGCTGCTGGGACGGGGCGACCGGTTCGTCTTCTCCGTGGCGCTGCTGATCGTGGCGCTGGCCGTGCTGCTGTTCGCACTGCTGGTCGCCGACCGGGCCCCACTCCCCCTCCTCGTGTACAGCGGCGTGCTGCTGCTGATCACGCTCGGCGGCTCCGGTTTCTTCGAGTCCAAGCCGCGCTTCCTGCTGCCCGCGTTCCCGCTGCTGATCCCGCTGGCCCGGGCCCTGGTACGGACGGCGAGAGCCCGGCCCTGGCACGCGACCGTGGTGGTCTGCGCCCTGGCCGGGCTCTCCTTCGGATACGGCGCCTATCTCGTCGTGCTCGCCCGGACGCCGCTGTGACGACCGTGACCGCCGCCGTTGGGGCAGCCGCGACCGTCCGTCCGCCGCCCCAGGGCGCCCGGAACGCGCAGAACGCCCAGGGCGCCGGCGGCTCACCCGCCGCGCCGGACCGTCGTCGCGCCGCCGCGCACCGGGGTGCGGAGCGACGGTGTCACTCCTCGTCGTCGGGCTTGTCCGCCTCGTTGACCTCTTGTTCGAGGCCGAGCTGCTCCACCAGCCACTTGTCGAACTCGATCGCGGCCCGCACCCAGCTGACCGTGGAGGTGACGAAGTGGTTGAGGTCGACGCCGGTGCTGATCAGCATCTGCGCCTCACCGATGAGGCGGACGGTGCCGTCGTCGTGGGTGTGGGTGTACACCTTGGGCCACAGCGTCCTGCGGTTCCAGTCGTCGATCGTCTCCAGGAGCTGCGACTTCTCCTCGATCTGGTGCGGCCGGTCGAAGAAGGTCCGCACCGAGAAGACCGCCTGGTCGGGCTCCCCGCGGAACATGAAGTACGTACGGAACTGCTCCCACGGCGCCGCGAGGTCACCCTCTTCGTCGACGACGTACTTCAGCTCCATCTGTTCGAGGAGCTGCTTCACAAGATC
Source organism: Streptomyces sp. NPDC006012 (assembly GCF_042871185.1). Taxonomy (NCBI): domain Bacteria; kingdom Bacillati; phylum Actinomycetota; class Actinomycetes; order Kitasatosporales; family Streptomycetaceae; genus Streptomyces; species Streptomyces sp. NPDC006012. The sequence goes on from NZ_JBIAIE010000002.1 coordinate 295,442, forward strand.
CTGATCCGGGACGACGGGGCCCGCCGGTCCTTGGGGCTGCGGCTCGGGCTGGCCCCCGAAGTTCGGAATCGAGGACGGGTCGATGGTCACCGTGAATTTCCCTTCGTACGGATTCCGCCATCCTCCCTCATCCGGGGAGGGGGGTGGCAAGCCCCGACGGCGCTGTCCGCCACGGGCAGACACGATCCGGTCAAGCCTTTACCCGCGCGCCACGAAGCGCGTACCCGCACGCCACCCGGACACGACTGCCGCCCGTCTTCCCCGGCCGGTTCCGGCCGGGGAAGACGGGCAGACGGTCCGGGGAGGGGCGGTTCGACCACGCGACGCATTGGAGCCGACGACGGCCCGCCCCCAGGTCAGAGCGTCTTACCGGTGGACGGCCCGACCAGCAGCCCGTCACCGAAGGCGTCCACCCGGACCGTGTCGCCGTCCTTGACCTCCCCGGAGAGGATCTCCTTGGCGAGCCGGTCGCCGATGGCGGTCTGGACCAGACGGCGCAGCGGGCGGGCGCCGTACGCCGGGTCGTTGCCCTCGTCCGCCAGCCAGGCCAGCGCCTCGTCAGTGACGACCAGGGTGAGCCGGCGCTCGGCCAGCCGGCGGGCCAGCCGGTCGATCTGGAGCCGGGCGATCCGGGCCAGTTCGTCCTTGCTCAGGGCCGAGAAGACGACCAGGTCGTCGAGCCGGTTCAGGAACTCCGGCTTGAAGGAGACCCGGACCACTTCGAGCACCTGCTCCTTCTTCTCGTGCTCGCTGGTGGTCGGCTCGACCAGGAACTGGCTGCCCAGGTTCGAGGTGAGGACGAGGATCGCGTTGCGGAAGTCGACCGTACGGCCCTGCCCGTCGGTCAGCCGGCCGTCGTCCAGCACCTGCAGGAGGATGTCGAAGACCTCGGGGTGCGCCTTCTCCACCTCGTCCAGCAGGACCACGCTGTACGGGCGCCGCCGCACCGCCTCGGTCAACTGGCCGCCCTCCTCGTAGCCGACGTACCCGGGGGGAGCACCGACCAGCCGGGCGACGCTGTGCTTCTCGCTGTACTCCGACATGTCGATACGGACCATGGCCCGCTCGTCGTCGAAGAGGAAGTCGGCAAGGGCCTTCGCCAGTTCGGTCTTGCCGACGCCGGTCGGGCCGAGGAACAGGAAGGAACCGGTGGGCCGGTCGGGGTCGGCGATGCCGGCCCGGCTGCGGCGCACCGCGTCGGAGACCGCCCGCACGGCCTCGGTCTGGCCGATCAGCCGGCGGCCCAGCTCGTCCTCCATGCGCAGCAGCTTCTGCGTCTCGCCCTCCAGCAGCCGCCCGGCGGGGATGCCGGTCCAGGCGGCGACGACGTCGGCGATGTCGTCGGAGCCGACCTCGTCCTTGACCATGGTGTCCTTCGCGGCCTCCTCCTCGGCCTCGGAGGCGGCCTCCATCTCCTTCTCCAGCTCGGGGATCTCGCCGTACAGCAGCTTGGAGGCGGTGTCGAAGTCGCCGTCGCGCTGGGCGCGTTCGGCCTGGCCGCGCAGGTCGTCGAGGCGTTCCTTCAGCTCGCCGACCCGGTTCAGGGACTGCTTCTCCTTCTCCCAGCGCGCGTTGAGGCCGCGCAGCTCCTCCTCCTTGTCGGCGAGGTCGCGGCGCAGCTTCTCCAGGCGCTCCCGGGAGGCCGCGTCGGTCTCCTTGCCGATCGCCAGCTCCTCCATCTTCAACCGGTCGACGGCGCGCTGGAGTTCGTCGATCTCGACGGGCGAGGAGTCGATCTCCATACGCAGCCGGGAGGCGGCCTCGTCGACCAGGTCGATGGCCTTGTCGGGCAGGAAACGGGAGGTGATGTAGCGGTCGGAGAGGGTGGCGGCGGCCACCAGCGCGCTGTCCGCGATCTGCACCTTGTGGTGGGCCTCGTAGCGGCCCTTGAGACCGCGCAGGATCGCGATGGTGTCCTCCACGGTCGGCTCGGCGACCAGCACCTGCTGGAAGCGCCGCTCCAGCGCCGGGTCCTTCTCGATCCGCTCGCGGTACTCGTCGAGCGTGGTCGCGCCGACCATGCGCAGCTCGCCGCGGGCCAGCATCGGCTTGAGCATGTTGCCCGCGTCCATCGCCGAGTCGCCGCCTGCGCCGGTGCCCACCACGGTGTGCAGTTCGTCGATGAAGGTGATGATCTGCCCGTCGGAGTCCTTGATCTCGGCGAGGACGGTCTTCAGCCGCTCCTCGAACTCACCCCGGTACTTGGCGCCCGCGACCATCGCGCCGAGGTCCAGCGCCACCAGCCGCTTGTTCTTCAGCGACTCCGGTACGTCGCCCTTCACGATCCGCTGGGCGAGGCCCTCGACGACGGCGGTCTTGCCGACGCCGGGCTCGCCGATGAGCACGGGGTTGTTCTTGGTACGGCGGGACAGCACCTGGACGACCCGCCGGATCTCGTGGTCCCGCCCGATGACGGGGTCGAGCTTGCCGTCGCGGGCCGCCGCGGTGAAGTCGGTGCCGAACTTCTCCAGGGCCTTGTACTGGCCCTCCGGATCGGCGGTGGTCACGCGTCGCCCTCCCCTTGCCTTCTGGAAGGCCGTCTGCAGTTTCTTCGCGTCGGCGCCCTGCCGGGCCAGCACCTCGCCGGCCGCGCCGCCCTTCGCCGCGATGCCGATGAGCAGGTGTTCGGTGGAGAGGTAGTCGTCGCCGAGGTCCTTCGCGCGCGCGGCTGCGTCGGCGAGGACGGCGAGCAGCTCGCGGTTGGGCTGCGGGGGCGCGACGGTGGTGCCGGCCACGCTGGGCAGCCCGGCGAGCACCTGCTCGGTCCCGGACCGTACGGCGGCCTGGTCGGCGTCGACGGCCGCGAGCAGGTCGGTGATGTTCTCGTTCTCCTGCCCCTGGAGCAGGGCCAGCAGCAGGTGGGCAGGCGTAAGGTCCGGGTGTCCCTCGGTCACGGCCCGCGTGCTGGCCGCGTTGATCGCGTCCCGGCTCCTGTTGGTCAGCTCGGCGTCCACGTTCGCGTTCTCCTCCTCGGCGTCGGCTTGTCGGCCACGTCTCCCGATACTCCCAGTGCTGACTTAACCAACGTACACAAAGTTGAGTCTATTCCACTCAAGGCGGTACGGGGAGCCGGGGGAACTGGGGAAGCCGGGGGATCACCCGGCATCGACGGCCGGGGATCCCCGCCTCCGGACCTGGATCACCGGCATCGGCCGGCGAGAGGGCGGGTCCGGACCCGGGGAACCCGGGGATTCCCGGGCAGCCCCGCCTCCGCGCCGACGCGCCACCCGGCCCTGGAGTAGTTTCCGGAAGCATGACCCGACAGACCCTGGACTACGCCGTGGACCTGGACGCGCCGGACGCGTCGTACCTCGCCTTCTGGCGGGAGCGCCATCTCTGCACCCTGACGACCCTGCGCCCCGACGGCAGCCCGCACGTCGTACCCGTCTCCGTGACCTACGACCCCGAAGCCCGGCTGGCCCGGGTGATCACGAACGGGGCGAGCGCCAAGGCGGGCCATGTCGTCGCGGCCGGCGAGGCCGGTGCCCGGGTCGCCGTCTGCCAGGTGGCCGGGCGGCGCTGGGCCACGCTGGAGGGCCGGGCCTTCGTCCACACCGACCGGGAGCGCGTCGCGGAGGCGGAGCGGCGCCACGCGGAGCGGTACGAGCGGACGCCGTCGCCGAATCCTGCCCGTGTGGTGATCGAGATCCAGGTGGAGCGGGCGCTCGGGAAGGCGTGACCGCGGGGCGGCGGCCGGGGTCCGGGCCGCACCGGGGAGGGCGGCGCCGGATCCGCCCCGGGCCACCCGGAGCCGGCCGCGGGCCCGGCCGGGTCAAGGCCCGTTCCCGGTCCGGTGCACAGCCGACCACGGACAGCCACAAGCGGTTTTGAGCCAGCATGAGAACCGGGTGATGTCGCGAAATATCCCTGGAAACGACAGCGGCGTCACCGTGTTCAGGTCACGGTGACGCCGCTGCGGGGGGAAGCACCTGAGCGATCTATAACGACGGGGGAATCGCGTCAGGCACTGCGGGGGGTGGCCGAGATAGTCCTCACATCCGGGGCCTCCGGCTCTGCCAGCCGATGGTCCCGCTGATCCAGGTTCACAAAAATCATTCCGTACCGAATGGCACATCGCACGGGTTGCGGAGCCCCGCGGGGCTTCCGCAGACACCGGTACGCCCGTACGTCCTCGTCCTCGTCCCGCGTGACGACGACCGGCTCGCCGAACACGGTCACCATCAGCGAGTCACCGCTGTGGGGGATGGCGGTGACCAGGTCGATGAAGTGCCAGCCGGATCGATAGGCGGTCGCCATCTCACGGCGGAAGGATCGGTCGTCGGGTGGGGTGCTCACGTCAGCTCCCGGCTCCAATGACCGGCGGGAGCGGCCACGACGTGTTGTCCTCGCCTTGCGCGACACTCGGCCAGCTGGTGTTTGCCCGAACATCGCCCTTCGTGCCGGAGAAACCGCCCAACACACCGACGGCCACCAGGGCAGAGAAGGCGGCGACAAGCACCGAGCGAAGCATTTTCTTACCCATAGTCGGCTTCGTCCTCACTTGAAGGTCCCCTTTTCCCCCGTCAGGTACGACGATGGCTCATTCGGGCACGTCATGGCCACACAATCGGTGCATCATGTTCCTGCATGTTCAGGACCCTGGGGGGTGGAGATATGACAACGAGTCACACAAAAGCGACACATCCCCACGCTGTGACGGAGCTGTGTGAGGACGGTGGCCGCATCTATGCCACGGCTCTACGTACGGGACACGTCGCGCGCACAGCCGTGGAAGCCGCCCCTTGCCTGCTGGAGTTCGGCCTGCTCCACCCGGACCCCGACGACCCGGACCGGCTGCGCCCGGTACCGCCCTCGGTCGCCCTGGCCCAGCGGCTCGGACCGATCGAGCGCGAGATAACCGCGCGGCGGCGGCAGACGATCGAGCTGGCCGACGCCTTCGGGCCGTACATGACGCTCAGCACGCAGGACACGGCGAGCAGCGATTCGATGACCCTGCTGGAGGGCAGCGAGCGGATCAACGCCGCGCTCAACCTGGCCACCGAGCAGTGCCGCACGGAGGTGCTGACGGTCCAGCCGAGCGACCGCATCTCCGAACGCAGCGTCCTGAAGGGCCTGGAGCGCGACCGCCCGCTGATCGAACGCGGCGTGCGGATCCGCACCCTGTACCAGCACACCGCCCGCCACAACCCGGAGAAGCTCGCCTACGCCGCGCACCTTTCCGACGGCAAGGCGGAGTACCGCACCATCGACGAACTGGTGGAGCGCCTCATCATCTGCGACGAGACCGTCGCGTTCATCCCCATCCGCGACGACCAGCAGGTCGCGCTGGAACTGCGCCAGCCGGGCCTGGTCCGCTATCTGGTCAAGGTCTTCGAGTTCATGTGGAACCGCGCCGTCCCACTGGGCACGGACGGGCCCTACGAGGCCGCCCCCGACGGCATAACGGAGATCCAGCACTCCATCGCCAAGCTCCTCGTCGAGGGCCATGTCGACGAGGCCATCGCCCGCCGGCTCGGCATGAACGTCCGTACCTGCCGCGCCCACATCGCCAAGCTGGCCCAGTCCCTGGGCAGCGGCAGCCGCGCCCAGCTCGGCTATCTCATCGCACGCTCGGGGATCCTTGACCAGGAATACTGAGCGGGCCCTCGCCCGCCGCGCGCGGCGGGCCGTCCAGACCCACCTGGGCGATGCGGACGCCCAACTGGGTGCGGTTGGCGGCACCGAGAGTCTCCGACAGCCGCGCGATGTGCGCGCGGCAGGTGCGGACGCTGATCCCCAGGCGCTCGGCGATGACCGCGTCCTGGTGGCCCTCGGCCAGCAGCGCGGCGATGGACTGCTCGCGGTGCGAGATGCCCTCGATACCGGTGTCGGGCAGCGGGGCGGTCAGCGGGATCGCCAGTCGCCACAGCCGTTCGAAGACCGTCACCAGGTATTCGACCAGCGCCGGGTGCCGCAGTTCCAACGCCATCGTGCGGTCGGTGTTCGCCGGGATGAAGGCCACCGTACGGTCGAACAGGATCAGCCGGTCGATGACCTCGTCCAGCGTCCGGGCCTCGACCGCGTCGCCCATCAGCTCCAGGTAGTTGAGCAGCCCCTGCCCGTGCCGTGCCACGTGCGTGTACAGGTCGCGCATGCGCACGCCCCGGCCGCGCAGCGCCAGTGCCCGGTGCAGCCCCTCGGTCAGCTCGGCCTCCCGCCGGATGCCGCCGGGCTGCACCGTCAGCACCTCGGTGGTACAGGCCGCGGTCGCCTCGTCCATCGCCGCCTGGATCCGGGACAGCCCGTCCAGGACCCGGATCGCGGTGCCCTCGGCCGGCGCCGACGCCGGAGCCGGTAGCCGGCGGCCCAGACCCGCGTACCGCTCGAAGGCCGCCACCGCCGAACCCACCCGGCGCTGGCTCTCCTTGGCCTCGTCGTACATCACGCGCAGCAGCCGGGTCATGACCTCCTGCGGGGAGGTCGGCACCAGCCAGTCCATGTCATCCGGGTCCGGGTGCAGCAGGGCGAGTTCCAGCAGGCAGGGCACCGGCTCGGCATCCATGCGCGGCACCCGGCCGCTTCGTACGGCCCGGGAGTACACGCGGTCTCCGGCTTCGCACAGGCGGTCGGCACCGTGTGGATGCTGCCCCGTTCCACGCCCGGTCATCGCCCATTCCACCCCCGGTTGCTGCCACTTCCGCAGCGCAACTATGCGCGGCGCCGACCGGCTCCGCAACACGGCTGCCCTGGCCGCGCCGGGTGCGATCCGGCGGATTCTCCCGGTTCCTCCCCGCCGTCTTTCGGCCCTCCCGCGACCGGCCGGCGGGCCCGCCGACGCCCGCCGATGAACTCCCGCACCGCCGTGAGCAGGTGAAATCCCCTCAGCGACCGCCAGGTCACCCTGCGCGTCCGCGCCGCCCCGGACCGTACGCATACGATGCCCGCAGACCGGCCGACAAACGGATCAGGATGTTTGTGCGAGCGGGCCGGATCAGGGGGGTCTGCCGGGTCCCTGACAAGGGTGTACGGGGTCCGGGGTCGGACCCGCGGAGCAGCCGGGCCTGACCTCGCGTCACGTACGGCGGCCGCGGGCACGGGGGCGGAGTGACGGCCGGGACCCGGCGAACGGCCCTCAGGAGCCCCACAGCGGCCGACAGGCCCCACTGGGCACTCTTTCCCCACCCGCCCCTGCGCCGCCCGCACACGACCGCCTCGACGGGCACGACACGGGCACGGAACGGGCATGCGCAGGCACGACACAGGCATGCGCGGGCACGGAACGGACATACACGGGCACGGAACGGACATACGGCCGCAGCCGCCGGCACGACCGCAGCCGCCGGCCGCTGTCCGCTACCTCAGGCCGAGCGCGTCACAGTCCGCCTTGTACTGGGACGTGCAGATGTCGGAGACCTTGTAGATGCCGTCCGCGATGACCGTGCTCTTGATGTTGGACTTCGTCATCGCGCTCACCTGCACCAGCTGGGCCGGGATGCCCTTCGTGGTAGGGCTGTTCACCCGGTCCGGGGTGAGCGCGTCGAACTGGATGTCCTTGCCCTGGAGCTTGGCGAGCGCCATCTCGGCGGCCGTTTCGGCCTCGTCCGGGTAGGGCTTGTAGACGGTCATGTACTGATCGCCGGAGACGATCCGCTGCACCGCCTGCAGTTCGGCGTCCTGGCCGGTGATCGGCGGCATCTCGACGGCCCCGGCGGCATGGAGCGCCTTGACGATGCCGCCCGCCATGCCGTCGTTGGCGGAGTAGACGGCCGCGATGTCGTCCTTGCCGATGTCGCCGATCGCGCGGTCCATGTTGGCCTCGGCGTTCTCCGGCTTCCAGTCCTTGGTGTCGAAGGACGCGGCCACCGTCACCTTGCCGCTCAGCGCGGCGAGGGCGCCCTGCTTGACCTGCTTGGCGTTCGGGTCGGTCAGCGCGCCGTTCATCATGACGATCTTCGCGGACGATCCGGCGCCCGGGCCCAGCGCCTCCAGCAGCGAACGGCCCTGCAACTCGCCGACGAGTTCGTTGTCGAACGAGATGTACGCCTCGACCGGCCCCTCGGACGGCCGGTCGTAGGCGATGACCGGGATGCCCGCGTCCTTGGCCTTGCGCACCTCGCCCGCGATGCCGTGCGCGTCGACCGCGTCCAGCAGGATGACGTCGACCCTGTCGTCGATCATCTTCTGCATCTGCACGGCCTGCTTCGCCGCGTCCGCCCCGGCGTTGGCGTAGGCGACCTTGCCCTGCTGCCCGGTCAGCGAGTCGACCTTCGCCTTGATGATGGGGTAGTCGAACTTCTCGTAGCGCGTGTTGGCCGTCTCCGGCAGCAGCAGGCCCACGGTGACGTCGTTGCCCTTGGTGGGGCTGGCGCTGTCGCTCGAACCGCGCGTCGCGCTCAGAGCGCCGCAGCCGGCAAGCGGAAGGATCATCGTGGACGCAGCCACGACTATGGCCAAACGACGCATGCGAGTGCTCACCTTAGGTGCGTTCGAGACGTGAGGGCTGCATTCGGCCCACGTGACTGAAAAGCCAACGCGCCGACACCACCTGCGTCAAGCAGCAGGGCCTAACAAGTGCGCAACGCCGCGTCCAGTCTTTGCTGTGAAGGTCTGGCGGAACTCTCTTGGAGTACCAGGTACGGGGCCTCCACCCAGGGAAGTTCAGGAGAAGGCAAAGATCATTCCAACCTTGCATTCTTCACATGAGCCGACGTCAGGAACGGCCGCCGCGAACGCCCCGGCCTCCCCGGCGGTCCCATCCACCACGGCCCGCTCCGCCCCGGTCGTCCCGCTCTGCCCCGGTCATCCCGGTCATCCCGGTCCGCCCCGCTGCTCCCGGTCCCCCGCTCCTCCAGTGCCGGGTGCCCGCGGAGCCCGCGCGGACATGGCAGAGGCCCGGAGGATCACCTCCGGGCCTCTGCCGTACGTACTGCCGTGCCGCCGGTCAGCCTCGGCCTTCTTCAGGCCGTGGCCATAGTCTTTGGCCTTGGTCCTCGGCCTCAGTCCTTGGCCTTGGTGCTCGGCCTCAGTCCTTGGCCTTCTTCGGCCGCCACACCACCAGCGCGCTGGTCTGCTGGACCTCCTGGTACGGCACCAGGTCGCGGCGGTAGGAGGCGTGGACGGCGGCCTCGCGCTGCCGCATCGCCGCCGCCGCGCCGTCCAGGGCCGCCTGCAGCTCCGCGACGCGGGACTGCAGAGCGACGACCTGGTTCTCCAGTTCGATGATGCGCTTGATTCCGGCCAGGTTGATGCCCTCGTCCTGCGACAACTGCTGCACCTGGCGGAGCAGTTCGATGTCACGGGCCGAGTAGCGGCGGCCCCGGCCCGCGGTGCGGTCCGGGGAGACCAGGCCCAGCCGGTCGTACTGGCGCAGCGTCTGCGGGTGCAGGCCGGAGAGCTGGGCCGCCACCGAGATGACGTAGACCGGGGTCTCCTCGGTCAGTTCATACGGGTTACGCCGACGGCCGTCCATCTCCCTCAGGCTCCCTTCGCGGCCTCGAACAACTCCGCCCGCGGGTCCTCACCCACGGTCGCCTCGCGATACGCCTCCAGCGCGTCACGAGCCTTCCCCGTCAGGTCCTTGGGAACACTTACCTCGACGGTGACCAGCAGATCCCCATGGGTGCCGTCCTTGCGGACCGCGCCCTTGCCCCGCGCCCGCATGGTGCGGCCGTTGGACGTGCCCGGCGGCAGCTTCAGCGTGACCGGCGGGCCGCCGAGGGTCGGGACCCGGACCTCGCCGCCGAGCGCCGCCTCGGTGAACGTCACCGGGACGGTCACCGTGAGGTTGTCGCCCTTGCGGCCGAACACCGGGTGCTCGCCGACGTGGACGACGACGTACAGGTCGCCCGCCGGTCCGCCCCGCTCGCCCGGGGTGCCCTTGCCGCGCAGCCGGATCCGCTGCCCGTCCGTCACCCCCGCGGGGATGCGGACCTGCATGGTCCGGGACGACTTGGCCCGGCCGCTGCCCTTGCACTCCGGGCAGGGGTGCTCGGCGATCAGGCCACGGCCCTTGCAGTCGGGGCAGGGGTCGGTGAGCGAGAAGCCGCCGCCCGAACCCCGCGCCACCTGGCCGGTGCCGACACAGGTCGGGCACACGCGCGGCGTACCGTTCTTGTCGCCGGTGCCGGAACAGGCCTTGCAGGGCGCCTGCGAGGACATCCTGAGCGGCACCGTGGCACCCTCGATGGCCTCCGTGAAGCTCAGCGTGACCTCGGACTCGATGTCCTGGCCGCGCCGGGGCTGGGTGCGCGTGGTGCCCGCGCCGCCCCGGTTGAACAAGCCCCCGAAGACGTCACCGAGGCCACCGCCGAAGCCGCCCGCGCCCTGGCCCTGGCCCTGGGCGCCGCCTCCGAAGAGGTCGCCCAGGTCGAAGTTGAAGTTGCCGCCGCCCGCGCCCGGCCCCGGGCGGTACCCGCCGTTGCCGAAGAGGGCGCGCGCATCGTCGTACTCCTTGCGCTTCTTGGGGTCGCCGAGGATGTCGTTCGCCTCGGAGACCTCCTTGAACCGCTCCTCCGCCTTTGCGTTGCCCTTGTTGGCATCCGGGTGGAACTCGCGGGCGAGTTTCCGGTACGCCTTCTTGATCTCCGCCTCGGTGGCGTCCTTGGGGACGCCGAGGACCTTGTAGTAGTCCTTCTCGATGAAGTCCTTGGTGCTCATCCCCGACGTCCCTCCTCCCACTCGGTGCTTACGTCAGCCCTCCTCCGGGCCACCGTTCTCCTTGTCGTCGGCGCCGCCGGAACCACCCGTCCCGCTCTCGTCGCCGCCCTCGCCCTTGGCCGGCTGCGCGCCGGGCTGGGGTTCGGCGACGGCCACCCGCGCGGGGCGGATGGTGCGCTCACCGAAGCGGTACCCGGGCTGCAGAATCGCCACGCACGTCGTCTCGTCGATGTCGGGCGCGTACGAATGCATCAGGGCTTCGTGGATCGTCGGGTCGAAGGGCTCGCCCTCCTTGCCGAACTGCTGCAGCCCCATCTTCGCGGCGACGGTCTCCAGCGACTCGGCGACGGACTTGAAACCGCCGACGAGTTCGCCGTGTTCCCGGGCCCGGCCGATGTCGTCGAGCACGGGCAGGAGCTCGGTCAGGAGGTTCGCGATGGCGATCTCCTTGACCGAGACCCGGTCGCGTTCGACGCGGCGGCGGTAGTTCTGGTACTCGGCCTGCAGTCGCTGAAGGTCCAAGGTGCGCTCGTTGAGCGCGGTACGCACCTGGTCCAGCTGGGCGACCAGGCCGACGTTCTGCCTTGCGTCCCCGGCCGGGGCCGCCGCCTCCTCCGCGGAGGAGGCGGCGGCCTGCGGCTCGGCGTCTTCGGGGGTGGCGCCGGAGGGGACGTCGGGCTTCTCGTCGAAGCCCGGGGTCTCCTCCGTCACGCGGCACCGTCCTTGCGCTCGTCGTCGACGATCTCCGCGTCGACGACATCGTCGTCGGCCTTGGCCTCACCGGCACCGGCGGACGCACCGCCGGCCTCGGCCTGTCCGGCCTGGGCGTCGGCGTACATGGCCTGGCCCAGCTTCTGCGAGACGGCCGCGACCTTCTCGGTGGCGGTGCGGATCTCGGTGGTGTCCTCGCCCTTGAGCTTCTCCTTCAGCTCGGCGACGGAGGCCTCCACCTCGGTCTTGATCTCGCCGGGGACCTTGTCCTCGTTGTCCTTGAGGAACTTCTCCGTCTGGTAGACGAGCTGCTCGCCCTGGTTGCGGGTCTCGGCGGCCTCGCGGCGGCGGTGGTCCTCCTCCGCGTACTGCTCGGCCTCCTGGCGCATCCGGTCGACCTCGTCCTTCGGCAGCGAGGAGCCGCCGGTGACGGTCATCTTCTGCTCCTTGCCGGTGCCGAGGTCCTTCGCCGTGACGTGCATGATGCCGTTGGCGTCGATGTCGAAGGAGACCTCGATCTGCGGGACGCCGCGCGGCGCCGGGGGCAGACCGGTCAGCTCGAACATGCCGAGCTTCTTGTTGTACGCCGCGATCTCGCGCTCGCCCTGGTAGACCTGGATCTGGACGGACGGCTGGTTGTCCTCGGCCGTGGTGAAGATCTCCGAACGCTTCGTCGGGATCGTCGTGTTCCGCTCGATCAGCTTGGTCATGATGCCGCCCTTGGTCTCGATACCGAGGGACAGCGGGGTCACGTCGAGCAGCAGGACGTCCTTGACCTCGCCCTTGAGGACACCGGCCTGGAGCGAGGCGCCGATGGCGACGACCTCGTCCGGGTTCACACCCTTGTTGGCCTCCTTGCCGCCGGTCAGTTCCTTGACCAGTTCGGCGACGGCGGGCATACGGGTGGAGCCGCCGACGAGGACGACGTGGTCGATCTCGCCGAGCTGGATGCCGGCGTCCTTGATGACGTTGTGGAACGGCGTCTTGCAGCGGTCCAGCAGGTCCGCGGTCAGCTGCTGGAACTGAGCGCGGGTCAGCTTCTCGTCCAGGTGCAGCGGGCCCTCGGCGGACGCGGTGATGTAGGGCAGGTTGATCGAGGTCTCGGTGGACGAGGACAGCTCGATCTTGGCCTTCTCCGCGGCCTCACGCAGGCGCTGGAGGGCCATCTTGTCCTTGCCGAGGTCCACACCGTGACCCGACTGGAACTGCTTGACCAGGTAGTCGACGACGCGCTGGTCCCAGTCGTCACCGCCGAGGTGGTTGTCGCCGTTGGTGGCCTTCACCTCGACGACGCCGTCGCCGATCTCCAGCAGGGACACGTCGAACGTGCCGCCGCCGAGGTCGAAGACGAGGATGGTCTGGTCGTCCTTGTCGAGGCCGTAGGCGAGCGCCGCCGCGGTGGGCTCGTTGACGATGCGCAGGACGTTCAGACCGGCGATCTCGCCGGCCTCCTTCGTCGCCTGACGCTCGGAGTCGTTGAAGTACGCCGGGACGGTGATGACCGCGTCGGTGACCTTCTCGCCCAGGTACGCCTCGGCGTCCCGCTTCAGCTTCTGCAGGATGAAGGCGGAGATCTGCTGCGGGTTGAAGTCCTTCCCGTCCAGCTGGATCTTCCAGTCGGTGCCCATGTGGCGCTTCACGGAGCGGATGGTCCGGTCCACGTTGGTGACCGCCTGGCGCTTGGCCACCTCGCCGACGAGCACCTCGCCGTTCTTGGCGAAGGCGACGACGGACGGCGTGGTCCTGGCGCCCTCGGCGTTGGTGATGACGGTGGGCTCGCCGCCCTCCAGAACGCTGACGACGGAGTTAGTCGTGCCCAGGTCGATGCCGACCGCACGTGCCATGGTGATTTCCTCCAGCTGACTTGAGTGCAACGGACTCAAGTGTGCACGAGGTCGACCGCTGGGTCAACAGACCTGAGCCCATGACACTCAACTCTTATCCGCTCCTTACACGCAACTGAGCGCTGACCTGCGACGACGCTACGCGACGAGCGCCGTATACGGGCACACGCAAGAGCAGAAGGATGACGACCAGCGCACCGCCCGCCACCCACAGCACGCTCTCCTCGTCCGCCCAGCCGGTGTGCGCCAGCACCCCGGTGAACACTCCGGTGAACGCCGCGACGGCCGACAGCACGGTGGCCCCCTGCGGGGTGAGCCCGATCCGCCGCAGCCGGTGCCCCAGGTGGTCGGGGCTCGCCCGCAGCAGCGACCGCCGGGCCGCCAGCCGGGACACCGCCACCAGCAGCAGATCCACCGCGGCGACGGCGGTCAGCGCGAACAGCACCCCGGCGCTGGACCCGACCCCGTACCCGGCCCGGGTGAACACGCCCGCCGCGGCCAGCAGGAACCCGGTGAACAGGGAGCCGCAGGCGCCGAGCCCGATCCGCGCGGGATGCCAGTTGTGCATGAGGAAGCCGGTGAGCGCGGCGGCGAGCACACTGAGCAGCACGGCCAGCCCGTCCATCACCTCGGCGGCGGCACAGACGCCCACCCCGAAGGCGGTCACCACCCCCACGGTGCCCGCGAGCCCGTCGGCATGGTCGAGGGCCCGGAAGCCGAGCGCGACGAACACGATCCACACCACGGCCAGCGCCCCGGCGGCCACCCCGGTGTCCTCGTAGGGCACGACACCGGCCGCCGCCACCGCCGTACCCGCCACCAGCACCCGGGCGCGCAGCCGCCACACGTCGGCGACCAGCCCGAGCAGAGCGACCCCGGCGGCGGCGAGGAGCAGCCTGCCCACGCCGTCGCCGAGCGGCGCGACCCGGGTCCACTGCCCCGCGCCGGCGACCAGACAGGTGACGAGGACGACGGCCGCACCGCCGAACAGCGGCACGGGCCGCCGGCTGCGCCGGTCGACGAACCCGGCCCGCAGCGCGGGCATGCGGAGCAGCGCCGCGAGCAGGGCGGCGAGCAGGAGTGCGGCGGTGGCCGCGAGGATCCCGTAGAGCACGGCTCCAAACTAGGAGTGAAGCGGGCAATTCTGTATGAATAACACGAATAACACGATTGACTAATACGAACCCGTCACCTGACGGACGCAACGGACCCCGAAAACGGGTGGCACCGAGGGGCGGCGGGCGACGCGTCACGGCCCGTCCCGACCGCCCGCCCACGGGCCGCTGAGCGATTCAGATCACTGCACACCCCGCTACAGTGCGACAGAGGAAAGAGGTAACCTCATTCGGACTGCATAAGTTACCGCTCAGTAATTACGAGGCCGCCTCAGGAGCCCGCATGCAACTCGCCGCGATCATCGTGTCGCTGGTCCTGGCCGTGGTCGGCGTGGCGCTGTTCGCCCGAGCCATCGGCCAGATCTACCGCTTCGTCCGACTCGGACAGAACGTTCCCGCCGGCACCCGCACCAATGACCCCAAACAGCGCACCTTCACCGTGGCCAAGGAGTTCCTCGGCCACACGCGCATGAACCGCTGGGGCATCATCGGCGTCGCGCACTGGTTCGTGGCGGTGGGCTTCTTCACCCTGATCCTCACCCTGGTCAACGCCTTCGGCCAGCTGTTCCAGGCCGACTGGTCCATCCCCGTCCTCGGCGACTGGCCCCCCTACGAGGTCTTCACCGAACTCATCGGCCTGCTCACCACACTGGGCATCCTCACACTGATCGTCATCCGCCAGCTGTCCCGGCCGGACCGCCCGGGCCGCAAGTCCCGCTTCGCGGGCTCCAGCACCGGCCAGGCGTACTTCGTCGAGGCCGTCATCCTCATCATCGGCCTCGCGATCCTGACGCTGCGCGGCCTGGAGGGCGCGCTGCACCACGTCGGCGGCTACGAGGCCTCGTACCTGATCTCGTACCCGCTGGTCACGGCCTTCAAGGGGCTGAGCCTGAGCACGCTGCAGAACGTCGTCTACCTGGTCGCGATGATCAAGATCGCGACGTCCTTCATCTGGATGATCACCGTCGCGCTCAAGACGGACATGGGCATCGCCTGGCACCGCTTCCTCGCCTTCCCCAACATCTGGTTCAAGCGCGAGAGCGACGGCGGCACCGCCCTCGGCGCCCTCCAGCCGATGACCTCCGGCGGCAAGCCGATCGACTTCGCCGACCCCGGCGACGACGACGTCTTCGGTGTCTCGCAGATCGAGCAGTTCTCCTGGAAGGGCCTGCTGGACTTCTCCACCTGCACCGAGTGCGGCCGCTGCCAGAGCCAGTGCCCCGCCTGGAACACCGGCAAGCCCCTCTCCCCCAAACTCCTGATCATGTCCCTCCGGGACCACGCGCACGCCAAGGCGCCCTACCTGCTGGCCGGCGGCGGCAAGACGCCGGAGGGCGAGGAGAAGGCGTCCGCGGAGGCGCTGAAGGACGTCCCCGCCGCCGCGCTCGCCGAGGCCGAACGCCCGCTGATCGGCACCGCCGCGGCCGTCTCCGACGGCGGCTTGGCCCTAGGCGGCGTCATCGACCCGGACGTCCTGTGGTCCTGCACCACCTGCGGCGCCTGCGTCGAGCAGTGCCCCGTCGACATCGAGCACGTCGACCACATCGTCGACATGCGCCGCTACCAGGTGATGATCGAGTCCGCGTTCCCGTCCGAGGCGGGCACGATGCTCAAGAACCTGGAGAAGAAGGGCAACCCCTGGGGCCTGAACAAGAAGCAGCGCCTGGCGTGGACCAAGGAGGTCGACTTCGAGATCCCGGTCGTCGGCCAGGACATCGAGGACCTCACCGAGGTCGAGTACCTGTACTGGGTCGGCTGCGCCGGCGCCCTGGAGGACCGCGCCAAGAAGACCACCAAGGCGTTCGCGGAACTCCTGCACATCGCGGGCGTCAAGTTCGCCATCATGGGCGGCGACGAGAAGTGCACCGGCGACTCCGCCCGCCGCCTCGGCAACGAGCCCCTCTTCCAGGAGCTGGGCATGGAGAACGTCATGGCCCTGAACATGGCGTTCGGCGAGGAACTGGACGACGACGGCAAGGCGACGCCCGAGTCGCAGAAGCCGAGGACCGCGAAGAAGATCGTCGCCACCTGCCCGCACTGCCTCAACACCATCGGCAACGAGTACCCGCAGCTCGGCGGCGACTACGAGGTCGTCCACCACACCCAGCTGCTCCAGCACCTGGTGGACGAGGGCAAGCTGATCCCGGTCACCCCGGTCGAGGGCATCATCACCTACCACGACCCGTGCTACCTGGGCCGCCACAACAAGATCTACACGCCCCCGCGCGAGATCATCGGCAAGGTCCCGGGCCTGCGCAACGAGGAGATGCACCGCCACAAGGAACGCGGCTTCTGCTGCGGCGCGGGCGGCGCCCGGATGTGGATGGAGGAGCGGATCGGCAAGCGCATCAACAACGAGCGCGTCGACGAGGCCCTCTCCCTCAACCCCGACATCGTCTCGACGGCCTGCCCCTTCTGCCTGGTCATGCTCACCGACTCGGTCAACGGCAAGAAGAACGAGGGCAAGGCCAAGGAATCCATCCAGGTCGTGGACGTCGCCCAACTGCTGCTCGACTCCGTCAAGACCCCGGTCGACCCGACGGGCGCGGCGGAGCCGGAGAGCGAGCCGGAACCGGAGCCCGCGAAGTAGCCGACGGATGAGCCGGAGCCGGTAAAACAGCGCTACGGCCGACGCCCCTGTGTCCGACCGGACACAGGGGCGTCGCCATGTCCCCACCCGCCTGTCGCCGCCCCGGGGACAGGCGGCCGGCCGCACCCCCGCGAGCGCCCCTCGGCGCTGCCGCCTACTCCCCCTGCTTCGCCCCCGTGTGCTGGACCACCTCGAAGGACCACAGCGTGGAGTCGGTGGCCGCAGGCTTCGGCCGCTCCCCGCCCTCGCCGGTGCCCTGGTGGGCGGCCTTCATCGGCCCCTCCATCCACGCCTGGAACGACTCCTCGTCCCGCCAGCGCGTATAGACGAGATACGCGTCGGTGCCCGCCACCGGTCGAAGAAGCTCGAACCACTCGAACCCGTCGGAGTTCTCCACGGCGTGAGCCCGGTGGGCGAACCGCTTCTCCAGCGTCTCGCGCTGCTCGGCCGGCACGGTCAGTACGTTGATCTTGACTACGCTCATGCCACCATCCTGCCCGCACCCGCACCCGCACGCGCCCGGGGGCGCACCCCCGCGACCCGGCCCGCACCCCTAAGGGACAGCCGCCATCCCGAACGCCCTGCCCCTTAGGGGATGTCACAGGTCGGCCGCAAAGGCCCTCCCGAATGGCCGGGCCCGGCCCGTGACTCTCCGAGACCGGGTACGTTCGATGACGTGGCTGGATTCAGGATCGGACGCGGCGGCCGTAACGACCGCGCCCCGCAAGCGCGACCGCAACAACCTCCGTACGGGCAGCAGGCGCCGCAGGGCCGCCCGGCGCCCCAGGGACGGCCCGCGCCCCAGGGGCCGTCGTACGGCTATCCGCCTGCGCAGCCGCCGTACCCCGGCCGGCCGCAGCATCCGGAGTACGGCGGCGGCCAGTGGCCGCAGACGCACGGCGGCGGCCACGGCGGCCACGGCGGCCACGGCGAACCGGAGTACTTCGGCGACGGCGGCTACCCGCAGGGCGGCGGTCGCGACCCGTACGCGGCCGACAACCCGGGGCACACCCAGGCATTCTCGGTCGGCGAGGACCCCTACCAGCAGAGCGGGACCTACCAGGCGGGCGCGGCAGCCCCGGCCGGTCCGATCGGTCCGCGCCTGCACTGGAAGGACCTGCTGCGCGGCCTCGTCGTGGCACCCGACCAGACCTTCCTGCAGATGCGGGACTACACGATGTGGGGCCCGGCCCTCGTCGTGACCTTCCTGTACGGCCTCCTCGCCGTCTTCGGCTTCGACGCGGCCCGCGAGGACGCGATCAACGCGACGCTCGCCAACGCCGTCCCGATCGTCCTGACGACCGCCGTCTCGATGGTGCTGGCCGCCTTCATCCTGGGCGTGGTCACCCACACCCTCGCCCGTCAACTCGGCGGCGACGGCGCCTGGCAGCCCACGGTGGGCCTGTCCATGCTGATCATGTCGATCACGGACGCGCCCCGCCTGATCGTCGCCATGTTCTTCGGCGGCGACGCGGGCTTCGTCCAGGTCCTGGGCTGGGTGACGTGGATCGCCGGCGCCGTACTGCTGACCCGGATGGTCAGCCGCTCCCACGACCTGCCGTGGCCGCGGGCGCTGGGCGCGTCGGCGATCCAGCTGATCGCACTGCTGTCGATCGTGAAGCTGGGCACCCTCTGATCCGGACGCCCACCGCACATACGACACGGGCCCCTGACCGCCCCTCGCCGCACCGGCGACGGGGCCCGGGGGCCCTTGCCGCACTCTCTTTGTCTCGGCTCACCGGTCAGCCCGCCTCGGTGTCCTCCCGGGCACCTGCCCGGGCCGAACGACCGGAGGCCGACCCGCGCCGGTGTGACGCCGCACGACGGCCCGCGGGATCTCCCGGCAGCCGGCCGGGGACGGTCTCCGGACCGACCGGGACAGTCTCCGGGCCGGCCAGGGCAATCTCCAGGCCGGCCGGGGACGGCCGAGGGCGGCCGGCGGGGAGAGGACGATTCGCCGAAGAGACGACC
This sequence comes from Streptomyces sp. NPDC006012, assembly GCF_042871185.1. NCBI lineage: Bacteria > Bacillati > Actinomycetota > Actinomycetes > Kitasatosporales > Streptomycetaceae > Streptomyces > Streptomyces sp. NPDC006012. Next base: position 314,269 of record NZ_JBIAIE010000002.1, read on the forward strand.
GGACGAAGAACCGAGCTCGACCGCGAGGTCGCCACCCCTCGGTCCGAACCCCCGACCCGATCTAGAGCGCTTCTTTCGACGGGGTGACCGGCTCGCCCGACTTGCGTACGACGGGCAGCACGCTCCACGGGAAGTTGATCCAGTCGTCCGTGCGCTTCCAGACGTACTCGCACTTCACGAGGGACTGCGACTTCTCGTAGATCACGGCGGACCGCACCTCGGCGACCGTGTCCAGACAGAAGTCGCGCACCAGCTTGAGCGTCTTGCCGGTGTCGGCGACGTCGTCGGTGATCAGCACCTTCTTGTCGGAGAAGTCGATCAGATTGGGAACGGGCGCGAGCATCACGGGCATGTCGAGGGTGGTGCCCACACCGGTGTAGAACTCGACATTGACCAGGTGGAGGTTCTTGCAGTCGAGGGCGTAGGCGAGTCCGCCCGCGACGAAGACGCCGCCGCGCGCGATGGACAGCACGATGTCCGGCTCGTACCCGTCGTCGGCGATGCTCTGCGCCAGTTCGCGCACGGCGACGCCGAACTGCTCGTAGGTCAGGTTCTCGCGTATGTCAGGCACGCCGCTCACACCTGCGTCCGGTGGAAGTTGAGGTAGGAGCGGGAGGGGGTGGGCCCGCGCTGCCCCTGGTACCGGGATCCGTACCGCTCGCTGCCGTACGGGAACTCGGCCGGCGAGGTGAGCCGGAACATGCACAGCTGCCCGATCTTCATGCCCGGCCAGAGCTTGATCGGCAGGGTGGCGAGGTTGGACAGCTCCAGCGTGACGTGCCCGGAGAACCCGGGGTCGATGAACCCGGCGGTCGAGTGCGTGACCAGCCCGAGCCGCCCGAGGGAACTCTTGCCCTCCAGGCGCGAGGCGAGGTCGTCGGGCAACGAGATGACCTCGTACGTGCTGGCGAGCACGAACTCCCCGGGATGCAGGATGAAGGGCTCGTCGCCGTCCGGCTCGACGAGCCGGGTCAGATCGGCCTGCTCGACGGAGGGGTCGATGTGCGGGTACCGGTGATTCTCGAACACCCGGAAGAAGCGGTCCAGCCGCACGTCGATGCTCGACGGCTGCACCATGGATTCGTCATAGGGATCGATCCGCACCCGCCCGGCGTCGATCTCGGCCCGGATGTCCTTGTCTGAGAGAAGCACGTCCCGAGGATACGCACGGCGCGCGCAGCCGCGACAATCGCGACCACTCCGCGCGCCGACGAGATGACCGGGGAAGGCTCGCCGGAAACCCGGCGGCGACCACCGCCCCCGTCCCCGGCTCACCCAGGGGTGCTACGACCTCTCACTCCGGCTACGACTTCTCGCGCCCCGCACACCCACACCCCGCCCGGAACCAGCGGCCACCCGCACAACCCGGCACCCACCGCTTCCCAACGGCGTCCCGCTACTTCCCCACTGAACTGCCTACCTACTGCCTACCTACTGCTTCCCCGCTACTTCCCGGCTGCTCCCCGGCTGCTCCCCTACTGCTTCTCGACGAGCGCGACCGGCACCGCGCTGCGCAGCCGGGCGCACCGCGGACACCGGACGAGCCGGCCGGGGCCGAGCCGCTCGGCCTGCTGCATCGGGAACGAAGCGGTACTGAACACGTGCCCATCGGCACAGCGGACGACGGTGCGTTCCATCAAGTCCAAGAGTCCCTTCCCCAAGAGCTGCGTCTGGCCAACTGCCCTGACGACAAAAGCCACATTACGGGATCAAAGAGACGACTCTCCAGGCGGCACTCCGGCCCCACCCGGACCCTCTCCCAGCCCCACACCGTACGCCCCAACTCCGCCCGCCCGCACCCGGATCCCGCCCGCTGAAACGCACTCAGGCCCACGGCAACAGCGCCGGGGGCCTGCGATGAGGTAGAGTGAGCGAGCGTTCGGACACCGGATCGGATCACCCCGGTCGGCGTCTTACGCGGGTGTAGTTTAATGGTAGAACATCAGCTTCCCAAGCTGAGAGCGCGAGTTCGATTCTCGTCACCCGCTCCATGGAGAAGGCCCAGGTCAGAGACCCGGGCCTTTTTGTTGTCCATCGTGATCAGTTGTCGCGTGCCAGATTCGTGCCAGATGGTTGATCGTCGGGGGCGGCGGGGTCTTCTTCTGGCACGGGTACAGCTTCCTGCGCTTGCTCCCGCGCCTTGCGTACGGTCGCGTCGAGACCGGCTGCAACTTCCTGCTGTCGGTCGTCGTCGGAGTGCTGATAGATCAGCGCGGCCTTCTCCGAAGACTGGCCGGCGCGGACCATGGTGTCCTTGAGCGTGGCGCCGGAGCGCGTGGACAGCGTGTGCCCCGTGTGCCGGAGATCGTAGAACCGAAAGCCCTCAGGCATACCGACGATCTCCCGCGCCTTCCGCCACCTCCGCCCGAAGGTGCTACGCCGGAACGGAGCGCCTTTCTCTCCGACAAAGAGCAACCCATCCGGCCCCTGCTCGGCGTAGCTCTCCAGATGCCAGCGGACATCCCGGCGGAGGAACGCGGGAAGAATCACAGTCCGGGTTCCGGCCTCGGACTTGGTGTCGCCCTGTACGCGCCTCCCGTTCATCCGCTCCGGCTCGGCGAGGCGCACCCGGACGCGCAGGTTGTCGAGGTCGACATCCCGGCGGCGCAGGCCGGCCAGCTCTTCCGGCCGCATCGGACCGTACGCACCGAGGTAGACCATGAGCCGCCAGCGCATCCCCACGGCGTTGGCGAGTGCGTCAACCTGGGCGACGGTGGCGATGCGCCGCTCAGCAGCCTTCTCCTTACCGGCGCCCTTGATCCGGCACGGATTGCGAGTGATCAACTCGTCGTCCACGGCCGTCTCCATGATGGCCTTGAGGAGCCGGTACGCCTTGGCCGTCATCGTCTTGGCGTTGGCGGTCCGCAGCCGATCGGCCCGCCACTCACGCACGCGCGGAGCTGTGATCTCGTCCAAGTCCGACTCGGCGAAGGCGAACAGGTGCTTGTCGAGGAGGTAGCGATAGAGGTCGTGGGTCAGAGGCGCGAGCTCCCGTTCCTCGACCCACTTGTCGGCGTAGGCCCGGAAGCTCACCGCGCCCGCCTCGGGATCGCGCCACTCGCCCCGGCGGATCTCCGTCTGTTTCTCGGCAAGCCAGTCGTCCGCGTCCGCCGTCGTCTCGAAAGTAATCGGAGCCGGGCGCATCACGCCATCAGGACCCGGATAGCGGGCCTGGTACCGGCCGGAAGGAAGGCGTCTGATCGCGCCGAATCGGCGGCGCCTGCCCTTGTTGTTGGCCATCAGGCAGCCCTCCTGAAGCCGGTGCGGGGACGCCTCAGCGGCTCCACCGTGCGGGACTGGACGAACTCTTCGACGGCGCTCTCGGGGATGCGTACGTGTCGACCGACCTTCACGTACCGGATGCGCCGCTCTTCGATCAGCCGCCGGGGGAAGCGGGCGGTCGTACCGAGCAGCTCGGCAACCTGGTCGACGGACAGGTATCGGTCGGTCATGCGGTGGGCTCTCCTTCCGTTCCGGGGGCGGGTTCGAGGGATGCGGCAAGCCATGTCTCGGCGGCGCTGAGGCCGGTGCCGGCGAAGACCCAGTGGGCGAGGACGTACGTCGAGTCCGGCTGAGGGCTGGCGGATGCTGCCGCTTGGGCGCGGCGCCATTCGGCGCGGGCATCGCGGAGTGCGCCGAGGGTGGTGGAGTAGCGGCGGGACTTGGTGGAGAAGTGGCCACGGAAGCCGAGCATGTGGGCCCAGGCGCGCAGGCGGAGGTGTTCGAGGCTCTTGCGGGCGCCGAGGGTCCAGGCGGTTCGGATGAGGCGGCGGGCGTGGTCGCTCATGTCGAGTTGGGCGAGTTCGGCGGCGAACTTCAGCGGCCGGTCGAGAGCTCCCGTGGCGGTCTCGGCACCCTTGGTGGCGTACTTGGCGATGTAGGCGGCGACGGCGCGTTCGGTGAGTTCCTGGCCGTCGTTGAAGTCGGCGGATCGGATGGTGCGGACGTCGAGTTGCCGGCCGAAGGTGAAGGTGTGGGTGCGGCCGTCGAGGGTCGGACCGTCGACATGGACCTTGGCCGTGGCGGCTTGGATGGCGTCGGTGAGGAGTTCGGCGGTGGCCCACGGTGGGGGCGGAGTGTCTCCACCGTTCGGGCCGTCGAGGCGGATGACCGAGTGGAAGTGGACGGCGCCGCGCTTCTGGTACTCGGCGACCTTGGCGAAGGAGACGCGGGCATGGTCGCGTAGGCGTCGCTGCGAGAGGCCCGCGAGCTTGGCGACCTCCCGGCGGAGGTAGATCGAGAAGCGCCGCCAGAGGGCGCCTGCGTGGGCGTTCCAGAGCACGGCCGCTTCGTAGTCGTACGTGTCCGGGTCGAGCGGAGTGCCGAGGGTGTCGTCGTCCTGGTCGTGGTGGGTGCCGCAGCGGCAGGCACGGCCGTCGGTGCGGCGGTTGTGGACGGGGCCGAAGCCCGGGGCGGTGAAGGTTGCGAAGACGCGAGGATGCGCGGCGACCTGGTCCGGGGTGCCCTTGCCGCCCCGGAGTCCGGCGGTGATCAGGTGGAAGGTGTCGCGGCGGTAGACCTCGGCGCAGGCGGCGCAGCGGGTGGTGCGACGGTTGTTGCAGCGGACGAGGAGTTGGCCGGCGGGCAGGTCGGTCGAGTCGAGGTGCTGGAGAACACGGCCGATCTCGCCCGTCGTGGTGTCGACGTCGTACTCGGTGCGGTGGCCGTCGAGGCGGATCGGGTTGGTGCAGCCGCCGAGGCCGGAGAGCTGTCGGAGGACGCCCGGCAGGGTGCCGTGCTGGGCCAGCCTGGCGAGTTCCGGGAGCGGGGGCGGGGTGGTGCGGGTGAAGATGGCTGTCTCCTTCTGACTGGAACGGTCAGGAGCGATGGGCCCCGGGGCGGCCGGATGCTTGGCGGTGTCGTGGCCGCCCCAGGGGTTGGCACGGATCAGCGCCGGTTGTGTTCGCGCAGCAGGGAGCGCAGGACCACGGCGGCGATGGCCACGGAGATGGCCGACACGGCGACGGCGGCCAGGAGCGCGGTGAGGACCACGCCACCTGTGAGCACGGCGACGACGGCGCCGGTACTGACGGAGACGGCCGGGAGCGCGGAGCGCCGGACAGGGGCCGGGTCGGTCGGGGCGTGGGTGTGCGTGGGCGGCGGCGTGGGGCTGTCGGGGTATTTAGGCAGGAACACGGCCAGATTCTCCTTATCTACTCGTCTAGTCATGTGAGCCGTTTATGACGTCCACGCCGGAGCGCGTACCGGTCTCGATGGCGGGGGCCAGGAAGGTGTGGGAGAGCCAGAAGCCGAAGAGGGCGATCAGGACGACGATCCAGGTGCGGACGCCCAGGAACCTGACGGCGCCCCAGGCGAAGAAGCCGAGTACGACGACCAGCGGCAGACTGACGGTCACGGTTTTCGGGGTCCCTTCAGCGGACGGGGCAGCGGTGGGTACGGGCGGCGAGTTCGGCGGCGGCGCGGCTGTCGTAGTCGGCGGAGAAGCCGCAGCGAGGGGCGGTACAGGCGGCGGTGTGCTTCTCGCGGCCCCTGTCGTCGTAGGCGGTGCCGACCTGGACGGGGCCGATACGGATGACGCTGCGGAAACGGCGGTTGGCGGTCATGGTCAGTCCTCCTGCCGCAGGCTGGAGCCGGGGAATTCGGTCAGGATCCGGGCAGCTTCGGCAGCGTCCGACATGCGATCGGCGGCCTCTTCGGCGAGGCGCCGGGCCAACGTCGGGCGCCCGGCGTCGGCCATCTGGCGGGCCGCTTCGAGGTAGTCGGCGACCGTGTTGAAGCAGATCGGCATGGTTCCTCCTGTTCAGGTGAGTTGGGCGGCGATGGCTTCGGCCATGGGCGCCGGGACGCCGAGGCGGGCGCGGAGGGTCGGGGTGTCGATCGGAGTGCCGGTGCGGGTGTGGTGTTCGGCGGCGACCTTTCGGGCGTGGTCGACCAGGGCGGCCGGGACTGGGACGGGCGGGCGTTCCGGCAGCGCCTCGATGGTGGGTTGGACATGCGGTGCGGGGGTGGCTTCGGGCTCGTGCTCCTGGTCCTCGATAACGTCAGCGTCGATCTCGCCGGTATCCGCCTTCGGTGCCGAGTGGGCGAGAAGGGTGCCGCCGAGGAAGGCGACGGCGGGCCAACCGGCCACGAGGATCCGCAGCCATGCCGGGACGTCGTTCAGATCGAGGAGGCCGGCGGTGGCGATGTTCGCGCCGAGGGACGCGACGAGGGCGATGACGAACCAGCACCAGGCCGCCGCTTTGGCCGTCCCGGAGCGGAGTCGACGCCATGCGGCGACGAGCAGCAGGTCAACGCTGATCGGGTAGGCCCAGGCTTTCCACCCGTCCTGTCCGGCCGCCATGGCTACGTCATGGAGGTGGGCGAAGGACAGCGCGGCAGCAATGAGCGCTTGGACCAACACGGCGTCGACACGGCCGAGGTGGACGCGCACGGTCCGGCTCCTTTCGGTTTCGGGCATGGGAGGGGTAGGGACATGACGCGAGGTGGTCACGCCGACCGATGCGAGGAACGGACGACGGTCAGTCGGTCACCGGACGCGGCCGGACGACCGGGGCCGGAGTCTCGACCGGGTGTACAGGCACGTGAGGCCGGAAGGGCTTGAGCGAAGGCAGGTCGGGCACCAGGTGCGCCGCCTCCCGGCAGGTCTCGGCGGCATCGCCGAGGGAGAGGTACGGGGTGCGGATGCGGGACCAGCCGCCGGAGGTGTCGCCCGCGACGGCGAGACCGGGCATCTCAGGAGCGATGGCGCAGGCGGCGAAGACCGCTTCGGGGGCGATGTCGCCGAGCGCCATCTTGGCGGAGGCTTCGTCGTTGACGCGGTGGCATACGCGGCCGGTGAGCTGGGCCCGGAGCATGGTGGCGCCCTTGCCGAGTTCGGCGCCGAAGCGCTGCCCGCAGACCTCCAGGTAGATGCCGGCCGCGCGGCCGAGCTGGGCGAGGCGGATGAGCTGGGTGACCATCTCGTCTCGCCGTTCTTCGTCCTTGCGGGTCGCGGTGAGGAAGAGTTCGGCCACCTCGTCGACGAACAGGACAATGGGGGTGGGGCGTTCGCTCTCCGGCAGGCCCCAGATGTCGGAGGTGATCTCCTCGTCCGGGGTGCCGGGCGCGACGCCCTGCCGTTCCTTGATCAGGTCGTATCGGTTCTCCATTTCCTTGACCAGGGCAGGCAGGAGTTCGGCGGCTTCGTCCGGGTCGGTAGCGAGCGCCGAGAGCCTTGCTGCGAACGGCGCCAGTTCGACGCCCCGCTTGCAGTCGATTCCGACGAGGGCGACGGGCTGAGGTGCGAGTCCGGTGATGAGGTGCCGGAGGTACATGGACTTGCCGGACAGGGTTGCGCCGAGGGTGAGTTGGTGGGGAACGGTGCGGTAGTCGCGTACGAAGGGCATGGCATCCTCGCGCAGCGCCACCGGCACCTTGAGGAACCCACCGCCGATCTTGCGAGGCATGCGTACCCGCCGCAGGACGTCGTAGCCGACGAGCCGCAATTCCACGACACCCGGCTTCACCGTGGTGACGTAGACGGCGTGGACTCCCCAGGCGTGCCGCAACCGCTCGGCTGAGGCGGCGACGTCGGCGGGTTCCTGCCCCGGAGCGAGCCGGAGGCGAAACCGTAGCCCGGTCGAGGTGGGACGGAGGATGCCCCGGCGAGGCGGGACCGGCCGGACCTCCCGCCGCGTGGTGGCCTTTACAGCGAGGACCCGCAGCCGGGAGGGCGCGACGGTCAGGCCGCAGGCTTCCATGACGGAGCCGTACGAGCTGAGCAGGCGGACCGTGGATATCGGGCCGCCGACGGCGGACCAGTAGACCGCCGGGTGCTTGGCCCGGGCGTAGGCAGCCCCGCCGCCGAGCGCGGCGACAGGACTACCCACCTCCAGGAGCGTCGTCAGGTCGGTCATCAGGCAGTGGCCCCCATGGCGGCCGGGAACGCAGCCGGAGTGACGGCGGCGGCCCGGTAGGCGATGCCGTGACGCTGCTGCCCGTTGAACACGGACTCCCACGGCCGGGCGACGAGACCGGGGAGCGAGACCGGCGCACCGAGGTTCAGCCCCTCGGAAACGCCGCCCTCCGGCACGGTGACCTTGATCAGGGAAGACTCCCCGTCCTCGATGTAGACGACGCCGATGGTCATCAGCGCCTCACCGCTCACGGCGTCCTTGGCGATCTCGCCGGTCTGCCGGTCGCGGACCTTGGGCTCAGGAGCCTCGGTGAGGAGGATCGTGGCGGCGGAGGTCTCAACACGGATGGTGCGCACAGCACACTTCCTATCTACTCGTCTATACATGTAGCGATCTGCGAACCCGATCTCCCGGGCTCGCGACGATCACCTTGCCACACAACTTGCCCACTCGTCTATACGAGTATGCGTGTTGGGGTGTACGAGTTCGGAGAACTGTGCCCGCGCACCACCGCAAACCATGACGATCAGGTCGCCGGAAGCTGGTACGACAGGACGTAGGCGTCCGCCGCCATGACCGTGTCGCAGACTTCGACGGGCCGTCCCTCGGTGTCGAAGGCGGTACGGATCAGGTGAATGACCGGCACGCCGGAGGCCAGCCGGAGCGTTTTCACCTCGTCGGGCGAAGGCATCCGCGCACGGATCTCCTCTTCGAAGTGGTCGAGGTGGTGGCCCAGCTCTTCCAGCCGGGCGTAGATGCCACCAGGCCCGGGGTTGGGCTCGGCGATCTGCGTACCGCGGGCGATGTCGAGGGGGAGGTAGGAGGTGGCGAACTCGACTGGCCGGCCGTCGAGGAGGTACCGGCGCCGCCGGGCGAGCACGCGCCGCACAGACCCGAGCCGCGTGGAGATGTCCTGGCTGGCCTTCTCTTCCTTGACCTCAAGGCTGTCGACCTGGGGGTGACTGCCGGCCGCATCCGCCTCCACGATGAACGCGGACTTCCCCTGCTCCCGGTGCCGCCGGGCGAACCGGTCGGAGGCGAGTCGCCGTACGGGAGGCCGGGGCCGCACGAACACACCCTTCCCATGCTCGGCATGCACCAGCCCTTCCCCCTGGAGGATGGAGAAGGAGTTCCGGACCGTCATCCGGGAGACTCCGTAGTGCTCGACAAGCTCAGCCTCTGAGGGCAGTTTCTCGCCCTCGCTGAATCGCCCACGGTCGATGGCTTCGCGCAGCTGGTCGGCGATCTGCCGGAAGACCGCACGATCGCTCGTGGGGTCGAGATCTCCGAGGAGGCCCGAAGGAAGAGCAGGGCTCACTTGTACTCCTTTAGGTATCTAGACGAGTGGGCGAGTGTTGTTGCTACGGTGGAGAGCCTAGCCAGCCGAGAGGGCCGAGGAACGTGAGCACAGAACGCCCGCACTCCGTGAGCGTCGCCGGGGTCGTCATAGACGCCCGCGGCCGTGCCCTCCTGATCCAGCGCCGTGACAACGGCAAGTGGGAACCGCCGGGCGGTGTCCTCGAACGCGAGGAGACCATCCCTGAGGCCCTGCAACGCGAAGTCCTCGAAGAGACCGGCATCAAGATCGCCCTTCCGGCGACCCTGACCGGCGTCTACAAGAACATGACGGGCCTGATCGTCTCCCTGGTCTTCCGCTGCAAGGCCGCCGACGGCACGCCCACGACCGGCGACGAGACCCGCGCACTGCGCTGGGCCACCCGCGAAGAAGTCTCCGAACTCGCCGACGAGGCGTACGCCATCCGCGTCCTGGACGCGATGGACGCGGCGTCTCCACCTGCGATCCGCGCCCACGATGGCGTGAAACTCGTCTAGCCCGAACCCGCTGCACATGGCGGCCTACCAGCATGAAGGAACTTGTATGCACGAGTATACGAGTACAGCTCGGGTCTGGGGGCTCAGTTGCCCAGGTTTCCCGGAAGAGGTCAGCCGAGCCCGACGCTGGACCCGCGACATCCTGCGGGGCTCCCCTTTAGCCGACGACGCCGAGCTGATCGTGAGCGAGTTGAGCGCGAACGCGATCCTCCACACGGCCAGCGGTCAGGAGTCGGGCAGCTTCCATCTGGCCCTTGCGGTGTCAGCACAAGTGATCGCGTTGTCGGTCACGGACGACGGAGCCGCCGGCACAGCACCGAAGATCAAGCGCCAGAACCAGGAGGCCGAGCACGGCCGGGGCTTGGGCATGGTCAGCGCGATCGCTCATCGCGTCGTCGTCCACGAGAGCGACGGGGGTTACACGGTCACCGCCGAGTTGTTCGCGGGGCGACCGACCGGAGGCCAACCTTGCTGATGGACAAGCCGCAGCGCGGCTACTGGTGCGAATGCTGGACCGAGGACATCACCGACGGGGGGTGGCCGACCCTCCGGGCATCCTTCGACGCCTACTCCGCGCCCCAAGCAGACAGATGGGTCGCCATCGCACTGCGCACGATCTCACCGGCACTCGACCCCGACGCGTCTCAGGAAGCGTGGGAATGGCTGTACGACGGCCGCATAGCCACGAGGGAAGCCCTCCTGCGAGCCGAGCCCTGCACGGTGACAGTCACCCAGACCAGCACCCGCATCACATGGACGATCCGGCCTGTCGTCTTCCTGCCGCTGGCACACCGGCAAGGCAGCAAACTCCCATCCTGCACACAGGACTTCAAACCGCACACGGCACCTCAGGTGCCCCACACGCCCGACTGAGTTACAACCTTCCTTACTGGTTCAAGGCCCGCGCACGGCGCGGGCGCGCGCCGCCTCTGCGGCGCGGCCTGCCTCCTGTCTGCGCCCCGGCTGGCCGCGCCCGGCGGCGCGCTCGGCGGCTGCGGGCGTGAAGTGGGAGACACCCTCTGTGGCTGGGGCGGTCGGCTCCGCGGCTTTAGGCAGCCACTTTGGGGCGAGCCTCTAAGATCATGGCCCCAACGTCGTGCTTTAACGGGCAGGTCCACAGACTGCCCGACTCGCCGGAAGCTTACGGGGCCATGATCACTCGCCCCAAAGCAGCTCCAGCCCAAAGCCGCTCCGCCGACCTCGCGATGTTGCGCCACAGACCTACGGGGAATTTCTCCGATACCTCTGCTCTTGCGCGTGCAGCATGATCGTAGATCGAATATCGGTCAGCATCGACATTACTTCGTCGTGCAATGTGTCGAACTCGTCGGGATTAGGATAATAATCTCGACCATGAGCAATGGCATTTCGGCCATCGCAGAGTGTTCGGTCAATTAGATTATTCTTTGTGAGAAAGGTGGCTGGATCGAATCCGATGCACTCCAGGATATCCGCGAGCACTGTCGACCGCAGATTGGACTTCGTGTCGACAATGGTATCACGCGGTATGCGGGCGCGGGCATTATCCGGAGTGCGCACAGCCTCCATGAGGGCCAAGATCGCTGACTCATCACCGGAAGCGGATCGGCGATTTAGTTGGTCAAGCACGACTTTCAGGAGGCCGTCGTTCAATTCACCTACTTTCAAACGCCGCTTCGCTACGTAGTCCACATAGACTTGACAGGATTCCTTGACGTAGCCCTCCCAATGGGCGTACAGCAGAGCGATACCGCTACGCGCTAAGGCTCGGGTCAAGGGTGAGTGAGCTGAATTTCTGTAAGCGGCCCGGATTTGAGATTTCAGCGTCTGCAGTTCAATGCGACGCCAGGCCAGCGCATTGTCCAGTCGGTCCTCTAGCTCCCCGATTGTTCTGACTGCCACAGTCAGCCCGCAGAGGAGAAGTACTGACGGGCGTTGAGGATCAGCCTGGGGACCCGGCGACGTGGGCTAACGCCGGTGCCTGAATTCTCCCGAAACTCCGGCGCGACCCAAACAGAATGCACCCGCTCAGCCAGTCGGGCTGCATTATCTTCCCAGAATTCAATATTTGCTGAAACGCCCGAGGTCACGAACTCAAAGGAGGAGATAGAGAACGGTCCAAGGCTCTTCACGCCATTGAAGCGCCTGAAGGCGTCTTCGCCTAGCTGCTCGTTCAAGAGCTTGAATGTGCGCTGGAAGAGCTCAACATCAATGGGTGAATCGCCTGCACTGTACGACTGGGCAGCGTCGCGCATCCACCGCGTTAGGTACTCGCCGTACTCGAGCGGGAGTTCAGTATGCGATCCAGCGAAGGCCGCCTGGCAAAAGAATCGCAAGACGAGCTCTTGCCGGTAGGCTTGACCTTCCTTCTGGTCCGACAACGGGACGCATTCCTTGAAGTCGATGTTTTCGGAAAGCTCAGAAATCCTACTGAACATGTCCGAGTTGAGCATTACGAGGAGGCAGTTTCTTGCTTCCTGGGGAGAAAGTTGGGCTCCCGAGTTCAGGCGCTGGAAGAGGTCGTACTTTGCGTTTTCGTCTGACTCCTTGCGGATGATGCGGAACTCGAGCTTGGCGCGCTTGAAGTCCCTCCGCATGGCGTCAGTGAAGACGTTTCCGCTCTCGGTTGCGACCTCCCAGGTGTAACCCTCGAGGGCCGGAAGATATTCCGTGGGCTGGAGTACTAGAGGCTGTGCCAGTCGATCTTCATGGTCGCGATAAACGCCAACGAATTGAAAGATGGTAGACAGGCGCTGTACACCGTCGATGATGTCCCAGATGCCGTCTCCTCGTTGCGAGACGAAGATAGGCGGAATGGGGATTCCTAGGAGAATAGATTCGATGAGTCGTGACTTTTGATCGTCGTTCCACCTGAAAATCCGCTGGAATTCAGGATGGACGTCAATGTCCCCATCCTTGTAAAGAGACAGCACCTCGCCGATGGACATAGGGTACCCATCGGTGTGAATCTCTTTTGCCTTTGAGGCGATTTGCGCTTCCAGCGACATGCAACCCTCAACTCTCTGACTGTCGTTCCGACATGTTAGCGGGCTCAGTCTCTGAGCGGGCCGGAGCGGGATGCTCCGCCTCCCACCGCTTCTACCGCTACGACAGGACTGTGACGCGGTTCTGCCGCTGTCATGGTGACCGAGTTGCCCCCTCGTGAATCCTTCCTGTGGCTGTCACACAGTTGAGAAGCGGACGATCAAGGGAGGGGACGCTTCCTGTGTGAGTCGAGTGGGCGTCCGGTCGTGCCGTCGGACTGGGCGATCGAGCGATTCGGGCGGACGTCCCTGGGCCGTCCCCGGGCCGTCCGAGGCCGACCAGCGCTGACAGTCGGCACCCACAGGTGACCACCCCCACCCCGCTCCGGCCTGGGCTCCCGGTGATGATCTGCCACACTGGAAGGGTTATGCCTGCACCCGGAGATCTGGCATTTGTCAAGGCCACCGTTGGCGGTGACACCAACGCCTGACACCAACAGCAGCGAACAGCAGCGGTTAGCCAGGGACAGCAGCGAACTGCGGAACGAGGCAAGTAGCGCTTGGGCCGACCCCGAAGGCACCGCGTGATCGACCTGATGAAGCCCGACGCAACGTCTGCGACTTCGGCCCGCCGCATCGGAGGACTGGGCACCATAGCTCTATGCCACGGCGACGCTTGAACGACGACGAGTCCCCCCGCTTCTGTCGCTCGCATGAGGTGGGGGGCCACTCATTGGCCAAGGACCCGGGCTCTTGAGCGAAACCGTCGCGGTGTCTGCGGCGCAGAAGGGTGCTACTTCAAGATCGACAGACGAGGCAGAGTCCGCCAGATAAGCGGTTCGCGCGTTGAGGATGTCCTACGGGCCCACCGTGAGGTGTCGCAGCAGGCAGAGGGGCGACGAAGCGGCCCCTGGCTCAGCGGATCGTTCTACCTCGTCGCCATCTTGGCAACTACAGCCGCCACGATCAGCGCTAGTCGCCTAGCACCCCCGTGGACGGTGCCCGTCGTAATCGTCGGCTCTCTGCTCGGGGTTGGAACGGTTGGTGCACTCCAGCTTCGCCACGACGACAGGCTGAGCGAGCGACGTTTTGTGGATCTCATCAAATTGACCTTTCTGAATGTGCCTGCCCTGCTGCGGCGGTCTCCTCCCCCTGTCGATCCACCACCTAACAGCCAAGGGAACCCCACCAGCCAAGAGGCGCCGCCAGCGTAGGCGCGTGCCAGTCCCGTGCCAGGTGGGCCGGGGAACCACGGGGAACAACGGGGAACCAGTCGCCCACCCATCGGGCCCATAAGCTGTTCCACCGCAGGTCAGCCTCAGAACAAGCCCTGCATACCCTTAGCTTCCCAAGCTGAGAGCGCGAGTTCGATTCTCGTCACCCGCTCCAGCAGAAACCCCCAGGTCGTGGACCCGGGGGTTCTTTGTTGTCTAGACCAGTGGGCGGGTGCCGCACCACTAGCGCACCATTAGCCCGCTGATGACTCCTGCTGGTGGTGCGGGCCACCGTCCTTGTGGTGCTTCGCACGCTCGGAGCGCACCATGCCGTCCAGCCCGGCGGCGACTTCCCGTTGCCGCTCGTCGTCGGAGTGCTGGTAGATCATCGCGGCCTTCTGGGAGGACTGGCCGGCGCGGACCATGAGGTCCTTCAGCGGATTTCCCGTGACCTGCACCCCAGGACAAGCAAATGGTGGCGGTTCACCATGCGCGCCATGTCCACCAACTACGACCGTTCCCCGAGGAGCGGGGGCCTCGTCAGTGAGGTGTGCTCGCCGTCATCGTGGGCCGGGCCATCAGAACACGCCTTTGTACACCTGCCAACCCGAGGCGATCTTCGTGCGGGGCCCGAACGTGCCCGAGCCGTTCCCGGTGTTGCGCCACAGGTTGCCTGAGGTGTCGCGGGAGACGATGTCCGCTTTGCCGTCGCCGGTGATGTCGCCGACGCCCACGACGGCGTTGTACGACGAGCCCCAGCCGGAGGCAACTTTCACACGGGACTTGAATCCGCCGGAGCCGTTGCTGTCGTAGCGCCAGAGGGTGTTGGAACGGTCCTGGGCCAGGAGGTCACCGCGGCCATCGCCGTTGAAGTCGCCGACGCCCACGATTTTCTTGTAGCCGGACCAGTTCCCCGCGATCTTGACCCGCGCAGACAGCTTCCCCGTGCTCGTGCCCTTGTACAGGAACAGTTCTCCCGTGGACGCCTTGCGCGCGATCAGGTCAGGGCGGCCGTCGCCCGTGATGTCGCCGGGCGAGGTCAGCAGGTTGTACTGGTTCCAGCCCGTGCCCAGCGAGGTGTGCGAGGTACTCGTGAGGAAAGCCTGACCGCGCATGGTCCGGTACACCCGCAGCTCGCCGCTGCTGAATCGGACGAGGATGTCGTTGCGCCGGTCGCCGTTGAGGTCGCCGAACGGGACCAGCGTCACGGAGGAGGGCCAGCCCGAAGCGGACATGGCCTTGTCGAAGCCGCCCGTCCGGTTGCCCGGGCGGTAGCTGATGACGCCGGAGGAGCTGAGGGTCAGGGCGTCGCCGATACCGTCGGGCGCCCGGGTGGCACCGTTGGCGAAGTCGTGGCGTACGGCTGCTCCGTCGGACACGTTCACCGTCCGGGTCACCGTCAGCGTCGGCCCTGAACCGTCGGCGGGCGGGGCCGTGAGCTTGAAGGTGTACATGCCGTTGGGGACGAGTCCGCCTGCGGTGTTCCGCGTGTCCCACCGTGCGGTCAGTGTGCCGTCCACCTTCCCGCCGGTGAGCGTGCGGACCACGGCGCCAGTGGCCTTGCTGGTGAGCGTAGCCGTCCAGGAGGCGGCGGGCTTGGAGAGCAGTCCGCGCCACTGCCACCACGGGCTGGCGGCCGCGCTGCTCTCCGACGCGTTGTCGGTCGCCTCGGACTCGACGACGGAGAGTGGCTGGGTGGCGACACCGCTGGGCACCAGGTGGATCCGCTGGTCCGCGTCGACGTAGGCCGCAGGTCCGCCGAACTTGTCCACGGTCCAGGTCACCCCGCGCAGGCTGGAGTTGCCCGCCGCGAGGTCGCCGATCTTGCGGGTGGCCGCGGTGCCGTCGGCGAAGGAGGTGAGGAGGAGCGCGCCGGCCGAGGTGTCGTGCCGGACGAGGTAGCCGTCGCCCAGCACTGCTTGGCCGGACGGGACGGGAATGTTCTTCTTCGCCGTACGGTCCCAGACGCCCGCCGTCGCAGTCGGGCCGCAGGACCAGTAGACCCAGCGGCCGACCGCCTGCAGCTCCTTGGGGACGCACGGGGCGCCGGTGCTGACGGTGTCGGTGACCTTGCCGGTCTTCAGGTCCTTGGCGGTGACGACACCGGTGCCGGAACCCGGCGTCCACAGGCTGGTGCCCCAGACGGAGGCGGCCGTCACGGAGCGGGTGACGATGGGCTCCAGGCTGCTGTAGACGCCGAGGTCGCCCACGTACTGCTTGGCGGGAGAGGCGCCGTTGACGATGGCGTAGCGGCCGGTGATGTCGAGGACGGCCCCGGAGGCCGAGGGCAGGTAGAAGAAACCGGCCTGGTCGTTCTTGTCGAGGGACTGGACGAACGAGCCGACGGGGTCGGACTGCGCGGTGAACGTCACGGCACGGCCGTCGCCGGTGGTGTACGGGCCCACATCGCGGTGGTTCCACTTCCGCCAGGTCGGCGTGCCCGGCGTTCCGTCGGCGGCGATCGCCCGGGTGTAGTAGGCGCCCATGAAGCTGCTGTCGGGCTCATCGGTGGCCAGGGTGCCGTTCTGCAGCGACAACCGGCTGATCTCCGCGGCCACCGGCGGTACGGCGGTCAGCTCCGTCAGCGTCGGGGTGCCCGCCCCGGTGTCGATGACCCGGCGTACCGCCCAATGCCCGGCGTCGGTGCCGCCCACGGCCAGCAGAGTGCCGTCCGGCGCCGTGACGAGGGAACTGTTCGCGTGCCGGAGCAGGGTGACCGGGTCACCACCCGTGAGGGGTACGGCCATCAGCCGCTCGCCGGACGTGTCGGCCGCATCGTAGGAGCCCGTCGGCAGGGAACGGGCCACCACCAGCCAGCGTCCGGCGATGCCCGCGTACGGGGTGCCCTCCGTGCCGGGCAGAGTCACGGTGGTCTCGGCGGCGGAGAGGTCGGTTCGGTCCAGGACGTGTGCCACCGTGCTGTCGGACCGGTACCAGACCAGCCGGTCCGCGCTCAGCGCAACAGCCGTGGGAGCGAGGGACACGGTCACATCGCCGGTGACTCTCGCGGCGTCCAGGTCCACCAGGGCCAGGTGTCGCTCGCCGTTTCCCAGCGCGTAGCCGATGACGGCGGTGCCGCTGTCGCCGCCCAGCACGCTGAAGTTGGCCGTGATTCCGGTCGGCCATCCGGCAACGAGGGTGCCGTCGGTAGGCACGCCGTCGCCGTAGAGCCACAGCACGCGGTTGCCGTCGGCGTCCCGGGCCTGGGTGAGCACATGGGTGCCGAAGGTGGCGCCGTACGCGCCGTGCGTGATGGCGATATCCGTGGTGGCGCCGGCGGACAGGTCCCTGAGAACGACCTTCTGTGTGGGCGAGACGACATCGGTCACGACGTCGGACGACGACCCCAGGTATGCGGGGAGTTCGAGTCGGGCCAGGTCGCCCAGCTCGGTCGTCGTACCGGTGTCGTACGACGTCCACAGGTAGCCCGAACGACCCTCCTGGACGTGCAGATAGCCACTGGGGCCAGCGCTGTGGATCCGGTCCCTGCGCGGCATGTAGCGGTCCGCCTGGAAGACTTTCTCCGCCGGGAGGGCGGCGCCGACAACGTTGTCTGCGTCAGCCGTGACGGCGAACGGGCCGGGACCGGCGGTCACGGTGAGAACCGCCAACACGGCGACAACGCCACGGGCGGTGGTACGACGGGCCATCGTCGCCTCCTGGGCCTCGCAACAGAAAAGGCATGACGGGACGGCGACCGCCGATCAGGCGCGCGTCTACAGCGCTGCGGAAATGCCCAGCCCCCCGGCTGCCCCCCATGCAAAGCGGCACGAGAATAGCAGCAAGCAAGCCCAGACACCTCAGGGGTGTACCCGGGGAAAGAAAGCACGAAGTGGCTCACACGTCAGCCACCACGCGGGGGTCGGAGCTCAGTTTGCTTCCGCAGGATGGCGTGTTGGGCAACGGACGCCCACCGGCGTAATGCCGGACCCGCGGGCATCACGGAGTGGCCCACGGCGCTGCGGTGACCAAGTGCGGTGGGCGAGCGGGAGCAGAAGGAAGCCGAGCGTCGGGCAACGACCGCGGCTTCCGGACCGAACCACAAACTGGGTTTGGTGCGTCGCCCAAGCAGGCCCGGATTGCGCAAGCCCGTCCGACCCACCTCCGCCCCGAATCGTTCGTCCGCCGCTGAACCGCACTCCATGTGCTCCTGCAATCGCGGCCTTCCGGCCAGCTCTCGCTTCCAGAGGTTGCGTGCTCTTCGGCCACCCAGAAGACCGCCCCGCGCCTCCGAGTCGTCAGCGCGCCCATGGCGTGCCCATAAGGCCAGGCCATCGGGCCCCTTCTCGGCGAACCAGGCGAGATGCTGTTTCACCTCCTTGTGGAGGAACGCCGGGAGAACGACGGCACGGACGCCCGCGTCGGACTTGGTTTCGCCAGGAGCACGCTTGCCGTTGGTCCGCTCCGGCTCGGCGACGCGAACGCGGATCACAAGGTTGTCGACATCGACGTCCCGGCGGCGGAGGCCGGCCAGTTCCTCGGGCCGCATCGGACCGTACGCGCCGAGGTGGACCATGAGGCGCCGGGGAATAGGCGACGGTGGCGATACGGCGTTCGGCAGCCGACTCCTTGCCCGCGCCCTTGATCCGGCACGGATTGCGGCTGATCAAGTCGTCATCGACAGCCGTCTCAAGGATGCCCTTGAGGAGGCGGTACGCCTTGGCGACGGTCGCCTTGGCCTCGGTGGTACGAAGCCGCTCAGCGCGCCACTCACGGACGCGAGGAGCGGTGATCTCATCGAGGTCGAGCGCGCCGAAGGCGGGAAGGACGTAGAGCCGCAGGAGGTGCTTGTACAGGTCCTCAGTCCGAACGGCCAACTCCCGTTCTTCGACCATTTCTCTGCGTAGACGCGGAAGTTGACTGCCCCGGCGTCCGGAGCACGCCAGTCCCCGCGGCTGAGGTCTGCCTCCACCTGGGACAGCCAGACTCGGCACCGGGACGGAGGAGGCGCCGTTCGCGGCCGCGGGTGTGCAGTGGTGTGCGCGGGGAGCTTCCGTCCCGTCCGCCGTCGACCCAGACAGAGCCGAGCAGACATGGCCCCTGAGGTCAAAGACCCCGTACCTGGCTGGTTCGGGGCCTTTGGTGGGGTGCTCAGGGTGCTACTTGGTGATCGTCACCGTCGTCTGGGCGGTTGCGGGCGTGCGCTGGCCGTCGCCCTTGTACGTGGCGGTGTAGGTGATGTCACCCGTCTCGCGCGGGCGTTCCGTGAACGTGAACTCGCCCGTCGCCGTGGAGATGGGGAAGGTGCCGGCCGGCGTGCCGGTCGGGTGTTCCGCGTCCGTGCGGGTCACTTGCACCGTCGTGCCTGCCGGGTAGGGCTCCGCTGCTGACAGCCGGCCAGTGATGGTCAGGTCCTTGCCCTTGCGGGAGGTTTCGGGGGCCTGGAAGCTGAGGGTGGTGTCCAGCTTGCCGGCGTCCGGAAGGACGTGGAGTGTGGGGGCGCTGCCGTAGGACAGGCCCGTGATCGCGAAGAGGCGGTTCTCGTCCGGGGCCCAGGCGAGGCCGTCGCGCTGGAGGTCGTTCACGGCGTATTCGCGGAACGACGGCCAGGTGGAACCCGGGCGATAGGTTTTTACGAAGTCGCCGGTCGCGCCCGTCGCCACCGTTCCGTCTGCCGCCACGGCCACCGCGTTAGGGAACTGCCAGCTTGAGTAGGAGCCGTTCGACGACAGGTCCGACAGGCGGACGATCTGGTGGTCGTACGGGTTGTTCGCCGCTACGACGATGCTCTGGCCGTCCGCCGTCACCGCGAAGTCGTTGAGGTACGAGATCGATGGCGACGAGGTGAAGAGGCGCTCGGTGCGCTTCTGCAGGCCGCCGTTCGCCGTGTCGTAGACCGCCAGGGTGGCCGGGCTGGCGCCCTCCTCGCCCGCCACCAGGACGTTCGGGTCGGCGGGGGATGACGCCAGGGCCGGGGCGTAGTACCAGTAACGGCCGCTCGGGACGAGCGTCGCCGCCGGGGCCGGAGAGGCTACGTCGAGCGAGCCGATGCCGCCGCTGCTGCCGACCGTGTAGCCGAACCACAGCTTGCCGCCCGCCAGCGCCAGGGTCTGGGGCGAGGTGTCCGCGCCGGTCGGGTAGCGGTTGGTCTCGGTGAGGGTGGCGGTGTCGATCTCGGCGATCGCGTCGGCCGTCGACAGGGCCACGTACAGCTTGCTGGAATCCGCCGAGAGCACGAGGCCCGCGGCCCCTTCCTCGGTGGTGATCCGCTGGACAACCGCGCCCGCGTAGTCGGTGACGACGATGCTGCCGCCGGCCGGGTCGCTGACGAACACCCGGTCGTGCACTCCGTCGACGATGATGTCCCGGAACGAGGCGCTGGGCAGCGCCACGCTCGTCTCTTCGGCCGCGGCCGTCGCCGTCCCCGCCCCGATCAGGGTCAGTGAGCCGATCAGTGCCGCTGCCACCGCGACGGCCGTGCCTTTGTGGATGTGCAAGTTAACGAAACCTCCTCGGAGTTGGGGCGGCCGTTTTCGACTACCCGTTCGAAGAGCGCAGGGCGGTGGGTATGTGTCACTGGGAGGCGGTCGGGGTCCGGAGGCGGTGAGCATCGCCGCGTGCCCGACGACCAGGGCGCACCACAATCGCACCGGGTCAGGCGGGAAACAGCGGGGAATCACGGTGAAATCAGCCAAGCCCGTCCAGGCTGCGCCCCGCAGCATTCGCCCAGGTCAGCGCTCCAACCAGGCGCACATGGCCGCAGCTTCCCAAGCTGAGAGCGCGAGTTCGGTTCTCGTCACCCGGTCCAGGAGAAACCCCCAGGCCAGAGGCCCGGGGGTTCTTTTTTGTCTATCGTGATCAGTCGTCGCGTGCCAGATTCGCGCCAGAAGGCTCAGCGGTCGCCTTCCGGCCCGCGACTCGGGCCGTCCGGACGATCGCGTCGAGGCCGGCGGCGACCTCTTCCTGTCGATCGTCGTCGGAGTGCGGGCGCCCGGTTGTCCAGAGCGATGGCGTGATCGAACGCCGGCACGGGACGCTCGCCGGCATCGGCCGAGCCATGTACATGCCCCACGCATCGTTCGTGACCCGGGTGTGTGCTCTTCTCGGCGATGTCGGGCAGCACCTGCGCGGCTGTGGTCAAGTGTGTGCGGCAGGACAACGCGTGTCGGGCACAGGGGAGTTCAACGAAGCGTGCGCGAGCCGCCGTCAGCGCATTCCGGACTTTCGTCTCCGATCGAGACACGCAGGATGTGGGCCCGGATGCGCCCGGTCAGAGTGGTACTTAGGCTGGAACACGTTCACCCCCAACGACATCGATTGGGGGTACGGAGGTCCCGATGACGAAACAGTTGTCGGCGGCGGCCGGGGTGAAGCACTGAGTGCGGGTGCCCGGTGCCATGTGCGACCGACTGGCAGCCGGACGCTTCGCGGCGCAACATGGCGGTCGCGTAGTAGGCGGTGCGCTACGGACCGTGTCCGGGGTCGTTCAGGTGACGCCTCGCCCGGTGTCCGCAAAAGGGCGGGAACGCGGCGGCGGGCCGTCGGAATTCGCCGGGACTGCCGGCGCGGGCGACGCCGGCGGAAAGAGGCTGCCGGCCGGGGCCAGGACGCTCGCCAACGACGCCGGTCGGCACGGGTTCCTCGGTGCGGCACCTGCACCCGGGGAGGCCGCTCACCGTTACATGTTCGTCGTTCATGCGCTGGACACGCCCCGTCTCGACATCACCACGGAGGCGACCCCCGCATGGCCCGGATTCCGGCTCGTGACCCACGGCCTGGCACGAGCCAGGCTCACGCCGGTGTTCGGGATCCCGGCCTGATGCGGAGCAAGGCTGCGAGCGAGAAAGAAAGAAGCCGAGTTCCCCGGCGAGCCAGGTGGGGACAAGGAGGTGGAGATCGATGGCGAAAGTACTCTTCATCGTCAGTGGGGCTACCTACTGGGTACTCAAGGACGGCACCAGGTATGCGACCGGCTACTGGGCCGAGGAGTTCGCGATGCCGTACAAGGCGGTCACGGACGCCGGCCATGAGGTCGTGGTCGCGACGCCGGGCGGTGTGACTCCGAACGTCGACATGATGAGCCTGCGTCCCTCCATGGCCGGAGGAGAAAAGGGGGCTCTGGAGCTGGAGGAGATCATCCGTTCCGCGGAGGCGATGCGTCGGCCGCTCAAACTGTCGGATGTCCGCCTGGAGGACTACGACGCGGTGTACCTGCCCGGCGGTCATGGCCCGATGTCGGACCTTGCCTACGACGCCGACATCGGCCGGCTGCTGACGGCCCAGCTGGCCT
This sequence comes from Streptomyces sp. NPDC006012, assembly GCF_042871185.1. Taxonomy (NCBI): domain Bacteria; kingdom Bacillati; phylum Actinomycetota; class Actinomycetes; order Kitasatosporales; family Streptomycetaceae; genus Streptomyces; species Streptomyces sp. NPDC006012. The sequence continues at coordinate 336,368 of NZ_JBIAIE010000002.1, forward strand.
CCGGTAAGCCGTTGGCGATCGTGTGCCATGCCCCCGCGTCGCTCCTGGCCACCAGGATTCACGGCGAGTCGCCCTTCAAGGGGTACCGCGTGACGGGCTTCACCAACGAGGAGGAGGAAGCTGTGGGCCTGGCGTCCAGGGCACCGTGGCTGCTGGAAGACGAGCTGAAGGACAAGGTGGGCGTCGAGTACAGCCGCGGTCCCGTCTGGGAGCCGTACCTGGTCGAGGACCGCAACCTCATCACCGGACAGAACCCTCACTCGGCGGGGGTTCTGGCGGATCGCCTACTGGACATCCTCAAGTGAGGAGACCCGGAGCCGTCGCCGCACTGGCAGCCGGCCGCCCATGAACACAGGTGAACGCCCTTGTACACGCACCCGCCTCCCACCCCCGCAGTTGGAAAGCGTGCACCTGTCATCAGCCCTGGCCAGAAGTGGTACGCGGTCGGCGCTGGCAGGTCACTGCTTGGCCATCGACGAAGCCCAGCCGTCGGTTAGGTCCCGGACGAGTCTCCGGGCCGCCCCCAGACAGGCCGGGGATGCAACCATTCCCTTCAGAGCTGGAACCCCCGGAAGCCGACCGCGCGCTGAGACGATAGCCGCAGGCACTGACAATGGGTCCTGAGGGCGATCGGCCGTCAGCGGTGCGAGTTCAGCAGGTGTCTGGTCGTGCGGGGCCCGGCAGGGTCTGCCGGACGCCGGTGCACGCCACCAGCGTGCTGCCGTCCTCGTCGAGAAACAGCATGAAAACCCATGAGCCGTCGGCAGTTCTTATCTGGCCCAGTCGAACCGGTCGGCCGTATAGGTCCAGGCGTTGCACGGCCCACGCCAAGCCGGAGGTCTCGATGTCCCTCCGGCGGGTGAGACGGAGTCGGCGACCGTAGACCTTCGCAAGCAACTCGGCCGACGACGTCCCGTCCCAGACGACGTGAGAAGCGCCGGCGCGGAGGGCAGCCAAGGCGGCCGACGACGTCTCGTCACCACCGCCCAGCAGGCGTTCCAGGTGCTCCCTCTCCATGACCTCACCCCCGGACCGGATCCTGCTGTACAGCAACGAGGTACAGCAACCCCAGCAACCGCCAGCAGCCAACACCGGCCGCCACACGCCTCCCCGTAGCCCGTATGACCTCCAATGACCGATCTCTGTAGAGCTACGGATCAGAGGGCTGCCGACTGGGCGTGCACCTGTGGGTTCTCTGGCCGGGTAGCTGCCTTTGGCCCGTGAACGGCAGAAACAGTTGGGTCGACGCAGCAGCTTCGTGTGCTTTGGGGTGGGGCCTGACGACTGTGGCGTTCCGCCTCATCGGCATGGTCATCAGCGACTCCAAGAGCTGGCCGACGTGCGCCGGGATTGCGGCCGTTGCCACCGCAACCGGGGAACTTTCGGAGCGCTGGCACCGGCGCCGCCGAAGACGGAAGTTGCAGGTGGCCAACGGCACCGAGTCCGAGGCAGGCCGCACCACAGACGCACCGGATTGATGGAGAAGGACCAGGTCAGAGACCTGGGCCTCGGTTATTGCCTAGATCAACTCGGCGCCGATATGCCCCACATGGCGGCTGTCACGCATCGGCCTCCGTGACAGGCGACGGACAGAACTTCAGGCGCCGGCCACGCATGGTCAGTGGCGTCCTGCGACATCGCCCCATCGGGGCTCGCGCCCTCGTCAGCTCACCGGACGACGGACAGGTGGGACCGGTTCGCCTTGCCGATGCGCTGTTGCCCTTCGCCCTTCTGCGTGGTGACGACGAGACCGAAGGCGAGGTCATCGGGCGCTGCGTACCGGGGCGGGACTTCACGCGAATTCAGGGGCAGGCGCCAGACGTTGGGGCGCGCGCTCCAGGCGGAAGTCGCCGGTCAGTCGGTTCGGTGTGGCGGCCCGTAAAGGTCGTCGAGGCGGAGCCGTGCGGGCGGAGGCAGGGACGGGACGCCGTCCGTGGCCCGGCAAGACTGGAGGAAGTAGGCGAGCAGGCGGCGAGAGGCGGCCAGGGACGCCTCCGGGGACTGTCGCACGACGCCGCTGTTCGCCAGGAGCAGGAGGGTGACGTCGCTGGGATCGAAGTCCTTGCGCAATCGCCCTGTGTTCTTCGCGCGTTGCACCAGCTGGGCGAGTCCTGCCTCGGCGCGGGCGCGCTCACGATGAAGGCCGGGATCGCCGGGAGACTCGCCGAGGAACGCGGCGCTGAACCCGCGGTCTTCGGCCTGCATCCTGCACACCTTGGCGAGGGCGGAGCAGAGACCGCGCCAGGGATCGTCGTCCCGTAGGGCCTCGTCCAGGGCTGCGACGCACTCGGTGAGCTGCTCGGAGAACGCCGCCGCGATCAGCGAGCCCCGGGTCGGGAAGTGCCGGTAGAGGGTGGCGGCGCCGACGCCGGCCCTGCGGGCGATGGTGCTGGAGGGTACGTCGGTGCCGTTGAGCGCGTACGCCTCGCGGGCGGCCTGGAGGAGCTGGGCACGGTTGTGCCGTGCGTCGGCTCGCTGCCCCCTGACGGGGGTCTCGGCGGTGGACGAGGACTGGTTTCGAGACGGCTGAACAGGCATGTCTCTCACTTAACCACAAATGGAAGAGGTCATCCGTTTATCGGGTTAGCGTGCTCTGGTGCCGCGGCATCGAGGTCACCGAGGACGTCTGAGCCTCGTTGTCCGGCAGCCTCTTTCCCTTTCATGCGCGACAGAACGCTACGAGGAGACATCATGCGTGCAGTAGAGATCACCGAATTCGGTGGCCCGGAGAACCTCAAGCTGGTCGAGCGGCCGGACCCGACCGCCGAGCCGGGCCATGCCGTAGTGGCGGTGGAAGCGGCCGGGGTCGGCTTTTTCGATGTTCTGCTGCGGCAGGGCGCCAAGCCCGACGTCGGCACCGGCGCCGTACCCGGTCTGGAGGTGGCGGGCACGGTGGTCGAGGTCGGTTCGCAGGACGACGCCAGGTGGGTGGGACGCCGGGTCTTCGCGACGACCGGACACGGCGGCGGCTACAGCGACCGTGCCATGGTGCCCGTCGAATCTCTCGTAGAACTGCCGGAGGACGTGTCGTCCCATGACGCGGTGGCGCTCGGGGTGAATTCCCTGGTCGCCGCGGCAAGCGTGGAAAGGGCCGGCGTCAAGGCGGGCGAGCGGGTGCTCGTTCGCGGCGCCGGTGGCGGGATCGGCGTGCTCACCACCCAGTTCGCGGCCGCTCGGGGTGCGACGGTGATCGCCTCCGTTCCCGACCGGTCCGTCGCGGAGCGACTGTACGACCTGGGGGCCGCCGAAGTCGTGGGCGTGGACGCGGTCGACCCGGGCCCGGACGGCCGCTATCACGCCGTCATCGACATCGTCGCCGGTGCTGACGTGGCCGACTTCATCCCCCTGCTCCGCCCGAACGGCAGGTACGTGATCAGTGGTGTCGTCGGGGGTGCCCCCACCCCCGATTTCGGGATGGCACTGTTCGCGAACTTCCAGCAGTCCTGGACCATCTCGGCTCTCAGTCTCTCCAGTGCACCGTCGAAGACCGCCGCCGAGACCTTCGCGCTCCTCTTCGCCGACTTGCGGGAAGGCCGGCTGAAGCCGGTGCTGCACAGCACCTTCCCGCTGGACGAAGCCGCGGTCGCGCACACTCTGCTGGAGTCCCGCGCCGTCTTCGGCAAGATCGTTCTGACCGTCTGATCCGGCCGTCGCCGTCCTTGTCGGGGTAGCAGACGACGGAGGGGAACCACGGTGAAAGCGACCGGCCCGACGGGGACGCATCGTGGCCGTTCACCCAGGTCAGCGGTTCCACCGGCCGCAAATGCCCACAGCTCCCCAATCCAGGACCGGGGTTTCCTGAGTTCGGGAAACCCCGCGCTGACGGCCGGTCAGTGTTCGTGGGGCTCGTCCCGGTGGACCGGGCCGTGCGGGTCCGCGCAGTGCCCGGTGTCGTCCAGAGGCAGCAGTCCGCGGACGCCGGGCAGGGCACCTTGCAGCACCGGGGCCTGGGCGTGGTCGACCTGGAGGGTGGTGTGGATGATGTCGTGGTCCTTGCGCAGGAGTTCCCCCAGGTCGCGGCGGACGGCGTGGCAGTCGCCGCCGGGCTCGACCAGGATGTGGGCGGAGAGAGCGGCCTGACCGGAGGTGATCTGCCAGACGTGCAGGTCGTGCACCTCGACGACGTTCGGCTCGGCTACCAGCTTGTCGCCGAGGGCGTCCGGATCGATGGTGGCCGGCGCCGCTTCCAGGAAGATGCGGCCGGACTCGCGCAGCAGCCCGTAGCCGGCCTTGAACATGAGGGCGACGACCACGAGGGTGGCGATCGCGTCGGCTCGGGTGAAGCCGGTCAGGACGACGATCAGCGCGGCGACCGCGGTGCCGACGAAGGCGAACAGGTCGTTGAGGATGTGCTGGTAGGCGCCCTCGACGTTCAGCGAGGAGCGGTTGGCCTTGGAGAGACACCAGGTCGCGGCCACGTTCACGGCGATCCCGGCGAGAGCGGTGACGAGCATCAGGCCGCCCTCGACCTCGGGCGGGTCGATCAGCCGGCGGACCGCCTCGTATGCCAACCAGGCACCGAGCAGGAGCAGGGTCAGTCCGTTGGCCTGGGCGGAGAGGATCTCGGCGCGCTTGAGGCCGTAGGTGAAACCGCCCTTGGCCGGGCGGGCCGCCAGCCGCATCGCGATCAGGGCGAGGACGATCGAGGCGGCGTCGGTGAGCATGTGTGCCGCGTCGGAGATCAGCGCCAGGGACTGGGCGACGACTCCGATGACGACCTCTACCGCCATGAACGCGGCGATGAGGGTGAGCGCGATGGCCAGCCAGCGGCGGTCGGCGTCCGCCGAGACGCCGTGGGAGTGTCCGGTGTGGCCGCCCCCGCCGTGGTCGTGTCCCGATCCGTGCCCGTGGTCGTGGTCGCTCATGCCGACGCCTTCCCCCTCGTGCCGGGTGTCCTGAAGGCAGTGAAACGCACGTCCGCACGAATCGCCAAAGGCTGCACCGGTGACCGTTGTCATGACCGTTAACACGGCGCTGACCTGCGGGAACTCGCCGCACCTGCCAGCCGCGCTCCCCGCAGCGGCGCAAGGGGAACCGGACGGGCCGCGCGAGATGCTGCTGAAGCCCCGCGACGGCGGACCGGCTGGCCGTCGCCCTGCCCGCCGCCCTCGGGCTCGCCCTGCTCGCCGGCTTCGCCTTCCATGTCACAAGGGCCCGGCGAGCACGGACCCGGCACCGCGAGGCCGTCGACCTGGTGGGCCGCCGTGCCACCCGGCTGGGTGCCACCGTCCTGCCGTACGACGTCCCCGTCGCGTACTGTCTTCCCGGCCGCCACCCACACGTCGTCGTCAGCGACGCGGCCGTACGCGAACTCACCGCCGAGCCGCTGGCCGCCGTACTGGAACACGAACGGCGCCACATCGCGGGGCGGCATCACCTGGCCCTGGCCGTCGCGGAGGCGTTCCACTCGGTGTTCCGCCGGCTGCCGCTCACCCGTCACGGCCGTCAGCAGACCGCGCTGCTGCTGGAGATGGCCGCCGACGCCACGTCCCGGCCCTGAGCCCCGCCGCTCCCCGTTATTACTAAGTTAATTAGCAAGCCAGGGCGGGCGTCCAGCCACTGCCCGCCGACCGGTTCTGCACGATGGGCACATCCACAGGAACCACTTAACATCTCCGTGATGGGAAGGCGGGCGCAGTCGGCGCGGCGCACGACCCGCGGCCAGTGGTGGACCACGCGTGCCGCGGCCCTCTGCCCTGTCCTGGCCGTCCTGCTCGCGGCGCTGGTGGTGTGCCTGGGCTCCACGGCACATGCCGGCAGCGGTGAGCATGTCTCTGCTGTGTCCGGAGTCTCCGGCACACAGATGCAGACCGGAGTCTCCGGCACACAGATGCCGACCGGCGACCCGACCGTCCACCACACCGTGTCGACCGACTGTCCTCCTGGTGGCGAGTGCTGCGCTCCCGCCGTCCACGAGGCCCGGCGGATCCTCGCCGCACCCTCGCATCCCCTGCCGGTGCTTCTCCCCCGGTCGCCGGACGTCCAGAAGCCCCCGGGCACAGCGACGTATCTCGCCCAGGCCCCGCCGACAGCGACGGCCCCCGACCTTCACGTCCTCCAGGTGCAGCGGAGCTGACCAGGCGCCTCGGCGCCGCGCGCTGACGCGAGCGCACGCACGGAACGCCATCTGCCGCCCCTGCATCCACCGCCGTACGACGGAGAGTGAGGACACCCACGTCATGAGCAAGACGAGCAAGAAGGCCACCGCCCTGTCCCGCAAGGCCCGCATCGAGGAGATGCGTCGCGCCGAACGGGCCCGCGAACGCCGCAACCGCATCATCACCATCACGCTCAGCGCGGTCGTCGTTGTCGGCCTGGCCGGCTGGGGCGCCTACGCCATCAACAGCGCCAACAAGAAGGAGGAGCAGAAGGCGTCCGGGCACGGCCGAAGATGCCGTTGGAAGGAACTGTGCCAACCATGCGCCTACTGCGGAGGAGGATGAGCAAGAACACGACCGTTGAGGTCGCCTCAACCTGACCTGCGTTCAGGCCAATTGTTCTTGTTCTGCACGGGCGGAGGAATCGTCGTCAGAGACTCCACGCTTTCTCCGCCCGCGCTGGATCGAGTGTGCCCGCAGCTCCAGTGACCGTTGATGTTCCTCCGGGCGGAGAGCAATTTCAGGCCGGTCCCGCCGGTCGCTTTTACTCCTTATGGCCCTTATGTTCAGCCGCATTCGGGAGTCTCGTGTTCAAGTGCAGCGCAGTTGCGCACGGCGACAGCGTTGACCACCGCGACTTCCTGTGCCACAGAGGCGACACAGAGACGCAGGTCATGACTCTCAAGAGACGCAGGCCAGACTCTCAAGACTGGACACTACGGGTGCGTCGTTCTGCACCGCGGAGACATTCCGCATTGAGACCCTATGAAGTGGCCGGAATCGATTCCATAGTTGTGGTCTACGCAGTAGAGGGCAGCCGGCCGATTGACCCTGGCGATTCGCTGAGATCTCCCCTGGAGACACAGCAGAAACAGGCGTGATGGTCGTTCGCAGCACCCAGAGGAGGAGCTTCCCGAAGGGTGGGCTGCACGCAGCCCCTGTTGGGACAGCTGGACCGGTGCCGAATTCCCCAGATCGAATTTGCTAATCGCCATTTCGAGTCCACAATGGGTCCCCAGAAAAACCCGCCCTCGCCGAACAGGTTCCTAGGCGTGCACGGCAGGGCGGGTCACGAACCTGCGAGAGGCTCAAGATGAGTGTGTCCCTTACCCCACGGTGCGTGTCAAACCCAGGTACCAGGCTGTGGCTCATCACGATCATCGTCGTGGTTGTACTCGTGTCGGCCCGCGTCGCTGAACTCGTCGGTGCGTACGCGGACGCAACAGCGGTGCTCACCCTGCTGATCGGGGGATGCGGTACAGCAACGAAGTACCGCAACCACGGCAACCACGGCAACCACGGCAACCGATCATGTCCGACAGTGCCCTTCCAGGACCATGACGCAACCGCCATGACCGTCAGCGACCGGTCCCTGTAGAGCTACGGATCAGAGGATGTCCTCGGCGTCAGTGATGGCGAGGACATCGCCGGCTCGGCCGCGAAGTCGGGTCAGTGGCCCGCCCATGGCGACGAGACGTGATCAGCTTGAGGCGCGGAGTCCATCGTCACCCGCTCCCTTATGAAACCCCAGGTCGGCGGCCTGGGGTTTGTTTGTTGTCGCGGGCCGCGAGGGCGGCTTGGACGCGGCTGGTGATCCTCGGCCGTCAGGAGTACTGCGGGTTACCCGTTGCGCCTGGGCAGGGTGGGCGGCCTGGGCGCCGGCGTGGCTACCAGGAGAGGGCGTCCTTGGCGTTGTCCTGCCAGTAGGTCACGGTGGCGGTGCTGTTGAAGAAGACACCGCCGTTCGGCAGGTTCAGGGTCTTCTCCTTGTTGGTCGCGTTGCCCTTCCTGTCGGTGAAGATCACGCCCAGGGTCTTCTCCTTGCCACCGCCTTCGCCGTCGGCGGTGGACGTCGTGATGCCCGCGTACGCGGACTTGCCGGGCTTGAGTGTCACCACGGCCTGCGGCGTGGTCTCCTCGGCCCACGCCACCGGGGCCTGGGCGTCGGCGCCGGCCCTCAGGAAGGGGGCGATGTAGGCGTAGCAGGGCTTGGTACCGGTGTTGGTGGCCTTGAGCAGCAGGTGGTTGATCGGGCGGGACACCTTGGTGACGGTCAGCTTGGTGTTCGCGGCGGTGCAGGTGACGATCGAGGGAGCCTTCTGAGTGGCGGCCGACGCGGTCTGCTCGGCGGCCTGGACGCCGACGAGCGCGAGGGCGGCGGCGACGACCATGGAGGAGGCGGCCGCGCGGGAGACGAAACGAGTGGCGATGCGCATGGCTGGGCTGCTTTCTCTGAATATCCGGAAGATGATCTTCTGGGTGGAGCTGGGCTGGTCGGTCGTGTCTTGGGTGGTGATGCGTGTGCTGCGTGTGCTGTGCGTGGGCGCGCGCCGGACGTGCGGGCCTTGAACGCGGAGTTGAGCGAGGACGATCGCCGGGGCCGGCGAGGCGCCTCTGCTTCGATGACCCAAGCCTGTGCCCTACGGCGTTCCATTCGCCATTCCCTTCGGGGGTTTCGGGATGCTGGAATGTTCGCACCAGCTCTGACCTGCCAAAACGCGCCCCCTCTGGGATGCCGTATGGAATGGAGGACTGCGCGGACGGCCGACGGAACCGCCGGCTCTGGCGGAGCGGGCACACACAGGGACACCACGCCTCCCGGCTCGCCGCCCGTCGGCCTCGGCGTCGACAGCGACAGCGACAGCGACAGCGACAGCCACAGCCACACGGCGACGGCTTCGGTATCGGCCTCAACTCCGATGTCAGGCCCGGCATCGACTTCGGCTTCAATTCCGACAACAACTTCGACTCAACTTCAACGTCGCCTTCGCCTTGGGCTTCGGCTTCGGGTCCGGCTTCAACTTCCGGCATCGGCATCGGCTTTGGTCTGGACGGCCAAGGGTTGGGCCCCCGTCCGGGCGGATGGCCCGTCGAGCGGCTCGGGGCACAGGAACACCGATGCGTGATATCCGCGACTCCGTTTCCGGGCGGCAGGCCCTACTCTGATCCCCGTTAGGCAGGCAGCCGCTGGGAAGGATGATCGGCGATGACGCCCCTGAGCACCGGGGACCCGGAGTCCATAGGCGGGTACACCCTTCTCGGTCGGCTCGGGGCGGGCGGCATGGGAGTCGTCTTTCTGGGAGTCTCCGCCTCGGGGCGGCAGGTCGCGGTCAAGCTCGTACACGGGCCGCATGCCCAGGAGGAGGAGTTCCGGACGCGCTTCCGGCAGGAGATCGCGGCGGCGCGCAAGGTGAGCGGTGCCTTCACCGCGCCTGTCGTGGACGCCGACCCGGACGCCGAACGACCGTGGATGGCGACGCTCTACGTGCCGGGGCTCAACCTCGCCGAAGTCGTCAAGAGGGACGGCCCGCTGAGCCAGCGGGAGCTGCGCGCGCTGGGGCTGGGGCTCACCGAGGCGCTGCGCGACATCCACCGGGCGGGCCTGGTGCACCGGGACCTCAAACCGGGCAACGTCCTGATGACCGAGGACGGTCCGCGCGTCATCGACTTCGGCATCTCGCGCGCTTCCGACAACCAGACGCTCACCACGACCGGGCGGATGATCGGCACTCCGCCCTTCATGTCGCCGGAACAACTGGCCTCTCCCCGGGACGTCACCCCGGCCTCGGACGTGTTCTCGCTGGGTTCGCTGCTGGTGTTCGCGGCCGTCGGCACGGGACCGTTCGACGCCGACAGCCCGTACATCACCGGCTACCAGGTGGCCTTCGGGACCCCGGACCTCGGCGGGGTGCCCGAAGCGCTCCTGGAGATTGTCGAACGCTGCCTGGACAAGGACCCGGCCGCACGGCCGGAACTGGCGGACGTACAACGCATGCTCCAGGCGCTGCCGGAAACCGATGCCACCGGGTCCCCGAGGACCGGGCAGTCCGCGCGGCCCCGGCGCCGCCCCGCCGGCCCCGCTTCCCGGAGCTCGGCCACCGGTTCCGCGGGTGCCGCGACCGGCACCGGCACCGGTCGTGGCCGTGGCAAGCGCCGCCGGGCCCGGATGCTGCTCACCGGCCTCGGCGCGGCGCTGGCCGTCACGGGGCTGGTTTTCGGGGTGACTGTCTTCGCGTCCCGTCCGGACACCACCACCGCCGAGAACGCCGCCTCCGCGGCCACCGCCCATGCCGCGTCACTGCCCGACGGCTGGCGGCCGTGGCAGCGGCAGATGCGGTACGCCGTGAAGGGCGTCCCCCTCGACTACAACACCACCGGATGTGTGACGGAGGGAACCGCCCTGTTCTGCGGCGGTACGGGATTCACGGCCGCCAGGATCGACGCGGCCTCCGGCCGCATCCTGTGGCGGACCGGCACCCGCCCTCAGGGGGTGCAGCCGATCGGCGTCCGTGACGGGGTGGTCTTCACGTACGAGGCACCGGACGACAGGACCAGGCGCGTCGTGGCCCTCGACGCCGGTACCGGGCACCGGCGGTGGCAGCGCGACATCAACACCGCCGAGCCGGCCATCCTGTACGACGGGGGGCTGCTGACCATGTCTCCCGACGCCTCGTCGTTCGTGGCCTACGGACCGTCCGGCAAGGAACTGTGGCGGGCGCCCTCGCTGGACGAGTACTGCACCACGGCGGTGCTGGGAGGCGCCCCTTACGCCCTGTGCTCGGTCGCCAGCGAGCCCGGCCAGGCCCCGGCCGACCTGATGAAGCTCGGCCCCGGCAGCCTGACCGAGACCGCCACCCTGCCCAAGAAGGCGGAGGCGCTCGGCGCTGTCGGCGGACAGCCCCTGTTCCTGGCCCCCCAGACCGCGAAGGACGTGTACGAAAGCGGGTACGAACGGCCGTACAACGCGCTGCTGCGGGTGTCCTCGGAAACCGGGCAGGTCAGACGGATCCCACTGGCGCATCCGCTGACCGGCGCGGCCACCCTCGTAGGCGGCGTCGTCTACTTCGTCCGGTCCGACGGGACGGTCACCGCGGTGTCGGCGGACAGCGGCAAGCAACTCTGGCAGAAGGTGACGGACATGGAGAGTCTGTCGGCGCCCGCGGTGTCAACGGCATACAAGCGGGTCTACTTCGCCAATCGCTTCGGCCGTCTGCTGGCACTGGACAGCCGCACCGGAGCGGAGGTCTGGCGCACTTCCGCACTGGACGACCCCGGGGACAAGACGGAGAGCTACCCGCCGCGGGTGCTGCTCGTCAAGGACGCGATCGTGGCGATGGCCGGCGACACGGCCTTCTCCCGGAGCCCGGACGGGACCAAATGACCGTCCGGGATGGTCTGGACGGGTCCGACTGACCCTCCGGGATGACGACAACAGGCACTCCGGGGAGTAGGTGCCATTCGCTTCCGCGTCCGCAGAACGACGCCCCCCGGGCCTCGCCATGGCGCCGGATCGGCCGGCCCCGTCGTGGGCGCCGGCGCCGGAGCGCGGTGGCCGAACCTCGCCCGTCGTGACCGGGGTGCCGAGCGCGCTGCACCGGCACCACCGCTGCCGGAAACCGTACAGCCATGCAGACTTCACCGCGTGTTTGGTATACGCAATGTTTGTCGGTCGCAAAGTGCATAGATGTTCCAATTTTGAAGATTAAAACGGTGGACAAGATTCGGAAAATGAGATTCCATCAAGCGGCCGAAGGGACGTTCGGGAAAGTCAGACAGACATCGTCAAGGCATGCACAACGCCCGAAGTTCCCGCGGCGCGGTTTTTGCCATGCCGGATGCCGAAGGCCGTCGGACGGGGGTTGGGGGGCTTATGCATGCCGTTTTTCTTCGTGCTCGAACTCGGATAATGAATTCGACCGCGGGCGTCAACAGCCGCAGAATTGCCCGGAATCCTCGAACCGCTTTTTCCCGCTGCCGTGGGCCACGGTCTCCGCATCCGTCGACCAATGATTCCGGCCGAGGGCCGGAACCGGCGATGAGGACTCAATGAAGGCAGAGAGAACCAGTCGGCCGACGCGTTCCGCGGCGTCGGGCGGTACATCGCGGAAGAAGCTCGCCGGCACCGCCGCGCTGGCCGCCGCCGCGGGCCTGCTGACCTGGAGCGTCACGAGCGGCGGGGCGCCCGCCGCCGACGGGGCGCCGGTCGGCACGCCGGTGGCCGACGAGGCCCCGGGATACGCGGTGGAGAACTTCGGCTACCCGCAGGCCGACAAGATCCTGGCCGAGCAGAACATCGTGCTCAAGCGCGGTGACGGCCACATCACCCTCGCCGAATGCACGAGCGGTACCGGGCTCCTGGAGGTCTGGGCGCGGGTCAACAAGAAGGTGTGCTTCCGGGCCACCGGCACCTCGGGCTGGCTGACCATGGAGATTCCCGCCGTGTACGCCGTCCGCGGCAACGACTACGCGACCCAGGTCGACATGACGGTCGGTGCGGAGAAGAAGTCCTTCGACATCGTCGAGAACACCTGGACCCCGGTCGGGGAATCGGTGGACGACCAGGCTCGTCAGTACATGCTCGTGGAGATCAGGACCTCCGCGTAGCCGCCAGTCGCCAGTCGGCAGCCATCAGCAGACGCCAGTCGCCGTCCGTCGACCGCCGACCGCCGTCCGCGCTCAGCTCGTCCACCCGCCAACAGGTCATGACCGGGCGTGGTGTTCGCGGTGCATCGCTGAACGCACTCCTCCGCATCGACATCGGAGCCCGCGCCAGCCAGCGCCAGCGCCAATGTCGGCTGCGGCTACGGCACACCGGCAGATACGGCTACCGCCACGACCTCACGACCTCAGGCCCATCACCTGAGCGATCGTCATGTCCCCCTGCCCATCACCCCCCCCCCAGCGCCACCCACGTCCGCTCTTGTTCTCCCTTTCTCTCCTCCCCCGGTCCCGCAGCAATCCGAGGAATGACATGTCTTCCAGATCTTCCCGATCTCCCAGATCTACCGGATCTACCGGATCTACCGGATCTACCGGATCTTCAGGTTCTTCAGGTTCTTCAGGATCCGGCCGCTCTCCCCGGTCCCGCGGAATTTCCCGCGCGGCCTTCAGTGCCGCGCTCATGACCACCGTGACGGCCGCCGGGATGCTCACCGCACCGGCCGCGGGCGCCGTCACCGGTGCCGCCGGCAACTCGTACGCGTTCACCGCGCGGTTGGACATCGGCGACGGCCAGCGCGCCTGTTCAGGCACGCTGGTGTACGCCGACTGGCTGCTGACGGCGGCCAGTTGCTTCGCCGCCGACCCGGCCGTGAGCCTGGACATCCCCGCGGGGGCCCCGGCGCTGGCGACGACCGCGACGATCGGCCGTGCCGACCTGACCGGCACGACCGGGCAGGTCCGCAACGTCGTCGAGCTGGTGCCGCACCCGGACCAGGACCTGGTGCTCGCCCGGCTCGCCACCCCCGTCACCGGTATCACCCCGGTCGCCCTCGCCACCACCGCGCCCACGAACGGCGAGGCCCTGACGGCGTCCGGCTACGGCAGGACCGCCGACGAATGGGCGCCGCTGCACCTGCACTCCGGCGCGTTCAAGGTCGACTCGGCGGACACCTCGCAGGTATCCGTAACCGGTCAGAACGGTGCGGCCATCTGCGCGGGGGACACCGGCGGCCCGCTGCTGCGCGAGGTGGGCGGAACACCTCAGCTCGTCGGCATCAACAGCCGTTCCTGGCAGGGTGGTTGCTTCGGCAGCGACAAGGCGGAGACCCGTACCGGCGCCGTCGCCACCCGGATCGACCGGCTGCGCATCTGGATCGGCGAGAACGCCGGACCGACCTGTGCGCCGCAGGGTGTCCTGTACTCGACGACCACGGCGGGCAGCCTGCTGCGGCGCAACGTCGACGATCCCACGGGCGGTTCGGCGACGGTGCCGGAGGCCAGCACGATCGACACCGGCTGGGACCAGTACGGGCGGGTCCTGGCCGGCCCCGGTGCCACCTTCTACGGCGTCAAGAGCGACGGTCTTTACCTCAGTCACCGGGTCTCCGCCACCGCGACCTGGGACATCCACCACCAGAAGATCAGCACCGATCTGGGCACGTACGCCCAGGCGGCGAACCACAACAAGATCACCGTCGACCGCAGCGAGCACATCTGGTACGTCGACTCGGGCGGTGACCTGCGTTTCCAGAAGTACAACCGGACCACGGCGACCTGGGACCCGCAGGGCAACAAGAAGATCGACTCGGGCTGGGGCGCCTACACGCACATCTTCGCCGGTGACGACGGCGTGGTGTTCGGCATCGACTCGGCCACCGGCCATCTGGTGCGCTCCCGCTACGACTTCGTCAGCCAGCGCTGGATCGAGCGCCAGGAGACGGTCAGCTGGTCCGACTGGCGGGACACCAAGGAGATCACGTCCTACGGCGGTGACACGATCATCCGGGTCAAGCCCAGCGGCGAGATCCGGTACTACCAGTACAACGAGGGCACCGGAGTGTTCGGCGCCAACTGGAACAAGCTGATCGGTTCGGGTACTCACTGGGCCGGTTACACCAGCATCAGCGGAGCGCCCGACTCCTGCCGGCTGCGCGGCGACCACACCCCCGACGCCCCGGCCGTGGACCCCGACCGCGGCAGCGGCCCGGCGGTCCTGCAGACCAGCACCGGTGAGATCGTGTACGCCACGACCGACGCCACCGGACGCCTGGTGACGGGCCGTCAGACCAACCCGGCGGACGCCTCCACCGTCCAGTGGACCACCGGCCCCGACACCGAACTCTTCGCGGGGCAGCCGCAGCTCTCCGAGCAGCCCGACGGCAGGATCGCGCTGAGTGCGCACACTTCGGGCGGTGACGCCCAGTGGCGGCGGCGCGGTGCGACCGACGGTGTCTGGGGAGGCTGGGTCGGCCTCGCGGGCGCCATGAAGGGCCACCCGGCCCTCGCGAAGACGGCGGCCGGTGTCCTGGTGGAGTTCGCCGTGGACGCCGAGGGCCACCCCTGGTACCGGGCCCAGCAGCGGGCCAACGTGGACTTCATGGGCTGGGTCCGGCTGTCCGGCGGCACCTTCGCCGGTCCGCTGACCGCGGTCGCCGTCCGGGACGGCATCCAGTTGTTCGGCACCGGCACGGACGGGCAGTTGCGCACCGCCGCGTTCAAGGACGGCCAGCTCAGTGGGTGGAGCACCGTCGGCGACCGGAAGGTGACCGGTGGCGTCTCGGCCGTCGTGTACCCCGACTACCGGGTCGGGGTGTTCGCGCGGGGCGGGGACGGCACGGTGCTGTCCGCCGTCCAGAGCGCGGAGAACGCCGCCTTCCCGGCGGCCTGGACGCCGGTGGCGGACCTCACGACGACCGGCACCCCCTCGGCCGTGATCGATGCACCGTCCGGCTACACGCAGGTGCTCGGACGTGCCGCGGACGGCACCGTCCACCGGTCCCGGGAGTCCGGTCTGAACGACTTCAGCTCCTGGCAGGCGTCGGTCCAGCTCGGCAACGAGGTCTCCGCGACCGACCCGACCGCCTTCTCCTACACGGCGGGCACCGCGTGGGGGTGGGCGTTCACGTTCCGTACCGAATCCGGCGCGATCAAGGTGACGCCCGGGTCCTGAGCGGCGGGCCGGCCCGGCGGGCCGGCTGACCAGCAGTGCCGTGGCGCGGTGGCCGACAGGCCCCGCCCCACGGCCGAGGTGACCGATTCCGAGCTCGAAGTGCGGCCGGCACGGACGGACGGCTCGTGCCGCCCGCACTGTCCATCCCCGACCTGAGGAGACAGACAGTGAGTTCCCGATGGAGAACCGGGCCCTGGTGGCGCGGTTTGACGGCCGCGCTGACCGCGCTGCTGCTGGTGCTGGGCGCCGAGTCGCGCCCGGCGACGGCGGCCTCCGAGGACGAACCGCCCTTCGACCGGGCGGACGTCGTGGAGGCGTGGAAGTACGGCGGCCCCGGCGTGAAGGAGGCCGCCGCGGTCGCCCTGCTGGGGTCCGACGACGACATCCAGAACTTCATGACCCAGGACCTGCCTGACATCTGGGAGGACGACCTGCGCGTGCAGGTCGCGCAGGTCATGTCGCTGGGCGGGCCCAGCGTGCGGGCGGCGGCCGGCACGGCGCTGAGCGGCGGCGCCACCGAACTCCAGGCGTTCCTGAACGAGAACTACGAGCCGGCCTACGAGGACGACCTGCGGGTCCAGGTCGCCACGGTGATGGCGACCGGCGGCCCGAGTGTGACGGCGGCCGGCAGTACGGCGCTGGACAGCACGTCGGACGACCAGGAGGCGTTCCTCCAGAGCGGCCAGTACGCGGCCCGCGAGGACGACAACCGGGTGCAGGTGGCCCGGCTGCTGGCCACCGGCGGTACGAACGTGAAGCTGCTGGCCGGGCAGGCGCTGGACGGCTCCGCCGACGACCTGGAGGAGTTCCTCGACGACGGCTGGCAGGTCGCGGCGGCCCGGGACCAAGAGACGCTGACGGTCTCTCAGCTGGCGGATCTGGCCGACACGGCGCGCAAGCGGGCCGCCGAGCTGACCGAGACGGCCAAGGAGGAGGCGGCCAAGGCCGAGGCGGCGACGAAGGCGGCCAAGGCGGCGGCCCTGGAGGCGGCGCAGGAGGCGCAGGCGGCGAAGGACTCCGCCGGGAAGGCCGCGGCGGCGGCGTCCCGCGCGGCGGCCGCCGCCGACCGGGCCGCGCAGTCCGCGCGTACGGCGGTGGCGGCGGCAGCGGCAGCGAACGAGACGGCACGGGTGGCGGCGACCGCCGCGGCGCAGGCGGCCTACGCCGCGAGCAAGGCCGGCGGAGCCGCCTCGACGGCCCGGTCGGCAGCCGCCGCGGCGGCGGGTGACGCGGCTCAGGCGGCGCAGGCACGGCAGGCCGCGCAGAAGGCGCGGGACGCCGCGAAGGGCGCCAAGAAGGCGGCGGACGCCGCTGACCAGGCGGGTGTCGCGGCCGACAACGCGGCGAAGGCGGCCGGGGCCGCGGCGAGCGCGGGGATGAACGCGGCGGCGGCAGCGGCAGCCGCGGCGGACGCCGACCGGTGGGCCGTGGAGGCGGGCGCGCAGGGCACGAAGGCCGCCGCGGCGGCGGCGCGGGCCAAGCGGCTGGCGGACCAGGCCTCGCGGGCGGCCAACAGCGCCCAGGCCAACGCCAACCAGGCCGCGGTCGCGGCCCGGCAGTCCCGGGACGCGGCCAACGCCGCGGCAGCCCACGCCGAGGCCGCCGCGACCGCTGCCGACAAGGCCGCCGACGAGGCGGGCCACGCGGTCGACGCCGCGGCGGCGGCCACCGCGGCGGCCAACGCGGCGACGGAGTCGGCGAACAACGCGACGACGGCGGCCGAGCAGGCGGCGGACGTGATCGACCTGGCCCGCAAGGCGGACGCGGAGCGGCTGGCCCAGCAGCAGCAGGAGGCCGTCCTCGCCGCCGAAGAGGCCAACGCGGTCTACGAGGCGAAGCAGGCCGAGAAGAAGTACGAGATCGGCAAGCTGGAGGAGTTGGACGCGCAGACCAGGACGCTGGTCACGGACGCGGCGGCGTCCTCGGACCCGGCGGTCACCGCGGCCAAGGGCCGGCAGGCGGCCCTGAACCTGATGGGCAGCGGCACCTGGGTGAGCGACGCAGCGGAGAACGCCCTGTCCGGCGACGACGCCGAGGTCGGCGAGTTCGTGCGGACCCGGCTCCCGGTGGCCGTGGAGCAGGACGACCGGGCCAGCGTCGCCCACATCGCCGCCACCACCGGGATTCCCGCGCAGCAGCAGGCCGCCCTCGCCGCGCTGGACCAGCCCGTCGAGCAGGTACGGGAGTTCCTGCACACCCGCGCCTACCCGGGCAAGGAGGACGACGACCGGGTCGCGGCGGCGAAGATCGCCTCCGAGGGCGGTCCCGGGGTGAAGGCGGCCGCGAGCAAGGCCCTCGACGGCACACCCGCGGACGTCGTCGAGTTCCTGGAGCGAGGCCAGTACGCGGCGCGGGAGGACGACGACCGGGTCACCGTCGCCCAGGCGCTGGCCACCGGCGGCCCCGAGGTGCAGGCCGCCGCGCAGGCGGCGCTGTCCGGCCCGCCGGACGGTCTGCGGACGTTCCTGGAGATCGGCCTGTACAAGGCGCGGCAGCGGGACGCCAACGCGGCCGCCCACATCGCCGAGGTCAACACGCTCCTGCAAGCGGCGTACAAGTCGGCGTCGCTGGCGCAGAAGGACGCAGCGCTGGCGCAGAAGCTGGCCGCCGAGGCCCGCAAGAACGCCCAGGAGGCCGTCTCCTGGGCGAACAAGGCGCAGCAGTCCGCCGACCAGGCGGCCGGCTACGCGCAGCAGGCCGACGCGTCGGCCGACAAGGCCGCCAAGTCCGCGGCCGAAGCGGCCGAGTCGGCCCGTACCGCCCGCGATGCGGCGGCCTCTGCGCAGAACGCCGCCCGGTCCGCGGCGCACTCCGCCGAGCGGGCCGAGCACTCCGCCGCGGTCGCCGGGGACTACGCCTACCAGGCGGGCATCTCCGCGTACCAGGCCGGGATCTCCGCGGAGGCCGCGGGCAAGGACGCCGTGGCCGCCGCGGCGGCGGCCACGGACGCCATGAAGATCGCGGCGGACAAACTGGTGGCGGAGCTGAAGGCGCAGCTCGAGGAGGAGGCCCAGCAGACCAGCAAGCCGCTGTCGGACGACGAGCTGCGCAGGTCCCTGGAGAAGCGGCTCGTGGAGTACCGCAGCCAGTACGTCATCGGCAACGAGGACTGGAAGTCCGGTGACGTCCTGCTGGTCTGCGGCGGTGACGGCGCCGGCGGCATGGGCTGCATCAGCAGCACCTACCTCGACCGTCTCATCGCCTGGTACGTGGGCGCCGACGAGATCGAGAAGTGCCTGACCGGCAAGTCCCTGACCTGCCTGGACGATCTCGCCCTCGCCGCCCTGAAGTTCAAGTTCCTCAAGCGCTCGCCCTGCGGCAAGAGCAGTTTCGTCCCGGGCACCCGGGTGCTGCTCGCCGGTGGCCGCACCAAGGCCATCGAGGACGTCCAGGTGGGCGACCGGGTGGTGGCCACCGATCCGGCGACCGGGCGTACCCGGGCCGAACCGGTCGTGAACACCATCACCAGTCGCGGGGCCAAGAACCTGGTGAAGGTGACGGTCCCCGGGGCCGGCGCGGGCAGGGGCGGCAGCGTCACCGCCACGGACAAGCACCAGTTCTGGGCGGCGGACTCCGGCGCCTGGACCGAGGCGGCGGATCTCGCCCCGGGCAAGCGGCTGCGGACGCCGCCGGGCGCGCAGGTGCCGGTCGGCGCGGTGAGCGAGCGGGCCGTCCCGGACCAGCGGGTGCACAACCTGACGGTCGCCGAACTCCACTCGTACTACGTGCTGGCGGGCCGCACGCCCGTCTTGGTGCACAACGACAGGTGCCCCAACGGCCGGCTGTCCGACAAGCTGCCGAAGGGCATGAGCAACGAGATCGCCGCGGCCTACGACCTCTACAAGGAAGGCAGGCTCGTCTCGCACGACACCTACCAGGGCATCGAGTGGCCGAAGTGGGCAGGGGCCCGGGAATACGCGGTTCCCGGCGCTGCGGACAACGAGCGGATCCTGGTGAAGACCCTGCCGAACGGGATCGAGATGATCGGCTGGACGTCGACCCACTACAAGAAGATCCAGCGGTTCACGGCCCCGCACTTCCCTGACTGGGGCTGGAAGAAGTGACTTGCACCTCGGGCTGAAGCCCGAGGATTCAGGCCTTCCGTAGCAACACGCCTCGGGCGGCGGCGAGTTGAATGCGCGTGGCGTATCGTCTGTGGTTCGGCGATACCGGTATCGTATTCGGCTCGCCCCGCCCGGGGCTTTCGCGCATGACCGGTGGCCCTTGCGGGGTTCGGAAAGGACGACGTGGAAGCCAAGGGTTCTGAGAGTTCCGGGGGTTCTGAAAACCTTCCCTTTCGACTGGTCGACCAGCAGTCGCAGACCGTTCTACTGAGGGCCGAGGACATTCTCGGTTTCTTCGTCGACCCCGATCAGACCCCTCCTGACCTGGTCACCTTCACCGGGGTGCAGCACCTGGGCACGGGCCGCGGAAAAACGGAGGAAGCCGAATTGCAGGTGGTCGACCGACACGGCGAGCGGATCGGCGCGTACTACCTCGGCCGGGTCAGGGCGGCCCGCTCCCGAACGCCCGACGTGAACGACGAGCGGAATCCGGAAGTGCCGTACGACTTCTTCGGATTCACCGAGGAGTTTCCCGAGGCCGGCCGGATCTGGAAGAGATGGGCGGGCGCGGGTCCGGTGGAGTCCGGCGAATGGGCGCGCGTTCCGGCCGGCTGGCAGGAGAGCTGGCTGCACGTCGTACAGACCTCGTGGTTCACCACCGGCCGGCGGGCGACCCGCTACCGGGGCGGCGGGACGGTGGAGCTGGACGGCTCGCTGATCACCGGCAGGGACGCCTTCTACTGCGCCCTGGGCGAGGCGGCCAACGGCCCCCGGGGGTACTTCGGCTCCAACCTGGACGCCCTCTTCGACTGCCTGCGAACGGCGCGGGCCGACGGGACGGCGCCGTTCGAGCTGGTGTGGCGGGAGCAGGCGGCGTCCCGTGCCGCGCTGGGGGCCGACTTCACCGGTCAGGTGCTCGGCCTGCTCGGCGAGTGCGGCGTGACGGTGCGCAGCGACTGAGCGCTCCGGGGTACGGGCATGGCGCTGCCGGGCCGGCACGGGCGAAGGGCGGGGGAGGGCGCGGGCGGCTCGGGCGGGCCCGGACTGCCGATGGCCGGGGCCCGGGCCGAGGACCAGGACCCCGTCGTCGTTCCGTGCGGACCGCTCGCCGCGCACCCCCTCTCCGCCGGCCGTGCCCGCACTTTGTGGAACGGGACTCCTGCGGCGTACGGGGTCAGCGGGGCGGGCAGCCGAACCAGTTCACCGTGCCCTTCTCGGACGTGTAGCCCATGCAGCTGAGGGTCTTCTTGCGCAGGGTCCCGGTCTTGCTGACCCCTCCGTTCAGGTAGTCCGTCTTGTAGTCGGGCTGTGCCAGGTTGTCGATCTCGACGACGTACCAGCGGCGCTTGTCCTTCGGCAGGTCGCAGCCGTGCGCGGTCAGGTTGCGGCTGGGTCCCTCGCTCCACAGGGGCCGCTCGGCGCGGTCGCAGTGCACGCGGACACGGCCGGCGGCGTCGGCGGTGCCGGCACCGGTGCCGAGCATGACGGTGGCGCCGGTGGCCACCGCCGCGGTCGCGCCGAGCAGGCGCTTCAGGGTGGGGTTCATCGATTGGTCCTCCTGCCAGCTGTGGTGACGGCCCGGAGTCGCCGAATCACCGGATGCATTTATCACACTTATCCGGAATATCCGGTAGCCGACAGCGCAGTCACCCGGCCCGGTGACGCAGGTGCCGCCAATGCAGCAGGCGCACCCACCCGCACGGCAGGACGAACCCGGACCGGGAGGACGGACCGGGACCGGGAACCGGGACCGATGACCGGTACGGGGCGCCGCGCAGGGGACGCGATCAGCGGGTGCGCGCAGGGGAGGCCCTCAGGGGGTGCTGCTGGGGATCACGCAGTTCTTCGGCTGGGCCCGGCCGGTGGGCCAGCCGAGGCCGACGAACTTCAGCGTGCCCTTGCCCTTCTGACTCGGATCCAGCTCGACCACCGCGACCGGTTTGTCGTACGGGTTCCCGCCGCTGGTCAGGCAGATCAGGCCGCTCGTGCCCTGCACCCGGTGCCGGGACTGGAGCTGCGACCACTCCCGGCCGACGTCCGCCAGAGCGGGCGCCGTCCCGGCGGCGCCGCTCGGCGCCTGGTGCAGTGCCGTGCCGATGGTGACCAGGCCGTCGTACACGAGCATGGTCCGGGAGTCCGTCAGGTCCGGGGCGGGGCCGAGGTCCGTGCCCGCGCGGCGGGTGGTCTCGATCAGCTTCTCCAGCCGGTCCAGGGCCGCCTTGGGCTCGGTGAGGTACTGGGGCAGCTCGCCCGCGGTGGGCTCGCGGTGGTGGGCCGCCTCCCACCGTGCCTTCCAGGCCGTCAGTTCGGTGGTCCAGGCGTCCGGGTGCGCGGGGGCGGCGTACTGCACCGTCACCTTCGCCTTGCCGTCCGCGCCGCGCAGCTGTGCCCAGTCCTTCTCCGTCATGGCCTGCTGGAGCGAGGCGGCGTCCGAACCGCTGATGATGGTGTAGTGCCGGTCGTCGCACCCCACCGCGGCGAGCTTGAGCGCGAAGATCCGCAGGTGCAGCGTGCGCCCGGCGAAGTAGACGGTGTCGGCCTGCGAGTCGCAGATGTTGTTGGCCGTCTGGGTGAACTGGTTGCCGGTCCAACCCGCCTTGTCGATCGCCGGGGACTCGAACGACATCGCGGCGGGACCGGGCGGGCCCGTCTCCTCGATCCCGCTGAACGCCTTCGTCAGCGATTCGACGTAGCTGTCCGGGCGGGTGTCGTGGACCAGCACCGTCCTGCGGTTCTCCCGGCCCCGTTCCCCGTTGAAGTTGGCCAGCGCCCGGGTCGCGTCGTAGTTGGTGGGGATGATCCGGGCCAGGCCGTTGAAGCGCCGCTTGACCATGCCGTCCGTCCCGTCCGCGTTCGCTATCCGGTCCCCGCTGATCCGGGAGGCGAGCACCGGAACCTTGTGTTCGGTCAGCCGCGCGACGGCCTCCTCCGTCGCGTCGAGGCTGAGGTTGAAGCCGGTGACGGCGCGCAGCCGGTCCTTGGGCGAGTCGGCCATGCGCAGCAAGGTGTCCACGACCGTGGACTGGTGGCTGTAGTCCTGGCCGGGGTTGGCCAGCACCAGCCGGATCTTCGGCGGTTCCCCCTCGCCCTCGTTGGCCGCCAGCTGCCCCAGGTACGCGCCCTGGAGGTCGCTGCGCATCTGCCGCCGCAGCGCGGCCTGGTCCGACTGGAGCGGCAGCATCACCGCCACCGTCACATGGGGCTGGCCCTCGACCTTCTTGTTCTGCTGAGCGATGGCCCGGGCCACGGCGGAGATCTCCGGGGTGCCGAAGTCGTAGCCTGCGCCGTCGACGCCTATGCACTCACCGCCGATCCGTTCGACCCCCTGGTGGCAGGTGTCCGGCCGGTGCAGGAAGGACCAGCCGAACCAGCCCACGGCCACGGCCACCACCGCGACCAGCATCGTGTAGAGGAACTTCTTCCACCTGGGCATCCCGTCATCTCCTTCGGCCGAGCTGATCGGTGCAGGTGCAGCGGAGCAAGGGCTGCTCGTTCTCCGCCAGTCCGCTCCACTCGGTGGCCGTCCTGCCGAGTTGACCGGCGCCGTCGAACTCCATGATCGAGAGGAGGTCCAGCAGCTTGGCCAGGGTGCGGGCCGTCTCCCGGCCGGTCGGCCTGGTCCGCTCCTCGCACAGCCAGACCGCGTGCAGCAACTGGTCGACCGTGCGGCGCAGCGCCGGTCCCTCCGCCGCCACCAGGCCCCGGGCGCGCTCCCGGCGGGTGTCCGCTCCGCCCGGATACGGCGCCTGGGCTATCTCCAGAAGCTCCGCGCACCATTCCTCGGGCCGGCCGGGCAGCGTGGCGGCCAGGTAGCGGACCACGTCGTCCACCCCGCCGGACACCAGGTGGTGGTTCATCCGGTGGGCGACGACCGAGCGGAAGGCCGCGCCGTCCGGCGCGTCCGCGTCCGCCCCGGATCCGGTGTGCGTCGCGGAACCGGCGTGCGTCGCGGAACCGGTGCCGGTCACAGGTCCGGTGCCCGCCGTGCGTCCCCCGTCCCCCGTACGTCCGCCGCCGTCCGCCGCGGGTCCCCCGCCCGTACGTCCCGCGGCCGCCACCCGTGCCGTGTAGTGGTCCCGCAGCAGGTGGTGGTCGGCGTACCAGGCGGCGCCGTCGGGGCGCAGCCCGTACAGCCGGTGCACCAGCAGCTGGCGCAGCCCGAAGTCCCCGATGAAGTGCCGCTCGCAGCTGGGCCATCCGGTGTCGGTGAGCAGCCGCGCGACATGGTGTGCGGTCAGGCGGTGCACGTGGCCGGACTGGTGGTGGCGGAGCAGGACGTCCGCGCACTCCTTGTCGTGCGCCACCGACAGATGGGTGAGCAGGTCCAGCCACTGGTCGTGGTGCTCGGCCGGCAGCCGCACCGGCAGCTGCTCCATTATCAGCTCCTGGAGCAGGACGTCCGCGACCGGCCGTTCGGGGACGCCGTCACCCGTCAGCCGCAGCGGGGCGTCCAGGATCTCCCGGTCGTTGGCGTCCGCCGGCATCCGGAAGGCGGCCGCCGCGGCGGCCAGCCGGATCACCGTGTGCGGCCGTCCGCCGCTCAGCCGGGCCACGGCGGCGTCCATACGGCGACGGTTCGCGCCGTGTTCCGGCTGAGCGGGCCGCTGGACGCGCTCGGTCTCCCGGCGGAGCTGGTCGCCGGTGAGAAAGGGCATCCGCAGCAGGAGCACCCCGCCGGCCAGCGGCGCCCGGTCCGCCTCCGCGCCGGTGCGCGGGGACCACTCGGGCGGTCCGCCGTCGGCGGGCCGGAACTCCGCCGGGGCCGGCACCTCACGCGGCGGCAGACCCCCGTACAGGAACGCGCCGCCGTCCGCCCGGCGTGCCGTGCCCACGACCACCACCCGGTCGCGCTGCCCGCCCCTGCGGTCGGTGAGCACGGCGCGCAGCAGTTGCTCCCCGAGCGGTGCCTCGGCGTGGTCCAGGAGCAGCCCCGGGCGGCCGACCCGGCGCAGCCAGCCGGACGCCGACGCGTACGCCGCCTCGATGTCCTGGCGCAGCGCCCGGAACAGGAAGCTCTCCGCCAGTTCCCGTTCGTCCCCGCCGGCCTGGAAGTCGGCGGCGAGGCCGCGCAGTCCGTGCTCCGGCTGGCCGGCGGCGCCGGGGTACGCGCCGTAGATCCGCGCCAGTTCCGCCCTGCCCCGGGGGGCCAGGCCGGCGAAGAGGGCGTCGAGCAGGGCGGTGCTCACCGAGGCCGAGTACGGGTCGAGGGTCTGCCCGGACAGGGTCGTCAGGAGGTTCCGGATGGCTCCGCGCAGCACGCCCCGCCAGAAGTCACCCGCCCCCAGGCCGCGGAAACGCTGCTTCTGCGGCAGTTCCTCGTAGCGTTCGACCTCCGCGGCGACCGCGTCCGGGGTACCCCCGGTGACACCGGTCGCGATCATCGCGAGGCCCGTGAAGAACCGCGGGAAGGCGAACGAACCGCCCGTCCCCTGCCAGGTGGACAGCCGCCGGGCGACCTCGACCAGCGCCTCGGTGGCGGCCGAACGGGCGCCCGGCTCCGGCTCCGCGCGGTCCGCGTACACCGGCGAGGCGCAGTCCAGGTGGATCACCGGCACCTTGGTGGCGAACGAGTCCCGGACCGCGCGCAGCAGCCGTCCCTTGCCCATGCCCGGCCCGCCGGTGAGGAGCACCACGGGAAGGTCGGCGCCGTACAGCGGCTCCCGGCCGCCGCCCGACGGCGACCTGCCGAGCAGACGCGCGAAGAAGCCCTCCTCACTGAGGAGTCTTTCGAACCCCAGGTCTTCACACACGGATCCCTCGTGGCTGCTCTCCCGCCCGGGAGCGGGGTGACCGATGTGGTGAAGGAGATTAGTGGACCATAAAGCCTTCTGTTCGGAAAACGACGCTTTACGGAAGGGAAGTTGGCGATAGTGGACGAGCCGGTGCGTCGCGGATCATGCGAACGGCCTGGTCGCCCCGTGTCCGCCGGCCCGCGGACGCGAGGCGGCCAGGCCGCCAGGTGGCGCTAGGAGTCAGGGCAGGTGCCCTGTCCCCCATAGCCATGGCCCTTGTCGCCGTTCTTCCCGTCCCCGTACGTGTCGTCGCCGTACGTGTCGTCGCCCGGCTTGTCGCTGCCGTACTTGTCGTCCCCGTACTTCCCGTCGCCGTGGCCCTTGTCGCCGTAGCCCTCGTCGCCGTAGTTCCCGTGCTCGCAGGGCTGTTCCTCACGGCTGTTGTCGAGCCGGGCGGTCACGGTCTCCTGGCCGGCGCTGACGACGTACGGGCCGCTGACCGGATCGGCGGGCAGGTCGTAGCCGTCCGGTACGGCGGTCTCGCGGAGGTAGTAGGTGCCGTGCTCCAGGCTGCCGAACGAGCACAGGCCCGCGGCGTTCGTGGTGCACGCGGCGCCGACCCGGGTGTCCGGGTCCGTGCCGCTCGTCTGGAGGCCCGGCACGCCGTTGGTCTCCTCCCACAGCTGGAAGGTCGCGCCGGAGAGCGTCGCACCGGTCTCGGAGTCCGTCTTCGCCACCCGCACCTGGCCGGTCGTCGGCGGCACGGTGCCGCCGCACTCCGGCAGGTCCCCGGTGAACGGATAGGCGTGGAACTCCTGGCCGCCGCCACCGGTGGCGGCGGAGGTGTGGGTGAGCGAACCGGTGGTGAAGAAGCGCCCGTTGATGCCCGGCAGGCTGACCGTCGTGCTCGACGCCTGGTTGCCGATGAGGAAGCTGCCCTGGAACTGTCCGGTGCCGATCAGGTCCACCGTGGCGGCGTCGGGGATGTTCCACAGCAGCCGCTCGCGGTAGGCGTTGAGCGGGTCGGTGGTGTCGTCGATGCCGCCGCTGTAGGTGTTGATGGTGCGGTTCGCGCCCAGGACGTTCACGAGGATCGTCGCGCCGTCCGGGATGTTCGCGAAGGCGACACCCTGCTGGCCGCCGGTCGGCCCCTGAAGGTCGAAGTCCACGTTGAAGACCTGGAGCGGCGAGGTGCCGTCGCCGGTGAACAGGGTCCGCTCGCCCTGGTTGACGGCCGTGCCGGTGGGGGTCCGCGACGCTCCGTCCACCCGCGCGTAGCAGTCGCTCGCGTCGGTGAGGTCGTCGCGCAGGTCCGCGTACGGGGCGGTGGCGTCCAGGACGACGACGCGGCCCTCGGCCTCGGCCGCGGCGCCCCGGACCCGGAAGTCGTCGCCGACGAAGATGTCGATCGTTCGTCCCGGCCGGCGATCGGGCCGTTGCCCACTCCGGGGAAGGGGTCGGGGCAGCTTCCGGGAACGCACGGGCCGAGCCCTCCCGGGAGCGGTGCGGCGAACGCCGGGACGGTGCCGGGGCCGAGGAGCAGGACCGGCACGGCCAGGACCGCCACGGCCCCGGCCAGCCGCACGGATCTCGCGCGGCGCCGAAGGCTCTCGACAGTACGGTTGGTGCGTTTTCTCATGCCCGCAGTCTCGATTTGCGGCGTACCGCCCACCCTCGCGCCATCCGGCATTGGGTCGGTCAGGGGCCTCCTGTCACCGGCAGGCGTGAACTGTGCCCGCCATCGGGAGCACCGGGCGCGCGCGGAGCAGGGGCAGCTATACGGCGCGGCCCCGCCCGGTCGGGTGCCGGGCGGGGCCGGGCCGCCCGGTTACGGGGCGGGTCGGTAGGTCACGGTGGTGCCGGGGCAGGCCTCCGCCTGCTGGGCGAGCGCGTCGGCCTCGACGGTGTCGACGGTCAGGCCCCAGCGGAGCTTGGTCGCGACCCACTCCGAGGTGTAGCGGCACGTGGCGTCGACGGACGGCGGCAGCCACTGGGCCGGGTCCTGGTCGGCCTTGCTGCGGTTCGAGGCCGCCGAGACGGCGACGAGGGAGGTCTGCACGCCGAGGTCGTTGGCGTACGCCTCGCGCCGCTGTGCCGTCCACTGCGAGGCCCCGGAGTCCCATGCCTCGGCGAGCGGCACCATGTGGTCGATGTCGAGGGCCGAGGCCGAGGTGATCCACTTGGCGTCGTAGTACGACCACCAGCGCCCGCCCGAGAGCTTGCAGCCGGGCAGCACCGTGGGCGCCTCGACCGCCTCGGCGATGAGCACCTCCGCCCGGGTGTTGCAGCCGTCGGTGGGGTTCGCGCCCGCGTTCCAGTGCTTGAAGCTCGTGCGCTGGTAGCCGTCGCGCGACTCCGCGGCCAGCGGGAGGATCTGCACCGCGGCCGCCATCGGGAGGGTCTGCGGCTCGGCGGACCGTTCGTGCGCCTGGGCGGTGGCGGGTACCGCGAGGGACAGGAGAAGGAGGACGGCCGTGAGGGCGGCACGCCTGAGAAGAGTGATCACGCATCGCAGAATTGACCGCGTATAACTCGTTCGAGCGCATCGACTCGAACGAGTGAGCCAGATGGATGCCTGAGTTCACCTGACGGGCGGGCCGGCTGCCGCCTTTCGGGGCCCCGGCCGCCGTCCGTGGCCGGGGTCCTGGCGGCGGGTCAGCGGACCGCGACGACGACGCAGCTGTCGCCGTACTGCCAGACGGCGCCCGCCCGCCGGAAGCCAGCCCCGCGCAGCAGGCGGACGTGGTCGGACAGGGAGAGGCGGGCCGCGCTGTCGGTGCCGGTGGCCGGCTGCCGGCCGTTGCGTTCGGCGAGCAGACCGACGAGTTCGGGCTCCTCGGCGGCGGCCGTCCACCAGGCCGCCCAGTCCTCGTGGGCGAAGGCCCGCTGCCGCTCGGCCCGGCGCCGCCCCACGCAGGCCGCCAGCTCGGCGAGCTGCGAGTCGTGCTGCGGGAGGTGGTCGCCGTTGACGAGGACGCCGCCGGGCCGCAGCAGCGCGGCGACGTCGCGGTAGACGCGGCGCAGGGCGCCCGGGCCCAGGTAGTGCAGGGCGGTCGTGGAGACGGCCGCGTCCAGCGGGCGGTCGAGGGCCAGCGCCCGCGTCCAGCCGTCCTCGCCGATCACCGTGTCGACGTAGCGGGCCGCGTCGGGGTGGTGGGTGCGGGCCAGTTCGAGCAGCAGGGGGTCGCGGTCCACGGCCACGATCTCCGCGTACGGCAGCCGGTCCGCCAGCCGGGCCGCCAGCGAGCCGGGGCCGCAGCCGAGGTCGACGACCACGGGCCGGTCCGTGCGGCCCACGGTGACGTGCTCGACGACGTCGGCGATCACCGTGAAGCGGTCCTCACGGTCGACGGCGTACCGCCGCTGCTGGAGCTCCCAGCGTTCCACCCATTTCCCGGCCGTCGTCAGGCTCAGTCCCATCGGCTCGTGCCACCTTGCCGTTCTGTGCTGCTCAGTGCCGCTTCACGCCGTTCTCGGGTGAGCGCTCCTGCCACTCCGGCATCCTACAGATGGAAACGGTTTCCATTACATGCATCGCTGACGTCCTGTCACCCGAGAGCGCCAAGGACCGACAGCAGCCGCTCGATCTCCTCGACGGTGTTGTGGACGTGCAGGCTCACCCGCACCGACTCGCTCCGCTCCCCCGCACTGCCCTGGCAGTGGTGGTCGCAGCGGACCATGAAGCCGTGGCTGAAGAGGATGAACCCCAGGTCGCCGGAGCGGATGTCGCGGTGCCGGAAGGTGACGATGCCCCGGCGCCGCTGGACCGGTGAGTCGGCGGCCAGGCTGGTCCGGCAGCCGACGACCTCGTACGCGTCGAGGTCGCGCAGCCCGTCCGTGAGCCGGGCCGCCAGCGCGACCGTCCACCGTTCGATCCGGTCCGTGCCCGCGGCCCGCAGCCAGTCCAGCGCGGCGGCCAGCGAGACGATGCCGACGGTGTTGGGCGTCCCGGACCAGCCGCCCGGGACGAACGCCGGGCCGCGCGCCTGCCGGGCCCAGACCGCTCCCGTGCCGGGCAGGGCCAGCGCCTTGTGCCCGGAGAAGGCGACGAAGTCGACGTCCAGGCCGGCCACGGACACCGGCAGGTGCCCGACGCTCTGGGCGGCGTCCAGGCAGATCACCGCGTCCGGGCCGACCGCCCCCCGGATGCGGTGCACGTTCATGTCGCCGCCGTAGACGTGGTGGACGTGGGTGACGGCGACGAACCGGGTCCGCGGCCCGGCCAGCCGGGCGAGCGCGGTGTGGTCGTAGTCGCCGGACGCCTGCTGGTAGGGCATCGCCACGACCCGGACGTGCACGCCCTGCCGGGCCAGCAGCCGCTGGGTCTCCGTCCAGGGGTCGATGTTGGCCCGGTGGTCGGCGACCGGTACGACGATCTCGTCGCCGTCGGCCAGGAAGTTGGGCAGCCAGTCGCGGGCGACGGTCCGCAGCCCCTCGGTGGTGCCGCTGGTGAAGTGCACGGCCGACCGTTCGGGCGCCGGATCGTCCAGGAACTCCCGCACGAGGTCGCGGGTCTGCTCGACCAGGGCCGTGGTGCGGTTGGCCCACGGATAGGTGCCGCGGCCCGCGTTGGCGTTGCTGGTGGTGAGGTAGGTCTGCACGGCGTCGAGGACCGGCCGGGGCTTCTGGGCGGTGGCCGCGCTGTCCAGGTACGCCAGGTCCGGGTGGGCGGTGACGATGGGAAACTGGGCGCGCAGGGCGCGCTGCCACTCGTCCAACTCTTTGACGTCCGAAGGGAGTTCGGGGCTGTTGGTCATCGGCGCTCAGTCCCGGACCAGGGGGGCGCCCGCGTCCCGCCAGGCGATGATGCCGCCCGCCAGGCTGCGCACGTCCGGGTGGCCCATCCGCGTCAGCAGCGCGGCGTAGCGGGCCGACTGCTCGCCGACCGGGCAGGCCAGCAGCACCGGCCGGCTGCGGCTGAAGGGCAGGCCACCGCGTACGAGTTCCGCGAAGACCTCGTCGACGATGTTGACCGAGCCGTCGATGTGCAGGGCGGCGAAGGCGTAGGGGCTGCGCAGGTCGACCACCAGGGGGGCGCCGGAGGCGATCCACGCCCGGGCGTCGGTGACGCCGACGGCGGGCGCCGCCTGTATCTCCGCCTCGGTGAGATCGGCTGGGGAGTTGGCCCGGCGGGGCCGTCCGAACAGGTCGGGGCGCCGCTGCCGTACGTAGCTCAGATAGCTCTCGACGCGGTCGCAGACGATGAAGACGGCGGTCCGCCGCTCGGCCGACTCGGTGTCGGCGGCCCGCAGCCGGCGTACGGCACCGAAGTAGGCGGCGCCCGAGGTGGGTCCGGCCAGGATGCCGCAGCGGCGGTTCAGGGTGAGCATCCCCTCGATCGCCTCGTCCGAGTTCACCGGCTCGATCGAGTCGTAGGTGCCGGGGTCGAACAGGCCCACCTGATGCGCCTCGTCGATGGTGCGGATGCCGGGGATGAAGTCGGACTTGGCCGCGACCAGGCCGACCACCCGTACGGCGGGATCGTGTTCGCGCAGGGCCCGGGCGACCCCGGTGGAGGAACCGGCGGTGCCGACGCAGGCGATGAAGAAGTCCGGGGCGCGGCCGTCCAGATCCTTGACGATCTCCGGGCCGGTGCCGGTGAGATGGGCCTCGACGTTGCGCGGGTTGAAGTACTGGTCGGTGTGCAGATAGGTGCTGCCGGGCTCCGTCAGGGTCCGGTGGAAGAGGGTCAGCGGGTCGTCGGTGGCGGTGGGGTCCAGGCACTCGCTCTGGCCGGGCAGTTCCTCGATCTCGGCGCCGAGCAGCAGGAGCAGGTCCTTGATCTCCGGGACCCGCATCCGGTTGGTGACGCTCTTGAAGGTCAGGCCGTGCATCCCGGCGAGGACGGCCAGCGCCTTGGCGGTGTTGCCGCTGGACAGCTCCACGACCTGGCTGCCGCGCTCCGCCGCCGCGGCCAGCCGCGGGCCCGCCATGTTCCAGGCGGCCCGGTCCTTGACCGACCCGAACGGGTTGAACAGCTCCAGCTTGGCGTACAGGTCGATGTGGTGCAGGCCGTGCACGGCCGGGTCGATGCGCACCAGCGGCGTGTTGCCGATGGCCTCGGTGATGCTGTCGTACCTCACTGCACTCCCCCCATGTCGTACCCGGCCGCGCCCAGGGATGTCGTCGGCCAGTACTGGTCGTCCAGGCACCAGCGCCATCCGCCGCCCTCCTGCCAGGCGGCGACCTTGCGCGCGACCGGCTGCCGCTGGGCGTGCGTGGCGTGGAAGTCCATGCAGTAACCGGCGGTGTTGGCGAAGGCCAGCAGGTCGCCCGGCGCGGGCCGGACCGGCAGGAAGACCGTCCGGCGGGTGATCAGGTCGGTCTCCAGGCACAGCGTGCCGAAGAGATGGACGGCGACCGGTTCGGCGGCCGGGGCGGCGAAATCACCGTCCAGGGCTTGGCGTGCCCCCGCCGGGTCCTCATGGGCGGCGGCCGGATCCATGGCCGCCCGTGCCCGGTCCAGGTTCCGGTTCCGGTTCCGGGGGACGACGACGGGATCCATCAGTACCCCGTGCTCCTCAAGCCCCACGTCGTCGGCCTTCGCCGCGAGCCGTACGAGGAGTTCGCCGCCGGGGCCCTCCGGCTCGCGTACCTCCAGGACCCGGGCCAGGGTCAGCCCGCACTGGTCCAGCAGGGCGCGGCCCGGCTCGACGTGCAGGTCGTAGAGGTGCTCAAGGAGGAGCGCGGCGAGGGGCCGGCCGCCGAAGGACGCGGCCGGCTGGGTGAGCAGTTCGTCGAGGTAGCGCGGCCCGGCGACCGGACGGTGGGCGGGGTAGAGGCCGAGCGACCCGCGGATCGTGCCGGCCTCGTTGCGCAGCCCGTAGCCGTGCCCGCCCCAGGTCAGCGGCGGGCGGGTGCCCAGGACGGCGTCGGTGAGCGCGGTCGTGTACCGCTCCCACTGCTCGCCGTCGGCGAGGTAGTCGGCGCCGAAGCCGCCGCCGATGTCCACGACCGACGGCCGCATGCCCCTGCCGCGGCACTCCTCCAGCACCCGCAGACAGCCTTCGAGGGCCGTCGCCTTCTCGGTGAGGCTCGTGGTGTCCAGGTGGTAGGCCACGCCCGTCAACTCCACGGCGTCGGCGTGCCGTTCGACGGCCGTCAGCAGCTCCTTCCGCTCCTGCACGGGTGTTCCGAACCGGCTGCGCCGGCTCAGCGTGCGCACGCCGGACGACTCGAATCCCGACAGCCGCAGCAGGACCCGCGTCCGCGGCAGCGCGTGCGCGCGTACCAGCGCGGCCAGTTGCTCCAGTTCGGCGCGGCCGTCGACGGCGACGGTGACCGAGGTGCGCGCGGCCAGCCACAGGAACTCCGGGTTCTTCGGGCCGGTGGCCGTGATCCGGTCCGGGGTGAAGCCGGCGCCGAGCGCGTGCTGCAACTCCCCCAGTGAGGCGACGTCCACACCGGCGCCGGTGGCCGCGAGCCGCCGCAGCAGGGCGCTGGACCGATTGGCCTTGTGGGCGAACAGCACCTGGCCGGACAGATGATGCCGACCGTACACCGACCGGAACTGTTCCAGATTGGCGGAGAGTTGATCGGGCACGACCACGTTCAGCGGGGAGCCGAGGGCGTCCACGAGGGTGTGCAGCAGTCCGGGCGAGTCCAGCAGCGAGGACAGCCGTTCGCCCAACCGCGGTGCGAGATACAAGGGCTGCCCGCCCATACCCGGCCCTCCCCCAGCATGTCGGGCCCGGCGTCCCCGGGCTCGGCCGCTCATTCCCCGCGGTGCGCCGTGTAGCCCCCTTCCCGCCGCTCGATCGGATTACTCCGGGAAACCCCGAAAGCGGGCGGAAAGTGAACGGTACTTGTCAGATCTGGGCGGGGTGTGGGGGATCCGACGCCTCGCAACCGGGCCGCCCTCTCGCCCCGCCCACCCCAGTCAAAAGCCCGCCCCCTGCCGCCTCCTACCGCCCGTTCCCACCCCCGCGCAGGCCCTGTTCGGCCAGTTCCAGCTGGCTGACGGCCTGGCGCAGGCCGTCGGTGTTGCCCACGTCCCGGCAGCGGGCGATGGCCCGCCGGTTGGCCGGTACGGCCTCCGGGTAGCGCCCGGCGTCCACCAGGGTGCCGGCCAGCAGGACCAGGCCCCAGCTCTCCCGCAGTCCGTCCCCGCTCTCCCGGAAGACCTCGTAGAGCCGCCGGAACACCGGGAGGGACTCCTCGGACCGGCCCATGGTGGCCAGTTCGCCGCCGAGTGCGGCGAGCGCCTGCTGTTCGCTGTCGGACCTGCCCGCCATCCGGTACGCGGCGGCGGACCGCAGCGCCGCGGTGGCGGCCTGCTCGTAACGGCCCGTCTGCACCAGCGCCTTGCCGAGGTGGAACAGTGCCTCGCCCTGGGCGTCGCGGCTGCCGGTGTCGCCGTATGCGGCGGCGGCCTGCGTGTAGGCCGTGGCGGCGTTCCCGGCCCGGCCCGCCTTCAGCAGCGTGTGGCCGAGGGCGAGACACGCCTTGGCCACGCCCGCCCGGTCGCCGAGGGCGTCGTAGAGCGTGGCCGCCCGGGCCAGGGCGGGGACGGCCTCCTGGAACCGGTCCAGACCCTGGTGGCAGCGGGCGAGATTGAGGAGCGCGGAGGCCTCGAAGACCGGGAGGTTCGCCCCGCGCAGGATGTCGGCGGTCCGTCGGCAGGCGGTGGCGGCCTCCTCGTAGCGCTCCTCTTCCAGCAGGATCTCGCCGAGGGCGTAGCGGGCGATGGCTTCGCCCCGCTCGTCGCCCGCCTCCTGGTAGCGGGCGACGGACTGCTGCCAGGCGGTGACGGACTCGCCGGTCCGTCCCAGTTCCTTCAGGGCTCCGCCCAGGGTCCGCAGGGCCTCGGCCTCGCCCTGCGGGTCGCCGATCTCCCGGTAGACCGCCGCGGCCCGCGAGGCCCAGGTGACGGCCGGCGCGGACTGCCCGTCGCTCTGCAACCCGAGGCCCACACTGCGCAGCGCCAGCGCCTCCTGGCCGCGGTCACCGAGCTGCCGGAACAGCTCGGCGGCCCGCTTGCTGGCCACGACGGATTCCGCGAACCGGTCCAGCACCCCCAGTGTCTGGCCGAGTTCGGCCGAGGTGTTGGCCTCCCCGCGGACGTCGCCCGCGGCCCGCAGCGCCGCGGCGGCCCGGCGGCGCACCCCGACGGCCTCCTCGAAGCGTTCCAGGCGCACCAGCGCGACCGCGAGGCACTCCCCGGCCGATCCCTCACCCTTGCGGTCACCGGCCTCCCGGCTGACCCCGACGGCCCGTTCGCAGACCGTCACGGCCTGCTCGTACCGCTCCAGGTACACCAGGGCGAGGCCCATGCTGAGCAGCGCAGTGCCCTCGTCCGCGCGATCCCCGGTCTCCCGGCAGACGGTGCTCGCCCGTTCGTACGCGGCAAGGGCCTCCTCGTAGCGCCGTGCCGAGAAGAGGTTGACACCGAGGCGTTGCAGCAGGGCGTGCTCCCGCGCCCGGTTGCCCACCGCGCGGTAGAGGCGGGCGGCCTGCTCGCAGACGGCGACGGCCTCCTCGTACCGTTGCGCCTCCGTCAGGGCCTCGCCGCGGTTGGCCAGCGCGTCCGCCTCCCGGCCCCGATCGCCCGTCTCCCGGTAGAGGGCGGCGGCCTTCCCGCACGCGGCGGCGGCCTCGGCGAACCGGCCCGTGTGCGCGCAGGAGCCGCCCAGGTTGATCAGTGCCGCGGCCTCCCCGGCCCGGTCGCCCGTCTCACGCAGCAGGGCGACGGCCCGCTGGGAGACGGTGACGGACTCCTCGAACCGCTCCACGCGGATCAGGACGCCGCCGAGCCGGCCGAGCACCTGGCCCTCCCGTTTCCGGGCGCCCAACTCGTGCAGGAGGGCAGCCGACCGCTCGCAGGCCGCGACCGATTCCTGCCACCGGTCCAGGTTGTACAGCACGTAGCCCAGGGTGCTCAGGGAGTCGGCCTCACCGCTGGGGTTGCCCTTCTCCCGGTAGACGGCCGCGGCCTGCTCCAGCGGCGCGACGGACTCCTCGAACCGCCCCAGGCTCTTCAGGGCGTTGCCGAGGTTGTACAGCGGCGGACCCTTCGAGCCGCCCGCGCTGTTCTCCGCGAAGACGGCGAGGGCACGCCGGCAGACGTCGACGACCTCCTCGTGCCGCTCCGCCGCCGTCAGCGCGTGCGCCTGATTGGTCAGCGCGGCGGCTTCGAGGTGCCGCTCGCCGGTCTCCCGGTAGACGGCCGCCGCCCGCCCGGAGGCGTCGGCGGCCTCGTCGGCCCGCTTCAGCTGGGCCAGCAGCCGGCTGAGGTTGGTGAGCGCCATGGCCTCCAGGTCGCGCCGGCCGATCCCGCGGAAGAGGCCGGCGGCCCGCTCGCTCGCCGTGGCCGCCTCCTCGCGCCGCCCCATCTCCTCCAGGGCGTTGCCGAAGTCGTTCAGCAGGCTCGCCGCGCCGTCCTGGTCGCCGGTGTCGAGGCGGACGGTGACGGCCCGCTCGTAGGCGGCGACGGCGTCGTCGAACCGGCCGAGCGCGGTGAGGGTCCCCGCGACGCCGGACAGTTCGGACGCCAGCGGGGCGAGGTCGGTGTCCGGGCCTGCCTCGGCCAGCCGGCGGTACAGGCCGGCCGCCTCCCGGGTGGCCGCCAAGACCTTCTCCGCGTGTCCGGGCGGGGCGAAGGACAGCCGGGTCAGCTCCTCCGCGCTCCGGGGAAGGTGGATGGCGGGGTGCGCCACGATCAGCTGCCGGTACAGGTCGGCGGCCTCCTGGAGGACGTCCTGCGCCCGCTCCTTACGGTCCAGGTTCCACAGCCGGATGCCGAGGCTCTCCAGCGACCTGGCCAGACCGAGGTGGTGGGCCGCGAAGTCGGTCTCGGTCAGCTGCCGCTGGATCGCCACGGCCTCCTCGACCGCGGCCAGCGCCTCCTTCGGGCGGTCCGCTGCGGCGAGGAACGCGCCGAGGTTGAGCAGCGCCGTCGCCAGGTCGGGCTGGTGCGCGGTGGGGTTGGCGGCGGTCAGGTCGCGGAAGAGGCCGACCGCCTCCCGGGTGACGGCCAGTCCCTCCCCGGTGCGGTCCGCGCCGAGCAGCGCGCGCCCGAGGTTGGTCAGGGCCACCGCCAGGTTGGGGGACTCGGCGGCCGGGTTGACGGCGGCCAGTTCCCGGTAGAGGGCGGTGGTCTCCTCCATGGCGGCCAGCGCCTCCTGCGCGCGGCCCGCTTCGAGCAGCCGCAGGCTGAGGTTGCCCAGTTGGCGCGCGAGATCGCCCCGGTGCTCGGCGGGGCCGTCCGCGGCCAGTTCCCGGTACAGGTCGGCCGCCTCCTGGGTGGCGGCCAGCGCCTCCTCCTGGCGGCCGAGGCCGGACAACTGGTTGCCGAGATGGGTCAGCGACGGCAGCAGGGCGGGCCGGTACGCGGAGTCGGCGGCGGCCAGGCGGCGGCGGATCGCCACCGACTCCTCGCACAGGAAGAGGGCTTCCTCCGGGCGGCCCACGTCGGACAGCCGGGTGGCGAGGCTCTCCAGCGACTGGGCCAGGTGGCTGAGCCGGCCGAGGCGTTCGGGGTCGTCGGGCCGTTCGGGGGCGGCCTCGACGAGTCGCCGGTGCAGCCGGACGGCCTCCTCGGCCGGGGGCAGCGCCTCCTCCCGGCGGCCGGCGTTGGCCCGGCGCCAGGCCAGGGTGGCGTGCAGGTACGCCTGCTCGGCGAGGTCGGTCGTGGCGGGCAGCCGGTGGGCGGTGAGCACTTCCGTCACCGCGAGGATGCCGATGTCCAGGTCGACGTCGCGGCCCTTGGGCAGCCGGGTCTCGACGGCCTCCAGTACGGCGAGCAGGGCGGCGTCCACGGTGTCGTCCGGACCGCTCGGGTCGGCGAGGGCGGCGAGCGTGGTCAGGGCGGAACTGCCGGCCGCGACCGCCAGCCCGGGGTCCCGGCGCAGCAGCGGATACAGGACGTCCGTGCCGACGTGCGCCCAGCGGGCCGCCGCCGACGCCAGGAAGGTCACCGCGCGCGGGGCGACGACCGGCCGGATGGCCTGCCCGTCCGGTTCCCCGGCGGACTCGGCGGTCAGCGTCGCGGGCGCGTCGCCCGCCCAGGGGTCGGGCTCGTAGGAGCTGATGTCGTGCCCGGGGACGAGCAGGCCGAGGAAGTCCTCCGCGAGCCGGTCGGGATACAGGGGTTCCAGGACCGTGCCGCGGTCGACGGGCGGGTAGCAGAACCGGTGGTCGTCCAGGAGGTGGTCGTGCGGCTCGGGCAGCTCAAGCCTGCGCAGCGACCGTTTCCCGGTCTGCTGGCCGACCGGCCCGGTGAGTACGGCGGTGAACACGGTCTTGGCCATGACCGACTGCCCGGTCCGGTAGTCCTGCCCGCGGATACCCGCGTCGACGAGCCGCTGCCAGGCCAGGCGTTCCCGGTCCAGCAGGTACGCCGACAGCTGGTGCGGCTCCGAGAGGGAGTGCGGCGTGCCCCGTTTGTGGGCGTCCACGGCGACCAGGGCGGCCATGTGCAGGGTGAGGGGCAGGCCGAAGTCACGGTGGTCGAGGACGGTGGGCGGCTCGATGCCGCCGCTGTCCGCGAGGCCGTACAGGTCGCCGGCCGCGTACCGGTCGCGGGCAGCGGTGAACATCCGCAGCCTGTCCTCGGCCAGCGCCGGAAGCGGCAGGTCCGCGGCGGCGGCACGGCGGTCGCCCAGTTCCGCGCGGAGCGCGGCGAACCAGCGGACGGTACGGCCGATCAGCAGGATGCGGGTGGGCAGTTGCCGGTGCAGAACGGAGTAGAGCAGCAGGCTCTCCAGCTCGCTGTGCGCCCAGCGGTCCGCGTAGTCGACGACGAGGAGCACGCCGGCCGCGTCGCCGGGCGGCACGATGCCGTGCAGCGGGCGGGACTGACCGGGGACGGCGCCTTGGAGTCCGGCGTGCAGGACGTGCCACCGGCCCGCGCCGCGCGCCGCCCGGGTCTGTTCGGCGAACTCCGCGGCGAGCCGGGTCTTGCCCTGCCCGCCGGGCGCGTGCAGCAGCAGCACCGACAGCCGGGGCCCGGCGGCGTCCCGCCACTGCCGCAGCCGCTCCAGCTCGGCTTCCCGGCCGACGAAGGGCACGACCTGGCTGCGCGCGTCCAGCAGCCGGCTGGGCTGCGCCATCAGCCAGTCGGCGTCCAGGGCGGCGGCCGGGGCGGGGAACTCCTCGATCGCCGGGAGGCGGGTGCCGTAGATGTTGTTGACGGTGGCCGTCGCGCCCGGGCCCTGCGAGACCGCGCTGCCGGGCGCCGTGTGGGCCTCGAAGTAGTAACGGGAGGTCTCGTCACCGGGGCTCTGGGGGCTTGCGGGGCCCTCGGTCATCGTCCGCCTCCGTAGGTGTTGTTGACGGTCGCGTTGGCACCCGGGCCCTGCGCGCCCGCACCACCGGACGCCACGTGCAGCGTGTAGACGTCGCCTCCTGGACGTCCTCGGGACGGAGTCTCGGCAGGGGGGCTCTCGGCGGGGATGCTGTCGCTCGGGGTGCTCTCAGCCGGAGTGCTGTCGCCGGGGCCGGTCGCCGCCGGGGCCGTCGGCTCCGCCGCGCCGGGCACCGGGCCCGGTGTCACCGCTTCCGATGTCACCGCTTCCGGTGTCGCCGGTTCCTGCGTCGTCGGTTCCGGTCGCCGTACCCCGGCCCCCGGAACCCAGATCCACGCCTCTCCCCGGTACTCCTTCTCCGCGACGGCCGCGCACCGGAACTCGTCCTCCCGGACGGTGGTGTGCGCCGCCTTCACCACGTCGCGGAAGACGACCGCCGAGAGCCCCACGGCGAGGCAGGCGTCCGGCGCCTCGTCCAGGGCGCGGCGCAGCGCCGCGCAGTCGAGGATGCGGCCGGCCTCGACCGGCGCGGCACCGACGAAACCGTTCGCGCCCGGGGCGGCCGGGCCGAAGTGGACGGCCGCCCGGAGCCGGAGCCGGGCCGACCGCTCGCGATGGCGGTTGAAGGCGCGCAGACCGGCGTCCAGGTTGCGCATGAAGGTGTCGACCAGGTCGGGTTCGTAGACGCCCTCGGGCAGGACCGCGAACAGCGAGTCCCCGCCCTCCTGGGTCAGCCACCGGTCGCGGTCCAGCCGGGCGGCGGCGGCTGCTTCGTCCAGCAGCCGCACGATCGCCTCCTGGAAATGGCGCTGCGTCACCGTGTCGACGCCGCCGTAGCCCT
Source organism: Streptomyces sp. NPDC006012 (assembly GCF_042871185.1). Lineage (NCBI taxonomy): Bacteria > Bacillati > Actinomycetota > Actinomycetes > Kitasatosporales > Streptomycetaceae > Streptomyces > Streptomyces sp. NPDC006012. The sequence continues at coordinate 375,738 of NZ_JBIAIE010000002.1, forward strand.
TCGCGTCGACCGCCAGCAGCGGCCTGCGCCCGAACGCCCGGCGGGCGCCCGGCCCGTCCACCCCGTTCTCCGCCATGACACCTCTCGGTACACGCACTGCCGGGGCACGAGTGTCGCTTCACTCGAATCCCCCGGAAATCAACGGAATTACCACACATACGACGGACCCGCGCCGCGCGGTGCAGCGCCTGCCCCGACCGTCGCGGTGCCGGCGCCCGCTCCCCCGCTGCGGGCGCCGACACAGCAGTCGTACACCCGCACGCCGGCGTGAACCCCGTGGAACTACGGATTGCGCAGATCCGTGACCGGGCACGGAACGCCTGCCGGCAAGAACCCGCAGAAATGACTGGTCCGGGTGCCGCCGTCCCTCCTTACTGGAGGGGAGCAGGCCCTCGTCCAGCGCAGGAGGCTCCCCCCATGGCACCGACCGGGCAGGCCGCCGACGGCCACGCCGCACAGGTCATGTTCACCGCACTGCAGACCACCCACCAGCACGCGGACGCGAAGGCCGGCATTCTGGCGGCGGTGCAGGCGGGGCTGGCCGGCACGGCGGGCGCGTGGACCCGCCAGGCCGTGCGGATCTGCGAACACGGCGGCGCCGCCGGGGTGTTCGCCGGGACGCTGCTGGCGCTGTTCGTCTGCGGTCTGCTCGGCGGCGCGGTGACCCTGGCCGCGACGCTGCTGCCCCGGCTGCTGCGGGGCCGGGCGGCCAACCGCTACAGCTTTCTGCATCTGGCGGACGGGCCGGACATCCTGCCCGCCGACGGCACCGTTCCCGACGAGGCCGCGGACCGCCGGGAGCTGTCGCAGACCGTACGGTTCCTCGCGCACGTCGCCGTGCGCAAGTACCGCTGGCTGGCGCGCGCGGTGGTGTGCACGGCCGTCATGGGGGTGAGCGCGGGGCTGGGCGTGACCCTGCTGCCGGCGCTGACGTGATGTGAGTGATGTGACGGGACTTAACTGACGTGCGGTGACCGGCACTCGCCCCTACGGTGGGCCCATGACGTCGGTCAAGAAGTTCCAGGTCACCTTCGACTGTGCAGAGCCTGAGCGTCTCGCTCGTTTCTGGTGCGAGGTGTTGGGGTACGTCGTACCGCCGCCGCCGGAGGGATTTGGCACTTGGGACGACTTCCAGCGCTCGCAGCCGGCTGTGCAGCGGGATTCGTGGTTCGCCTGCGTCGATCCCTCAGGTGAGGGCCCGCGGCTGTACTTCCAGCGCGTCCCCGAGGGGAAGGCGGCCAAGAACCGGGTGCATCTCGATGTGCGGGTCGGCACCGGACTCGTGGGGCCGGAGCGCCTCGCCGCGCTTGAGGCGGAATGCGCGCGGCTGGTCCCGCTCGGCGCGGTACACGTGCGAACGCTGTACGACGGCAATGACGCATGCATCCCGATGCTGGACATCGAGGGCAACGAGTTCTGCCTCGACTGAGGGACCGCGAGCCTGTCCTCCTCGTGTTCCCGTCGGGTCCTCGTACGGGAGGACGGGCGAGGCGCGCGGACAGCCCCGAGGTGCGTTGCGTCAGGGTGCCAGGTCCGCGAGGCGCTGGAGTTCCCGCAGGTCGCGGATGGTGGTGGCCCGGTAGCCGGTCTCCAGCAGCCCTTCCTCGCGCAGTTCCCGCAGCACCTTGTGGACGGTCGTCTCGGCGGCGCCGACCAGGGTGGCGAGTTCCGGCTGGGTGAGCCGGCTGCCGATCACCACTTTGCCGGCCCGGGGAACCCCGTAGGACTCGGCGAGTTCCACCAGCACCCGGGCCAGCCGCACCTTCGCCGGATAGCCACGGAAGTCCAGCCGTCTCCGGTTGGCCCAGCGCAGCCGGTCGGCGACGAGGGCGGTCAGCGCGACGGAGACCTCGGAGCGGCGTGCCATCAGTTCCCGCAGGGCGCCGTCCCGCACCGACCGGGCGGTCACCGGGCTGCAGGCGGTCACCGTCGCCGAACGCGCGGCGCCGTCCATGGCCGCCATCTCGCCCACCGTGTCACCGCCGGCCCGGACGGCGAGCAGCGAGGTCTCACCGTTCTCGACGGTCGCGGTGACCTTGACGAACCCGGACAGCAGGAGCAGTACGTGCCGGTCGTCCATGCCCTCGCGCAGCAGCACGTCACCGGCGTCGAACCGGACCTCGGTCCCGAGGCCCAGCAGGTCCCGCCGTGCCGGGGCCGTGAGCCGGCCCAGCAGGCTGCGCGCGGGCCACTCCTCGGACCCGTCCGGCACGTCCACGTGCGTCCCCCTGTCTGCCGCCCCGGCACCGGACATCCCACAGCAGGGGCATCTCGTTGCGCAGGAACTCCCGCCGCAGCCGGAACTCCCGCCGCGCAGGGACATCCCCCTGCACAGGACACCATCGTGCCGGTGTCCGCGGCGGCCGTTCCACTCAAGCGTGCCGCTTCTCACCCGTCCTTCGCATCCGGCCCGCGCGTCGCCGCTCACGCGCGGAGGTAGGTGAGGACGGCGAGGACCCGGCGGTGGCCCTCGCCGTCGATGTGGAGTTCGGGTTTCTGCAGGATGTTGCCGATGTGGCCCGGCAGGCCCGGACGTCGGTGGGTTCGCGGTCGCGGGGCGCCGGCATGAGCCGGGTGACCGCGGCCCTGGTGGCGCACGGCCCTGCGGCTGCTGCCGCAGGCCCTTCCGGTAGGTCGACGCGGACGCTCCCACCGCTACCAAGATCCCGCGCGACGGCCTTGAAGCCTGGCTGCGTGACCTGAGGACGGCCGCGCAGGCCGGTACCCACGACGGCCGGAACTGACGGGCCGACAGCACCCCACCGGGCAAACCGGCTCATCCGGCGGTTGTAGCGTGGCCGGATGAGGAGCGACGGATATCGGGACGTGGCCGAGGCCGCGTGGTCGTGGGTGCTGGACCACGTGCGCGAGGACGAGGGTCCGTGGCTCGTGGAGACGGTGGTGGAGGGCGCCCCGGAAGCCCCGTCACCGGCACAGGACCGCGACTCGCTGTACGCGGGAATCGCCGGCCTGGCCCCGGTGCTGGCCGAAATCGCGCAGTACCGGGCACTGAGCGCGACGGAAGTGGCACTGGCGACCGGCATCGTGACCAGGCTGTCGGCACAGGCCGGGCGGCGGACGGAGCCCTCGCTGTACGACGGCCTCGCAGGCGACGCGACGGCGCTCAGACTGCTCGCCCCGGGCGAGGAAGCCGTGGCGCTGCGGCGGCTGGCCGTCCTGGCCACCGGCGACGGATGGAAGACCACGCTCGATTTCGAGCCGGGCTCCGACGCGCCCCTGACCGACGTCATCATGGGGACCGCGGGCGTGGTGATGACGGCGGTCTGGGCGAAGAGCGAGTTCACCGAGGTGATCGCGACGACGGGAGGTGAGGCCCTGCTGCGGGCGGCGGACCGTACGGAAGCGGGCCTCGACTGGGGCATGACGCCGGGGAGACCGTCGAGGGCGCCGAACTACTCGCACGGAACGTCCGGGGTCGCGGCCGCACTGGCAGTCGCGGGCGCCGCCCTGGACCGCGAGGACTTCGTCGAGGCCGCGGTGGAAGGCGCCCGGCACGTCCTCTCGGTGGGGTCGTTGAAGGACGCGGGCTTCGTCGTCCCGCACACGATCCCGCCGTCGCGCCGGGAGGTGGAACCGGTGACGTACACGTGGTGCCACGGCCCGGCGGGTACCTCGCACCTGTTCACCGCGCTGGCGCACGCAGGGGTCAACGAGGTGGCGGGCCACCACGTCGACGAACTGCGGCAGCGCTGTCTGACCTCGATCCTCACCTCGGGTCTGCCGGAACGCCTCCGTCCCGGTTTCTGGGACAACGACGGCCGCTGCTGCGGAACGGCAGGCGTCGGAGACATCCTGCTGGACGCCGCCCAGGACTGCCGGGCGCCGGAGAGGAGGCAGACCCTGCTGCGGGCCGCGCACCGCATGGGCGATGCGCTGGTCGACCGGGTCGTCAGGGACGGCGCGGGCGCCCGTTGGCGCTTTCTGGAACACCGCGAGGACCCGCCGCTGCTGCCGCCCCGTACGACGTGGATGCAGGGCGCGGCAGGCATCGCGGCCTACCTGCTGCGCCTCGCCCGGTACGGCGAGACCGGCCCCGACGCCCCGGTCGTGGACCGCCCGGACCAGTGGTGGGCGGTACCGGCACACCTGCGCAGTACCCGGACGGAATCATGAGCGAGTGACCTCATTCGAGACAAGTAATCCATAACGATCTCAGCAAAGCTGACCACGACCACGCACGAGGGCCCGCGGCGACCCACTGGCGCTTCGCGATCTTTCATGCGAGATGATCTCGATATGCGTGGTGGGGATGGACTGTTCGAGGTCGAGCCGGTTGAGAACAAACGCCGTCATGGTCGGCTGATCAGCGGGGCCGGCCCCGTCACGGTCCGACCAGGCCGCACACCTGACGGGCAGAGCCCCCATCCCGGCCTCACAGACGGCGACCGGGCGACCGCGACTGATCCCACCGCTCACGGCCACTCGGCCAGCTGCCTGTTACTGACCCATGCTCCTAGTGCCCGGTCTTCTCGGGCAGGGCGGGCGTCCCCGGCACGACGGTGTCACAACCGTGACCACCGGCCGGAATCGTCGGCACGGTCGGAACCCCGCCATCCGGAATCGCGGGCACGGTCGGAACCCCCTCCACCGGAACAGCCGGCACGGTCGGAACCGAAGGCAGGGTCACGCCCACCGGAACGCCCGGCACGGACGGAATCGGAATGCCGGGCACGCACGTGTCGTCGTCCGCGGGCCTGCCGTGCTTGGCGGCACGCACCACCGAGCCGGCGTGCGTGGCGGAGTCCTTGGCGGTGGACGTCGTGGCGGCCGTGGCGGTGGCCACGCTCCCCAGTGACAACACACCGGCCGCGACAGCGAGTGCGACAACCCGACGCGTCCTGACGGTGGAACGGAAACCAGCCACAACCATCACCTTTTTCCTGGGAGTTCGAGTCCGGCAGACCGTCGCGGCCTGCTGATGCATTCACCGTGGCACACCGATGCTGAGGCCCCGCTGAAGCCGCTCGCCCCCGTACCGAAGGCCGCTGCAAAGGCTGGTCCTACGACCGCTCCCACCAGCCCCGTTCTGCACCAACACCCGTCCACAGAAGGCGACATGGGGATCTCGCCTGGCGGCCACCAAGCCCCGGAATAACTGCCTCCGATTTTCAGCTGGGACTCAGGTCGTGCGTGCCATACTCCCCGTGTGCGCATCCTCGTGGTGGAAGACGACGCCCGGCTCCGCGAACTCCTCCAAGAAGGTCTGGAGCAGGAGGGATTCACCGTCGAGACGGCGAGCGACGGACCGAGCGGCCTGGCCCTGGCCCAGCACTCCGCGTACGCGGCCGTCCTGCTGGACGTCATGCTCCCGGGACTGTCCGGCTACCGGGTCTGCACCCGGCTGCGAGAGGCCGGCGTCTGGACGCCGATCCTGATGCTGACCGCCAAGGACGGCGAGTACGACGAGGCCGACGGTCTCGACTGCGGCGCCGACGACTATCTGACCAAGCCGTTCTCCTACGTCGTACTGATCGCCCGGCTACGGGCCCTGGTACGGCGCGGTGGCCTGGAGCGGCCGGAGGTGCTCGAACTGGGTGACCTGCGGCTGGAGCCGGCGGCCCTGAGCTGCAGCCGGGGAGGCGAGAAGATCACGCTGACGGTCAAGGAATTCGCCGTACTGGAGTGCCTGGCACGCCGCGCCGGACAGGTGGTCTCCAAGACCGAGATCGTGCACACGGTGTGGGACACCGCCTACGACGGCGGCGCCAATCTCATCGAGGTCTACATCAGGGCCCTGCGCCGGAAGATCGACGTGCCCTACGGACGACAGGCGATCCGCACGATACGAGGCGCGGGATATCTGCTGGCCCGCAGCGGGGGGTGAACACGGCATGAGGATGCCGACCGGAACGAGGACGCTGACCGGAATGAGCGTCCGCGCCAAGGCCACGGCAGCCGCCACCGGGACCGTCGCCCTCGCGATCGCCCTGTGCATGCTGGCCCTGGTACTGGTCCTGCAGCAGAACCTGCGCGAGAGCGCGAGGGCGGACGCCGCGCAGGCCGCCGTCAGCATCGAGGGCCAACTGGCGCGGTACAGGCCGGCCGAGGGCAAATCGGTGATCATCGCACCGTCGTCGGTGCACATCACGGACTCGGTGGGGCAGCCGGTCCCCACGCTCCCGGCCGAACAGCCGGTCGACAGCACACGTGCCCTCCCCTCCGCGGAGGGGAGCACGCCGTACGACGTGGAGGTCGCCCCGTCGACCACCGCCCTCGACCGCGCCACCCGGCTCCTGTTGCACCAGGTCGCCCCCGGGGCCGCCGGACTCGTGCTGTTCGTGGCCGCTCTCACCTGGCTGCTGGTCGGGCGCGCGCTGCGCCCCGTGGCCGCCATCCGCAAGGAGTTCACCGAGATCACCGCGCGCGACCTGCACCGCCGCGTCCCCGTCCCCAAAGCGCGCGACGAGATCCACCGGCTGGCCCGGACGATGAACGCCACCCTGGACAAGCTGCACGGGGCCATGGCCCGGCAGCGCCAGTTCGTCGCGGACGCCTCCCATGAACTGCGCAGCCCCATCGCGGCCGTACGCGCCCAGCTCGAACTGACCCTGGCCCACCCCTCCCGGACCCACTGGGCGACCGGCGTGCGCAAAGCCCTCCAGGACACCGAACGCCTCCAGGCCATCGCCTCCGACCTGCTCCTGCTCGCCCGGCTCGACGCGCAGGAGGCACCTCCCCGCACGCCCGTGGACCTCGCGGCACTGGCCGCCGACGAGGTGCGACGCCACCCCGGCACGGTGGTGACGTCCGACGCCGACACCGGCTCGGCCGGGGACGGCCCGCCGGCCGTGGTCCACGGCAGCCGCGTACAACTCTCCCGGCTGCTCACCAACCTCACCGACAACGCCCGCAGACACACGCGCACCGACGTGTCGATCAGCCTTGGGGTGAGCGACGGCATGGTCGAACTGTCCGTGGACGACGACGGTCCCGGCATCCCGGAACCCGATCGTGAACGCGTCTTCGAACGCTTCACCCGGCTCGACGACGCCCGCACCCGGGACGGCGGCGGAACCGGCCTCGGCCTCGCCATCGCCAGGGACATCGCCCGCGCCCACGGCGGAACCCTCACCCTCCACACCAGCCCACGGGGCGGCGCCCGCGTGCTGCTGCGGCTGCCGGGGCAGGAACCGGGGCAGGGCGCGGGCGCACAACGGGAAGCCCCGTCCGTCCGCCGGGGAGGGGAGCGACGGACGGGACGGTCAGGATGCGGTCAGCCGTAGCGGGCCGACCACTGCCCGCGCGTGAAGTGACAGACGCCATCAGGTGTGATGTGCACGCGACTGCCGTAGATCGGCAGCCCGCCCTCGGTATTCAGCCGGTGCCGGATGCGTTCCAAAGCTGTCCACAACCGCCTGGGACCGCTCTGATGGACTGTGGGCGGATCGATCCAGGTCGCCGAGGCGCGTGCCCATGAGCCGTCGGTGTGGACCAGCCACGCCGTACGCTGCTCACCGCGTTCTTCGTAGTGCGTCTCGACACCGGGCACGGCGAGTTCGAGCATGGCGCGGACGTCCCACGCCTCTGCCACGTTCAGCACCGGATAGCGGCCCTCGGTCACCTGCTCGCCCTCGTGGTCGCGTACGGCCCCGAACAACTCGCCTTCCCCCGGCGGGTAGTCGACCCCGGTCCGGGTACTCATGAACCCGGCGCGGTCCCACTCGACGACCCCCCGCGCGCCGCCGTCCGCCTCCTTGTCGGCCGGCCCGTCCCGCAGCGCCCACACTCCACCGCCCGCCGGTTCCCACCATCGAGGCACGAAGACATGCCGCGGGGTGGTGGCGACCGCCGCCCGCCATCGTGAGACGGACGGGGTCACCTCGGCCGCGAGCCGTTGCGCGTAGGGCTTCCAGTCCATGAGCCGCCTCACTCGCTGTACTTCGGGTCGCACGCTTCCTGTTCCGCGGGCGAACAGTCGCCGCCGTCGGACGCGGGCTTGCAGTCAGGGTCACACGGGTTGCCGTCGGCCCGGGCCGGCCCGCAGTTTGCGCGGCTCATTCTGACGTCCCCGGCGCCAGAGGAAGCCCGTTCAAGAGCTTCACCGCTGAACCGACCGGAAGGGCCCCGATCTCCACGTATGCCCGTCCCTTGCCGGTGACCAGGGCGCGCACCCACACGGTCTCGTGCTCGGGGATTCCGGCGCGTCGCAGGGCCGCCCGCAGCAAGGCCGCTGTGTGCTCAGCCTCAGCACGCGCGCTCTTGTACTCGACCATGGGGATCACCGCCCCGCCTCCTTCAGGGCACAAACCATGTGCCAATAGGCCACGACCGGAGACGAATCCCGCCCGGCGAGCAGTCCCCGGCGGCAGCTCTCCAGGCTCTTGACCGGCTTCCCGCACGCCGGGCAGATCTCTCCAGCGGGGGCGTACGTCGTGTACTCCCACCGGCGCGCGTCGGTGTCGGCCGTACTCACCGCACCGCCCCTGATCCCGTATCCGCCCGCTGGCGCAGTCCGAGGAGTCCGTTTGCAGTTTTGGGCAATGTCCTCAACCCCTTGTCGGTTGGTGGCCGCGCCCCCGGACGTTCGCACCGTCGCGGGGTACTCGCTGCCCGGCACGGATGCGTACCGTCTCCAGAGCTTCGAGCAGGCACGTCACCGGGGGAAGTACGAACGGGGAACCCCACGACCCTCCTTGGGGATCCCCGTTGCCGCGAATTCGGGGAACCCCGCCGCGCGGCCCGGACTACTCTGAAGAGATCACTGCCGTCCCTGTTCAGGTGGCCCATGGACGAACACGAGACCCGGCGCAGCAGCTATCCGCTGACAATCCCCGACGCGCTTCTCCGAAGTGAGGCCATGCAACAGGCATGCGCCGCGCAGAACTTTCAGGAGATCTTCCGGCTTGTCAATCGCCGTACTGGATCAAGTCATGCTGTCATGGCGGCGGCCATCGGCAAGATGACCAGCTCTCGGGTCAGCGACATCATCCGGGGTGTCCGGGGCATCCGGGGACGGGAAGTCATCGAGCGCGTTGCAGACGGATTCGGCATCCCGGGCGAAATGCTCGGATTACCGGCGCGCTCATGGGAACGTCACAGCAACCCGGCACAGCCGGACGCTGAGATTGGCCGCGTCCCTGAAGAGTCGGCCCCACCACGGGTGGATTCAGTAGGCGTCGACCGACGCGTTTTCGTCCCCGCTTCTACCACCCTGTCCGTTGCTGCAACACAGATCAGCCGGGGGCAGCGTGTCATTCAAGCTCTCAAAGTAATGAGCAATGATAGTGCGAGCATGCTTCCGGTTGTTCTCGGTGAGCTCATCGATCACTACACCCTGACGATTTGCTCTATGCCACCAACAGAAGTTTATGACGAACTGCTCACCGTCAGGAACTGCGCAAGCAATTTTCTCGAAACCACCATGCCGGGTGGACGGAGAAATGAAATCACACTATCTGTCGGGTGGCTTTCGTGTCTCCTTGGAATTGCCGCATGTGATATGGGTGCGCACGCAGCAGCGCAAATCTGGTGCAATGACGCCGAACGGCGGAGCCGAGAGGTCGGCCACCCAGAATTGTCGGGATGGGCCGTTCTCACGAAGTCTCTGATTGCCTTCTATCAGGGGCGACCTCACCAGTCCGTGGCGCTGGCTTCCCAAGGACAGAGTGTCACCGCGTCGGGGACTCTGGTTCATGCGAAGTTAGCCACACAAGAAATGCGGGCCGCAGCGATGACGGGCGACGCAGACCGCACGGAGACAGCAAGGCGCTATGCATCCAAGGAGATGACGAAATTGCCTGACGGTGTGAAGGTTACGGGTGCCTTCTCCATTTCCCCTGGGGAAGATCCTCCGTACACCGCCACATCGTTGATGCTGCTGGGACGACACGAGGAGGCAGTGACCGCCACCAACCGCGTACTGCAAACGCTCTATCGACCCGAGGCGCGGCAGCGCGGTGAACACCCGTCCAGTTACGCCCGTGCTCTGCTCATCCTGGGGCTTGCCCAAGCAGGAGCCGGAAACCTAGATGAAGCCGTATCCGCTGGCCATGACGCGCTCGCAGGAAGCCGTCCGGCATGGCCGACCGTAACTCTTGCTGGAAAACTCGGCAGTATTCTTGAACGTGACTTCGCTAATTCCGGTCAGGTGGATGAGTACCAAGCTCGATACCTGGAAGTGACTAGCCTACTAACCGGAACCACCATCTAGTCATTCACTCACCCGGAGGGGCGTAATGATCGGTGCTGATCTCAGCGCAGAACAGATTCGTGGAATCACAAGTTTCGTAGACATTGAGGCGCCACCGCCACAGGATGAGCCAACCGCCCACTTCCTGTTCGGGACGAACCAAACTCAGCCGGTCGAGATCGCGGCACAGCGGTATCACAAAGGACTTGCGCCTCTGATCATCGCAACCGGAGGAATCAACCGGCACACAGGAATTGTGGAAGCCCACATGTTCCGTGAGCTACTTATTGAGCATGGAGTCCCTGACAGTGCCATTCGGTGCGAAGATCAGGCAGCCAATACATGGCAGAACGTAGAGCTGTCCCTCCCCTACCTTCGGGAAGCCCTGGAATCGGGATTGAAGGTCACCGCAGTTAGTAAGTGGTACCACCGTCGAGCCCTTCATTGCCTAGCAACACTAGTCCCTGATATTGGACCCTTCTACGGAATTTCTTGGGAACCAATTTACGCAGGCGAGAAAATCAGTCGCACCGATTGGCTTGGGATTCCCGACGGTAAGCGCCGAGTAATCCGCGAATGGAAAGAAGTCCCCCGACGTGTTTCGGAGGGAAGTTTCAGGGGCGTGACTATTATTAGTGGTGCCTGGCAAGGCTGACTTCACCTGACGCCCTATCAGAAACATGAAAAGCCCTGTACCGGCCACCGGGGAAGGCAGCAGGTACGGGACTTCGGTGTCGGCGGCGCTGATCGCTGCGCTTCGGGACAGGGCCCGGGATGATGTCACCTACCGTTGACCCGATGTGTCTCCCTCGGTGGTGGCCGCCGACTCGTCCGCCGGTCCGTCCCGCCAATCTCCCGCTGGCCTACATCCGGCAACGCAAGCTTGATGAAACTGTTGCTGCGATCTATGCCGCGATTGACATCGTGGAGCGTCACCGAGGCGGCGGCGGCTTGACCCTTGTTTTCCAGGCAGGGTGTGAGCTGAGTCCGTGGAGGGATGTTCCGGTCGTGCATGACGTACACGATCGGCTGATGAATCTCATGACAGCCTGATGCGGCAGCAAAGGAGCATCGCGTGAACAATGCAAGGATCCAGCAGGCCAAACAAGCACTCCGTGAAAGAGTGTGGAACCTCTTGGAACGAGAGCATGCAGCGCCACCAGGGGTAGCAGGCCATATCCCGGATTTTGTTGGTGCGGACCTCGCAGCTACCCGACTCACCCAACATCCGGCTTGGCAAGCTGCGCGCATCATCAAATCAGTTCCCGATCTGGCTCAGTTTCCCGTCCGTGTCCGGGCGCTTGAAGAAGGTAAACGGCTCTACATGGCCTCCCCGAAGCTTGCCACGGAGAATCCGTTCTACTATCTGAATCCTGCTGAGCTTACCGTTCCTCCGCGCGAGGCCGCCGCCCACCGTGCAGTGGCGAATTTTGCGCAGCCGGTGGACCTGGATGAAATGCTGCCCGTTGATCTGGTTGTGTGTGGGAGCGTTGCCGTCAACCGCGATGGGGCCCGCCTCGGAAAAGGTGCCGGATATTCCGATATCGAAGTAGCCTTGCTTCACGAGGCCGGCCTCTTGGGTCCGCGTACTCTTATTGCGACGACAGTTCATCCCTCGCAGGTTCTCAATGACAAAATACCGGAGACCGAGCACGATTTTCGCGTGGATCTGATCATCACGCCGGACGAGATCTTTGAATGTAGGCCGAGTCGACGTCGCCCAGGGATTATCTGGGGTTATCTGACACCGGAAGCGATTTCCGCCATCCCTGCCTTGGCGAGTCGCAGGCAAAATTCCAGAGACACGTAAAGGGGCTCGCTCCGCCCTTCACAGGCTCACGCGAGCACAGGTGTTCTCCAGGAGCTTCAAAGTAGGGGGAGCATGGGATCAGGGGTGGGCCGCCTGTACTTGGCGCGCTTGTTGGAGCGCCGGCGCGGTTCATGGGCGGCGCCCGGTGCCCGCCGTCCGTCCCGAGGCCCGCCCGTCGACCGCCGCCCCGGCATCACCACCGATCCGGGTGTGACCTCTGACGACAACGCCTCCTCGTTACCCTGCACAGGTGAGCACCGACCTGGCCCTGCTGTCCCGCGTCGCCCACCGCGGGCGGGAGATCACCGCGCCCCGGCTGCGCGGACTGCTCGCGCTGCTCGCACGGGATCTGCGGACCGGGTGCAGCACCGGCCGGCTGGTGGACGGGCTGTGGCCGGATGAGCTGCCGGAGCGGCCCGGCAAGGCGGTGCAGGTCCTGGTGTCGCGGCTGCGGGCGCAAGTGGGTGCCGAACTGATCGTGAGCACACCCACCGGCTACCGGCTCGCACTGGAGGAGGCACAGGTCGACGCCTGCGCGCTGCTGCTGTACGAAGCGGCGAGCGCCGAGCGGGCCCGGGCCGGCGACTACTCGGACGCCCTGGCGCAGGCCGAGGCGGGGCTCGCGCTGTGGGACGGGAACACCGGCGCCGGGGCGGGCGAGGACCTGCACGACCCGGTGACCGCGCTGCGCGTCGACCACGTCCCGGCGCTGCGGGCACTGGTCCGCTCCCGGGCGCTGGCGCTCGCCCGGCTGGGGCAGGCCGCCGAGGCGACGGCGCCGCTCGCCAAGCTGGCCGCGGAACTTCCACGGGACGAGGAAGTACTCGCGGAACTGCTGGGCTGCGAGGCCCGCACCGTGGGCCGGGCCGCGGCCCTGGCCCGGTACGACAACTACCGCCGCCGGCTGCGCGAAGACCTGGGCACCGATCCGGGCCCGGGACTGCGGTCGGTGCACCAGCGGCTGCTGCACGCGGACACCGCGCCGGTCCGGCACGGTGTGCCGCACGACCCCAACCCGCTGCTGGGCCGGGACGCCGACGTCACCGCCGTGGCCGGGCTGCTGCGCCGGGTCCGGGTGGTCACCGTCACCGGGCCCGGCGGACTCGGCAAGACCCGGCTGTCCCACGCGGTGAGCTGGGCGGCCGAGCAGCCCGTGGTGCACTTCGTCACGCTGGCCGGTGTCACCTCCGACGACGAGGTGACCGCCGAGGTCGCCTCGGCGGTCGGCGCCGGGGAGGGCCTGCAGTTCGGCGCCGGCAAGGACCGGGTGAGCGGCATCGCCGCCGCGCTGGGTCCCGGGCCCGCGCTGCTGGTGCTGGACAACTGCGAGCACGTGGTGCGCGGCGCCGCCGGCCTGGTGCAGGCGCTCGTGTCGCGCTCCCGTCAGCTGCGGATCCTGGCCACCAGCCGGGCCCCGCTGGGCCTGACCTCAGAGTCCGTGTACGCGCTGCCGGAACTGTCCCTGACGGACTCGGTGGACCTCTTCGGGCAGCGGGCGAGGGCGGCCAGGCCCGGTGTGGAGCTGCCCGCCGACCGGGTCACCGAGATCTGCCGTCATCTGGACGGGCTGCCGCTGGCCGTGGAACTCGCCGCGGCCCGGGTGAGGGTCCTGTCCGTGACCGACATCGCGCACCGGCTGAAGGACCGGTTCGCCCTGCTGCGCGGCGGAGCCCGCGACGCGCCCGAGCGGCACCGCACGCTGCACGCGGTGGTCGAGTGGAGCTGGAACCTGCTGGAGAGCGACAGCCGGGCGGCGCTGCGGGCGCTGTCCATGTTCCCCGGGGGGTTCACCGCGGACGCGGCGCAGAGCGTGCTCGACGGGACCGGTGACGCCGTCGCCCTGCTGGAGCAGCTGGCCGGCCAGTCCCTGATCGAAGTGGGCGACAGCGCCACCGGGGTGCGCTTTCGCATGCTGGAGACGCTGCGCGAGTTCGGGGCCGCGCGCCGCGCCGAGGCGGGCGAGGAGGAGGCGGTCACCGGGCGGTTCCTCGGCTGGGCCCGCGACTTCGGCCGGGCCCACCACGACGTGCTGTTCAGCAGCGATCCGCTGCCTTCCTGGCACCGTATCCGGGCCGAGCAGGACAACCTGGTCCTGGCGTTGCGGTACGCGCTGGCCCGGTCCGACGGGCCCGCCACCGCGGGTCTCACCGCCGTGCTGGCCTCGCTGTGGGTCACCGACTCCCACTTCGCCCGGCTCGCCGCGCTGGCCACCGAGACCGGCGAACCACTGTCCCGTTTCCGGCCCGGATCCGCGAACGCCCAGAACCCTGCCGACCCCGAGAGCCCCGGGGACGCCGTGGACGTCGAGGCGGCCCGCAGTGCGGCGGCCGTGTGCACGGCCGGCCTCTTCATGGGGCACGGTCCGCACGCCGTACGCCACCTGGCCACCCTGCGCCGGCTGCCGCCCGCCCCGCCCGACACGGTGCTGCGTGCACTGTCCACCGTCCTGTGCGCCCTGCCGGACGCGCACCCGACCCGGTACGAGCGGCTCCAGGAGCTCTGTGACGCCGACGAACTGCTGCTGGCGGGCGTCGCGGCAGGCGTCGCCAGCTATGTCTGGGAGTTCGAGTACGACACCGAGCGCGCACTCGACTGCGCCCGCCGGATGGTCGAGGCGCTTCAGCCGCTGGGCAATCCGGCGCTGAACCTGCTCGGTCACGGGCGGACCGGTGAGCTGTGCCTCCAGTCCGAGCGGGGCGAGGAGGCACACCGCCACCTGCGCGCCGCGCTGAAGTCGCTCGACCACTTCGGCGAGTGGCTGGACCCGGTCGGCGTCCGCTGGGGGCTGGTGCTGGCCTGTCTCCAACGCGGTGAGGTCGACGAGGCGGAGTACTGGCTGGGGCTCGCCGCCCTGGACGAGCAGTCGCAGCCCACGGCCGTCTTCACCCCCGACCTGCCGGCCCGGGCCGAGATCGCGCTGGCCCGGGGCCGTACCGAGACGGGGCTCGGGCTGTGGCGGCAGGCGATGGAGCGGACCGGGGAGGACGGCGTGCGGCAGGCCGACGACCCGTTCGTGGATCCGTGGTCGCTCCAGGTCAGGTCGGCGGCGCTGGCCGCGCACGCGCAGCACGGCCGGCTCGATCCGGTGGCCGGGCTGGCCGAGCAGCTTCGGCAGCGGCTGCTGACCATGCTGTCCGGCCCCGGGGACAGGTCGACCCCCCTGGAACTCCCGGTCTACGGCACGACCCTGCTGGCGCTCGGGTTCGCCGGGCTCGCGACGGGGCGTACGACGGCGGTCCGTCTGCTGGCCCTGGCGGACCGGATGCCGGCGGTACGGGAGTTCCCCACGCTGTCGGCGACGCGTTCCCGGCAGACCGCCGAGCGCGCCGACAGGGCGGCGTACACCGAGGCGAGATCGGCGTACGCCGCCCTGGGGCGGGACGAACTGCGGGCTGCGGCGCTGCGCGAACTCAACGACGTGGCTCCCGGGTGAACCGCGCCTTGGACCACAAGTAGCCGAGCAGCACCAGACCCAGGCTCCAGGCGACGGCCAGGACGGCGTTCCCGGTGCCGGTCCCGCCGCCCAGCAGCAGTCCGCGCAAGGTCTCGATGGCGGGCGAGAACGGCTGGTACTCGGCGAACCAGCGGAACCAGCCCGGCATGGCGTCGACCGGCACGAACGCGCTGGACAGCAGCGGCAGCATCATCAGCGGCAGCCCGATGTTGCTGGCGCCCTCCGGGTTGGGGGAGGACAGGCCGATGCCGACCGCGAGCCAGGTCAGCGCGAGCGAGACCAGCGCCAGCAGCCCGACCGCGGCGAGCCACTCCACCGGCCCCGCGCCGGGCCGGAAGCCGACGGCGATCCCGACGGCCAGCACCAGGGCCAGCGCCAGCAGCGTCTGGATCACACCGGCGACTACATGGCCGATCAGCACAGACGCGCGGGAGATCGCCATGGTGCGGAACCGGTCGATGATGCCCTCGGTCATGTCGGTGGCGACCGACACCGCGGTACCGAGCGCGGTACCGCCGACGGTCATCAGGAGGATGCCGGGCACGAGGTAGGCGACATAGTCGGAACGGTCCGCGTGGCCGCCGTTGATGCCGGCGCTCATCACGTCGCCGAAGACGTACACGAACAGCAGCAGCAGGACGACCGGGGTGAGGACGACGTTCAGGGTGAGGGCGGGGTAGCGGCGGGCGTGCAGCAGGTTGCGTCGCAGCATGGTCAGGTTGTCGCGGAACGGGTGGGCCCGCAGCGGTTGGGAAGCGGCGCTCATCGGACGGTCTCCTCTTCGGCGGACGTGCCGGGGGCGGCGGCGGACATGTGGGGGACGGTGGGGGCGGCGCCGCCGGTCAGGGCGAAGAACACGTCGTCCAGGTCCGGGGTGTGCACGGACAGTTCGTCGGCCTCGATGCCGGTGGCGTCCAGCCAGTCGAGGACGGCGCGCAGCTCGCGCTGACTGCCGTCGCTGGGGACTTGGAGGGTGAGCGCGGTGTCGTCCCGGGTGCTCCCGCGCAGTGCGGTCGCCGCCCGCTCGTACGCCCGCGGGTCGGAGAAGCGCAGCCGGACGTGGCCGCCGGGGACGAGCCGCTTGAGTTCCTCGGCGCTGCCCTGGGCGACCAGCCTGCCGCCGTCGAGCACCGCGATGCGGTCGGCGAGCTGGTCGGCCTCCTCCAGGTACTGGGTGGTGAGGAAGACGGTGGTGCCGCCGGAGACCAGCTCACGGATGATCTGCCACATGGTGTGCCGGGACCGCGGGTCGAGACCGGTGGTCGGCTCGTCGAGGAAGATGATCCGCGGGTCGCCGACCAGGGTCATGGCGATGTCGAGGCGGCGCTTCATACCGCCGGAGTACGTGGAGGCGGGCTTCCGCGCGGCCTCCACCAGGTCGAACCGCTCCAGCAGTCCGGCGACCACCCGGCGGCCCTCGGCGCGCGGCAGATGGTGCAGGTCGGCCATCAGGAGCATGTTCTCCTCGCCGGTGATCAGCCCGTCCACGGCGGAGAACTGACCGGTGACCCCGATGGCGGCCCGTACCGCCTGGGCCTCGGTGGTGAGGTCGTGTCCGGCGATCCGCGCCTCTCCCGCGTCGGCGGAGATCAGCGTGGAGAGGATGGTGACGGCGGTGGTCTTGCCCGCGCCGTTCGGTCCGAGCAGCGAGAAGACGGTGCCGGCGGGCACCTGGAAGTCGATGCCGTCGAGGACGGTCTTGTCCCCGTAGGACTTCCGCAGTCCGCTCGCGTGGATCGCGAGGTGGTCGTTGGTGGTGGTCATGCGGCAGAGCCTGCGGCCGGCCGGGTTCAGAACGGCTTCAACCCGGTTTCAGCCCGCCCGGCACCGGTGC
Source organism: Streptomyces sp. NPDC006012 (assembly GCF_042871185.1). Taxonomy (NCBI): domain Bacteria; kingdom Bacillati; phylum Actinomycetota; class Actinomycetes; order Kitasatosporales; family Streptomycetaceae; genus Streptomyces; species Streptomyces sp. NPDC006012. The sequence continues at coordinate 392,986 of NZ_JBIAIE010000002.1, forward strand.
ACGGCGGACTCCGTCCGGTGAAACCGGATCACGGCCACGGACTCCGACTGTGACAGTGCTTCTGCCTGTGGTTGATGGCAGGACCTCACCAGCGGACGAACGGAAGCGATCTCGCGCGCCGCGTAGACCTGCGTCTGCGACTCGACGTAGGCGACCACGGACCGGTCGGTCAGCGTCGGCAGGTTGACTCGTCCGCCGGTCTGCGGAGTTCGCAGAGTTCGCTGAGTGCGCGGAGTTCGTCGGGCGGCAGGTCGGGGCGGGCTTGCAGCGCCGTGATGACGAGTGCGGCCTTCTCCGTCGCCCCGTGCTCGTCCAGCCAGGCGAAGGCGAGGGTGATGGCCCGCCGGGCGTCCGCGGTGGGCAGGTCGGCGCGGGAGAGCAGGGGGCCGAGCACGAACCGGGCGCGGGCCGCGGCGGCGTGTTCGCCGAGCCAGGTGAAGGCGGCCAGGACCGTGCGGGCGGCGTCCTCGGGGGTGAGGCCGTCGTCGGACAGGAGCGGTCTGAGGACGATCGGTGCGCCGGCCGCGGTGGGGTGGCCGTCCAGCCAGGCCAGGGCCAGCGGGCGGACCGACCGGGTGTGCTCGGTGGCGAGGTCGCGGCGGGCGAGCAGCGGGCCGAGCACGAACCGGGCCCGGGGGGCGGCCGCGTGGTGGCCGAGCCAGCGGAGTGCGAGGGCGGCCGACCGCTGGGCCTCGGGATGGGTGAGGTCGGTGCGTTCCAGCAGCGGTCGCAGGACATGCGCGACGCTCGCTGCGGCGCCGTAGCGGTCGAGCCAGGTCAGGGTGGTGGAGACGGTCTGCCGGACGGCGTCGGCGGGCAGGTCGCGGCGGGCCAGCAGCGGGTCGAGGACGTGTCCGGCGCCGAAGGAGGTGCCGTGCCCCGAAAGCCAGGCGAGGGCCATGCCGACCGACCGGCCGCGCGGTTCATCGCCGGGTTCACCGGTCGGTTCACTGCCCGGCTCACCGCCCGGTTCACCGGTCGGTTCACCGGTCGGCTCGGGGCGGGCGAGCAGCGCGGCGAGCACGAACCGGGCCTCCGCCATGGACGGGTTCGCGTCGAGCCAGGCGAAGGCGTGGGCCAGCGCGCGCCGGGCGTGCCCGTCGGTGAGGTCGGTGCGGGCGAGCAGCCGCCCGAGCACGTAGGCGGCATCAATGGTGCGGGCGTGGTGGTCGAGCCAGGTGAGCGCGGCGGCGGCGGACCGCTCGGCGTGCTCGGCGGTCAGGTCGGACCGGGCCAGCAGCGGTTTGAGGACGTATCCGGCGCCGAGGGCGCAGACCCGCTCATCGAGCCAGGCGAGGGCGGCGCGGGCCGACCGCCGGGCGTCCGCGGACCGCAGGTCGTTCCGGCTGAGCAGCGCCTTGAGGACGAACTGCCCCTTCGGTGCGGTGGCATGGTGATCGAGCCAGGTGAGGGCCGCCGCGACCGCCCGCGCCGCCGCCGTCGCCGACAGGTCGCCGCGGGCCAGCAGCGGATCGAGGACGTAGCCGGCGCCGGGTGTGACGAGATGGCCGTCCAGCCAGGCGAGGGCCGCCTCGGCGGTCTGCCGGGCGGTCTGGGGAGTGAGGTCGGTGCGGGCGAGCAGCGGGTCCAGGACGAAGCGGGCCTCCGCGGTGGCCGCGTGCGCGTCGAGCCAGACCGTGGTGTGGACGAGGGCCCGCCCGACGTCGGCGGCGGCGAGGTCGGTCCGGGCGAGCAGCGCGTTCAGGACGAACTGGGCGCTGGGGGCGGCGGCGTGCAGGTCGAGCCAGGCGAGGCCCGCCGCGACCGACCGCGCCGCCGCCCCGGCCGGCAGGTCGCCACGGGCCAGCAGCGGATCGAGGACGAAACCGGCGGCGGCCGTGGCGAGATGGTGGTCGAGCCAGGTCAGCGCCGCGGTGGCGGCCCGTTGTGCCTGGTCGGCGGTGAGGTCGCTCCGGGTGAGCAGGGTGTTGAGGACGTACTGCGCCTTCGCGGTGGTGGCATGGGATTCGAGCCAGGTCAGGAAGGTCGAGGCGAACCGCCGGGTGTCGTCGGCGCCCAGATCGGTGCGGGAGGCCAGGGCGTCGAGGACGAGCCGGGCCTCGGGTCCGGTGGCGTGCTCGCCGAGCCAGGCGAGGGCGGCGGGCAGCAGCCGCTGGGCGTCGGCGGGCGGACAGTCGGGGTGGGCGAGCAGCCGCCCGAAGACGTATCCGGCGTCGGCCGTGGCGGCGTGCCGGTCCAGCCAGGTGCGGGCCGCCGCGAGTGACCGCCGGGACTGGCCGGGGGTCAGGTCGTCGCGGCCGAGCAGGCCGTTGAGGACGTATCCGGCGCCGGACGTGGTCTCGTACCGGCCGAGCCAGGCCACCGCGGCGCGGATCGCCTGCTGGGCGTCGGCCGCCGTCAGGTCGGGGCGGGACAACAGCGGTTTGAGGACGTATCCGGCGTCGCTGTCGTCGTGGCGGCCGAGCCACACCAGGGCGGCCGAGACCGCCCGTTGTGCCTCGTCCGGGGTGAGGTCGGTGCGGGCGAGCAGGGGTCTGAGGACGTATCCGGCGTCGTCGGCGCCGTGCTGGGCGAGCCAGCCGAGGGCGGCGGCGGCCAGCCGCCGTACCTCGGTCTCGGCCGGTTCGGACAGCGCGAGCAGCCGGCCGAGGGCGAACTTGGCCCGTTCGGCGCCGGTGTGCCGGTCGAGCCAGATGAGGGCGGCGCGGCTGACCCGGCGGGCGTCGGCGGGGGCCAGGTCGGTCCGCAGGACCAGCCGGGAGAGGACGAACTCGGCGTCGACGTCGGTGGCGTGCAGGTCGAGCCAGCCGAGGGCCGCGCCGAGCACCCGCCGGGTGTCGTCGGGGGCCAGGCCGGGGTGCTGGAGCAGCCGGGAGAGGACCGTCTCGGCCTCCATGCCACCGGCGTGCAGGTCGAGCCAGCCGAGGGCCGCGCCGAGCACCCGCCGGGCGTCGTCGGCGCCGAGGTCGGTGCGGGCGAACAGCGGGCCGAGGACGAAGCGGGCCTCCGCGGTGGTGGCGTGCAGGTCGAGCCAGCCGAGGGCCGCGGCGAGCGCCCGCCGGTTGCCGTCGGGGTCCGGGTCGGTGCGGGCGAGCAGCGGGCCGAGGACGAACGGGGCCTTGACGGTGGCTCCGTGCAGGTCGAGGAAGGCGAGCGCGGCACCGACGGCGCGGCCGGCCTCGGCGGGTCCCAGGTCGGACCGGGACAGCAGGGGCCGGAGTATGTAGCCGGCGTCGAGGGCCGTCGCGTGGTGGTCGAGCCAGCCGACGGCGACGGACACCACCCGTACGGCGTCCGCGGCGGACAGGTCGGACCGGGGCAGCAGGGTGCTGAGGACGTATCCGGCGCTGTGCGTGGCGGCGTAGCGGTCGAGCCAGACGAGCGCGGCGGCCAGCACCCGCCGGGCGTCGTCGACGGGCAGGTCGGTGCGGGCGAGCAGCGGCCTGATGACGTAGCCGGCGCCGGGGTGCCTGGTGTGCTGGTCGAGCCAGGCCAGGGTGGAGGCGACGACCTGCCGCACGGCCTCGTCCGGTACGTCCGTGCGGGACAGCAGTGGGCCGGTGACGTAACCGGCCTCGCTGGTCAGCCCGTGGGTGTCGAGCCAGGCGAGCGCGGTGGGCACGAGCAGCAGGGCCCCGTCGCCGGGCAGGTGGCGCAGCCCGCGGTGGAGTACGTGCCGGGCGTCGCGGCCGGCGCCGTGGTCCCCGAGCCAGGGGCTGACGACCTGGTCCCAGTTGTGCACGGCGGAGGCGGACCAGGGTGGTCCTGAGCAGATCGCGCCGAGCGCGTAACCGCCGACGTCCGAGTCGTGCCGCATGAGCCGGCCGATGGCCGCGGCGTGCTCGGTGAACCAGCCGTCGAGCACCGCGGTGCTCTCGGCGGCCCGGTCCGCGAGGCCCAGGTCGCCCACGATCCGGCCGACGGTGGCGGCGTACCGGCCCACCGTGCGGGCGCTGGTGAGGCAGCCGGCGAGCAGGGCGTGGGTGCCGGTGACGTCCGGGCTGGCGGCGGTCTCCGGGATCAGCACCGACTCGACGAGCTGGTCGGCGACGATGTCGTGGGCGACGGACAGCACACCGTCGCGGGTCTCCAGCCAGCCCAGCGACACCAGGGTCGCCACGATGTCGTCGGCCGTGGGCGTCCCGTCCGGGGCCTCGGCGATCGCCGCCCGGGCGGCGGCCACCACCTCGGCGTGTTCCTGCGGGCAGGCCGCCGCGGCGGCGGCCGCGGCCACCAGGTCGTGCGAGGCGCGGGCGGGTGTGTACATGCCCGGGCGGCGGGCCACGGTGAGCCCGTCCTCGCGCAGCCGTCCCCGCAGCCAGACGGGGAGTTCACCGCCGGTCCGCAGGCCCGCCGTCTCGGGCATGGAGGTCAGGCCCGCCTTGACCCGGCGTTCGATCTCGCGGGCGATCAGCAGGGCGACGATGGGGCGGTGGCCGCTGACCGCGAGCATCCGGTCCCGGCCCAGTTGCCGTACGGCCGTGGGTGCCAGCACCTGGAGGACGTTGTCGGTGATCTGCCGCTGGAACGCCTCGTCCTGACGCAGCTGCACCTCGTCGAACAGTTCGTAGACCAGGGCGCGGTCGGCCTTCAGCAGCCAGCCGGGCCGCGCGGAGGCGAGCAGCGCCAGGGTGACGCCCCGGCGGCGGGCCTCGGGGAGCAGGTGGTGGCGCAGCGCCAGCAGGTCGAGGCTGGTCTCGTTGAGGTCGATCACCACCAGGACGTCGCCGACGTCGGCGAAGACCTGGTCGGCTATCTGCTCGGTGATCGTCTCGCTCTGGTTGTGGGGCAGGACGTGCAGCACCCGCCAGCCCTGTTCCAGCGCGAGCCGGCCGACCTCCAGGCCGGTGCGGCTCTTTCCGGTGCCCGCGGCGCCCAGGAGCAGCACCCCGCGGTCCTCGGACATCACCAGCCGGGTGAGCAGTTTGCGCGGGGAGGCGGCGTCGTCGCTGCCCGGTGAGACGAACGGCAGCCGTTCGGGGGTGAGGTTCTTCTCGAAGTCGCTGAAGCCCTCGACGCGTTCGGCCTGGGAGATGACGGCCCACAGCCGCGGGCGCACGGGTTCGCGGGCGGGCGGGTCCAGCGGCACGGCGCGGGCCGGTACGAAGTCCTCGGCGAGCACGGCGGCGAACTCCGGGTCGCGCAGCGCCTGGGCGAGGGGTTCGGCCTCCGCGCTGCCCGTGCCGGCGGCGGGCAGCCGGTGGGCCTGCACGCCGACCAGATAGCGGTCGTGGGCGAACAGGGCCGTGCCGGACACGCCCTGCCAGGCGTCCTGGCCGTCGGGTCCCCGCTCACGCGGCAGGTGCGTGGTGATGGTGAGGCCGAGCAGCCCCGACTTCAGGTTGGAGCCGAGCCGGATGTTCCCCTCGAAGTCGCAGCTCTCGCGCCGGTCGAGGCCCTCGAACCGGTCCGAGGCGGCGTGCTGCGCGAACGCCGGGAAGCCGATGCCGGTGAACGGCACGCTGCCCACCGCGTCCGGCAGGCTGCCGAAGTCGACGCGCGGTACGGAGCCGAGGCCCGCGGGCACCTCGTCGAGGCGCAGCAGGGCCAGGTCCTGCCGCTTGCTCCGCCACGCGACGGTGACGGGCAGCGGGTCCCTGTCCCGGCCGAGGAAGACCGTGCAGGCCGGGTCGGCTTCCTGGCCGAGCAGATGCTTCACCGTGAGGATCAGCCGGGTGCTGATCCGGTAGCCCGAGCCGTACTTGTGCCCGCCGTCCCGTGCGACGAGTACCTGCGCGACCCTGTGTTTGTCGATCGGGGCCATGCAGTGCTCAGCCCGCGGGGAAGAGGTTCGACACGTCGTCGTCCGTGAGGACGGGCCCGCCGTCGTGGGTCTCGGCGGCCAGGCTGAGCTTCACCGTGTGGGTCTGCGCGGTCCTGCCGCCGCCCCTGCCGCCCAGTGACACCACCCAGAACTTCACCCCGGCGTTCGCTTCGGCGGTCTTCTCCACCGCGACCTGGAGTTCCAGGTCGATGGAGTTGATCCTGAACCGCACGTCCTGGCCGGCCGCGGCCAGCCGGGCGCGGTCGATCTCCGCGCGAAGTGAGGTGAGCAGATCGGACAGTTCGATGTCCATGGGTCCCCCGAAACCGTACGGAATCCGTCAGCTGCCTGTGGCGTGCGTGAAGTCTCTCAGATACCGGGGTGTCGGGAGCCGGAACCGGTCATGTCCATTGCCGTGCGGGAACGGGAATCGGCCGGGGCCGGGGTCAGGACGGGGGCCTGGGCCACGGACCTGGAGCACCGCACGGTCGGCTGCGGGCACTTCCTGGCGGAGGAGGACCCGGCCGCGGTCTGCGCGGCGCTGCGCGCCCTGCTGGGGCGCTGACCGCGAACACGCGCGGGTCCCGCAGAGCGAAGAGAACTCGCTCCGCGGGACCTGCGTACCGCGATCTGACGTACCGCTACCGAGTAGCGCCACCAAGTACCGCTGACGGGCCGCTACTTGACGTAGACGAGGCCGTCGGTGGTGATGGTCGGACGGCCGCTGGTGCCGACCACGACGAGCTTGACGGTGTGCTTGGCGCTGCCGGCCCAGGACTTGGTCCAGATCGCGTTCCGGTACTGCGTGGTGGACGACTTCAGGTCGACGGTCGAGACCTTCGTCCCGTCGACGTACACGTACACCTGCCCGGAGGTGGCGGCGCGAGAGACCACCAGGGCGGCCGAGCGGCCGGTGAAGGTCCAGGTGAGGCTCGCGTTCTTGGCCGAGCTGGAGTACGACTTGCCGCCGAGGTAGCTGGAGCTGGAACGGGTGCTCCAGCTGCCGGACTTGACCGCAGAGGTCTCCTGGAGGATCACCGGGGTGTAGGCGGACGAGACCGTGCGGTAGTTGCCCGCCCAGTCGTACGCGCGCATCGACCAGGTGGTGGCGGCGCCGGGCTTGGCGGTGCGGCTGGAGCTGGTGGTGGTCGGGCCGTAGGTGGAGGTCGCCGGGGCCAGCAGGCTCACCTGACGCAGGGCGGTGGTGTCGGCGGCCTTCCAGCCCAGCGTGACCGGGACGGAGGTGGTGCTGACGGTGCCGGTGCGCAGGGCGAGGTTCGGGTTGGTGCTGAACGTGGGGGCGGTGGTGTCCCCGACGATCTTCACCGAGGCGCTGGTGGCCGTCTTGCCGGACTGGTGCGTGGCCCGCACGGCGACCGTGTGGCTGCCCACGGCCAGGGTGGTCGCGGCGGAGGTGGCCGAACCGGCGGCGGTGGCGACGGTCTTGCCGTCGACCACCAGCTCGTACTTGGAGACGAGCGAGGACGGCGTGGTGGCCGACCACTTCACGGTGACGGCGCCCTTGGTGTAGTACGTCGAGCCGTTCAGGGTGGCGCCGGTGACCGAGGCGACCTTCAGGCCCTGCACCGGACCGGCCGCGAGGGTGCGGATGGTCGACAGCTGCCCGTAGAGCGAGTCGCCCGGGCACTGGGTGTTGTAGCCGTCACGGTGTGCGGCGATCCGCGGGAAGGTGTACTTGGTGCCCGCGGTGAAATCCTTGCCGAAGAAGTTCGTCTGCGTGGCGCCCGCGTTGAGCTGGACGGTGCCGGCCGGGTCGGCGCCGTACTGCCCGAGCTTCCAGGCCGCGACCCGCGCGACCGAGGTCAGCGCGGCGCTCGACGCGCCGGCCGTGGTGTAGGTGCCGAGCACCGCGATGCCGGTGGACTCACGGTTGAAGCCGTAGGTGTGGGCGCCGAGCACCGGCCGGTCGACGCCTCCCTTGCGGCCCTCGAAGATGGTGCCGCACTTGTCGACGAGGAAGTTGTAGCCGATGTCGTTCCATGCCTTTTCGTCCGACTTGTCGGACGTGTGGTACACGTAAATGCCCCGGACGATCGCCGCCGACTGGTCACACGTGTAGTCGGCCCCGTCCGTGTGGTGCACGAACACGGACTTCACATCGGCGTTGTACTCCGACGGGTCGGGACTCCGCGATTCGTCGGCGCCCCAGCCGGCCCGGGAGACGATCGGCGGCCTCGGCACGGTGGACGGCGGCGCCGGGGGCATGGTGGGCGGCGGGCTCGTGGAGGGGGTCGTGGAGCCCGAGGGGGCTGCGGAGCCGGAGGCGGGCGCGCTGGTCGAGGGGGCCGCCGAGAGCGAGGACGACGCCGGGCCCGAAGGGGTGGCGGAGTCGGCCGGGGTGGCGCTCGCGGTGTCCGCCGCGGCGAAGGCGGCCGGATCGGCGTCGGCGCGCTTCACCTCGGCGTCGGTGACCACACCCGGGTCGACCAGGCTGACCCGGAGCCCCGCGGGCAGCGCGGCGGTCGAGCCGTTCTTGCGCAGGACCTGGGCCTCGACGCCGTCGGACGGACCGACCCACAGCGGCTCGGTCGCACCCCCCGCCGCGGCCTCGGGCCCCTCGTGCGGGTCCGCCATCTCCAGGTCGTGCCAGGCGCTCCACTCACCGGTGTCCAGGCTGCGGGTGCGCACCTGCGCCGTCCCGTTCAGCCGGTGGGCGGCGCCCGTCCAGGAGACGCCGAGCAGCGAGAACTGCTGGGTGCTCGTCCGCCCCAGCTCCCGCTTGCTGCTCGTGGCGGTCTTCAGGCCGAGGGCGAAGACCTTCGCCGGCCGCTCGGCGCGGGCTCCGGTCCCATGACCGTCGGCGGGACTGGCGACGGCGTAGGACACCACGCCCCCGCCGCCCAGTACGACCGCCCCTAGCGTCAGCCACACCCGCCGTTTCAGGGTCAACGGTCTGTACGCGTGCGACGTGCGAGGACTCACTATGTATCCCACCCCTAAGAAGGCCGCTGAGCTCCGCGCGGGACCGCGGCGGAAGTTTTCGGGAGGCACACCTGACACACAGATGCACTGTTGCCTTCAGCGCACAGCCTGCACCAAACCGTCACTCGAACCGCAACCAGAGTGACGGAGACCACACTTGCGACGCCTCCGGCACGACCCGATCGCCCCGCCCACCACGGCCCGCCCCGCGACGGCACATCCGGCTACGGTCAACTGCCTTGCACAGCACGCTAGTTGAGGCAATGCCCACCGTGCCGGCAATCGCCGGGACAGCCCTGGCAACCCGTACGCCGACAGCACTCGCACGTCCGCCCGCGGCCGGAGGGACCGCGGGCGGACAGAGGCGGACAGAAGTGATGGACAGAAGTCAGTGACTGAGGTTGTGGACAGAAGTCGGTGACCGAGGTCGTGGGTCGGCGTGCGGGCGGTGGTCCGGGGTAGCCGGTCAGCGCTGTCGGCCGCCGGTCGGTCGGCTCAGACGTTGACGCCGAAGTCCGCGGCGATGCCGCGCAGACCGGAGGCGTAGCCCTGGCCGACCGCGCGGAACTTCCACTCGGCGCCGTGCCGGTACAACTCACCGAAGACCATCGCCGTCTCGGTCGAGGCGTCCTCGGACAGGTCGTAGCGGGCGATCTCCTGGCCGTTCGCCTGGTTCACGACCCGGATGAACGCGTTACGGACCTGACCGAAGCTCTGCCCGCGCGGCTCCGCCTCGTGGATGGAGACGGGGAAGACGATCTTGTCGATGTCGGCGGGCACGGCGGCGAGGTTCACCTTGATGCTCTCGTCGTCGCCCTCGCCCTCACCGGTGAGGTTGTCCCCGGTGTGCTCCACGGAGCCGTCCGGGCTCCTGAGGTTGTTGTAGAAGACGAAGTGCGCATCGGAGGTGACCTTGCCGGACGTGTTCAGCAGCAGCGCGGAGGCGTCCAGGTCGTAGTCCGCGCCGGTGGTGGCGCGCACGTCCCAGCCGAGGCCGACGACGACGGCGCTCAGACCCGGTGCTTCCTTGCTCAGCGATACGTTGCCGCCCTTGGCGAGCGAGATTCCCACGGCTCGTCCTCCCGTTGTTCGTCCGTGTGACCGTGCAGGGTCCGTCGGTACCATCACTCGCTTCAACGCGGCACTCGCGCCCACGGTTCCGATGTTTGCGCAATAACTAAACCGTTACGGCGAACGGCAGGACGGGGCGGGGCCTGCGGGCGGTGGTGGCAGCCGTAGCGGTAGCGGTAGCGGTCGAGTGGCGCGGATCCGTGACCTCGGCGTCGCATGACGGGCGCACACCGTCGGCGCACGGTGCCCTCCGGAAGCGGTCATTGTGGTGCTTGCGGCGGATTGAACCGGTCCCGTCGCCGGGACGTTGTCTCCCGGACAAGGAGCCACACGGGGTCGGCAGGCCCGAGTTCGGGCCGCAGGCAGGACACCCACGGTCGCCGTCGGCGTCAACAAAAGGAGAGTCAGCGAAAAATGGATTCTTACAGCAGCGATTCCAGCAGTTCAGAAGAACCAGGCTACTACACCCGTGAACAGCAAAGGGGACTGGATGACCTCAACAGCCTTATGCGGAGCAACCAGGAACGCGGTATGCAACAATACTTCCGCGCCAATCCCCCGGATGAAGGAATGCAAGCAGCGATGGCCAATGCAGTGGCCACGTTGCAGTCTTACACAGAGACTTTGCGTACCCTCCAGGACGCCAGGAGGTCCTATGACCGTCACCCGAATTCAGAGAGGCGGTATAACGCCTACGCAAGCGCCTCGGAGGCGCATGACCTATCCACTAATCAGTGGATACAATACGGGACCCACTTTCATGAAGAAGTGGCGACCGCCTTGGACTTCCGGGACCAAGACGCGCGCCGCATGGCAGAACAGAGCCAAGCACCTGTGGCACAGATGTTGGCGCATTTAAATTCTGAGAATCCGCAGCAGCAGAACAACGGAAACAACAACAACCGGCACAACGGCAACCGCCACAACGACAACCGGCACAACAACGGACGCAACGGACGCAACGGGGGCTCACAGGGCGGATCGACGAGCCAGCGCCGTTCCGGTCGCAGCCGATAACGCCTCAGGACGGAGAAAAACAGCACGCTGCGTCGAGGTACGGGATTGCCGTAGCGGCACGGCCCGGAAGGCGCCGACGAAGACGAGATCCGCGAAACACCCGCCGCCCGATCGAACGGCGCACGAACAGGACGCCCGCCACGCGGGACGCCCCGTCCAGAGCCGGCAAAGGCTGCGGCGGGCGTTCCCGTACCTGATGACGGCGACCCGCAGTCCACCGCCTGCGGACGCCGTCTACTTCCGCTTCATCGTGCCAGGTGTCCCAGCCGGCCGGTAAGGCAGGCCGGCGGTGCTGCCGGCGAGTTGCGGCCTAACGCGCGTGCCCGCGGAGGAGACCGACGGCTGGTTGTCGCGGGCGGCCCGACCGACGGGGTTCTGCACGGCGGTCCCACCGACGGGGTTCTGCACGGTGGTCCCACCGAAGAGGTTTCGCATGTGTGCAGCGGTGCCTTCCACCGCCCACTTGAGCGCATCCTGCACGGGAGCGAAAGGGGCCGACTGGGTCTGGCTGCTCAGAGCGTCCAGCCTCTTCTCCATCAGATCGTGCTGGTCCTTCTTGATGACCGCCCACGCCAGGACGTAATTGATCATCAATTTACCGTCTTCCATGGATCCCGATGCCTGGTACTGGACTTTTGAGTCGGCACACAACTCGGACATTCTAGCGGACGCGCGTTCTTTTATTGCTTCGTCCGACGCCCTATCCTGCACCCTCTTCGGCTCGCGCAGGGAGATGGCTCGCCTGTCAAGGGAATTCTGGCGTTTCTTGGCTTCATCGATCAAGGAATTCACTTCACGCTCGGCGCTCCTGGCGGCGTTACCCCCCTCTTCGAACTCCGCGTGCAACCTCTCGGACAAAGACTTCAATCCCCCCTCTTCCACCTCAAAATAGGCTTTACTGCATACGAGATCATCCGCGGCCCAGCCTGAAGCCCGTTTTTTCAGCCGCTCGTCCCTCTCCTGCCGCATCTGCCGGAGATCTCCCGTTTCCGATGCTTCCGGTCGTGGCGCTGGCATCTCTGATGCCCTCCTTCTCCTCAGGTGCAGTGTTGAGAAGTGACAACGGACCGGCGGGCCCAGGGGTTCAGCCGGACGCCGGGGCTGTCCGCATCCGTGCGACACGGCCATGGCGACGGTCCCGGCAGACGGTCCGGTGGGCGTTCGCGAAGGCCCCGGCTCGCCCACAGCGCACAGCACCGCGTCCGCAGCGGCCCGCCGGCCTCCCGCACAGCCCCGCGAACCCGCATCCCGCCCACGAGCATCCCGCATACGAGACAGAACCTGCCATAACGCCCCTAATGGAGGACACTGAAAGGCGAAAGGTGGGCCTGTCGGTGCCGCAAAGGGGGTGTCGACCATGGCAGGGATACGGCTCGACCGGGCGCGGACGTGGCGCTGGCACCGCAGTCCGCTGCGGCGTCGCAGCGACGTCGTCGAAGCCTGGATCCTGCTCGCGGCCTGGGTGATCGCCATCGTGGGCAGCATCTTCGCCGGAGTGGCGGCGGCGTCCGCGGTGGACCGCAATCTGGCGCAGCAGCGGGCGCAGCGGCACTCGGTGCCGGCCGTCGTCACCGAGAACGCGCCGCACGGGCCGTCCGCGCAGACCCCGGACGGCGGCCACGTCTGGGCCACCGTCCGCTGGACGGCCCCGGACGGCTCGACGCACGTCGCCCGCACGGAGGTGCCGCCCGGCGCACCGAAGGGCACCCAGGTCACGATCTGGACGGACCAGCAGGGCCGGCTGACCTCGCGGCCGATGGCCGGCGGGGACGCGGCCTTCCAGTCGGTGTGGACGGGCGCACTGGTGGCGGTGTCCACCGCCGGTGCCGTGGCGGGCTGCGCGCAACTGGCCCGCGGCCGGCTGGAGCGGCGGCGCCTGAACCAGTGGGCCGAGGAGTGGGAGCGCGTCGACACCCGCTGGGGCGGCCGGACGGGCTGATCCTGTGGACGGCGGGTGCGGGGAATCTGCGCAGGAGAGTCACACGGGCTGCACACAGACGCTGAAAAGGATCGTTAGCGTTGCTGGCCGCTCGCTCTGTTGTGCGAGCACTACCAGGCCGTGCCCGGACGGGCCCACGGCGCCAGCGACCCAGGAAGACCGCGGATGGACTACTGCACCTCGTGCCGTCGGCATCTCAACGGCGCCCTGGTGTGTCCCGGGTGCGGCGCGTACGCCCCGGACATCGCCCCCGACGTCTCTTCGTCCGGCATCACGGCCGCGGCTCCGGCGCTCCCGGAGACCACCCGCGCCATCCCGGACGGCAGGCCGCCCGCGGCGTGGCTGCGCCGGTACGACACGCCTCCGGCCGACGAGCCGGAGTACGTGCCCGACGCCGCGGAGGTGCCGCCGCCCCCGGCGGACGACTTCGCGAGCCCGGCGCCCTCGGGCGAGGGGCGCGCGGCGCGGCGGCGGCAGCGGGCCCGGTGGAAGAAGAACCAGCGCCGGGCCGTGGTGGCGACGGCGGTCGCGCTCGTCGGAGGCGGCCTGACCGTCGCGGCGATGGACCGCCACTCGGCCGTCCGGCCGCAGGCCGCGACGGCACCGGACAACCACCGCATCACCCTCACGGGGGAGCTGCCGGAGCAGACGGCGAGCGTCCCCGCGACGCCGACCGACGACGCCACGTCGGCCTCGCCGTCCCGGACCGAGGACCGGGACACCGGCGCCTCGCGGCAGCGGATCGACGCAGCGCCGCGCACGGTCACCGCGGTCGTCCGGCCGGACGCCGCCGCCGCACCCCGCCCGGCCACCACGCCCGCCTCGCACGCGCCGAGCGGCACGGCACCGGTCCACGCGAACCCGGGCACCCAGCAGCCGAGCGGCACGCCCACGCCGACGCCGCCCGAGAGCACCCCTGCCCCGAGCACCCCGCCGGCCGGCACCCCGTCCCCCTCGACACCATCGACCAAGCCGACGCAGCTGTGCCTGCTGGTGCTGTGCCTGGGCTGACGCCGGGACGGTAACCAGGTCAGCCCGTACATAACTCAATTCGTACGTCAGTGGAGCGGCTCCGCGTTCCCCGGTGACCCCGCCGGGCGCGCGGAGCCGCTTTCGCATATCCCGCTGAAATCTGGCAAATTTCCACTAGACAGCACATAAGTAGCTATACATACCCTTGGCTGCCATAGTGCGCGCATGAAGATCACGAAGGTGTCGTCCCTCGTCGTCACCGGTGCCGTCGGGATCGCCGGAGCCGCGCTCCTCCTCGGCGCGCTCCGTCACGACAGCGGCCGTCCCGTCGCCCGTCCCGGCGCGCTCGCCCCCCATGCCGTGCCGTCGCCCGGCGCCCCCGGCATCGGTGACCCGCTCGCGCCGCTCGACGGGAACGGCGGCTACACGGTGCGCCGTTACACCCTCGACCTCGACTGGCGGGCCCCGCGGACACCGTTCCCCGCCGCGGCCACCATCAGCGCCACCGCCACCCAGGCGCTGTCCCGCTTCGACCTCGACTTCGCGGGCAACACCCTGCACACGGTCACCGTGGACGGCGCCCCGGCGCGGGCCGTGCGCGACGGCGACGAACTCGTCATCACCCCGGCCCGGCCGATCCCCGACGGCGCCGCCTTCACCGTGCGCGTCGCCTACACCGCCGACCCGACGCAGCAACGCCACCGCGACGACGCGATCGGGGACTACGGCTGGGTGCCGACCGCCGACGGCACCGTGCTGTGTCCGCAGCCCGACGGCGCCAAGCTGGTCTTCCCGGTCAACGACCACCCGAGCCTGCGCGCCCCCGTCACCTTCCGCATCACCACCCCGGCGGACCTGAGCGCGGTGGCGGGCGGCCGGCTCGTCGAGCGGGTCCGCAGGGCCGACGGGCGGATCCGCTGGACGTACGACTCCGAGCAGCCGGTCGCCGCGCAGCTGGTGCAGCTGGCGATCGGCAGGTTCACGGTCGTCGAGGGCCGCGGGCCGCACGGGCTGCCCGTGCGGGACGTGGTCCCGCCCGACCTCGTCGACGGCACCGCGGCGTACCGCGCGCTCACCCCGGAGCACCTGGCGTGGCTGGAGCAGCGGCTCGGCCCGTACCCCTTTGGCCGGTACGGCGTGCTGGTGGGCGACACCGACCTGCCGGTGGCGCTGGAGACGCAGTCGCTGTCCGTCGTACCGAGCGCCACCCTGCTGGGCGACCGGGTCGGCGCCGAACGGGACCTCGTGCACGAGCTGGCCCACCACTGGACGGGCGACAGCGTCGGCCTGCGGCGCTGGTCCGACCTGTGGCTGAGCGAGGGTCACGCCCGGTTCTACGAGCGGCTCTACACGGACACCCACGGCGGCCCCGATCTGACGGAGGCCATGCGGTGGACGTACGAGCAGCACGACCAGTGGCGGCACGACGACGGGGCGCCCGCCGAGCCCGCCGCGTCCTCGCTGTTCCGTCAGATCCGCTACGACGGCTCGGCGCTGGTGCTCTACGCCCTGCGGGAGGAGGTCGGCGAGCAGACCTTCGAACGGATCGAACGCGAGTGGGTGACGCGCTATCAGGGCCGGACCGCGGGCACCAGGGACTTCATCGCGCTCGCCTCCCGGGTCGCGGGCCGGGACCTGACGCCGTTTCTGACGCCGTGGCTGTACGGGGAACACACCCCGCCCATGCCCGGCCACCCCGACTGGCGGGTCAATCCGGTCGCGGACGGCGCAAACACCGAGGACGCCGGGAGCGGGGACACCGGGGGTGCCCAAGACGCCGGGATCACCGGGAACGGCGCGGGCTGAGCGGGCCCGCCGGCGGGGGCGGCGCGCTGCCGCCGACCGGGTGGCCTGTGCCGGGTGGCTGGTCCACGCCGGTGAAGCTCGGCGCGCGCCTGCGCGCCGGGCACGGAAACGTACGAGAGGTGGCGTTCAGGGCAACTCCTTTGTCCTGGTTGCGCTTGTCCGTGCTGCGACGAGCCCGTAGGAGTCACCCGCAATGAGAAAACGTGTCGCCTCCCGAGTCCTCATCGCCCTGCGCGGACACCGCCTGACGGTCTGTGTGGCCGCCTCGTCCGTCCTCGTGCTGCCGCTGCTCGCCGTCCCCTCCGGTGGCGGCGACGGACCGGACGACCGGAGCCTCCAGCAGGACTTCCGGACCGCCGCCAAGGAGTACCACGTACCGCAGAGCGTGCTCCTGGGCGTCTCCTACCTGCAGTCGCGCTGGGACGCGCACGTGGGCGCCCCGAGCGTCAGCGGCGGGTACGGGCCGATGCACCTGGTGGACGGTTCCCGGACGCCGCCGCCGGCCTCGGCCGCGCCGCCGCAGGACGGGGACCGCGCCCTGGCCGGTCCGCCGCAGGCGCCGCGGCCCGCGGGCCGCCCGTCCCTCCAGCCGGCCGAGCTGCGCCGCGCCGCCCGGCTGACCGGCGTGCCGGTGGAGCGGCTGCGCACGGACCCCGGCGCCAACGTGCGCGGCGGCGCGGCCGTGCTGGCGGCGACCCAGCGGCAGCTCGGCAAGCCGCTCAGCGCGCACCCGGCGGACTGGTGGGAGGCGGTGGCCCGGTTCCCGGGCACCACCGACGCGGCGACCGCGACGACCTACGCGAACGACGTGTTCGCGCTGATCCGCAAGGGCGCGGACCGCACCACCGCCGAGGGGCAGCACGTCATCCTGGTCCCCGATCCGAGCGTCCGCCCGCGCCCCCAGCCGGCCAAGGACCCGGACCGGCCGAAGCAGGTCGAGTGCCCGGTGGAGCTGACCTGCGCCTGGCTCAGCGCGCCGTACGTGCAGTTCGAGGACGAGTACGGCAACCACGACCTGGCCGACCGGCCCCGGGACGAGAAGATCGAGTACATCGTCATCCACGACACCGAGGCGACCCTGGCCTCCATGCTCAAGACCATCCAGGATCCGACGGAGGCGTCCTGGCACTACTCGGTGCGCTCCAGCGACGGCCACATCACCCAGCACATCAGGACCAAGGACGAGGCCTGGCACTCGGGCAGCCAGTTCGTGAACGCCCGTTCGATCGGCATCGAGCATGAAGGTTTCCTCACCCAGCCCGACGCCTGGTACACGGAGCAGATGTACCGGTCCTCAGCGCGGCTCGTGCGGTACCTGGCGAAGAAGTACCAGGTCCCGCTGGACCGGCAGCACATCTTCGGCCACGACAACGTGCCCGCGCCCACCAGCGACACGATCCCCGACATGCACGACGACCCGGGCCCGTTCTGGGACTGGCGGCACTACTTCGACCTGCTCGGCGCCCCGCTGAAGGCGACGGCCGGGCAGGACAGCGCCCTGGTGACGATCCTGCCGGACTACACCACGTACATGCCGACGTTCACGGGCTGCGCCGGGGCCGGCGTGCCGTGCGCACCGCACGGTTCCAGCGCCGTACGGCTGCACACCGCGCCGCGCGAGGACGCGCCGCTGATCCAGGACCAGGGCCGGCGACCGGGCGGCGAGAGCTCCACGACGGACGTCAACGACCTGGGCTCGCGGGTCTCCGCCGGCCAGTCGTACGCGGTCGCCGGGCAGCAGGGCGACTGGACGGCGATCTGGTACCTGGGCCGCAGGGCCTGGTTCAAGAACGCCCGCAACCACCCGACGGCCGTCGGGGCGGCGGGGAAGATGGTGACGCCGAAGCAGGGGCTGGCCGAGATCCCGGTGTACGGGCGGGCCCTGCCGGAGAGCGGCGCCTACCCGGCGGACATCGACGAGGCGACCGAGGAGCCGCTGCCCTACGCCATCGGGGCCGGCCAGCACTATGTCACCCAGGCCCGGCTCACCGGCTCGTACACCGACCGCTCCACCTTCGCCTACTCGCCGAGCCCGGTGGTGAAGGGCAGCGAGCAGTACTACGAGATCCAGTTCGGCCACCGGCTCGCCTACGTGCGGGCGAGCGACGTGGACCTGGTGAACGCGCCGACGGCAGTGGGCAAGTAACGGCCGGGTGATGGCCGGCATCACGTAGGTGGTGTGCGTCATGTGGTGTGCGTCATGTGGTGTGCGTCATGTGGTGTGCGTCATGTGGTGTCGCGCCGGAACACCCAGTCCATCCTGGGCTCCACCACGAACCGGAACACCCGCTGCACCGGCGGTGTGCACAGCAGGGTGATCCCTGCCACGGCGACGAGGGTCACCACGACGGCGCCGGCCGGCCGGTGGATCCAGCCGGGGTCGTACCAGCCCGCGGGCTTGGCCCCCTGGAGGAGGAAACCGTGCAGGAGATAGCCGTACAGGGTGCCCGCGCCCAGTGCGGTGCACCACAGGCGGCGCCCCGGGATCCAGGACAGGAAGCAGGCCACCAGGGTCAGCGAGACGCCGAAGACGACCAGCGTCAGCACCGGCCCGTACCAGCCGGGCACGCCCAGTCGCTCGGCGCTGTCCCGGTGGAAGAACCAGGCGTACGAGTAGCGCGGCACCGCCCAGTACGCCACGGCCACCGCGGACGCAAAGACCGGCACGGCCGCGATCCGCACGGCACGGCGGCGCACCAGCCGGAAGTGCTCCGGCCGCAGCGACAGGCCGAGCACGAAGTACGGCAGGAACTGCAGGACGCGTTGCAGGTCGAGGTCCTTGCCGATGGCCGGTGACAGGGTCGCGAGCATCGCGACGACGAGCGCGACGGGCAGCGGCCACCGCACGCGTTTCCACAGGGGGGTGGTCAGCCGCCAGATGAACAGGGCCACCAGGAACCAGGTGAGATACAGCGGGTCCAGCAGGCTGATCGGCCGGTCCGGCCGGTGGTCCGACCACCGGGTGAAGAGGGTGTACGCCACCTCGAACACCACGTAGGGCACGACCAGTCCGGTGATCAGCCGTTTGAGCCGGGCCGGGCTCGCGTCGAAGTTCCGTGAGAAGTAGCCGGAGATCACGATGAAGGCCGGCATGTGGAAGGCGTAGACGACCACGTACAGGGCGGTGACGGCCCGGCTGCCGGAGCGCAGCGGCTCCCAGGCGTGCGCCACGGCGACGAGCACGATCGCCGCGTACTTCGCATTGTCGAAGAACGCGTCCCGTCTCCCGCCCTGGTCCGGCGGGGCGGCCGGTTCCGGCCGGGGGCCGCCCGCGGGCGGTGAGTCGGTGACGATCTCTTCCCGACGGATCCCGGACAGACCGGACAGAGCGAAACACCCCTTGGCGTCGATTGCGAACGGGAACGGCGGTGTTCCCGACCGGAACCGTAGTCACCCGTCGTCGCACTCGTAAACCCGGCCGTGACAGGCATCACAACGCGCGGTAACTTGCGCAACCCATAATCTGTCGCCGTGGATTCGAGCGACGAGACGGGGTGGGAGAGTGCGGTACTCGACGGGGGACCCGCGGACGGACTGCGGATGACGGTCACCGGCCGGCCGCGGGTGATCCAGGTGACGTTCCCCTGCGAGGTGGACGCCGCCCCGTCCTGGCCGGGGGTGCGCGCGGAAGCGGTGTTCGTCTACCGTCGCGACTTCCGGGTCAAGAACGAGCCGCTGCGCTATGGCTACGACGTCGCCAGCCCCTGACCGGCGCCGGGTGCGCGCGGTTCAGCGCGCCGCGGGCTCCTCGGCGGCGGGGCGGGCGGTCGCCGGGTCGCCGGGGGCGGAGCGGACGACCCGCGGCGCGGAGTCGGCGGACGCGTCCTCGGCCGGCGTGGCGGCCGGGCCGGCGTCGTCGCCCTTCATGGCCGCGGCCTCGCTCTTGAGGATGCGCATCGACCTGCCCAGCGCACGGGCGGTGTCGGGCAGCTTCTTCGCGCCGAACAACAGGATGATCATGACCGCCACGATGAGCAGGTGCCACGGCTCCAGTCCGTTGCGCAACATCTGGCCACTTCCTCTCCTCGCCGGACAGCGGCACGGGCCGGGGCTGGACGTACCATCTGCCATCATTGCTACATTGCGCAACTGTACAACCATAGGACGGGGCGAGGCGTCCCCTCCGTGCACGAGCCGGACCGGATGAGGGCGCAGCGCATGACCAGCACCAGGGACCTTGACCAACCCTCGCGTCACCGGCGGCGGAACACCCCGCCCCGGCGCGGCGCACCCGACGGGCCGCAGACGTCCCACGGCCGGCGGGCCGCCCGGGGCCGCAAACGCAGCCCGTGGCGGACCGTGCTCCTCGTCACCCTCGCCCTCGTGGTGCTCGGCGCGGGGGGCCTCGGCTGGATCTACATCAAGCTGAACGGCGACATCACCACCTTCGACGCGGGCGGCCTGTCCAAGCACCGCCCGGCCGACGCCGCGTCCAAGGGCGTGAACGTGCTCGTCATAGGCTCCGACTCGCGCACCGACGGCAACAACTCGCTCGGGGGCGGCAACAAGGACGACATAGGCCGCTCGGACACCGCGTTCCTGCTGCACGTCTACGCCGACCACAAGAACGCGATAGCCGTCTCCATACCCCGCGACACCCTGGTCACCATCCCGCCGTGCAAGCTGCCCGACGGCACCTGGACCCAGACCCAGACCAAGACCATGTTCAACGGGGCGTTCTCGGTCGGGGAGACCGACAAGGGCAACCCGGCCTGCACCCAGAACACGGTGGAACAGCTCAGCGGGATGCGCGTCGACCACACCGTGGTCGTCGACTTCAAGGGCTTCGCCGCACTCACCGACGTGGTCGGCGGGGTGAAGGTGTGCCTGCCCGGCGACATCTACCAGAACGACCTCAGCCCGAGCCGCCCCACCCGCGGCGACCTGATCTTCAAGAAGGGCGTGCAGACGGTCTCGGGGCAGAAGGCCCTGGACTACGTCCGGCTGCGGCACGGCATCGGCGACGGCTCCGACATCGGCCGTATCAAGCGCCAGCAGGCCTTTGTCTCCAGCCTCCTCAAGAAGATCAAGAGCGACGGCCTGACGCCGACCAGGCTGCTGCCGCTGGCGACCGCCGCCACCAAGTCCATGACCGTCGACCCGGGCCTGGGCTCGGCGGACAAGCTCATCTCGTTCGCGATGTCGCTCAAGGACATCGACCTGCACAACACCAAGTTCGTGACCATCCCCTGGCGCTACGAGGGCTCGCGCGTCGCGATCGTCGAGCCGGACGCCGCCGCCCTGTGGGCCGCGCTCAAGGACGACCGCACACTCGACGGCAAGAACGCCGGCGGCAAGAAGCCGAAGGCCGCCGCGGCCGCCTCCCCCAGCCCCGCCGAGAGCGTCTCCGGCGCGGGCATCTCCGTCGCTGTCTACAACGGCACCCAAACCACCGGTCTGGCCGGCGACGCGGCGCGGAAGCTGACCCAGCACGGTTTCACCGTCACCGGCACCGGCGACGCGAACAGCCAGGACCACACCGCCACGGTCGTCCAGTACGGCCCCGGCCTCCAGTCGAAGGCCCGGACGGTCGCCGAACTCTTCCCCGGCGCCCAGCTGGAGGCCATCGGCGGCTCGGCCCTCAACGTGGTCGTGGGCACGTCGTACACCCCGTCCGGCTCCGCCGCGGCCTCACCGACCCCGTCCGCGGTCCCCAGCTCGGTCGCCGACAGCGCCCGCTCGGCGGACGACAACCTGTGCTCGAACCTGACGTACGGGGCGGGGGGCTGACCGGGCTCACAACTGCACCGGGGCGGGCCGCCCGCTGCGCGGCGCGGCAGCACCGGCCGGCGCGTCGGCGCCCCGTCCCCAGCGCGAGCGGGTACGGGACGCCGTGGTGCTGCGGGCAGGTCAAGCGACCGTCGGCGGATGCACGCCCGTGAGCTGGTGGGCACGGTCGGCCAGGAGGGGGGCGAGTTCGGGGTACCAGCCCCGGCCGACGGCTTGCAGCATCTCGGCGAGGGCGACGAGTTCCCCGGTCCGCCCGGCAGGGCTGTCGAGAATGTCGCCGAATTCCTTGCGGACGCGTTCGGCGACGGTGGGAACGCGGAGGCTGCTGACGTAGAGGACGGCCGGGTCGTAGCCCACGGGGACGGCGCCCCAGCGTTCCCAGTCGAGCAGGACGAGCGGGTGGCGGGTGAGGTTGGCCCACTGGATGTCTCCGTGCCCGGTGACGCGTTCAGTGAGGGCCGGGGCGGGGATGCCGAGGAATTCGGGGAACACGCGGTCGGCCCACTTCTGACGGATGGTGGTCCGGGGAGGCTCGGCGGTTGCGAGGGCGTCCAGGCCGGCGCGCAGGTCGGTCCACCAGGCGTCGGGAAGGCCGGGGTCCCCGGTGAGGTCAGGTGTCGCGGGTGAGATGACGGGCTGGGCGATGTAGTCGATCAGCTCCGCCTCGAATACGTACCGCTTGTTCTTGAAGCGATGCAGCCCGTGCAGGCGCGGGCGCGGGACCTTGTCGGATACGCGTTCCTCGGCGATGGCGATGCCCTCGGTCATCGCGGCGGCCTTCTTGCCGATGTGCCCACAGTGGACACGAAGCCACCGGTCGTCGGTGGTGCGGGAGCCGATGGTGCGCCCGAGCCAGCCCCAGGAGACGGGGCCGGTGGGGGTGACCTCGAAGTGATCGGCGACGAGGGCCATCGCGTGTTTCATGTACGTGGCGGTGGCCTCATCCTTGGGCGAGTACATCGATGACCTTTCTCAGCTGGTCGGGTGAGAGCGGACTGCCGGTGGCGTTGAGCGCGGTGTGCCAGCGGTCGGAGGTGCTGGCGGACAGCAGTACCACGTCCAGGCTCGGGCAGGAGGCGGCGGCGAGCAGACTGGCTTCTGCCGGGGAGGTGCCGGGCCGGATGAAGTCGGCGAGTGCCGGGGTGACGAGGTCGGGGAGTTCACCGCCGTGCAGAGGTGATGAGCCGAACGTCAGCAATCCGGCAGCATGGGCCTGGGCGAGGGGACCGCGGCCGTCCAGGGCGAGCGCGATGGGCCGGGCCATGACCAGTGAGACGGGGAGTTGGATGGCCCTGAGGTGGTGGCCCGGGCCTCCGGCATCGCGGGCCAGGGCGCCCAGTTCGGGCACGGTGAAGGCCCTGGTGTCGAACCCGTACCAGGTGGCGACGCCGTAGCCGCCGATGCGCCCGGCCTGCGCGAATTCCTCCAGAACAGTGAACGCCTCCCGCAGGGCTGCGTGGACGGTGTTCCGGTCGTCTCCGGCCCGTTCGGGGTTGTGGACGAATACGACATCGGCACGGCCGAGACAAGCCAGGGAGCGGGCGGTCTGCCAGCGCACGAACGGCGGTGCGAGGCTGTGGCCGGTGGCGGCGGCCTGGTCAGTGATGACACCCGATGCCACGGCCGCCTTCCGCTGGTCGCGGTGGATGAACCCGGTCTTCGTCGACACCCTCACCCTGGGGTGGAGATCGAGGACCGCCGCCAGGTCCCTGTGCCCCGGGCCGTCGAGGTAGTTGGGGGCGGTGTCAATCCAGGTCGCGCCCTGGGAGCAGGCGGTGCGCGCCGCTTGTGCGGCGACGCGCACCTTGTACGTGCCCAGCCCCAGTGAGGCGGTCACCCGTTGCTCCCGACGGCGGCGGCCTGCCCGGTCACCAGCACGGTCACGACCTCGGCGGTCTGCTGGAGGGTGAGGCCGGAGCGTTGCGCGAGGACTGCGAGCGGCACGGGGGCGCCCTCGGCCAGCAGGCGCACGAGGGGGGCGGCGACCAGGGCGAAGGCGAACTCATGGCTCGCGCCGGCCAGCGTGATCACCTCATCGTCCTGGTCGACGCGGGGCCGGGCAACGGTGAGCTGGACCGTGATATTCGGATCGGCGGGCACGGCGCCGATGTGCGGCAGGGACAGGCGAGGGCGGCCGGAGTGCGTGGCGTCGATGGAGCGGGCCCAGCGGTCGAGGACGCCCGGCTCGTCCAGCAGCGCCAGGAGTTCCTTGCGCAGCCCCTCCAGGTACGCGTCCTTCTCCCCGGGGCTGCTGTGCCGGGGCACGTCCTGGCGGACCGCCATACTCACGCGCAGCTCGTCACAGACCCATCCCAGGAACTCCGCGCCGCTCTGCGTGGCGAGTCCGAAAGTCAGGTGGAGGGAGGGGGTGCCCTGGTCAGCGGAGACGGCGTGCCACCAGCCGCGCGGAAGATACAGAACGTCCCCCGGCGTCAGGACGATGTCCGCCAGCGGCTTCCCCGTGGGGGCTTCGGGTTCTTCGACGTCGCGCCAGGCGGGGGCCTGGCGGGTCGGGCCGTAGACGCGCCAGCGCTTGGCGCCGTCAACTTGGAGCACCACCACCTCGTGATCGTCCCAGTGGGTGCCGAAACCCTCTTCAGCCGTCCACGAGGCGTAGGCGTTGACTTGGACCGGTGTACGGAAAAACCTCTCCAGCTCGACGGCGGACTCACGAATGGGGGCGTGGATCTGGTCGATCGCGTCGATCACGAGGGAGGCGCCTTCGGCGAGCCGGGCGTGGAACTCGGCGGGCTCCGCCTGGTACCAGGACACCCCCCGCCGATTGGTGCGCAGTGTGGCGTACGAGGTGACGGGTACGGCCTCGCCTGCGCGGGAGAGGCGCATGCGCGGCGGTTCGAGCCGGTGTGCGGCGATGATGTCGTTCAGGTCGTCCCAGGCCAGCGGGGACGGAGCCGGGCCGTCGGCCCGGATCACTTTGTGGGCGTGAAAACGCGTCTGGGCGAGGAACTCGTCCTCGCCCAGACGTGCCGCCCACGATGCGGTGTTCGTCATCGCGGTGCGTTCTCCTTCGTCAGCGTCAGCTGTCGTTCATGTCCGACTTGCCGCCGGTGTTGTCCGACGGGACATCGGTACGGGTCCGGGCCGCAGCGATACGCCGCACCCCCACCACCAGGCCGTCTTCCTGCGTGCTCGTGGTGTTCTCGTTCATGGGCACTTCCTTCCTGATTTCTCATGGATGTCCCCCGCCGCTCCGAGGTGGTCCGATGTCACACGGACCGGTCGTAAGAACGCCTTTTCGGTGTGGCCCCGCCCGGCCGGACTTGCCGAACTCAGCTACCGGGCGGGACCGTTGGCCCGGAGGCGACGGGGGGCGTCTCCGGGCCGTCCCGCCTTTCTGGCGGCGGGAGTCTTGGTTGTGTCCCGCGGCCACGCGTGACACGTGGCCGTCTCGGACAGGGCGGAGTGGTGCCCGGTGGCCGGGCGCGGCCTTTATCGGAGCAGGACGCCGGACAGCAGGCCCCAGACGGCAGCGATCCAGAACAGGACGTAGGAGACCCGTACCGCCACCTGCCGAAACCCGATCCGGGTCCGCTTGCGCCGGCGCTTGGGGCAGGCGGTTTCCTCTAGAGCCTCGTCCAAACCATCGAGGATCACCGCGATGCCTCCTGCTCCACTGGCGCCTGTGAGCGCACAGGATTGGTGACACCGCTCTGGGTGCTCCACTGAGCCCACACCTTCTTCCCCCACGGGCGGCGGCCGGGGCCCATGAACATGTAGCCCCACTGCTCGCACTCGTGGTCGATGAGGAGAAGTCCGCGCCCAAACTCCGTCGCAGGACCGTGGTCGTGCAGTTCGGGCAGCCGTGCCGGGTCACGGTCGATCACACCGACCCGTACACGGTCTTCCTGCGGCCGGTCGACCACCACGCGGACAACGGGACCGCGAGCGTGCCGTACCGCGTTCGTCACCAGCTCCGACACGACCAGCACGGCCGTCTTTTCGAGCCCTTCGAGGCCCCACGCGCAGAACGCGTCGCGGGCAAGAGCCCGCGCACGTGCGACGGATCTTCCCTCGGAAGGAAAGATCTGGCTGTAGGCGGGGTGCCCTGTAGGGGCCAGGTTCACTGCGATGGTGATCATGTCGCGGCCTCACGCTCGCGGACGGGTGGGGGAGCGTGCGGCCGTCCGCTGGGGGACATGAGGACGGCCGCAACCGGGTCGCTTCCCGGTGCCCCTGATGGGACCTCAACTACCGTGGCGTGCCACGACCAGAACGGCAATAGAATCCTTCAGTGAATCACCCACCGCGTGGAAAATGGCACATGCCGGCACGCGCACATGGCCTGGTTCACCGAATAGTTGGCGTGCCATCCTGGACAGAGCAGCGTGCAAGACGAGCACTTGAGGGGAGCAGGCAATCGCATGGCGGCACAGCACAGACCAACCGCGCGACGTATCGCACTCGGCCATGAGCTGCGCGAGATGCGCAAGCAAGCGGGGATGAGCCTCGAAGACGCCGTGCGGGGCCTGACGTTCTCCGACACGAAACTCCAGCGCGTCGAGACCGGGCTTCAGGACCTGCGCAGCGCGGGCGACTTGCGCAAGCTGCTGTCGCGCTTCGGAGTCGACGACGAGGAAGAGATCGAGCGCCTGGTCGCCATGCAGCGCACTGCGGCGAGCCAGGAATGGTGGATCAACCACACTGGCTACATGCCTTCCGGCATGCCGCGCTTCCTCGGCATCGAGTCCGCCGCCCAGGAGATAAGGGCCTTCCATCCCCTGATCGTCTTCGGCCTTCTCCAGACCGAGGGGTACGCCCGGACCCGCCACGAGAACGGAAAGCCCATCGACGAGACGACGACCGAGTTCGTGGAACACAACGTCAGGGTGCGGATGAAGCGAAAGGAGGCACTGCTACGAGACGAAGATCCCCTCAAGCTCTGGGTCATCCTCTACGAGCCCGCACTGCGCCATGTCATCGGCGGAGCAGATGTCATGCGCGAGCAGTACGAGGAGATCGCCACCTTGGCGGAGCGGGACAACGTAACCGTCCAGGTACTCCCGCAGGGAATGCGAGGGTACCTGCCCGTCCACGACTTCATGATCCTGAACCTGGGAGACGCCATGCCTCCCGCCGTTCAGGTGGACACGGCGTTCGGCGCTTCGCAAGTAGCCGACAAGCCCAAGGAGGTCGGACGGTTCTCCCGCCGTTTCGAGGCGCTGTCCCGGTCAGCACTGCCTCCCGAGGACACACCAAAGTTCCTGCACCAGCTCTCAAGAGAGATTGAAGAATGAACCGAGACACCCGCGCGCACGCCATAAAGGCCACCGACATCGACGGGGCCACGTGGTTCAAGTCGACCTACAGCGACAACGGAACGGCCTGCGTCGAGGTGGCAGATACCCGTCGCACGCACGGCCGCGTCGCGATCAAGGACTCGAAGCAGCGGAGCGGACCGGCACTGCTGATCTCCCCGGAGGCGTTCGCCGCACTCGTCTCCGACGCAGCCGCCGGACCGTACGGCCTCTGACAGCTCCAGCCCAGAATGAGCGCCCGCCCCAGAGCAGTTGGGGAGGGCGCTCGTGTGTTCACACTTGGGGGAACCTACCCACGGCCACCGTCGATCACCCAGGGTGCTGTTCACCGTTCCGCGATCTACATGGCGTCACTGTGGACCGGCCGGCCAAGGCACTGGTCTTGGTGGCCGCCAACTGCTCGCACACGCCCCAACCCGGCGGCTGCGGTCCCATCGATCGGGCAAGCAACTGCGCTTCGCACTGCTCGGGCGACGGCGGTGGCGACAGCTAGGCTGGCCGCAGGCGGACGGAAGGCGGAAATGTGGACGCTGAGCAGGCACGACAAGTAGACGCCGTACTACGGCAGTTGGGAATTCCCGGCGTGGTCGCGCCTGATGACCCGGAGAGCGCTGCCGGACAGTGGCGTGTGTACGACACCGCCGACCCGGTCACGCGCCGGGACGTGACTGCAGACGTGTTGGCATCCGTGGCCGCCCGGTTTCCCGGGAAAGCGGGTTCAAGTCCGACACGGGGATTCGTCATCCCGCCCGAAGACGCGTGACCGCCTGCTGGCCACAAGAAATGACCGGGCCGTTCAGGAGCCCGGTCCCAGCGGCCAGGCGTTGTCCGGTGAGTCCAGCCACGCATGGTGGCTGCCGTCCACCATCGCGGTGAGGCCGAAGCGCTCGAAGTCGGGCCGGCCGGTTTCGTGCCACCAGCCCAGCGCCTCACGGAGCCGTCGCGGAACATGACGCAGACCCAGGAACGGTCTTCGAGCCCGTAGAACCACACCGGCCGGGCGCCGTCGCGCTTCGCCGCGACCGAGTGGTGGCAGGCGCGAACACGCAGGCCGATCGCGAAAGTCCGTGGATCGAAGCGTCCCTCCCCGAGCAGTTCGGCCTCGGTCACCGTCGTGGTGGACCGCTCGGCACCGGCCATGCCCTCGCTCAGGTACCCGTCATGGCCGGCGAACGGAAGCCGCTGCGCGCGGAGTTTCATGAACTCCACGGGCCCGGTGAAGCAGCCGCCGGCCTCAGTGGCGGTCACCCGAAGACGAACGAGGGCATCGGCATTGCTGAAGTGTGTGCCCCAGGGAGCGACGATGAGGCCGCCCGGCCTGGTCTGCGTGATCCACTGCGCCGGCACGGCGCGGATGCCGGCCGTGGCGACGACCCGGTCGTACGGTGCTCCCGCCGGGTCGCCGAGTACGCCGTCCCGGGTGAGGACCGTGCCGAGCAGTTTCCGGGCGGCGAGACGGGCCCGGGCGGCGTCAGCCGTCTTCGGATCGATCTCGACGCTGGTGACGTTGCCCGGGCCCAGACGGTGGGTGAGCAGGCCGGCGTTCCATCCGGTGCCCGTGCCGATCTCCAGCACCCTGTGTCCCGGCTGCACGTCCAGGTCACGCAGCATCCGGAACACGACGGACGGCATGGACGCCGATGATGTCGGTACGCGTCCGGGCCCGTCGCCGGATGCTCCGTCGTCCCACTGCGTCACGACGGGCACGTCCGTGTCGGCGTAGGAGAACCACAGGCCCGGGTCCTCCCGGAGGTCCACGATGGTGTGCGTGCCTGAGTCCATGTCGAACGGCCACATCGTCTCCGGCAGGAACGCGGCACGCGGCACCGCTTCGAATGCCTCGTTCCAGTGCGGGGTCAGGGCGCCGCGCGCCCGGAGGGAACGGCCCAGTTCGGACCGCTCCTGAGACGGTTCAGTCGGTGCCATCAGCCGGTGATCCTCGGACCACCGTCGGGGGACGGGGGCTCCTTCGGACCCGGCCAGGGCTCGCCCGGCAGGCCGTCGCCGCCCTCTTCTTCGCCACCGCCGCCATGAGCGGTCAGGTGCTTCAGGGCCATCGGGTCGTTCATCTGGTTCTCCTTCGTCTACCGTTCATGGTGTCCGCCCGATCACAGCCGCGCAGTGGGCGAAGCCGGAGCGGTCGGGGTCCGAGGCCGCTTGCACAGCCTCGTGTGCAGGTGGATGGCCGTCCCCGGCCCAGTCGCTGCCACGATGCGGCACGTCTCGTAGGCTTCGCCGGGCGCGATGGGCCGGTCACAGCGTGCGCAGATCACCGGTAACCCCCTCTGATCAGGCGGTACAAGGTGCGGCCGAGCTCGCATTCGGCGGCGTGGTCGACGCACGGCTCACACGTCGGGGCGTGGTCGAAGAGGGCGCGGTGGGCGCGGTCGGCGACGCAGGCACGGCAGGCACGGGGAAACCAGGTCATCCCGGAGACGGACGAGGAGCCGGTGAGCGGGGAGCGTCGCCGACCGAGGTCGACGGCGCTCTCCCCGGTCAGCCGCTCGCCGCACCACAGGCAGGCGGCGCCGCGCACCCTGTCGTCGGCGAGAGCGTCCAGGGCGGGCAACTGAAGGACTTCAAGAACCTCGGCGGGCAATTCCAGGGCTGTTCTGCTCCTGCTGCAACCGAGTGCCGACCGGAGTGGTCCCACGGCGGTGAACGGGCCGACGCTCACGGCGTCGTGCGGATCGGGTTCTTGGGCCATGAACAGAAAGGTAGAGAGGATGAGTTGAAGGAAACCAAGCGATTTTCTTGATTTTTCTCTCACTCCCTCGTGTATCCCTCGATTTTTCTCAGAAAGGCGGCGGAAGCGCGTAGCCCCCTGCCCTTGGCATGGGGATGCTGGGGTGATCAGCCCTCCCCCGGACGAAAGGACCTGGCCCATGGCCCGACGGTTGCGCTTCAACGGCACGGGCAGCGGTGAAGGCAGTTGCCCCGCCGTACACGAAGACCTGGACAGCGGCGAAATCATTGTTCACGGGCCCCGGCTCACAGATCCCGAAGATCTCGCCCAGCTCCAGCACATCGACGAGGACGAGATCCCGATCGTGATGCCCCGCAACACGCTGATCGACTTCGGACCCCGGGAAAGGGATCCGGAGCCGCGCGTCCTCCGGCCTGAGCAGTTCGCCCGGCTCTTCGAGAACTTCCAGCACAGTGCCTGGCACCTTGAGACGCGCCGACGCTATGCCGTCGACGAGACCACGGACACCTACGCGCAATTCACGCGTGGTGAGACGCCTGAATGGGATCTTGCGACACCCTGGAGCCGGACGATCCGGGCGAAGACCCAGGACGGCGCACAAGTCGGCCGGGTCCGCATCGTCGACAGCCCTCCCACGACCGGTCAGCGCTACCTCTTGGCGCACGCCGAGAAGAACGCTGCGCTCGGCGAGGACGTACGGAACATGTGGCGGGCGGACGCCGAACGCGCGAACCTGCCGAACGAAGACTTCTGGATCTTCGACTCCCACATCGTCGCCCTGTGCCTCTTCGACGATGACGACAATCTCACGGGCGCAAAGCTGATCACCGAACCTGCACGTGTCAACCAGTACAACCGGCTGCGCGACGTGGCACAGCATCACGCCGTACCGCACGAGCAGTTCAGGGCCCTGGTTCACGCCGAGGAGTAAAGAAGCGAGTATGTATCGGTGAGCACGGACTACCAGCAGGCACGCGAAGCACTCGGGCTACGGCTCCGCGAGCTTCGGCTCACGGCACCTGACGGCCGGCTCACCGGTACCGCTCTCGCGCGCACCCTTGGCTGGCCCAACTCCCGGATTTCCAAGTTGGAGTTGGGCAGACAGACAGCAACGCCCGAGGATCTGCAGCAATGGGCAGCGGCATGCGGCCGGCCCGAGGCATACGACGAGCTACGGGCCCGGCTTGCCGGATTCGAGTCCCACATCCGCTCCTGGCGACGACAACTCGTCGCAGGCCACAGGCCGGTCCAGGACGCCCACAACGAGGCTCAAGCCAGTTCCACCCTGTTGTGGGCCTGGGAATCCTCGTGGGTCGTCGGTGTCCTTCAGACACCCGACTACGCCCGCGCGGTCCTCACGCGATCCGCCGAACTCCACCGGTCGCCCAGAGACGTCGAGGCGGCAGTGCGAGCCCGTATGGAGCGGCAGAAACTCCTCTACACGGGTGGCAGGCGGTACCACATCCTCCTCTGGGAGCCAGTACTCCGATCCCTGGTCTGTTCCCCCTCTGCGCTTGCCGCCCAGCTCGATCGCCTCGCCGGTGTCATCGGTATGGACACAGTGGAGCTGGGGATTGTGCCGCTCACTGCATCCATGAAGGTTCCGCCCGGCACTGGATTCTGGATCTATGACGATCGCCAGGTCGTCACCGAGGTGTGGCATGCCGAAATGTGGCTCGACGATGCTGACAGCATTGCTCTCTATCTGCGTACCTGGCAGACGCTGCGGGAATCCGCGGTCTACGGGGCCGATGCCCACAATGTCATCAACGCAGCGCGGCGTTCACTGAATCCACGCTGATCCGCCGGCCACGACCCCACCCGCCTCCGTCCGACACCCCCCTCACCTCAACGGCGAAGCCATGTCGACACGCGGCTCCGCCGGGCCCGGACAACAACGCCCCCGCTAACGAAGCGCCCCCCGCTCATACCGCCCCCGGGCCACGACCAGCGCCCCCGCGTACAACGCGAGAACAACCCCGAGCAGCAGGTAGTACGCCGTGGGCAGCACGGTCAGCCCGAGCATCGGCCCCAGCGGGGACAGCGGCAGCGCGACCCCGATGGCGGCCAGCCCGGTCGCGGCCCAGCCGACCGGGCCGAGCGAGCGCTCCGCGACCAGTCGGCGGCCGGTGCGCAGCAGCACCATCACCAGGCCCTGGGTGAGCAGGTTCTCGGTGAACCAGCCGGAGTGGAAGACCGCCTCGTCGTCGCCCGTGCCCGGCCCGTGCAGGGACAGCGCGAGGACGGCGAACGTGGCCAGGTCGGCGACGGCGTTGAGGATGCCGAATCCGGTGATGAAGCGCAGCACCTGGCGCGGACTGAGCACCGTGGGGCGGCGCAGCACCGACGGGTGCGGGCGGTCGTGGGCGAAGGCCAGCTGCACGGTGTCGAAGCACAGGTTCTGCACCAGCACCTGCGCCGGGAGCATCGGCAGGAACGGCATCAGCAGGCCCGCCGCGAGCATCGCGATGACGTTGCCGAGGTTCGACGACAGGGTGATGCGCAGATACCCGGCGACGTTGCCGCCGCTGTGCCGCCCGGCGCCGATGGCGTGCCCGATCGCGGTGAGGTCCTTCTCGGCGAGGACGACGTCGGCGATCTCCCGGGTCACGTCCGCCGCGTCGCGCGGGGCGATGCCGACGTCCGCGGCGCGCAGCGCGGGCAGGTCGTTGACGCCGTCGCCGAGGAAGCCCACGGTGTGCCCGCCGGCCCGCAGCGCGGCGGCGATGCGCGCCTTGTGCTCGGGGGTGCAGCGGGCGAACACGGTGGTACGGCGGGCGAGCGCGGTGAGTTCGGCGTCGGTGAGGGAGTCGGTCCGGTCGGCGGTCACCACCGCGTCCGGGCCGAGCTGGATGCCGAGGCCGCGGCAGGCACGGGCCGCGGTGCCGGGATGGTCGCCGGTCAGGATCTTGACGGCGACCCCCTGTCCGGCGAACGCGGCCAGTGCCTCGGCGGCGGTGGGCGCGAGGGCGTCGCGGAAGGTGACCAGGCCCTGGAAGGCCAGCCCGCGTTCGTCGGCCGGGGTGTAGTCGCGGCTGCGGGCGGGGCGTTCCGCGGTGGCGACGGCCAGCACCCGCAGCCCCTCGCGCGCGGTCCGGGCGGCGAGGTCCGCGAGCCGGTCGCGTTCGTCGTCCGGCAGCGCGCAGCGCTCCAGTACGGCTTCCACGGCGCCCTTGACGACCAGCGTGTGGGTGCCGAGGCGGTGCGGGGTGCGGACGACGGCGGTGGAGAGCCGGCGCACCGGGTCGAACGGCAGGGCGGCCACCCCCTCGTACGCCATGAGGCCGGCCTCGTCCGCCGCGTCCAGCAGCGCCTCGTCGAGGGCGTCCGGTGCGGGCAGGTCGGCGAGTTGCAGGGTCCACCAGGCGTTGACGGCCGCCCAGCGCCCGACGCCCGGGTCGGTCCGGCCGGCCGCGTCGAGGCCCCGTTCGACGACCGGCCGGTCCTGGGTGAGGGTGCCGGTCTTGTCCAGGCACAGCGTGTCGACGGCGCCCAGGTCGTGCAGCGCCGGGAGGTGTTTGACGATCACGCCGTGAGTACGGGCGAGCAGCGCCGCGCCCCTGGTCAGACAGGTGGTGACGACGACCGGCAGCATCTCCGGGGTCAGCCCGACCGCCACGGCGACGGCGAACGGCAGGGTCTCCAGGCCGCGCCCGCGCAGCGCGGCGCCCGCCATCAGCACCAGCGGCGGGGTGAGCAGCATGAAGCGGATCAGTATCCACGAGATGCCGTTCACGGACCGTTCGAAGGCGCTCGGCTCCCGGGGCCGGGCCGTCCGTCCCTCGGCGGCGGCGAGCCGGGTGTGCGCCCCGGTGGCGACGACCACGGCGGTGGCGCTGCCGGAGACCACGCTGCTGCCCTGGTGGCACAGTTGCGGCTGGTCGAACACCGCGGCGGCCTCGGTACCGGGGGCGTCCGCGACGCTCTTGGCGACGGGGGCCGACTCTCCGGTCAGTGCGGCCTGGTGCACGGTGAGCCCGGTCGCGCGCAGCAGCCGTACGTCGGCCGGGACCAGGTCTCCCGCGCCGAGTTTCAGGATGTCCCCGGGGACCAGTTCGGCCACCGGGACCTCCCGGGCGGCGGGCGCCGTCGCGGCGTCGGCGCGGCGCAGCACGGTGGAGGTGGTGGCGACCAGTTCGCGCAGCCCGGCCATGGACCGGTCGGCCCGGTGCTCCCCACTGGCGCGCAGCACGCAGCTGACCACGACCAGCAGCAGGATGACGCAGGCGGTGCCCCAGGCGAAGACGGCGGCGGAGACCACGCCGAGGCAGAGCAGCACCGCGGTGAACGGGTCCCGCAGGCCGCGTACGGCGAGCCGGAGCCAGGAGGCGTCCTGCCGGGCCGGCAGGGTGTTCTCCCCGGCGCGGGCCAGCCGGGCGGCGGCCTCGTCGTCCGTCAGGCCGCGCGGCCCGGTGTCCAGCCCTCGCAGGACCTGCAGGGTGGTGGCCGGGCCGGACGGCACGGGCACCGGGCCGACGACGGGGGCTCCTGCGATGGCGGCGACGGGGTTCACTCCGGCGTCGGCGGCAGGGTCCGCTCCGACGGGCGCGACCGGCGCTCCGGCCCCGCCCTGCCCGGCGGCGAGAGCGACCTCGGGCAGCCCCGAGCGCGGTTCGACGGCACCCCTCAGGGGGGTGGGGAACTGCGCGACGGACTGCGGCTGCGCCGAGGACGGACGACGACGCAGCACGGGCATTGCGGGAAAGCGCTTAGTCACCGGATCCAGACGCCCGGTGGGCCGCCGTGGACGGGAACTCGGCTCGGGCGGCCAGCTGTCCGACCATGAGCCGGACGACCGTGACGACGTCGGGGTCGTCGACGTAGTAGACCTGCCGGCGGCCCTCACGGCGGGAGCGGACCAGGCCGGCCAGTTTCAGTTTGGACAGGTGCTGGCTGACCGCGGGCAGCGCCCCGCCCACCCGGTCGGCGAGGTGGGTGACGTCGCTCTCGCCCTGGGACAGCGCCCACACGATGTGCAGCCGGGCGGTGGAGGCGAGCAGGCCGAAAGCGGCGGCTGCCTCCGCGAGCACCTCGGCGGAGGGGTCCTGCAAGCCACCGACGAATCGCCCCACGGCTCTCTCTCCCAACCACCCAGGTCACGGCCATCGCCCACGCGCCGCCCAGTGTAGGTGGAGGCGCGATGTTCTGAACACGTGACGAAATCCCCACAACCCTTTTCCAAGGGTGCACGCCCTCTCGTCAACGCCCCCTTGATCACCCATAGGCTTGCGCAAGCAAGCAACTCATTCCCTCGGTTGGAGGACAACGACGTGGGCATCATCGGCTGGATCATCCTCGGACTGTTCGCCGGAGGCATCGCCAAGATCCTGCTGCCCGGCCGCGACCCCGGAGGTCTGATCGGCACCACCCTGATCGGCATCGTCGGCGCCTTCATCGGCGGCTGGCTCTCCTCGCACTTCCTCGACCGTCCGGTCGAGAAGCAGTTCTTCGACCTCTACACCTGGGGCGCGGCCATCGCCGGTTCACTGGTCCTGCTCGTGGGCTACCGCATACTGTTCGGCAATTCACGCGACTGACCCGGCGGACGTCGTATCCCCGTGACCGGGGGCGTCGTACCTCTGCGACCGGGGACGACGCGCCCCTGCGACACCGCTCCGGCGGCCACCCGCCGCCGGAGCCGCCGGCCACCACGCACCGCCGCCCACCGCCGGCCCCCTGCGTGTCCTCAGCCACGGATCACGCCCGGGTGCGGCCCGGCTCGGGGGGTGCCTCCTCCCGGGTACGGATGTGCAGTACGTCACCGACGAACAGGTCGTAGACCAGCACGCCGACGACCCCGCCGATCAGCGGTCCGACGATGGGGATCCACCAGTAGTCGCTGAACGAACCGGCCAGCGAGCCCGGCAACGCCAGCTCGTTCCATCCGGCCAGCCAGGCGAGCAGGCGCGGCCCGAAGTCGCGGGCCGGGTTGATGGCGTACCCCGCGTTCGCCCCGTAGGACATGCCGATGGCCGCGACGGCGAAGCCGATCAGCAGCGGTCCGAG
This sequence comes from Streptomyces sp. NPDC006012, assembly GCF_042871185.1. Taxonomy (NCBI): domain Bacteria; kingdom Bacillati; phylum Actinomycetota; class Actinomycetes; order Kitasatosporales; family Streptomycetaceae; genus Streptomyces; species Streptomyces sp. NPDC006012. The sequence goes on from NZ_JBIAIE010000002.1 coordinate 428,178, forward strand.
GTTCGCCTTGACCGCCGTGTTGCGCAGGTCGATGAGGGCGGCGACGAACATGACCAGGAACGCGGTGCCGACGATCTGGTCGAACAGCGGCCCCCAGACCGCGCCGTGGAAGTACGGGCCCGGGAACGTGCCGAAGATCGAGAACGTGGTGAGCGTGTGCCCGTTCACCTTCGGCGTCTTCAACAGGCTGTCGAAGGCGTCGATCGCGTCGTGGTAGACGCCGTACACCAGCGCCGCCCCGGCGAAGGCGCCGACCAGCTGGGACAGCCAGTACGCCGGGACCTTGACCCAGGGGAACCTGCGGCGCACCGCGAAGGCCAGGGTCACCGCCGGATTGAGGTGCGCGCCGCTGACACCGCCGGCCACGTAGATGCCGAAGACGACGGCCATGGCCCAGCCCCAGGTGATGAGCAGCCAGTCCCCTGCGCTGATGAAGAAGATCGTGGGGCCCTGCGTGCGGCCCGTACCCGGAAGACCCGCGACCGCCACCGCGACCGAACCGCAGCCGAAGGCGACGATGATCAGCGTCCCCAGGAACTCCGCCATGCATTCGCCGAGAAGGCCGCCACGCCGCCTGAGCACGGAGGGTTTGAGCAGGGGAGCGATTTCCACAGCCATGCGACCTCCTCGCAGGGACATTCCGGTCTTTACCACTATGGGTAACGACGCGATCACCCACAATTCACGATCCACCACATGCCCCCGCGGAGAGGAAGGAGGAAACGGAGAGGAAGGAGGAAGGAGGCTGTGGGGGGGCGAAGGTGACGGAAGGACGGAGGCTATGGGGGCGGCGGAGGTAACCAGGGGTACGAGCGTGGCGGGGCTACCGGGGTGACGTGCGTGTCGGGGCTACCGAGCTACCGGGCTACCGGGCTACCGGGCTACCGGGGTGACGGTTCAGCCGTCGAGGTCGTCGGCGAAGTGCCGGAAGCCGTGCCGGTCCCGGTGCAGCTCCCACAGGGTGTCCGCGAGGACGTCCGGGTCCTTGCGCGCGTGCCCCGGGACGATCGCTCCGGGGATGACGAGCTGGGCGACATGGATGCCCTCGTCCACGAGCGCGTCGTGCAGCAGATGCCCGTACGCGCTCTCGGCGGCGAAGGCGATCGAGGTGCCCGCCCGGTCCGGATGCGGGACCACCGCGGTGCCCCCGTTCACGAACAGGATCGTGCCGCGGCCCAGTTCCCGCATGCCGGGCAGCACCTGCCGCACCGCGGCGACGGGCCCGTACACGGAGAACTCGACGGGGGCGACCAGGTCCTGATACGTCGTCTCCAGGACCGGCCGCATGAAGTCCCGCCGCGGCAGCGGGCTGTACTGGAGCACCTCGACGGGACCGAGGCTCGTCGCGGCCCGGTCCAGGGCGGTCCGCAGCTGCTCGGGATCGTGCACGTCGGCGGCGAAGCCCCGCGCGTTCACTCCTTCGGCGCCGAGGGCATCGGCCAGCGCGTCCAGCCGGGCCGCGTCCCGCGCGACGAGCGCGACGTCGAAGCCCTCGCGGCCGAACCGGCGCGCGACGGCGGACCCCAGGCCGGGGCCCGCCCCGATGATGGCGATCGTGGTCATGGTGCGACCGTACTCGGCGTGCCGGACGGTCACATTCCGCCGATGGCCGCCGCGCCGTCGGCGGGCCCGGCCGCGGCCCGTTCCTGCTGGCGGGCCGTGACAGCGCGCACGACGAAGATCCCTGCCACGGCGGCACCGACTATGGCCGCGTCGGACACCAGCAGCTGCCAGACATCCGAGTAGGCGAGCTTGATCATTCCGTCGGTGGATTTCTCGCTGAACAGGCCGACACCGCTGAACAGGCCGATCAGCCACAGCACCCACCACACGTTCAGCACGGCCGGCAGCCGCTTGTCCGGCGCGCTCGCCCGGTGGACGTCGGCGACCAGCCCGCGCGGCACCCACAGGTTCATGATGGGCACGATCCAGCCCAGTACGAGCCACACCCCGTGGTACTTGGGCCGCTGCCCCGACAGCGTCCGTGCGTTGTCCCGCACCCGGTCCAGCCACAGGAGGAAGGCGAACGCACAGAGCAGCACGACGATGCCGTCCGCGCCGCTGACGAGGTGGTACGAGTTCTCCAGCGAGGTCAGCGGCCGGTGGACGCCCTCGCCCTGGTCCGGCGGACCCGAGGCGGGCTGGCCGGCCGCCGCGAGTCTGATCTCCCAGACGGCCCGGGCCAGCCAGGCGGCACCGGCGAGAAGAAGAGTCGCCATCGCCCACCGGGCCTCGGACCGGACAGGGCGCAGAGCGAGGGGCTGAGTTTTGTCATCGGTCACGGCGGCATCGTGTCCCACGGCCCGCTCCCCGCGCCAGGAAAGTAGCCCGGGTCAGGCTGTTCTGGGACCGGGCTGATACACAGCAACAGCCCAGTTCACGAAGACGCCGATGCCGTTGCCGTTGTGGATGCCGTTGCCGATGCCGTTGCTGTTGCTGTTGTGGATGCCGTTGCCCTCGCCGATGTGCCGCGCCCGCTCGGCGCCGCCGCACATGAACGGCCGTGGCCCGGGCCCCTGAAGGCGTCAGGCCATCCAGAAGAAGACCGCGGTCATCCGCTTCTGCTCCAGCGTGCCGCCCCAGTAACCGGTGGCGCCGTGCACGAGGTTGGCGCGGTACAGGAGCAGCCGGTTGTACCGGTGCGGGACCCGTACGTCCTCCGCGAAGGCGTCCGGCGCCACGAACCGCGTGCCGAGGGCTTCGACGAGGTTGTTGTGGGGCGCCTGGACGACGTTGCCGCCGAGCCGCCCGCCGGGCAGGTACTGCCGGAAGAAACTCGTCCCGCAGTTCCTGGGGACGGCGGGGTTGAGGTAGAGCACGGCGGCGTACCGGCACAGGGCGCGCGAGTCGGTGTGCGGGCGCGGGTCGCTCTCGCCCTCGCCGACGACCTGTACGCAGTTGTGGTCGAGCGTGCCGCCGCCGGGCGTCCGCTGCACCCACAGCTCCCTGGCCCCCGTCACCCGCTTCACCAGCCGCTCGACGCGGGCGAGTTCGGCGGGCTCAAGACCCGGCATGCTCCGCAGCCCGGGCCAGGTCTGCGCCGTGTACGGATATCCCTTGGCCCAGTCGTCCCGCCCCAGACAGCGCTGCCGCACGGCGTCGATCCCGGGCAGGACGTCGTCCAGCACCCAGTAGTCCCGCCCCTGGGCGGGCTTGCGGTAGGGCAGGACCGGAAGCGCCCCGGGCACCCGGGACGGAGGCTGTGGGGGCATACGGCGAATCTAGAGGCGCCCCGAGTCCCGGCTCCCCCGCGAACAAGTCAACTCTTCTTTGCCAACTCCTGAGGCACTGACGGGACTTGCCCGCGTACATGACCTCAGTCGCCCCGGGCCCCGGTGCCTTCGACCGTCTCCAGGTACAGCGACACGTACCGCTCCACGTCCACGTCCAACGCCACGTCCACCAGGGCCTGTTCACGCATGTCGCCGTGGATCTCCGCCTCGCCCGGGCGCAGCCGGCGGTCGACGATCGTCTGGCCGCGGGCGGGACCGGGAGCGAGGGAGACCTCCACCGGCAGCCGGCGGGTGCCGAGGCCGGCCGGGTCCGCGACCGCGCACACCGCGCCCGCGTCGCCGAGCCCACCGGACGGCTCGTCGCCGTCGGGGGCGCCCGGGACGGCCCCGGCCGGGCGGTGGGCCAGCAGTTCGCCGGCCAGCCGGGCACCCGGCTCGGTGCTCGCCCGCAGCCGCCGGATGTCCGCGCCGGGGACCAGCACCCGGGTGAACACGTCGAGGCCGTACATGGTGATCGGCACCCCGGCGGTGAGCAGGATCGCCGCCGCCTCCGGGTCGTGCCAGACGTTGAACTCCGCGACGGCCGTGGCGTTCCCGGTGTTCACCGCGCCGCCCATGAACACGATCCGCTCGATGTTGCCGGTGACCTCCGGATGCGTACGCAGCAGCAGCGCGATGTTGGTCAGCGGCGCGGTCGGGATCAGGGTGACCGGGCGGGGCGAGCCCAGGATCTCGCGGCGCAGCAGGGTCACCGCGTCGACGTCGACGGGCCCGCGGGCCGGGGCGGGCAGCCCGAGGTCGCCCATGCCGTCCTGCCCGTGCACGTGCCGGGCCGAGCGGGCGGGTTCGATCAGCGGGCGTTCGGCGCCGCGCGCCACCGGGACGTCCGGGGCGCCCGCCCGCTCCAGCACGGTGAGGGTGTTGCGGACCACGCCGTCCACGTCCGTGTTCCCGGCGACACAGGTCACCGCCCGCAGGTCGAGGCCCGGGTGGCGGACGGCGAACAGCAGGGCCAGGGCGTCGTCGACCCCGGTGTCGCAGTCGATGATCACGGGGGTGGGGGTGTTCTGATCGGTCACGGGGGGCTCCTCCGCTCCTGTTTCGCCTCCCGACCCTACGCGCCCGCCCCTACCGCGCCGCCCCGGCCGCCATTCCCCCCTTACCCCCATCCGTCATTCCCACAGCACGGTCCCCCGCGCCCCGATCCGGGCGGCGATCCGGTGCAGCAGGTCGTCGACGGGCAGCGGCCCCGGTCGGCGCCCGTCCCGCAGCCGCAGTGCCGCCAGCCCGCCGTCGGCCTCCCGCGCACCGATCACCGCCTGGTACGGGACGAGGCGGGCCGCCCGGACGCGGGCGCCGAGACTGCCGTGCTCGGGGCCCGCGTGCTCGGCGCGCAGCCCACGCGCCCGCGCCTCGTGCACCACCGCCCGGGCCTGCTCCTGCTGGTCCTCGGCGACCGGCAGCACGACGAGTTGCACCGGCGCCAGCCACGCCGGGAGTGCGCCGCCGTGCTCCTCGACGAGGTGGGCCACGGCCCGTTCCACGCTGCCGATGATGCTGCGGTGCACCATCACGGGCCGGTGCCTGGCCCCGTCGGCGCCGATGTAGTGCAGGTCGAAACGGGCGGGCTGGTGGAAGTCGATCTGAACGGTGGAGAGGGTGGCCTCACGGCCCGCGCCGTCCACGACCTGGACGTCGATCTTCGGGCCGTAGAAGGCGGCCTCGCCCGCCGCCTCCTCGTAGTCGAGGCCGGACGCGGCGAGCACGTCCCTCAGCAGGGCGGTGGCCCGGCCCCACAGCTGCGGGTCGGCCACGTACTTGCCGCCCTCGCCGGGCAGCGAGAGCCGGTACCGGGCGGCGCCGATGCCGAGGTCGGCGTAGGCGCGGGCGATCAGTTCGAGGGCGCCGCGGGCCTCCTCGGCGGCCTGCTCCAGGGTGCAGAAGATATGGGCGTCGTTGAGATGGATGGCCCGTACGCGGGTGAGTCCGCCGAGTACGCCGGACAGCTCCGCCCGGTACATGGCGCCCAACTCGGCGATGCGCAGCGGCAGTTCCCGGTAGCTGTGGGAACGGGAACGGTAGACGAGGGCATGGTGCGGGCAGAGGCTGGGGCGCAGTACGACCTCCTCGGCGCCGAGCCGCATGGGCGGGTACATGTCGTCGCGGTAGTGGTCCCAGTGGCCGGAGATCTCGTACAGCTCGCGCTTGCCGAGCACGGGCGAGTACACGTGCCGGTATCCGGCCCGGCACTCGGCCTCGCGGACGTACTCCTCCAGGGTGTGCCGGACGACGGCACCGGCGGGCAGCCAGTACGGCAGCCCCGCGCCCATCAGCGGATCGGTGTCGAACAGCTCCAGCTCACGGCCGAGCCTGCGGTGATCGTGCATGGTCGTCTCCTCTTGGCCTTGGGCCTTTGGCTTCTTGGCCTCATGGCGGGCTGGCCTCTTGGCGGAGGGCGAGTGACCACGCGACGAAGCCCCGGGGCACTCGCCCCGGGGCTTCGGACAGTCAGGTGTCAGCGCGCCGGGACGGACTCCGGCGTCGTCGTGGTCGACGGCTGCGGCTGGGCGCGCTTCATGGCGGGGACGGTAGCAAGGGGGGCGGAGGGTGGGCGAGCGGTTTTCCGGCACGTGCGCTTCGGCGGCTCGGGGGTCCCGTCCTGACCCCGTCCCACCTGGGGTGGAGCCCCTCGCGGTTCCTGTGACAGTGGCGCCCGCTTGACGAACGAGGGCATGTGTCGAACTGGTTTGAACCGTGCGGGCAGCAGGGTCGTAGTAGTGGTGGCCGGTTTGGGGTTCCGTTACCCGAAATACTCCATGCATCTTGAATGAGGTGGTTTTTTATGGCTCCACCAACGCCCGAACCTTCGGACTCCGGGAAGCAGCCGGAGAAACGGCAGCGACTTCCTGACGACCGCCCTGCTTTGCCGCCCCCTGATGGGCAGCCAAAGACCGCCGATGATCGGGGGACGGGGCTGACGGGGAAGAAAAAGAAGAAGAAGGACGCCAAAGACAAGTCCGAAGCGGCGCGTGCTGGGTGGGACGCGATGTCGCGGGAAAGGCAGACGGAACAAATCGAGCGTCTGCAGAGGGCGCGCGAGGCTTATCAGCAAGCTCGCCCGAACGTAGCGGAGGTGAATCAAGCGACGAGTGCCGGCCTGGTTCAGAGATACAAATGGATGAGTCCGTTGCCCGCTGCTTCCAGTTCTGCACAGTCGCCCGCCTCCGATGGTGGCCAGGCGGCCTCAAGCGGGTCTGCCGTCCCGAGTCCCGCGTCCAAGGACAGCAAAAAGCGGCGCCGATGAGGCAGGAGCCCTGCGTCCAGGCCGTCTCAAGCCGACCTTGCATCTCCTCGCCTGCCGGACAGAGACAGGCTTCGGGGTGACCGGAGGACAGCAGAAACCGGCTCCGGCCCGCCATGCAAACCAGGTGTCCTGCGGTCGGTGCGGGGCACGCGCAGCCCGCGCCGCCCGGCGGTGAGCACCGCGAGCCGCATCCCGCTCATGTCTCGACGTGAACGGGATGCGGCTCGCTGCACGAAGGCAACCGGACCGGGATGTGCTTCGACGACGACGCCACGGAAAGCTTCCGGATCACCGGGAGACCTCAGCTCATGCCCGGACACGGCACACCGGAGACCGCTCACCCGGACGGCCCGCCGGGCTGGTGGCCCGGCCCGGCAGGTGATCCCTTGGGGAAAACGATCAAAGGATTCGGACGAGGTCGAGCGATGTCGGAAGACGGACCTCGGACTCGTACCCGAACCCGGCAGCCCCAGGAGCCCGCGATGTCCCTGCCCCCGGCCCGCCTCCGCGCCGCATCCGGTCTCGCCTGCGCCGTCGCCGTGCTGCTCACCGCCTCCGGGTGTCTCGCCAAGGACCCCGGCCGGGCGGCGGCCCCCGCGTCCGCCCGGCCCCCGGCAAAGCCGCCCGCCCCGGCCGGGACCTCCGCCCTCACCGCCGCGCAGGCGCAGGCCGCGCTGATCACCGTGGACGATCTGGGCGTGCCGTGGGAGCAGACGCAGGGCGCCGCGACCTGGCGGGACGGGCTGCTGAAGGCGGTCACCGACGAGCCCGACTGCCAGCGCCTGCTGGAAGCGCTGTACACCGACGAACTGCTGGGCGACGCCACCGGAATGCACGCGGTGACCGCACTCGACGACGGGGACGAGGGGGCGCAACTGCGCTACCAGGTCGCCACCCGCGGCCCGGCCGACGTGGACCGCACCCTGTCCTGGCTGAACGGGCTGCCGGAGAAGTGCAGCGAGTTCACCGCCGCCACCACGGCCGCGGGGACGCAGGACGTCCAGGTCTCGGAGATCGACCTGCCGCAGGTCGGCGACGCCCGGCAGGGCCTGCGGATCACCCTGACCGGCGAGGCCGCGACCGACTCCGAGTCCGAGAGCGAGTCGGAGGAGGCCGAGTCCAGCGTCCTCACCCTGGACGTGGCCGCCGTACGGGTCGGCAAGGACACGATCGTCCTCTCCAACGGCTCCCTCGGCGACGTGTCGGCGGACGCCACCAGCCAGGCCCTGGAACTCGGCGCCCAGCGGCTCACCCAGGTCCGGCAGGACGGCCGGGTGCAGGCGTGACGCAGGGCCGCGGCGCGCCGCTCACAGCGGCGGCTGCGCCGGTGCGGGTCCGAGGGTGGTGGTGCCGGGGGCCGTACGGTGGCCGAGTCCGGTGCGGTAGGCGTCCAACGCGGCCTCGACCCGTCCGGTGCGGCGCAGCAGGTCGCCGAGGAGGCGGCACAGGTCGGCGAGGTCACCGGCGGCGCCCGCCCGTTCCAGCAGGCTCAGCGCGCGTACGTAGTGCTCCTCGGCGGCCTCCGTGTCCCGGGCGTCCTCGGCGATGATGCCGAGCAGCCGGTGCGCGGCGGCCGAGTGGACGGCGCCGCGCTCGGAGGAGAGGTCGCCCAGCACCTCGTGCAGCAGCTCGGCCGCCTCCTCCGACTTGTCGCGCCGGTGCAGCACGTCGGCGAGTTCGACGGCGGCCTGGCTGCTGTAGAGAGCGGCTCGCTGGGCGGACAGCATCGCCAGCGCCGTGCGCAACTCTTCCTCGGCACGCTCCAGTTCGCCGTCCTGGGCGTACACGTAGCCGCGCATCCAGTGGCAGTTGGCGAGTTCGGTACGGATCTGGAGCTGGCGGTACAGCTCGGCGGCCTTGGCCAGCGAGGCGTCGGCCTCGGCCACCCGGCCCTCGGCGAGCAGGGTACGGGCCACCGAACGGTGCATCCGGGCGACCAGCGCGGGATCGGCGACCTGCGGCGCGAGAGCGAGCGCGAACTCGGCGGCCTGGGCGGCGCGGGCATGGGCGCCCATGTCCATGTAGGGCCCGATGACGCTGGCGTACAGCAGCAGCAGCGCGTCGGGATCGTGCAGCCCGCACCGGTTCAGCTCGTCCAGGGCGGATTCCATCAGGTAGACGGCGTACCGGAGTTCACCGGCCAGGTAGTGCGCGACGGCGCGTCCGCGTACGGCGGGCACCCGCACCGGCAGCGGCTCCCCGGCCTGGCAGCTCTCGGCCCGCTCGAAGTACTCGCGCGCCTCGGTCAGGTCACCGGTGTCCAGGCCGCACTCGCCGAGCCCGAGCAGCGCGGTGGCCTGCTCGTCGACCAGCCCGTACGTCTCGGCCTCGGCGAGCAGCGCGCCGTACCGGCCGGCGGCTTCCTCGGCCGCCCCGGCGGCCAGGGTGCGCTGCGCCCCGGTGAGCCGTAGCCGCAGGTCGGTCGCGAGGTGCGCGGGCCGCCCGGCGGCCAGTTCCTCGAAGGCGACGCCGAGCCGCCCGGCGATGTGCCGCAGCGCCTCGTCGGAGGCGCGCACCCGCCCGGCCTCCAGCGTGGAGATGTAGGCGGGTGTGTAGGCGGGTTCGGCCAGTTGCCGCTGGGTCAGTCCGCGCGCGGTGCGCAGCCGCTGCACGCGTCGTCCCACGGTCTCCGGGTCGTCTCGTTCCAGCATTCCGCCGTTCCCCCAACCACCCTGGCACCCTTGCCGTCAGGCTCCGAGAGCCCCTAGGTTAAACGGCGGATTAAGCATGCTTAATAGGCCGCTGTTGTTGCGAGGTAGCCGTGCTCGGACGATCATCCGCGCGTTACGGACGCCCCACCGCATTCCCCCACCTCCAGCTCCGTTCCCTCTGGAGAACCGCCACCGCCCGGGGGCTGGCCGCCGCCCTGCTGGCGGCGGGCGTTCTGATCACGGTGGCGAACGTCGGCCCGGCCCGGGCCGCCTCGGACGCCCCGTCCCCTACGGCCGTCCAGGGCACGGCGCGTTAGGCGCTCGGCCTGCACGGTACGCCGGGCGGGTTGGTCATCACACGTCGACGGACCCGGTGTACCACCGGGTCCGTGTCGGCATGGAGCGGGGGCCGCCCGCGTGCGGTCCGCCTCAGTTGGTGAAGATGGCGGAGGCTTCTTCGGGGGACGTGTGCCAGCTGCTGACGACCGGCTTGTCCTCGACGAACGAGCCGACATTCAGGGACTCCGGGTTCGGGTCGTCGCTCGCGACGCTGACGATGAGGTCCTGGTACTCCACGCCGTCGTTGTTGTTGGTGGTCTTCGGGTTCACGGCGGCGTAGACGGCGACGCCTTGCTTCAGCGTGATCGGCTGGCCCGCGGACTGCTCGGCGTTCTCGGCCTCCGTGCCGCCCGAGCCGAAGGCCACGACCGGCAGGTCGGCGGGGACGACGCAGGTGATACCGGGCTTGGCCTCACCCTTGATCATGAAGAAGCCGCCGGCCTGGGTCTCCGTGGTCACGCTCCAGGAGATGTCATTGGTACCGCAAGCCTGCCCGTACCCGTCCTTGTCCTTGGAGGTGTCGGTGCCGTCCGCGGCCCCGCCGCCGGAGGAAGAGGAACCCGAAGCGTCGGAACCGCTGTTTCCGCCGCCGTTGTTCCCACCCTTGGTCGTGCCGGAGGTGTCCGTCGAGCCCGTCGGGGTGGACGTCGCCGAGGAGCCCGCGGAGGCGTTCACACTGGCCGCGCCGGTCGCGGACGAGGTGGCGGTGCCCTGGCACGCTGTCATCAGCAGGCTCGCGCCGAGCACGGCGGAAGCGGCAAGGGCGGTGCGCAGGCGAACGTTCATGATCGGTTTCCTCCACGGTGACGGTTGCGGGATGCCGGTTGCGGGTGCCGGTTACCCGGTGCCGCTTGCTTACGACCGGTGTGATGTCGGCCCCCGGCTGCGAGTTCGGGCCGTCCCACGTCCATGACACCGCTGTCACGCTCCCGTGACACAACTCCCCGAAACCACGGGACGAAGCGGGGCTCATATGTCAAAAAGGGGCACGGCCTGATGGCCATGCCCCTTCCCGTTCACCGTGTTCAGACGGTGTCGCGCAAGATCACTTGAGGTCGCGCAGAAACGCGGTCCAGATGTCCGCCGCGACGGCGAACGACCCCGCCTCGGGGTTCTTCGAGTCCCGAACGGCAACCCGGGCGGCGAGGTCGGCCACCTCGACGCATTCACCGCCGTTGCTGCCGCTGTACGAGGACTTACGCCACGCGGCGGCGCCGAGTGCGGCGCATTCGACGCATTCACCGCCGTTGCTGCCGCTGTACGAGGACTTACGCCACTGAGCGCGGTTCGGATCCAACTTGCTCCCCATAGCGTTCCTCCATCACGCGGGCGATCAGGACTGCCGACTCCCTCGGAGAAAGAGCCTCGGCCTGAAGGCGAGCGTAACCGACCGAACGCTCTCTGATGACGTCAGGATTCGCCGTCATATGGCCCGAGTCGTAGCTCTCGCTGTAGTGCAAGTCGGGATGGTCGTCGAACCGCAGGACGGTGAACGATCCCATCATCCCGGTGTGCTGACCCGTCACGAACGGCAGCACCTGGAGTTCCATCCACGGCTTCCCGAAGCTCTTGAGCAGATGGGCGAGTTGTTCCCGCATGACCTCATGGCCGCCGATCTCGCGGTACAGCACGGCCTCGTCCAGCACCGTCCAGACCACCGGTGGCTGCTCTCGCCGAAGGACCCGCTGGCGTTCCACTCGTGCCGCCACCATGTCGTCGAGTTGGTCCCCCTGCTCGACGCTGAGGACAGCCCGCGCGTACGCCTCCGTCTGAAGCAACCCGTAAACCAACTGACACTGATACGTCGAGATGTAGGCGGCCTTCGCCTCCATCTCCGCGTACGGCTGGAACCAGTGCGGCAACTGGCTGCGCAACACCAGCCCCACCAACCGCGAAAAACACCCGTCCGTCATCAGGGCCGCGTCCACCCGTTCGGCGAACTCCCGCGTCGGCACCTTCAGTGTGGTCTCGATCTGGCCGACCAGTGAGCCCGTGCAGAAGATGGCCCCGCCCAGCTCCTTCTGTGTGAGCCCCGCTTCCTCGCGTTTTCTGCGCAGCTCGTAGCCGAAGTAGTCCAACGGCGAGGCGCCGGGGTCGAGTTGACGGATATGCACCATGCTGGAGACACCTCCGAGCCGACGCCGCGCGTCGTTACGTCTTCTTTGTGTCCGATCAGTAGCCCAGAGTAGTCATTCGGCTGTGCTCCAGTGGTGCGAACGGGGAAAGTGCAAACGCTGCCGCGGTGCGCGCCCGGCCTGTTCACGGTCGCGCCGGGGTGCGGGCCCCGACGCCAAGGGCGCCGGAGTTTTTGTCAGTGGCGTGACTTATGCTTCGCCTCCTAGTCTTCTCACATTCGCCACACATGGCTCTCAGGGGAGCTTCACAACTGCCGTGCCGTGGCGCCCACATACGTTCAGTCAGCTTCAGTTTCGTTCCGGGGGGTTCGATTCAACGTGCGTATCCGCACTACTCTCACGGCCGCCACCACCCTTGCGGTCCTCTTCAGCTCGGCGGCGCTCGCCGCCGCTCCGGCGTATGCCAACACCAGCAAGATCCTGCCGGTCAAGTCGACCGGTGACATCGTGGTGGACGGCGTCCACCAGCAGGTCTTCATCAGCGACCCGAGCAACGGCAAGATCGTCGTCACCGACTACGCGGGCACCGTCGTCAAGCAGCTCACCACCGACCTGTCCGGTGTCCACGGCCTTGAACTGTCCGCCGACTCCGGCACGCTCTACGCGGCCGTGGAGGACCTGGACGCCATCGCCGTCATCGACACCGCGACCGACACCGAGACCACCCGCTACGCGGTCGGCGACAAGCCGCTGAGCGTCGCCCTCGCGGGCGGGAAGCTGTGGTTCGGCTACGGCGACTCCGCGGCGGGCAACATCGGCTCCGTCGACCTGGCCGGCGAGCAGCATGAGGTCACCCTCGGCCAGGGCAGCGCGTACTCGGCGCCCCTCCTGGACGCGGCACCCGGCTCCGACATCCTGGTCGCGGGCCAGCCCGGCATGAGCCCGTCCGGCATCACCTCGTACGACGTCTCCTCGGGCACCGCCACCAGGCTGGCCGGAACCGATGCCGGCAGCAACCTCCGGGACCTCAAGGTGACCCCGGACGGCAAGGACGTCGTGGTGGCCAGCGGATCGCCTTACTACCACCAGGTGTTCAAGACCGCCGACCTCACCGAGGACGGCAAGTACTCCAGCGCCGCCTACCCGAACGCGGTGGCCATCGCGCCCAACGGTACGGTCGCGGTCGGCACCGACCATAACGAGCCGGACGTCTACGTCTTCCGTCCGGGCAGCAGCCAGGCCATACGCACGTACGCCTTCCCCAACACCGGCAACACCAGCGGCGCCGACAACCTCGCCGCCGCAGGCCTGGCGTTCTCCCCGGACAGCAGCCGCCTGTTCGCGGTGACCCAAAACAGCAACGACGTGTACTCCCTGCGCGAGTACGACTCCCCGGCCAAGGCGGCCACCATCATCACGGTGAACGCCCCGACGTCGGCGCCGCGCGCCAAGAGTCTGACCGTCACCGGCAAGGTCACCTCGACGATCGCGCTCCCGGCCGGTGCCAAGCTCGCCGTCACCCGGACCGATCTGGACTCCCCGAAGGGCAAGACCCTGCCCTCGGTGACGGTCAAGGCCGACGGCGCCTTCTCCTTCGCCGACACCCCGCCGGCCGGCGGCAAGGTGACGTACCGGGTTGCCTACGCGGGCGACGCCGACCACACGGCCGGCGCCGTCTCCGACTCCGTCAACGTCTCGCGCGCCACGCCGACGCTGACCCTGAACAACAACCACAAGGTGTTCTCGTACGGCGCCGACGTGAAGTTCACGGCGCACCTCGGGCCGACGTACAAGAACCGCAAGGTGGAGATCTGGGCGGACCCGTACGGCGGGGACAGGCCCAACAAGCTGGTGAAGTCCGGCACGGTCAACTCCAGCGGGAACCTCTACGTCACCCTGGACCTGACCCGGGACGCCAAGGTCACCGCGAAGTTCGCGGGCGACTCCCGCTACGGGTCGCGGACGGTGACGAGCACGGTCGGCGCCAGGGTGAGCGTGTCCAGTTCGCTCAGCGGCCAGTACAAGGCCAAGAGCGCGTGGGGCCACACCTACTACTTCTTCCACAAGACCAAGAACCCGCTGTTCACGACGAAGATGTCGTACTATCCGGGCCGCGACGAGCGCATGGACTACCAGGTGTACTACCAGGGCCGGTGGTACTCGGGCGACTCGCAGTACTTCGGGCTCGGCACCTCCGGCGTCGCCAAGATCACCCTGACCGGCAACCACGCGTCGGACGTCGGCTGGCGCTTCCGGGTGCGGGCTGCCTACGTCAAGGGCGGCTCGGGCGACTCGGTGAACTCCACGACGTACGGCGCCTGGAAGTACTTCACCTTCACCAGCTAGCACCGCTGAGCACGTCAGATCTGGGTGGGCGGCCCCGTCACCGTGAGGGTGACGGGACCGCCCACCCGCTGTTCGGAACGACTCCGGCAGGGCTCACCACTTGCCCGACGGCACCGGCGGCCGGCTCAGCCCTGCGTCTGAAGCTGCTGCAACTGCTGCTGCACATGGTCCAGCGCGCCCTGCCTGCGCCCAGGCACCCGTAGGCGCAACTCCGCGAGCGCGGGTCCGAGTTCGCGGGCGCGGGCCGGGTCGTCGATGCGGCCCCACTGGTGGTGGGCCCGGTCCACGGCCGCCTCCACGGCGGGCGCGTCGGCACTCTGACCAGCCGTCAGCCGGGCGCTCGCCACCGCCAGCCAGGTGCGGCAGCTGCGCACCGGGTCCCCGGCGAACATCGCGAGGTCCGCGCGGACCTCGGTCCAGTGCAGCGCGTCCTCGGAGCCCGGCCCGTACGCCCGTACCGCGGTCTGCTCCCACTCCGCGGCCAGCGCGTCGGCCTCGGCGTGCCGTCCGGCCTGCACGGCGGCGGAGATCGCGGCGTGCGGATCGCCGCCCGTCGCGGCCGGCGCCGTCAGCAGGATGTCGCCCGCCACCTCGTCCCCCAGCCGGGCCACCACCTGCTGGTGCAACTGGTCCAGCGGCGGCCGGTGCCCGCTGCGCAACACCGTCGCCACCGCCTTCATGTACGACGGCGCGGCCACCGTGCGCCGCGCCGGGGGCGGCGCGATCCGGCCGTGCACCGGGTTGCTGTGGCCCGAGTCGAGCGGCGTGGACCGCAGGTGCTGCCAGGTCTCGGCGTCCGCGTGCAGATCGACGACGAGGGTGGTCGCGCCGGACGGGCGCAGCCGCAACTCCTCGCGGATCCAGTGCCAGGGGAAGGCCGTGTAGCGGACGGTCGCCGGGGTGGTGCGGGCCAGCGCCAGATGCGGCAGGTGCTGGCGCCGGTCGAGCTGGAGCTGACCGGTGACGAACACGGTCAGCGGGCCGGGGGCCGCCGCGGCGGCGCGCAGCCTGGTCAGCACGGCCTGCGGCTCCAGCGGATCGGCGAGTTCGACCACGTTGGCGGTGTCCGTACCGGCGAGCACGTCGGGCGCGACGGCCGCGAGAACGGGGAGCACGGAGGCAGCGTCCACCAGGCGCCCCCGGCCCATCGGCGAGGCCGCGAGCAGCAGCACGGTTCCGGGCATCGTCCCTCCCCTGTCGATCACCTACGGCAGCACGATATGCGCTGCCGGTGCAAAGAAGGGTCTCAGGGACGCAATCGTCCCCCTACGGGGAGCCCTTCCGGGTGCCCGTCCGGCAACCGCCGGACCGCGAAGACCGTGGTGTCGTCGCCGAGCCGCGCACCGGTGTGCCGCAGCGTGCCGTCCCGCACCATCGCCGCCAGCCGGGCCGGATCGGCGGTGCGCGGATCCTCGGCCACCGCCCGGGCCACCTCCGCCGACAGCGGATAGAACGTCCCGGTCCCGTCCCTGGCCTCGGTCACCCCGTCGGTGACCAGCAGCAGCGTCTCGTCGGCGGCCAGCGGTACCCGGCACTCCCGCGGCGGTGCGTCCGCGAACTCGCTCATGCCGAGCGGCAGCCCCGCACCGAGCGACAGCCGCCGGACCCCGTCGGCGCGGACGGCCAGCGGGGGTTCATGACCGCAGTTGACGATCCCCACGTAGCCCGAGTCGTGGACCGGGAAGCCGATCAGCAGCGCGGTGGCGAACCGCTCACCGTCGCCCCGGCCCAGCGCGGCGACATGCCGGCGGTGGCGCTGCATCCGGGTCTCCAGGCGGGCGGCGACGTCCGCAAGGCCCGGCTCGTGGTAGGCCGCCTCCCGGAAGGAGCCGAGCAGCGCGGCGGCCGTGGCCACCGCGCTCAGGCCCTTGCCCTGCACATCGCCGACCAGGACGCGGGAGCCGTAGGGGCCGGGCTGGATGTCGTAGAAGTCGCCGCCGACGCGGGCGTCGGTGTCCGCGGTCAGATAGACGGCCGCGTTCTCCAGGCCGGCCCAGGAGTCCGGCAGCTCGCGCTGCACGGTACGGCGGGTGATCTCGACGACGTCCCGCATGTGCAGCATCCGCCGCTCGACGCTCAGCCGGAACCCGGACGCCAGCGTGGCCAGGCAGCCACCGAGGGCGACCAGCACGAAATCGGCGAGGCCCGCCCGGTACTGGAGCGGCCAGGCGATGTCCACGAGGGCGTAGGCGAGCACCGAGACGGCGGCGAACCCGGCCGTGGTCCACACCCCGCAGATCGCGGCGGCCGTCCCGGGCACGAGCACGATCCAGGCGATGATCCGCAGCCGCTGGTGGGTGTCGACGTCGACCAGGACGATCAGGACCAGCAGCAGGAGCGGCAGCAGCCACGCGAGGCTGTGACCGCGGATCCGCAGCGTCTGCCGCGGCGGTAGCTCCTCGTCGGTCACGCGCCCGGCCCGCCTTTCATCGGATTCAGCGAAACATGAGCGGGCACCGGCCGCATCCGGGCACCCGGTCCGCACGACTTGCCGGGCCGTCGGCCCAGGTGTGCCCTGGACAACAGGGGGCGAAGGAGAGAAAGGGGAGAAAGGAGAGAAACGAGGGCGGGGAGAGACACGGGGGGTGGAGAGAGAGGAGTGGTCTCATGGCTCACGCGGCTTCCGCGCCCGGGGACGGGCCCCGGGCGGCGGCCCACGGATCCCAGGGCTACGGATCCCAGGCCCCCGGGCTCCAGATCCACCGGACGCCCGACATCTTCAGCGGGCGTGCCCACGCGCTGGCCCGGCTGGCCTTCCCTGTCCTGCTCGGACTCGTCTACGGCTACTGGGCCGCGGCCAACCGGCGCTTCGGCGGCCCCATCACCGGCTGGAACATCCTGTTCGGCTTCGTGACCGCGGTCGCCTTCATCCTGGTCTACCTGGGCGTTCAGGCCCTCGCCCCGCGCCTGCGACGGGAACTGCACGCCCTGCTGTGGGCCGCCTTCACGGGCATCGCCTTCGGCTTCCTGTTCAGCCAGGCCGCGTCCGCGCCGTCCGTACTGCGCAGCGCCGGTCTGTCACTGATCATCGCGGCGGTCACGTTCATCATCATCTTCTACCGGTATTACACACACGAGGACGCGCAGGGGCACCGCATCCGCTGACCGGCATCCGCGCGCGGCATGCGTACAGCGGCGGCACCGAAAAGACCCCCCATACGCCCCGAAGACCACCCGAATGGCGGCTTACCGCTCGCGACCCGCGCCCGAAGGCCGTTGGCTGGCAGAGTGCCCCCACGTCTCAGGAACGCCCTGTCGGCGGCGCTGATCGCACTGGCCTGCCTGCTCGTGCCGTTCGGCGCGCTGGCGGCCTGGGCGGCGTACGGACTCGCCGACACCGGCCGGTACGTCACGACGATGGCGCCGCTCGCCACCGACCCCGACGTGCGCAACGCGGTCGCGGACACCGTCGGCGCCGGCATCATGCGGGAGGTCGACCAGAAGCTCGACGTCCGCCCGGTGCGGGGCGCCGTCGGACCCTTCGTGCACGACGCGGTGCACTCCTTCACCCAGACCCGCGCCTTCCGTCTCGCCTGGGACGAGGGGAACCGGGCCACCCATGACGCGGTGCTGCGCGCCCTGCGCGACGAGGACACCGAGGACGACTACCTCGACGAGCCGGTCACCGTCGATCTCGCTCCCGTCACCGCCCAGGTCAAACGGCAGCTCGCCGAGGACCACATGCCGCTCGCGGGCCGGATCCCGGTCGAGCACACCACCTTCGCCGTACTCCCCGCACAGGAACTGGCCCCCCTCCGGAAGGGATTCCACGTGCTCGAAGTCGCCGGGTTCTGGCTCCCCGTCGCGGCCGTCGTCTTCGCCGTCGCCGGGATCGCCCTCGCCGTCCACCGCCGTCGCGCGATCACCGCGACCGCGCTCGGCACGGCCCTGGGCGGCGCGCTGCTCGCCCTCGCCGTCGCCATCGGCCGCCGCCTCACCCTCGCCGACCTGCCCGCCGACCTCTCGCAGCCGGCCGTCGGCGCCGTCTACGACGCCCTCACGGCCACCCTGCGCACGGTCTCCTGGCTGCTGGTGGGCCTCGGCCTCACGGTGGCCGTGGCCACCTGGCTGACCCGGAACGTACGGATTCCGTCCGCCCGGACCCGTGCCCTGCCGGACCGCCGGACCGCCCGCTACCCGGAGCCCCTGACCCCGTTCGAGGACGAGAGCGCGCAGGCCGAAGCGGGGGTCGGCGGACGCTGGCCGCCGGGCGGACCCACCGCCACACCGGGGGCGTGAGCCCCCGCCGTGCGCGGGGCTCACAGGACGACGTCACGCACCGTACGTACCGGAGGGCGTGCGCCGGGGCCCCGGGCACGCCCTCCGGTGTGTGCGTCAGACGCCGATGTCGCCGCCGTCCGCGCGCCACACCGCGACCACCGCAGGCCGCGTGATCTTCCCGGGTCCGTCCGGCCAGGCGCTCGCCGGCTTCTCCACCGACGCCCCGTCGATCTCGCCCGGGTGCTGCACGGCGACCAGGACGCGCCGGTCCTGCACGATCGGACCGCAGGTCTCGGCGCCGTTCGGCATGGTCAGGAACTGCTTCAGCTCACCGCGCCGGTCGCCCCTGGTGGCGACGCCGAACAGGCCGTCGTGGGTGCCGAGCGCGTTGCCGTCGGTGGAGATCCACAGGTTGCCGTGCGGGTCGAAGGCCACGTTGTCCGGGCAGGAGATCGGGCTGACCTTGTCCTTCGGGAAGCCCGCGAAGTAGGTCGCCGGGTCGGCGGGGTCACCGGCGACCAGGAACACCGACCAGGCGAAGGAGGTGGCGTCGGCGCGGTTGTGCCGCTCGGTGAGTTCGAGGATGTGCCCGTGCTTGTTGGTGGTGCGCGGGTTGGCCTCGTCGGGGGCGGCGTAACCGGCCTTGCCACGGTTGGTGTTGTTGGTGAGCGCGACGTACACCTTGCCGGACTGCGGCGACGGCTCGATGTCCTCCGGGCGGTCCATCTTCGTGGCGCCCACCTTGTCACCGGCCAGCCGCGTGAAGACCAGGACCTCTTGAACGGTCATGCCCTCGACGTGCGAGACGGCTCCGTGCTCGGTGGCGGTGACCAGCGGGATCCAGGTCCCGCTGCCGTCGAACTCGCCGTCGGCGGGCAGCTTGCCGGTGCCGTCGATGTCGCTCGCGGGCGAGTCACCGGTCAGCTTGGCGACGTACAGGGTGCCCTCGTCCAGCAGCGAGAGGTTGTGCTCGCGCGCGGAACGGCTGTCGCCGTGCCTCATCCGCTTGCTGCCGACGAACTTGTAGAAGTAGTCGAAGCGCTCGTCATCGCCCGTGTACACGACGGGACGGCCGTCCGCCGTCATCCGCACGGTCGCCGCCTCGTGCTTGAACCGGCCGAGCGCGGTGTGCTTGCGGGGCGTGGAGGTGGGGTCGTACGGGTCGAACTCGACGACGTATCCGAACCGGTGGGCCTCGTTGGGCTCCTGCGCGATGTCGAACCGCTTGTCGAACCGCTCCCACTTGCGCTCGGTGGCGCCGGTGCCGATGCCGTACCGCGCGTCCGTGGGCCGGTTGGCGTTCGCGAAGTACTGGTTGAAGTTCTCCTCGCCGTGCAGCGTGGTGCCCCACGGGGTGGTGCCGCCCGAGCAGTTGTTGAGAGTGCCGAGCACCTTGCGGCCGGTCGGGTCGGCGGAGGTCTTCAGCAGGCTCGACCCGGCGGCGGGGCCGGTGAGCCTGAACTCGCTGGTCGCGGTGATCCGCCGGTTGAGGTGGTGCCGGCTCACGACAGTGAGCTTCCCGCTCCTGCGGTCCTCCGCCACGACGACGGCCGACAGACCGTGCGCCGCCCAGGCGACCTCGACCTGCTGCCGGGTGGGGTTGGCGGCGTCGTAGCCGCGGAACATCAGTACCTCGTCCGTGTACTCGTGGTTGGCCACGAGCAGCTGCCGGCCGTGCTCGCCGGGTACCGGCAGCAGGGCGAGGAAGTCGTTGTTGTACCCGAACTGCCCGGCCTGCGCGGCGGCCGTCTGGTGCTCCGGGTCGAAGGCGGGCGCACCGCGCAGAATCGGTTCTCCCCAACGGATGACCACGTTCTGCTGGTAGCCGTCGGGCACGGTGACGGCGTCGGCGGTGTTCGGGGCCACCGGGCTGAACCGCAGCCCGCGCGCACCCTGCTGGGGCTTGCCCGGCTTGCCGGTTGCGCTGGGTGTGCCGGGCTTCGCCTCCGCGGCAGCCGCCTGCGGGGCACCGGCGACGACGGCGGAACCGGCCGCGGCAGCCACGGTCACCGCGGCTGCGGCCCGCAGCGCCCCGCGACGGCTCAGGGCACCCGCGATGACATCGCCGACGTACTCGTTGGAACTGGTGTTGGGCACCTCGTGGAAACAGGCGTCACCACACCGGAAACGGCAGGTCATGGCGGAACGCCCACCCGAATGCGAGCCGATGACGGGCAGCAGATTGCGCACTTTACTCTCCCCTTGCAAGCCTTTGGTGTGAGCGTGACGGTATGGGGACGCGTGTGCGGATGGACTGCCGCTGGATGAATGATCGGTGAACCCCGGGGGCATGAAGGGGCATTGCGCGGGCGGGTGCGGAAGCGTTGACACGAACGTCGGCGTCCCCCCTCGCCCCTTCCCAAGATCACCACCCCGGCCCGCTAACCTTACGTGTCCGTCCTGGCCAGGGATTGACGGACATAATTCATGCGAAGGGTTGCGCACATGGGCATTCTCACTCTCCTGCGGAACGCATTCGGCCGATCGCGCAAGGGGAACACGGCCGAGGCAGAGGGTGCGGAGCAACTGCCTTCACGAGATGAGGACCGGGCCGCCGGACAGGCGGAGGCGGAGCGGATCCCCGCACAGGAACCGAAGCCCGAACAGCCGTCCCCCGCTGCTTCCTCTCCTTCCTCTGCTTCCGCCGATCTTCCTGATACTTCTTCCGACTCTTCTCCCGACTCCGCTCCTTCCTCTTCCGCTGACTCCGCTCCTGCCTCTTCCGCTGACTCCGCTCCTTCCTCTTCCGCTGACTCCGCTCCTGCCCCGGTCACGGCCCAGGTCCCGGAACCCCGTCAGTCGGAACCGTCGGAACACGACCTGGTGGCAGCGGCCTTCGACAACGTCTCGGTCCCCCGCCCGGCCCGTTCGGCAGAAGAAACGGACCCGGCCCCTGAGGCGCCGACGGCCGCGGAAACAGCGGTTGCGGAGCCCACCGCCGCACCCGAGCCGGATTCGGAGCCGGATTCCGAGCCGCAGGCAGAACAGGCGACCGCTCCCGAGCCGGAGGCAGCGCCCGAGCCCGAGGCAGAACAGGCAACGGGTCCGGAGTCGGAGGCGACGCCCGAGCGCGATTCCGAGCCGCAGGCAGAACAGGCGACCGCTCCCGAGCCGGAGCCGACGCCCGAGCCCGAGGCAACGCCCGAGCCGACACCGGAGCCGACCGCCGACGCGGAGATCGTCCCGGCCGCGGACGATGCAGACGACGCGGACGACGTCCCGGCCACGGCCGACGTGCAGGTCGAGCCCGTCAAGCAGGACGAGCGTGTCGAGCAAGTCGAACAGGTCGAGCGCGTCGAGCAGGACGAGCAGGACGCGGAATCGGAAGCCGCGCAGGCCACGGCCGACGCGGACGACGCTCCGGCGGAGCCGACAGCAGAGCCGACGGTCGAGCCCGCGCCGGTCGCCGCGGAGACCGCCGAGCCCGCCGAGCCCGCCGAGCCGGCAGCGGAGACCGCCCCGGAGCAGGCGCCCGCCCCAGAGCCCCAGACCGAGGCCGAGCAGGCACCCGAGCCCCAGGCCGAGCAGGCACCCGAGCCCCAGGCCGAGGCAGAGCAGACACCGGAACCGGCGCAGGACCCGGAAGCGGAAGCAACGCAGACACCGGAACCGGAAGCAACGCAGGACCCGGAACCGGAGCCGGCGACCGAGCCCACGCCGGAGCCCGAACCGGTGGCCGTGGCGGAGCCCGAACCCGAACCCGTAGCAGCGGAGACGACCCCCGCCCCTGCGGCCGAGGCGCTCCCCGCCCCCCAAGCCGACGCACCCACCGACACCGACACGGACGCAGCCACCGTCCCCGACACGGACGCAGCCACCGACACCGTCACCGTCGCCCCCAGCCTGGCCACCGCCTACAGGTCCGCCGCGGAAGCCCTCGCCGCAACCGGCCTCACCGGCACCCGGGCGAAGCTCTACCTCGTGCTCGACCGTTCCGCCTCCATGCGTCCGTACTACAAGGACGGCTCCGCCCAGGCCCTCGCCGAGCAGGCCCTCGCGCTCGCCGCCCACCTCGACCCCGAGGCCGCGGTCCACGTCGTCTTCTTCTCCACCGAGCTGGACGGCACCACCGATCTCACCCTCACCGAGTTCGAGAACCGGATCGACGACGTCCACGCCTCCCTCGGCCGGATGGGCCGCACCAGCTACCACGCGGCCGTGGAAGCCGTGCTCGCCCACCACGAGAAGGCCACGCAGGCGTCCGCGGCCACCGCCACCGGCACGGACGCTCCCCTCCCCGCGCTGGTCGTGTTCCAGACGGACGGCGCCCCCGACGCCAAGACCCCCGCCACCCAGTCGCTCACGGCGGCGGCGAAGGACCACCCCTCCGTCTTCTTCTCCTTCGTCGCCTTCGGTGAGCACGACAACAAGGCGTTCGACTACCTCCGCAAGCTGAAGACCGGCAACACGTCCTTCTTCCACGCGGGCCCCACCCCCCGCGAGCTGACGGACTCGGAGCTGTACGAAGGCGTACTGGCCACCTGGCGGCCATAGCCCCGGACCGGACCGGACCGCCCCGGAGCCACCCCGTCGCGATCACCCGAGGCGATCACCTGACGCCGCCCGCCTCCCACCCGTAGAAACGGGAGGCGGGCGGCGTACCCGTGTCGGCTACGATTTCAAGGTTCGTAGACAGACGGAGACGCCCGGAAAAACGGCCATCCGTCACCCCGCGTAGCGACTTGGGAGCAGCCCGCGATGGCTCGACACCTCATCACCAGCGCCCTTCCGTACATCAACGGGATCAAGCACCTGGGCAACATGGTGGGGTCCATGCTCCCGGCGGACGTGTACTCCCGCTACCTCCGTCAGCGCGGCCACGACGTCCTCTACATCTGTGCGACCGACGAGCACGGCACCCCCGCGGAGCTGGCCGCCAAGGAGCAGGGCGTCCCGGTGGCCGAGTTCTGCGCGCAGGCGCATGACGCCCAGAAGGCGGTCTACGACGGTTTCGGGCTGTCCTTCGACTATTTCGGCCGCAGCTCCAGCGCCCAGAACCGGGAGATCACCCAGCACTTCGCCCGCCGCCTCAACGAGAACGGGTTCATCGAGGAGCGGTCGATCCGCCAGGTCTACTCGCCCGCCGACGGCCGCTTCCTCCCCGACCGCTACGTCGAGGGCACCTGCCCCCACTGCGGCTACGACAAGGCCCGCGGCGACCAGTGCGAGAACTGCACCCGGGTGCTCGACCCGACCGACCTGATCAACCCCCGCTCGGCGATCTCGGGCTCCACGGACCTGGAGGTCCGTGAGACCAAGCACCTCTTCCTCCTCCAGTCGAAGCTGGAGAACGAGGTCCGCGAGTGGGTCGCCCGGCACGACAAGGACTGGCCGCAGCTGGCGTCCTCCATCGCCCACAAGTGGCTGACCGAGGGCCTGCACGACCGCGCGATCACCCGTGACCTGGACTGGGGCGTCCCGGTGCCGGCCGACACCTGGCCGGAGCTGGCGGCGGAGGGCAAGGTCTTCTACGTCTGGTTCGACGCCCCGATCGAGTACCTCGGCGCGACGAAGGAGTGGGCAGACGCCGCGCGAGACACCGACCCCGAGAACCGCGACTGGAAGGCGTGGTGGTACGACGTCGACACCGACGTCCGCTACACGGAGTTCATGGCGAAGGACAACGTCCCCTTCCACACGGTGATGTTCCCGGCCACCGAACTCGGCGTCCGCGAGCCGTGGAAGAAGGTCGACTACGTCAAGGCGTTCAACTGGCTGACGTACTACGGCGGCAAGTTCTCCACCTCGCAGAAGCGGGGCGTCTTCACCGACCAGGCCCTGGAGATCCTCCCGGCCGACTACTGGCGCTACTTCCTGATCGCCAACGCCCCCGAGTCGGACGACTCGTCCTTCACCTGGGAGCACTTCACGGCCACGGTGAACAAGGACCTGGCCGACACCCTCGGCAACTTCGTCAACCGTGTGCTGTCCTTCTCGAAGAAGCGCTTCGGCGAAGAGGTCCCGGCGGGCGGCGAGCCCGGCGAGCCGGAGGCGAAGCTGGGTGAGGAGATCGCCCGGCTGCTCGCGGAGTACGAGCAGCAGATGGAATCCCTCCAGTTCCGCAAGGCGGCGGCAGCCCTGCGTGCCCTGTGGTCGGCAGGCAACTCCTACCTGGAGGAGAAGGCTCCCTGGCTGGAGATCAAGACCGACAAGGACGGCGCGGCCCTGACGCTGCGCACGGCGATGAACCTGATCCACCTGTACGCGGTGGTCTCGGAGCCGATCATCCCGTCGGCGTCGGCCGCCATGCGCTCGGCCTTCTCACTGGCGGACGACACGGCGGCCTGGGTCACCGCGGACGAGGCCCGTGCCCTCACCTCGGTTCCCGTGGGCACCCCCTTCACGGTCCCGCCGGTCCTGTTCGCCAAGCTGACGGACGACGACCTGGAGACCTACAAGGAGCGCTTCGGCGGCGAGCCCGCCTGACCTCCAGACATGCGAAAAGGGCCGGAAACCGGTATCGGTTTCCGGCCCTCACGCCGTGCTGCTTCTGTGCCTACTTCGGCTGCGGCTTGTGCACCGACAGGTGCAGCTCCTTCAGCCGGACGTCCTCCAGCTCCGTCGGCGCACCCATCATCAGGTCCAGCGCGTTGCCGTTGAGCGGGAAGGAGATCGTCTCGCGGATGTTGGGCTCGTCCGCGAGCAGCATCACGATGCGGTCGACGCCCGGGGCGATCCCGCCGTGCGGCGGGGCGCCGAAGCGGAAGGCGCGGAGCATGCCCGCGAACTTCTCCTCCACCGTCTCCCGGGCATAGCCGGCGATCTCGAACGCCTTGAGCATGATGTCCGGCTCGTGGTTCCGGATGGCACCGGAGGACAGCTCGACGCCGTTGCAGACGATGTCGTACTGCCAGCCCAGGATGGACAGCGGGTCCTGCGTCTCCAGGGCCTCCAGGCCGCCCTGCGGCATGGAGAACGGGTTGTGCGAGAAGTCGATCGCGCCGGTCTCCTCGTCCTTCTCGTACATCGGGAAGTCGACGATCCAGCAGAAGCGGAAGACGTTCTCCTCGAACTGCCCGGCGCGCTTGGCGGCCTCGACGCGCACCGCGCCCATGATCTTCGAGACCTCGTCGAACTCGCCGGCGCCGAAGAACACGGCGTGACCGGCGGCCAGCGAGAGCCGCTTGGTCAGCTCGGTGACGTTCTCCTCGGTGAGGAACTTCGCGATCGGGCCGGACAGCGATCCGTCCTCGGCGACCCGCACCCAGGCCAGGCCCTTGGCGCCCTGCGCGACGGCGAAGTCGCCGAGCTGGTCGAAGAACTTGCGGGGCTGCGCGGCCACGTCCGGCACCGGCAGGGCACGCACGTGCTTGCCCGCGAACGCCTTGAACTCCGAGCCCTCGAAGACATCGGTGATGTCGACCAGTTCCAGCTTGGCGCGCAGGTCCGGCTTGTCCGAGCCGTACTTGAGCATCGCCTCGCGGAACGGGATGCGCGGGAAGGGGGAGGTGACATGACGGCCGCCGCCGAACTCCTCGAACAGCTCCGTCATCAGCTTCTCGACCGGCTGGAAGACGTCCTCCTGCTCGACGAAGCTCATCTCGACGTCGAGCTGGTAGAACTCACCCGGCGAGCGGTCGGCGCGGGCGTCCTCGTCGCGGAAGCAGGGCGCGATCTGGAAGTAGCGGTCGAAGCCGGAGATCATCAGCAACTGCTTGAACTGCTGCGGCGCCTGCGGCAGGGCGTAGAACCTGCCCGGGTGCAGACGGGAGGGGACGACGAAGTCGCGGGCGCCCTCGGGGGAGGTGGCGGACAGGATCGGCGTCGCCATCTCGTTGAAGCCCAACGCGACCATCTTCTGCCGGATCGCCGCGATGACCGACGTACGCAGCATGATGTTGCGGTGCATGCGCTCGCGGCGCAGGTCCAGGAAGCGGTACTCCAGCCGCCGCTCCTCGTTGACCCCGTCCTCGGCGTTGATGGTGAAGGGGAGGGGGGCCGCCGCGCCCAGCACCTCGACCGCGCCGACCTCGATCTCGACCTCGCCGGTCGGCAGCTCCGGGTTCACGTTCTCGGTGCCGCGCGAGACGACCTTGCCGTCGACCCGGACCACCGTCTCCTTGGAGAGCCGGTCGAGCGCGTCGTACGACTCCGTGCCGGGGCGGGCGACGAGCTGGGTGATGCCGTAGTGATCGCGCAGATCGATGAAGAGGATGCCGCCCAGGTCGCGCCGATTGTGCAGCCAGCCACTCAGCCGGACGTCGGTGCCGACGTCAGAGGCGCGGAGCTCGCCGCAGGTGTGGGACCTGTACCGATGCATCGTCGTTCATCCAGCCTTCGCGGATCGGGGGAGGGTTTCACGTGAAACCTTCCCCAAGCCTACCGGGCACCCCAAGACCGGCCGCTCCCTATTTCGACCCCGCCGATCAGTGGCATCTTTCTCTCAAATATTCCTAAAGTGGGGCAATGCGTACTGGCGAGCCCCTACCCGCGGTGGACGACGTCCTCGCCGCCGTGGCGACGGGACTGTGGCACTGGAATACCGCGAGCGGACTGGTCACCGCGGACGCGGAGGCCGCCCGCCTGCTCGGATTCCCCTCCGAGCCGTCGGCCTTCACCGTGGCACAGACACGGGATCGAATACATCCGGTCGACTGGAACGAGGTCGCCGGGATCGTCCGGCTCGCCGCGGCCGAAGGCACGATCGCCGAGGCGCGGATCAGGATCGTGGACGAGCAGGGCCACATCCTGCGGACCGTACGCAGCAGGTCCAAGCCCTCTTTCGACCACGAGCGCAGGACGTACGACATCATCGGCACCCTCCAGGAGGTCACCGAACCGGTGCCGGGCACCCCGGCGGGGCGAAGCGCGGTACACGGCGACTGGCGACGCTCCCGGGAGGCGTTCCTGCTGGACGCGGGCCGGGCGCTGGCCGAGGCGCGGTCCACGGCGGAGGTGCTGCGGGTCGCGGCCGGCCTGTCCATGCCGGGTTTCTCACTGGACGGGCTCGCGGTGTTCGCCGTGGTGGGCGACCGCTTGACGGTCATCGGCCACCACGGGCAGCAGCTTTCCGAAGGGGCCCCCTTCTTCAACATGCCGCTGAACACCGATTACCCGGCCGTGGACGTGGTGCGGACCGGCCGTGCCGTCTATCTGTCCTCGCCCAAGCAGTACAGCTCCCGCTACCCGCTGACCTGGCCGATCGCCAAGCCGTTCGGCCGTCGCTCCTGGGCGTTTCTGCCGCTGACGGCGGGCGGTCGCACGATGGGTGCCTGGATGGCGGCCTTCGCCTACCCGGTCGCCTTCACGCCCGATGAGCGGGCCGTGCTGACGACGGTGGCCCGGATGCTCGCCCAGGCGCTCTCCCGGGCCGAGGCCGCCGATTCGGAACGGGAGCTGACCGATGGCCTGCAACGGTCCATGCTGCCCCGCCTGGGCCCGGAGGTGCCCGGCATGACCATGGCCGCCCGCTACATCCCGACCGGCGGCGGGCTCCAGGTCGGCGGCGACTGGTACGACCTCATCCCGCTGCCCTGCTCCGGCTCCCGGACCCAG
The DNA here is from genome assembly GCF_042871185.1 of Streptomyces sp. NPDC006012. Classification (NCBI taxonomy): domain Bacteria; kingdom Bacillati; phylum Actinomycetota; class Actinomycetes; order Kitasatosporales; family Streptomycetaceae; genus Streptomyces; species Streptomyces sp. NPDC006012. The sequence goes on from NZ_JBIAIE010000002.1 coordinate 455,842, forward strand.
CCCGCGGGCGGCAGATACGCGCTGGTCATCGGCGATGTCCAGGGCCATGACGTGACGGCCGCCGGACTCATGGGACAGCTGCGGATCGCGCTGCGCGCCTACGCCGCCGAGGGACACCGCCCCGACGCGGTCCTCACCCGTGCCTCCCGCTTCCTGCACGGCATCACCGCCGGCCCCGACCCGCGCTTCGCGACCTGCCTGTATGTGGAGGCGGAACCGGAGTCCGGGAGGCTGGAGATCGCCCGCGCCGGACATCCGAACGCGACGATCCGTATGCCGGACGGAACGGTGCTGGAGCGGCCGACCGCGGGCGGGCTGCCCCTGGGCATCGACCCGGACGCCACCTATCCGACGACCCGGTTCGTGCTGGAGCGGGACGAGATCTTGATGCTCTGCACGGACGGCCTGATCGAGACCGGCGGCCACGACCTGGAGAGCGGCTGCAAACGTATCCGTACGATCCTGGAGCAGCACGGCCACGATCTGGAGGAACTGGCCGACGCCCTGGTGCAGGGCGTGCACGGCCCCTCCTCGCACCACCTGACCGGCCCGCTGACCGACCGGCGCGAGGACGACATCGCCGTGCTGCTCATGCGCCGGACGGTGCAGGACACCGGGGACGGCACCCTGGCCATGCGGCGTCCGGCCCGCCGCACCGCCCTGAACGTGGCGCAGACAGAGCCGGAGCGGATCGCCGAGGCCCGGCAGCTGCTGCGCGCGCTGCTGCACGACTGGGCCTCGGCCGACCAGGTCGACTCCGCGGTGCTGCTGATCTCCGAGACGGTCACCAACGTCCTGCTGCACACCGACACGGACGCGCTGCTGCTCGCCGAGATCAGCGGTGCCCCCGGCCGGCGCCGGCTGCGGGTGGAGGTCACCGACTCCGGCGACGCCCTCCCGCGCCGGCGCTGCCCCGGCGAACTGGCCTGCGGCGGCCGCGGCCTGGTCCTGATCGAGGGGCTCGCCGACGCGTGGGGCGTGGACCCGCGGGGCAAGGGCAAGTGCGTCTGGTTCGAACTGCACGAACAGCCACATGAGCAACTGCAGGAGCAGCTGCTCCAACAGAACTGACGGCGAAGGTCCCGCGTGACCACAGAGGTCCCGCGTGACCACGAAGCTTCCGCGCGGCGGGGTGAGGCGCAAGCCAGAGGCCGACGGGCACGGGTAGGCGTCACGGCGGCGGGCCGGGGTTACGGTGCTGCCGCGTACCGGTGCCGGAGTTCGTGGGCGACGCCGAAGGCGGCGGCGGTCAGCGGCACGGCCAGCAGCATCCCCACGATCCCCGCGACGGACGCCCCCGCGGCGATCGCCAGCAGCACCAGCGCCGGGTGCATCTGCACCGTCCGGCTCTGGATGACCGGCTGGAGCACATGCCCCTCCAGGACCTGCACGGCGAGCACCACCGCCAACGCCCACAGCGCGATCACGAAACCCCGGTCGGCGAGCGCGACCAGGATCGCCACCGCGCCGGACAGGAACGCGCCGAGGTAGGGGATGTAGGCGCCGACGAACACGAGCGCGCCCAGTCCCAGCGCGCCCGGCACCCGCAGGACGAGCAGTCCGACGGTGATGCAGACGGCGTCGATCAGCGCGATCACCGTGGTCCCGCGCATGAACCCCTCGACGGCGCCGAAGGCCCGCCGTGCCATGGACTCCAGGGTGTCCGCGGTGCCGTGCGGCGCGACGGACCGGATGGTCGCGGCGACGCGGTGCGAGTCACGCAGGAAGAAGAAGACGAGCAGCAGCGCGAGGACGGCGATGGCGATGGACTCGCCGACCACGCTGACCCCGCTGATGACGTTGGAGGCGGCCGTCCCGCCGAACTTGGCCAGCAGTTTCCTCGCGCTGGTGGCGAGATCGTCGACCGAGGTGTCGGCCGCTCCGAGGTGCCGGGCGAGGGACTTGGCGGCCTCCCGCAGCGAGCTGGCGATCTGGTCGCCGTTGTCGATGAGCGCGGCGACCACGACGTACACGGCGCCGCCGACCACGGCGACGACCCCGACGCAGGTGAGCCCGGCGGCCAGCGACCGGTGCACCCCGGCCGCCACGAGCCGCCGGTACAGCGGCCGCAGCAGGGCGGTGCCCAGCAGCGCGAGCAGCACCGGTGTGACGGCCGTGCGGAAGGCCACGCACAGCCGGATCACGACGTAGACCACACCGGAGACGAGCAGGATCACCACGCACCACGCGGCGAGTCGGCGGACGGCCTCCGGAAGCAAGTGCACCGCTCCAGCGGATCACGGCGACGCCGGACTGTCCTGCCGCGCCGACCCGGCTGGGTGACTCCCGCCCGTACGGCACCCGTCCGGCACCGTCGGACGGGCGGGGCCCGCGCTTCCGTCGCGGCTCCAGCGCGGCTCTACCGCGGCAGGCGCAGCCCGGCGATGAGGATCTCGGCCAGGCGGCGTGCGTCGTAGCCGGGATCGCCGTCCGCGCCGATGCAGAGGTTGCCCACTCCGCGCATCAGTCCGTAGGCACTGATGTCGGAGCGGATCTCGCCGGCGGCTGCCGCGGCTTCGAGCAGTTGGGCGCAGACGGGCACGAGGCGGTCGAGGAAGTAGGCGTGCAGCGTGTCGAAGGCGGCGTTGCCGGACTGGAGCACCACGGCGAGCCCGTGCTTGGTGGCCAGGAAGTCGACGAAGAGGCTGATCCAGCGCTCCAGTGCGGCATGCGGAGTCGGGCCGGCCGCCAGGAGCGTGGGACCGGCCTCGGCACAGGCGTCGACCTGGTGCCGGTAGACGGCGATGATGAGGTCCGCCCGCGTCGGGAAGTGGCGGTAGATCGTGCCCAGCCCGACGCCCGCCCTGGTCGCGATGTCACGTACGGGCGCTTCCACGCCCGACGTGACGAAGACCGCGGCAGCCGCGTCGAGCAGGGCCTCCTTGTTACGCCGCGCGTCCTTCCGCCTGGGCTCGGCCGCCTGTCCGGGCTCGGCCGCGCGCCCTGCGCCCCCGTCGCTGTCGTCCACCGCGCTCCTCCGCCCTCATGACCCTTGGCAAAACGGATCCGTGTTCCGTATCGTCGTACCGGAGCGACGTTCCGTTTTGCTCATGATGCCAGAGCGGGAGTCCGGCGTCCAAGCCGCCCGTCACCACCACGCTCCCCCCGCAACGAGGAGACATACGATCATGCAGTACCGCACTTTGGGCCGCACCGGTGTGCAGGTCAGCACCCTCGCGCTCGGCGCGATGAACTTCGGCAGGATCGGGCGCACCACCCAGGACGAGGTCACCGCCATCGTCGACGCCGCCCTTGAGGCCGGGATCAACCTGATCGACACCGCCGACGTGTACAGCGGCGGCGCGTCGGAAGAGATGGTCGGCAAGGCCATCGCCGGCCGCCGCGAGGACATCGTGCTGGCCACCAAGGCGAGCCTGCCGATGGGCGACGAGCGCAACCATCGGGGCGGTTCGCGCCGCTGGCTGGTCACCGCGCTGGACGACAGCCTGCGCCGCCTCGGTGTCGACCACGTCGACCTCTTCCAGATCCACCGGTGGGACCCCCGTACCGGCGACGAGGAGACGCTGTCGGCGCTGACCGACCTTCAGCGCGCGGGAAAGATCCGCTCCTTCGGCTCCTCGACCTTCCCCGCCTACCGCATCGTGCAGGCGCAGTGGGCCGCCCGCGAGCACCACCTGAGCCGCTACGTCACCGAACAGCCCAGCTACTCGATCCTGCAACGCGGCATCGAGGCCCATGTCCTGCCCGTGGCCGAGGAGTACGGGCTCGGCGTGCTGGTGTGGAGCCCGTTGGCCTCGGGCTGGCTGTCGGGCGCGATCCGCGCGGGCCGGGAGATCACCAGCAACCGCTCGGCGTTCATGCCGCAGCGGTTCGACACCGCCCTCCCCGCCAACCGGGCCAGGCTCGAAGCCGTCGAGCAGTTGGCCCAGGTCGCCGACGAGGCCGGCCTGACCCTGATCCAGCTCGCGCTCGGATTCGTGACCGCGCACCCCGGCGTGACCGGCGCGCTCATCGGCCCCCGCACGCTGGACCACCTGCACGCGCAACTCGCCGCCGCGGACACCGTGCTCCCCGCCGGCGTACTCGACGCGATCGACGCGATCGTGGCCCCCGGCACCGACCTGGCCGCGCACGAGAAGAACGACACCCCGCCCGCGCTGCTCGACCCGTCCCTGCGCCGCCGCTGACCGGCCGGGGGACGACCTCGGTCTCCCCCGACGGCCGGCGCCGAGCGCTTGTGCGCGGTGATCCGGCCTCGGCGCAACAGCCGGCTGTTGCGCCGAGAGCTCCGGACCGGACCCGTCCGCCGGACGGGCCCGATGGGCCCTACAGCCCGCCCTCGGACATCCCGTGCACGGCCGGGACCGTCCCCAGCCGCCCCTTCTGGAAGTCCTCGAACGCCTGCTGGAGTTCTTCGCGGGTGTTCATGACGAACGGGCCGTAGTGCGCCATCGGCTCCCGGATCGGCTCACCGCCGAGCAGGATGACGTCCAGGTCAGGGGTGTGCGAGTCCTGCTTCTCGTCCGCGCGGACGGTCAGCGAGGAACCGGCACCGAAGACGGCGGTCTGCCCCAGCCGGACCGGACGGCGCTCGGCGCCGACCGTGCCGCGGCCCGCCAGGACGTACGCGAGGCCGTTGAAGTCCTCCCGCCAGGGCAGGGTGAGTTCGGCGCCCGGAGCGAGGGTCGCGTGGATCATGGTGATCGGGGTGTGCGTGACGCCGGGCCCCGCGTGGCCGTCCAGCTCACCGGCGATGACCCGCAGCAGCGCGCCGCCGTCGGGGGTGGTGAGCAGCTGGACGCTGCCGCCGCGGATGTCCTGGTAGCGCGGCGCCATCATCTTGTCCTTGGCCGGCAGGTTCACCCACAGCTGGAGGCCGTGGAAGATCCCGCCCGACGCGACGAGGTGCTCCGGCGGCGCCTCGATGTGCAGGAGACCCGAACCCGCGGTCATCCACTGGGTGTCACCGTTGGTGATGGTGCCGCCACCGCCGTTGGAATCCTGGTGGTCGAAGATCCCGTCGATGATGTACGTGACGGTCTCGAAGCCACGGTGCGGGTGCCAGGGGGTCCCCTTCGGCTCACCGGGCTGATACTCCACCTCGCCCATCTGGTCCATCATGATGAACGGGTCGAGGTGACGGTAGTTGATCCCGGCGAAGGCCCGGCGCACCGGGAAACCCTCACCCTCGAAACCGCTCGGAGCGGTCGTCACGGTGAGCACCGGGCGGGCCACCGCATCGGCGGGCGCGGCCACACGGGGCAGCGTCAACGGGTTCTCGACGGTCACTGCAGGCATGTCGGTACCTCCTTCTGCACTCAGAATAGTTGACTGTTGAACTTCTTGCCACTCCAAACAGAGAAGGCCCGGAGGGAAATTCCCTCCGGGCCTTCTCCGGGAGCGGTTGTGGCACGACAGCGACCACGGGCTGCGGCACGACAGCGACCGTGCGACGGCGACGCGGGACGGCAGCGTGACCACGCGATGCGGCACGCAACCGTGACCACGGGATACGAGGTCCCGGTCAGCCGTACATCCTGCGCATGGCGAATTCGACCATCTGCTCGACCGCCTTCGCGTCGAAGACCATCCGGTGCTCGCCTTCCATGTCCAGGACGAAGCCGTAGCCGCTCGGCAGCAGGTCGATCACCTCGGCGCCGGTGATCACGAAGTACTTGGATTCCTTGCCCGCGTAGCGGCGCAACTCCTTCAGCGAGGTGAACATCGGGATCACCGGCTGCTGGGTGTTGTGCAGAGCGAGGAAGCCGGGGTTGTCGCCGCGCGGGCAGTAGACCTTGGACGTGGCGAACACCTGCTGGAAGTCCTCGGCGGACATCTGGCCGGTGGTGAACGCGCGCACCGCGTCCGCCAGCGAGGGCGGGGACGGCTCCGGGTAGAGCGGCGGCTGCTGGCCGTACCCGCCGGGCATCTGCTGCTGCGACTGGGCGTACTGCTGCTGCCCGGCGCTCCCGTCCATCGGCTGGCCGTATCCGTACATGGGCGTAAGCGTACCGAGGCCGCGCGGCCCGGCGAAGGTCCGCAGCAGGTTCTCCGGCCCTTCCCGGCCGCCTCGTCGCGGGCCCGCGACGAGGGCGCGCGGGCACCGGCGGGCGCACCCGCGGACCTAGGTGCACAACCGTGCGCGCCCCCGCCGAATTGAGCCTTCTCACACTTGGCCCAACCGGGGTTGCTTCTTATTACTGGCGGGTAGCATCATCGTAGCTACTTGTTGGTATGTGAACCAGTTGCGAGGAGCCAGTGCCTCGCCCAGTCCGATACGGAGCCGTCACCATGGGGCACTACAAGTCGAACCTCCGCGACATCGAGTTCAACCTGTTCGAAGTGCTCGGGCGCGACAAGCTGTACGGAACCGGCCCGTTCGCCGAGCTGGACACGGACACCGCCAAGAGCATCCTGGCGGAGCTGACCCGCCTCGCCGAGAACGAGCTGGCCGAGTCCTTCGCGGACACCGACCGCAACCCGCCGGTCTTCGACCCGGAGACCGGCACCGCACCGGTCCCGGCCTCCTTCAAAAAGAGCTACAAGGCCCTCATGGACGCGGAGTACTGGCGCCTGGGCCTGCCCGCGGAGATCGGCGGCACCCCGGCGCCCCCGTCACTGATCTGGTCGTACGCCGAGCTGGTCCTCGGCGCGAACCCGGCGCTGTGGATGTACGCCTCCGGACCCGCGTTCGCCCGCATCCTCTTCGAGGAGGGCACCGAGGAGCAGCAGAAGCTCGCCGCGCTCGCGGTCGAGAGGACCTGGGGCTCCACCATGGTGCTCACCGAGCCCGACGCGGGCTCCGACGTCGGCGCCGGCCGCACCAAGGCGGTCCGGCAGGAGGACGGCACCTGGCACATCGAGGGCGTCAAGCGCTTCATCACCTCCGGCGAGCACGACATGGAGGAGAACATCCTCCACTACGTGCTCGCCCGGCCGGAGGGCGCCGGTCCGGGCACCAAGGGCCTGTCCCTCTTCCTCGTCCCGAAGTACCTCTTCGACTTCGAGACCGGGGAACTGGGCGAGCGCAACGGCGTCTACGCGACGAACGTCGAGCACAAGATGGGCCTCAAGGCGTCCAACACCTGCGAGCTGACCTTCGGCGACCGCCACCCGGCCAAGGGCTGGCTGATCGGCGACAAGCACGACGGCATCCGGCAGATGTTCCGCATCATCGAGTTCGCCCGCATGATGGTCGGCACGAAGGCGATCTCGACCCTGTCCACCGGCTACCTCAACGCCCTCGCCTACGCCAAGGAGCGCGTCCAGGGCCCCGACCTGGCCGACTTCATGGACAAGTCCGCGCCCAAGGTCACCATCGCCCACCACCCCGACGTGCGCCGCTCGCTGATGACGCAGAAGGCGTACGCGGAGGGCATGCGTGCCCTGGTCCTGCACACCGCCTCCGTGCAGGACGCCATCGCCGTCAAGGAGGCCCGCGGGGAGGACGCCTCCGTCGAGCACGCGCTCAACGACCTGCTGCTGCCGATCGTCAAGGGCTACGGCTCCGAGAAGGGCTACGAGCAGCTGGCCCAGTCGCTGCAGACCTTCGGCGGCTCCGGCTTCCTCCAGGAGTACCCGATCGAGCAGTACATCCGGGATTCCAAGATCGACACCCTGTACGAGGGCACCACGGCGATCCAGGGCCAGGACTTCTTCTTCCGGAAGATCGTCCGCAACCAGGGCACCGCGCTGAACTCGCTCGCCGAGGACATCAAGAAGTTCCTGGCCCTCGGCACCGGCGGCGAGGAACTGGCCGGCGCCCGCGAGCACCTGGCCAAGGCCGCCGTCGAGCTGGAGGCCATCGTCGGTCTGATGCTGACCGACCTCGCGGCCACCGAGCAGGACGTCAGGAACATCTACAAGGTGGGCCTGAACACCACCCGGCTGCTGCTCGCCTCCGGCGACGTGATCGTCGGCTATCTGCTGCTGCGCGGTGCCGCGGTGGCCGCCGAGAAACTCCGGACGGCGGCCGGCAAGGACAAGGCGTTCTACACGGGCAAGATCGCGGCGGCGAAGTTCTTCGCGGCCGACGTCCTGCCCGGTGTCACCCTGGCCCGCAAGGTCGCGGAGAACACCGACCTGGACCTGATGGAGCTGGACGAGGCCGCGTTCTAGCGCGACGGGGCGGCGTCGCCCGCCGGGGCACCGGCCGCGTCCCGGCACCGGTGTGGGCCTGATCTCCCGACCAGGGGGGCAGGCCCATGCACGTAGTTAAGGTGAAGTCATGACCGAACCGTCCCGCCCGTCTGCCGCCGCTCCACGGAGCGCTTCGGCCCCCTCCGCCACCTTCGGCCGCGGCCACACCGACGACCTGATGTCCTTCCTCACGGCGAGCCCGTCGCCGTACCACGCCGTGGCGAACGCCGCCGGGCGGCTGGAGAAGGCCGGATTCCGCCAGGTCGCCGAGACGGACGCCTGGGACGGGACCAGCGGCGGCAAGTACGTGGTGCGCGGCGGGGCGATCGTGGCCTGGTACGTCCCCGAGAGCGCCGCGCCGCACACACCGTTCCGGATCGTCGGCGCGCACACCGACTCGCCCAACCTGCGGGTCAAGCCGCTGCCGGACAGCGGCGCGCACGGCTGGCGCCAGGTCGCGGTGGAGATCTACGGCGGGCCGCTGCTGAACTCCTGGCTCGACCGCGATCTCGGCCTCGCGGGCCGGCTGACGCTACGGGACGGCTCGACCCGGCTCGTCGACGTCGACCGCCCCCTGCTGCGGGTGCCGCAACTGGCCATCCACCTCGACCGCACCGTGACCTCGGAAGGGCTCAAGCTCGACAAGCAGCGCCACCTCCAGCCGGTCTGGGGCCTGAGCGACACCGTGCGCGACGGCGATCTGATCGCCTTCCTTGAACAGGAGTGCGGACTTGCGCCCGGTACGGTGACCGGCTGGGACCTGATGACACACTCCGTGGAACCCGCGGCCTACCTGGGCCGGGACCGCGAACTGGTCGCGGGTCCACGGATGGACAACCTGCTGTCCGTGCACGCGGGCACGGCGGCCCTCGCCGCCGCCACCGCCTCCGGGAACGCCCTGCCCCACATCCCGGTCCTCGCCGCCTTCGACCACGAGGAGAACGGCTCCCAGTCGGACACCGGCGCGGACGGGCCGCTGCTCGGTTCCGTACTGGAACGTTCCGTGTTCGCCCGCGGCGGCAGCTACGAGGACCGCGCCCGGTCCTTCGCCGGCACCGTCTGCCTGTCCTCCGACACGGGCCACGCCGTCCACCCCAACTACGCGGAGCGCCACGACCCGACGCACCACCCGCGCGTCAACGGCGGCCCGATCCTCAAGGTCAACGTCAACAACCGCTACGCCACGGACGGTTCGGGCCGCGCGATCTTCGCCGCCGCCTGCGACAAGGCCGGCGTACCCTTCCAGTCCTTCGTCTCCAACAACTCGATGCCCTGCGGCACCACGATCGGGCCCATCACGGCAGCCCGGCACGGCATCAGGACCGTGGACATCGGCGTCGCGATCCTGTCGATGCACAGCGCCCGGGAACTGTGCGGCGCGGACGACCCGTATCTGCTGGCCAACGCGCTGGGGGCGTTCCTGGAGGGGTGACCTCGACCAAGGGATCCCGACCGGGGTGGCCTGGGCTCGGGGTGGGCTCGGGGTGGGGAGCCGCACTCTCCGCGATCGGTTGAACGCCGAGCACCGAGCACCGAGCACCGAGCACCGAGCACCGACCGTAGAGCAGCGAGCAGCGAGGTGGATCACCGGCTGCCGCCCGCCCGCCGACCAGCGCTCACCGGCCACCGGCCACCGGCCACCGGCCACCGGCCAGGGGGCACCAGGGCTACGGGGTCGGCGCCTCGTCCATTCCCGTCTCGTCCATTCCCCTCTCGTCCGTCTCCGCTTCGTCCATTCCCGCCAGGACCAGCGGCAGCCGGTCCGTGCCGGTCGCGGTGAGGTGGACCGGAACGCCCCAGTCCTGCTGGTGCACATGGCAGGCCGGATACGGGTTCGCGGGATCGTCGTCGCAGGACGCGGCCATCGCGGAGACGTGCAGAACGCCCTGCGGAACGGCCGGGTTCAGCTCCAGCGTGCGGGACAGCTCCGGGTCCGCGCCCGCGCCCTTGAGCAGCAGTTCGGGCGGGGTGGCGGAGACCAGGAGGCGGGTCGAGGGACCGTACCGGGTGTCCAGTTTCTGGCCCGCGGGGGCCTGGAAGACGACGTCCAGGCGGAGTTCGCCGGGTACGACATCGGTGGCGGCCCGCTGGGTGCGGTGCGCGACGCCCGCCACCCGCACCGCCTCCTCCGGCAGCCGCAGCCGGGTCAGCCGGTGCCGGGCCGACTCCACGACCAGGATGTCCGCGCCGTCCTCGCCGGCCAGGACCGCGTCGCTCGGCTCCCGCAGGTCGGTGGCGAGGGTGGTCACCTCGCCGGTCGCCGGGTCGTAGCGGCGCAGGGCGTGGTTGTAGGTGTCGGCGACCGCCACCGAACCGTCCGGGAGCGCCGTGACACCCAACGGGTGCTGGAGCAACGCCTGCTCGGCGGCCCCGTCGCGGTGGCCGAAGTCGAACAGACCGGTGCCGACCGCGGTGTGCACCTGCCCGTCGAGGTCCACCCAGCGCAGCGCCGAGGTCTCGGAGTCGGCGACCCACAGCCGGTCCGCGGTCGCGGCCAGCCCGGACGGCTGGGCGAACCATGCCTGGTCGCCCGGCCCGTCGACCAGACCCTCGTTGGTCGTGCCGGCCGCGACGGCGACGGTGTCCGCGGCCGGGTCGTACACCCACAGCTGGTGCACGCCGGCCATGGCGATCCACACCTTGCCGCCGAACAGCGCCACGTCCCAGGGAGAGGACAGATCGACTTCGCGTGCCGGGCCGGTGGCCGCCGAGCCCTGCCACCACTGCTTCCCGGTGCCCGCGAGGGTGGTGACCGCGCCGGAGGCCAGGTCGACGCGGCGCAGCGCGTGGTTCACGGTGTCCGCGACGACCACGGAGGACTCGTCGAGCAGGGCGAGGCCCTGCGGCTCGTTGAAGGTGGCGGCCCCGGCGGCGCCGTCGGCGAAGCCGCGCGTGCCGGAGCCGATCCGGCGTACGACGGTCTCGGCGTCCTCGGCCAGCTCCACCAGCTGGTGCCGGGTGGTGTCGCTGACCAGGAACGTCCCGCCGGGCAGCGGCAGCGCCTTGCCGGGAAAACGGAGCACCGTCGGCTCGGGCTCGGGCGGCACGTACGGTCCGTCGCCGCGGCGCAGCGTCCCCTTGGCCGCGTGCTCGGCCTCCAGTTCCGCCACGAGCCGTTCGATGGCGTGCGCGTGCCCCTCACCGGCGTGCTGCGCGACGACGTACCCCTCGGGGTCGATGACGACCAGGGTCGGCCACGCGCGCACGGCGTACTGCTTCCAGGTGGTGAGTTCCGGGTCGTCGAGGACCGGGTGCTCGACGCCGTACCGCTCGACGGCGTCGACGACGGCCTGGTGCTCGGCCTCGTGCACGAACTTCGGCGAGTGCATGCCGATGATCACCACCGTGTCCCGGTGCTTCTCCTCCAGCTCGCGCAGCTCGTCGAGGACGTGCAGACAGTTCACGCAGCAAAATGTCCAGAAATCAACAATAACGCACTTACCTCGCAGGTCGGCGAGGGTAAGTTCTTTGCCTCCGGTGTTCAGCCAGCCGCCCTTGCCGACCAGCTCGGGGGCGCGGACACGTGCACGCTTGGCCATGCTCAAACCCAACCACACCGCCATCCGTCCTGTTCCCGGAGGACCGGCTCGGCCCATCGGCCTACCGGCGGCGTCGGGACGCCGCCGCCGGGGAAGCCGTAGGGACATGAGATTCCTCGTACGCGACCGGCTCCTCGGCATCGGCGACGACTACTGGATCGAGGACGAGCACGGCTCCAAGGTGTTCCTCGTCGACGGCAAGGCGATGCGCCTGAGAGACACCTTCGAGCTGAAGGACAGGCAGGGGCGCGTCCTCATCGACATCCGGCAGAAGATGCTCGCGATCAGGGACACGATGCTGATCGAGCGGGACGGCGGGCCGTTGGCCACCATCAGGCGCAAACGGCTGTCCCTGCTGCGCAACCACTACCGGGTGGCCCTGGTGGACGGCACGGAACTCGACGTCAGCGGCAAGATCCTGGACCGGGAGTTCGTCGTCGAGTACGACGGCGAACTGCTCGCGGTGATCTCCCGGCGGTGGCTGCACCTGCGGGAGACCTACGGCGTCGACGTGGTGCGCGAGGACGCGGACCCGGCCCTGCTGATCGCGGTGACGGTGTGCGTGATCCACCTCGCGGAGAAGGAGCGGGAGAACGGTTAGGCGGGAGGGGGAGCACGGTTGGGCATGGGCAGCGGGGCGCGGACCGGAAGTCCGGCGGGAGCGGGCCGGCGGGAGCGGGCCGGTCAGGACAGCGGAGGGCGCCCGGGCGGTTCGAGGCCGAGGACGCGGTCCTTCAGGGCCGGGAACTGTTCGCGGGTCGTGCCCACCTTCGCCGGGTCGAAGTCCACGGTGAGGACCTGCTCACCGGCGCCCGCCTCGGCCAGCACCTCGCCCCAGGGGTCCACCACGATCGAGTGACCGGCCTGGGGAACTCCCGCGTGTGTCCCGGCCGTTCCACACGCGAGTACGAACGCCTGGTTCTCGACCGCCCGCGCCTGAGCCAGCAGCGTCCAGTGCGCGCGGCGGCGCTCGGGCCAGCCCGCCGGGATCACCAGGGTCTCGGCGCCGGCGTCCACCAGTGCGCGGAAGAGTTCGGGGAAGCGGAGGTCGTAGCAGGTGGCGAGGCCGAGGACCGTCTGCGGCAGCCGGACCGTCACCGGCTCCCGGCCGGCGCCCATCAGCACGGCCTCGCCCTTGTCGAAGCCGAAGCGGTGGATCTTGCGATAGGCCGCGGCCAGGTCACCGGAGGGGGAGAAGACGAGAGACGTGTTGTAGAGGGGGCCCTCGGGGTCCCGTTCCGGGACGGAACCCGCGTGCAGCCAGACGCCCGCGTCGCTCGCGGCCTTCGCCATCGCCTCGAAGGTCGGTCCGTCGAGCGGTTCGGCCTCGGCCGCGAAGTCCTCGTAAGCGAAGGCACCCGTCGTCCACAGCTCGGGAAGCACGACGAGGTCCGACGCCGACTGGTCGCGTACCAGCGCGGCCACGCGCCGTCGACGGGATTCGACCGGTTCGCCCTCTTCTACGGCGATCTGGATCAGCGAGGCGCGCACACTACCACCGTTCTGGCATTCGAGCCGTCCACACGGGCCTACGATCGTCACACGAAAGCACTGCCGGGGTGCCTCACAGCAGCGTAACTTGGGGGTCCCCCCTGTTCGAGCGAAGCCGATAGCTTGGGGGAGTTCCGAGACACCCGCCGTCCGCCGCCTCCCACAGGCAACCCCGCCATCCACCACCCGTGTACCGACCGCCGAGGGGTCCCGTTTCCCGTGAGTCTGCATCCCACCCTCCAGCCCTACGCCGACGCCTGGACCCACTCCATCGAAGCGATATCCGAGCTGGTGCAGCCCCTTGTCGAGGGCGAGTGGAATCGGCGGACCCCCTGCCCCGGCTGGTCGGTCCGTGACGTCGTGTCGCACGTGATCGGCCTGGACTGCGAGATGCTCGGGGACCCGCGCCCCATCCACTCACTGCCCCGCGACCTCTTCCACGTCACCAACGAGCACCAGCGTTACATGGAGATGCAGGTCGACGTCCGGCGGCACCACACGGCGCCGGAGATGACCTCCGAGCTGGAGTACACGATCATCCGCCGCAACCGGCAGTTGCGCAACGAGTCCCGGAAGCCGGGCGCCGTGGTGCGCGGCCCGCTCGGCGCGGAGATCACGCTCGAAGAGGCCATGCGGAACCGGGCGTTCGACGTGTGGGTGCACGAGCAGGATCTGCGCACCGCCCTCGGCCTGCCCGGCAACCTCGACTCGCCGGGCGCGCAGGTCGTCCGGGACGTGCTGCTCGCCGCCCTGCCGAAGATCGTCGCCCACGACGCGGGCGCCCCGCGCAGCTCGGCGATCGTCTTCGACGTGCACGGTCCCATCGAGTTCCTGCGCACCATCCGCGTCGACATCCAGGGCCGCGGCACCCTGGAGACCGCCCCCGCCCTCGGCCCCGCCGCCACCCTCGCCCTGGACTGGGAGACCTACTTCCGCCTGGCCTGCGGCCGGGTCGCCTCCGAGGCGGTCGCCGACCGGGTGAAGACGGAGGGCGACCCCGAGCTGACGACGGCCATCCTGCGCCACTTCGCGGTGACGCCGTAACCCCCTGACGCGTGGCGCACGATGCCGGGCACGACTCAGCGCACCCGGTGCCCGTCCGCGCCGCCGACCGCCCGCCCGGTGCCCGTCCAGGCCACCGCCCGATATTCGGTGTCCCCGCGTGGACCAGGCGAATTAGCGTGCCCGGCATGACCGACACCCAGCGCAACTCCGATGACGCCCGGGACGACGGCCGCGGGCACGGCGACGGAAACGGCGACGGCCGGCGAGCCGGCGGCGGTGCTGCCGATGGCCACCCACCCCTCCCGCCCCGGCTGTCCCGGCTCACCTTCCACGGTCCCCTCTCCGAGGCGCGGGCCGGCGGGATGGTGGCGCGGCTCGCCCGGACGGCGCCCGCCACCGTGCTCGACATCGGCTGCGGGTGGGGCGAGTTGCTGCTGAGGGTGCTGGCCGCCGTACCGGACGCCCGCGGCATCGGGCTCGACCTCCGCGGCGAGGACCTGGCACGCGGGCGGCGCAACGCCGCGGCCCGGGGGCTCGCGCACCGTGTCGAGTTCGTCGAGGAGTCGGCCACCGGGACCGGGCGCGGGCCCGCCGACCTGGTGCTGTGTCTGGGCGCCGGCCAGGCGCTGAGCACGGCCGAACCGCCCGGGCACACCGCCGAGTCGCTGCGCGAACTGCGCCGGCTGGTCGCGGACGACGGCCGGGTGCTGCTCGGCGAGGGCTTCTGGGAGCGGCCCCCGACGTCCGCGGAGCTGTCGGGCATGTGGCCGGACGCCTCGGCCGACGACCACCACAGCCTCGGGCGGCTCCTCGACCTCGCCGTGGCGGCGGGGTTCCGCCCGGAGTGGACGGAGGTCGCGAACACCGATGAATGGGACGCGTTCGAGTCGGCCTACCAGGCGGACGCCGAGGTGTGGCTCGCCGGACACCCGGGCCATCCGCTGGCGGCCGGGACCCGGGACCGGCTCGACCGGCACCGCGCCCAGTGGATGAACTACCGCGGCATCCTCGGAATCGCCTACCTCACCCTCGTACCGGCCCGCTGACCCGAGAGGACACGGGGGCGGGCACGGACCCGCAGGAAGAAGGGGGCGTATCGGCGCCGCTCCCGCCCACTAGGAAATCTTGATCGTGTCGAGCTGACCGCCGGACGGGGACGAGCAGGAGACCGGAGCGTCCTCGGTGGTCTGGCACCGCCAGATGATGTCCTGCGGATTCCGCACATCGAACGTGAGGGATACGTTCCCCTGGAATTTGTTCGAACTGTCGGCGATGGAATAGATGGCCCCGGTCACGCCGAGGGTGGGCCAGAACAATTGGCCATTGCCGTTCAAAACCGTTTGGGTGTCCGGTGCCGGGTCGAAGTCACCGATCTTTTCGGCGAGTGTCAGCGTGTAAGCAGTGGTCGTTACGCCTACGCGAAAGAACGGCAATGCGGGATCGGGCAGGCCGACCCTGTTGCTCGCGGAATTGATGCTGTGCTGAGTTCCGGCTACGTGTCCGCTTCCGTTCAGCACGTCGCGGCAGGCGTTGATGCTGTTGTGGCCCGCGTTCTGGATGATGCAGGGGCGGGGGCCGTCCGCCGTACCCTCCGCGTGCGCGGACGCCGCTCCGGCAGTTGCCGCGGCCATTGTCGCGAGAGCCGTCACGCCGGCGCCGATCATTTTCTTCATCGCCCTGCCTCCACCGTTGCTCGAACCTGGAAATACCCTAGGTCGCCCGTTGTCCGGAATGGCATGAATAGGCTGACAGAGGGCATGTCCGACCGTTGGAAGTACGGACATACCGGCGCCGGTGAATTTCATAGGGTCATGAGTTACAGATTATGGAATTATGGGTTGTGGATTACAGGCTGCCGGTCATGAATTACCGGGCATGACGTTGCGTGCGATGACATCCACGTAACGCTGTGCGCGGTCGGCGAGCCGTCTCAGGCGGGGACGTGCACCGTCTCCACCCGGCTGGCGACCAGCCGTTCCCGCTCCCGGCGCGCGGCCCGTCTGCGCAGCCGCAGTATCTGACTCAGGCCGACCGCTTGCAGGACGAACACGACCGAGAAGGCGGCGGCGAAGTTGTCGTCGGTGGCGTCGAGCAGGACACCGATCGCGAACAGGGTGGTCATCGAGGCCACGAAGCCGCCCATGTTGGTGATCCCGGACGCCGTGCCCTGCCGCTCCGGCGGGTTGGCGGGCCGGGCGAAGTCGAAACCGATCATCGAGGCGGGGCCGCAGGCGCCCAGCACCGTGCACAGCACCACCAGCAGCCACATCGGCGCCCGTTCGGCCGGGTAGAGGAGGGTCGCCGCCCAGATGAAGGCGGTCGCGGCGGCCGTGCCGAGGGCCAGCGGCAGCCGTGCCGCGTGGTGCCGGGCGACGATCTGGCCGTAGACCAGCCCGACCATCATGTTGGACAGGACGACGAGGGTCAGCAGTTCACCGGCCGTGGCGCGGCTGAGCCCCTGCGCCTCGACCAGGAAGGGCAGCCCCCACAGCAGCAGGAACACCATCGCCGGGAACTGGGTGGTGAAGTGCACCCACAGGCCCAGCCGGGTCCCGGGCTCCTGCCAGGACGCGGCGATCTGCCGGCGTACGTAGGCGGAGCCCCGGTGCGGGAAGGGTTCCGGCTCGTGGCCCTCCGGGTGGTCCTTCAGGAACAGCAGCACCAGGACGAAGGAGACGGCGCCGGCCACGGAGCTGCCCGCGAACGCCGCGGTCCAGCCGACACTGTGCAGCAGCCGGGCGAGCACCAGGGTGGAGACCAGGTTGCCCGCCATCCCGACCAGCCCGGCGAGCTGGGCGACCATGGGACCGCGGCGGGCCGGGAACCAGCGGCTGCCCAGCCGCAGCACGCTGATGAAGGTCATCGCGTCACCGCAGCCGAGCAGCGCGCGCGAGGCGAGCGCGGTGCCGTACGACGGTGACAGGGCGAAGCCCAGCTGGCCCGCCGTGAACAGCACGGCGCCCATGCCCAGCACCTTCTTGGTGCCGAGCCGGTCGACCAGCAGGCCCACGGGTATCTGCATGCCCGCGTAGACGAGGAGTTGGAGGATCGAGAACGTCGACAGGGCGGAGGCGTTCACGTGGAAGCGGTCGGCCGCGTCCAGACCCGCGACGCCCAGCGACGTACGGAAGATCACGGCGACGAAGTAGACCGAGACGCCTATGCACCAGACCGCTATCGCGCGGCGACCGCCGGGCGGGTCGCCCGGGAGGGTGGCGTTGCTCACCGCACCTCACCCCGGGCGAGGTGCGAGAACCAGCTCACATGCCGGTGCACGACCTCGACGGCCGCCTCCGCGTCTCCCGAACGCAGCGCGTGAAGGATCTCCCCGTGCTCGGCCAGGGTCTTGGCGATCCGGTCCGGGTGGGAGTGCAGCACCGCGACGCCCATCCGCAACTGGCGGTCGCGGAGCTGGTCGTAGAGGCGGGAGAGGATCTCGTTGCCGCCGCTGCGCACGATCTCGGCGTGGAAGCTGCGGTCGGTGACCGCGGCGGCGGCCAGGTCACCGGCGGCCGCCTGCTCCTTCTGCTGCGTGAGCAGTTCGGACAGCCGCTCGACCAGCCCGGGCGGAGCGGGTACGGCCTTGCGCGCCGCGTGCTCCTCGACCAGCAGCCGGGTCTCCACGACATCGGCGATCTCCTGCGCGGAGACGGGCAGCACCAGGGCGCCCTTCTTCGGATAGAGCCGGATGAGACCTTCCACTTCGAGCCGCAGCAGCGCCTCGCGCACCGGGGTGCGGGAGACCCCGGTGGCCTCGGCCAGTTCGCCCTCGGTGAGCAGAGTGCCGCCCTCGTAGCGGCGGTCGAGGACGCCCTGTTTGACGTGGGCGTAGACGCGGTCGGCGGCGGGGGGCTGTTTCACGGGAGCGGACGGGGCGGGCGGCGCTGAAGGCATGCGCACAGCATAGATACATCACGTACGCATGACATGTTCCGTCCACCATCCGGACCAGCGCACCGACCGCCTCCCGCGCCCCACCTCGCACGCCCGTCCGGAACACCCGCCTCGGGCGCCTCACCCCGGACGCACTCTGCGGAACCCGGCCGGCACCACCCGACCCGCGCCACCTCGAACCGGACCTCTCGCCCCGCACCCGCACGACCCCACGACCACTCCCCACGCAACCCCACGGTCCCACCCCGTACGACCTCGCAGTCACACCCCGCACGACCCCGCAGTCACGCCCCCGGACGCCCCACAGCCGCACCCCGGAACGCCCTGCGGTCACACACCCCAGCTGCCCGCCACACGCCCTCCCTTCACAGAAAGCTCTCAAAAATATCGGCGTCAGGGCACAACCTTCTGCGGCCTTGAGGTGTCATACACATGCGGCCTTGGCTTTTCGCCACTCAAATCAGGCCGCATATCAGGCGTATTCACTACAAGTCGGGGTACCTAACTTGATAAACGGCATCAAGGGCGTCCGCATGCGCAAGGCCGTCGCCGTCGCCGTCACGTCCGGCGCCATGCTTGCCACCGGAGCCCTCACCGCGGCACCCGCACAGGCCGTCACCGCGCCCTCGATCGTGGCCAAGGGCGGCTACATCATGGACAACGCGAACGGGAAGACGCTGCTCAGCAAGACGGCGGACACCCGGCGTTCGACGGGTTCCACCACGAAGATAATGACCGCCAAGGTCGTGCTCGCGCAGTCAAACCTGAACCTGGACGCGAAGGTCACGATCCAGAAGGCGTACAGCGACTACATCGTGTCGAAGAACGCCTCCTCGGCGCACCTGATCGTCGGTGACAAGGTCACCGTGCGCCAGCTGCTGTACGGCCTCATGCTGCCGTCCGGCTGCGACGCCGCCTACGCGCTCGCCGACAAGTTCGGTTCGGGCACGACGCGGGCCGCGCGCGTGAAGTCGTTCATCGGCAAGATGAACTCGTCCGCCAAGAGCCTCGGTCTGACGAACACGCACTTCGACTCGTTCGACGGCATCGGCAGCGGCGCCAACTACTCGACGCCGCGCGACCTGACGAAGCTCGCCAGCAGCGCGCTGAAGAACTCCATGTTCCGCACCGTCGTCAAGACGAAGAAGTACACGGCGAAGACGGTCACCAAGACCGGCGGGACCCGCACGATGGGGGCGTGGACCAACACGAACACGCTCCTCAACAGCTACAGCGGCACGATCGGTGTGAAGACCGGCTCGGGTCCCGAGGCCAAGTACTGCCTGGTCTTCGCGGCCACCCGGAACGGCAAGACGGTCATCGGCACCGTCCTCGCCTCCTCCAGCGCCACCCAGCGCAGCACGGACGCCACCAAGCTCCTCAACTACGGTTTCGCCCGGCTGGGCTAGGACGCGACCACCGGTCACCGGACGTGGGCTGACGCCCGAGGGCCGACAGCGCCAGACGAAGGGGCCCGCCGCCACCAGCGGCGGGCCTTCGTCGTTCCGGAACCGGCCGGGCGCGTCACGCCCAGGTGGCCGGCCGGGTCACGCCCAGGTGATCAGGCGCTTCGGCTGTTCCAGGACGGCCGCCACGTCGGCCAGCACCTTGGAGCCCAGTTCGCCGTCGACCAGTCGGTGGTCGAAGCTCAGGGCCAGGGTCGTGACCTGCCGCGGCTTCACCTTGCCCTTGTGGACCCACGGCTGGAGCTTGATCGCACCGACCGCGAGGATCGCGGACTCACCGGAGTTGAGGATCGGCGTGCCGGAGTCGATACCGAAGACACCGACGTTGGTGATGGTCACCGTGCCGCCCTGCATCGCGGCCGGACCCGTCCGTCCCTCGCGGGCCGTCGACACCAGCTCGCCCAGCGCCGCCGCCAGCTGCGGAAGGGTCTTGAGGTGCGCGTCCTTGATGTTCGGGACGATCAGACCGCGCGGGGTGGCCGCCGCGATGCCCAGGTTCACATAGTGCTTGAGGACGATCTCCTGCGCCGCCTCGTCCCAGGTGGCGTTGATGTCGGGGTTGCGCTTGACGGCGACCAGGAGGGCCTTGACGACGAGCAGCAGCGGATTGACCCGCAGCCCCTCGAACTCCTTGTCCTGCCGCAGCTCCTCCACCAGCTTCATCGTGCGGGTCACGTCCACCGTCACGAACTCCGTGACGTGCGGCGCCGTGAACGCCGAGCCGACCATGGCCTGCGCGGTCGCCTTGCGCACCCCCTTGACCGGGATACGGGTCTCCCGCGCGCCGTCGTGGCTCACCACCGGGGCGGCCAGGGCGGGGACGGGCGCCGTGGGCAGGGCCGGGGCGGCGGGGACGGGTGCCGTGACGGCCACCGCCGCGTGCACGTCCTCGCGGGTGACGACGCCGTCCGGGCCGGTCGGGGTCACCGTCGCGAGGTCGACACCGAGGTCCTTCGCGAGCTTGCGCACCGGGGGCTTGGCCAGCGGGCGCGGCGACACGACCGGCGCGGCGCCGCCCTGGCCGTTCAGTTCGTTCTGGATCGCCCGGGCGGCCGCCTCCTGGGCGACGGTCTCGGTGCTCTTGCGCGGGCGGCGCCTGGTGGCGGACGCCGCGACGCCGTAGCCGACGAGGACCGGTTTGCGGACCGGTGCCTCCGGCTCCGCCTCGGGTACCGCCGCCTCGGGTGCCGCGGGCCGCTCCGCCTCCTGCGGGGCGGCGGGAGCCGGCACGACCGCGCCGCCCGACACGTCCACCGTGATGATCGCGGTGCCCACGTCGACCGTGCTGCCCTCGGGGAAGCGCAGTTCGCGGACCACACCGTCGTAGGGGATGGGGAGTTCGACGGCCGCCTTGGCGGTCTCGACCTCGCACACCACCTGGCCGTCGGTCACCGTGTCGCCCGGCTGGACGTACCACTTGAGGATCTCGGCCTCGGTGAGTCCCTCGCCCACGTCGGGCATCTTGAACTCGCGTACGGACGCGTCCGTCATCGTCGTCACGACCCTCTCCTCAGTACGCCAGGGCACGGTCGACGGCGTCGAGCACCCGGTCCAGGTCCGGAAGGTACGCCTCTTCCAGGCGGGCCGGCGGATACGGGGAGTGGTAGCCGCCCACCCGCAGGACCGGGGCCTCCAGGTGGTAAAAGCAGCGCTCCGTGATCCGGGCGGCGATCTCCGCGCCCGAACCGAAGAACACCGGTGCCTCGTGCACCACGACCAGACGGCGGGTCTTCTCGACCGACGCCTGGATCGCGTCGAAGTCCAGGGGGGAGACCGAGCGCAGGTCGAGGACCTCCAGGGACTTGCCCTCCTCGGCGGCCGCCGCGGCGGCCTCGTGGCAGAGCTTCACCATCGGCCCGTACGCGGCGAGGGTCAGGTCGGTGCCCTCGCGCGCCACCCGCGCCTTGTGCAGCGGGTCCGGGATCGCCTCGGTGTTGACCTCGGCCTTCTCCCAGTAGCGGCGCTTGGGCTCGAAGTAGATCACCGGGTCGTCGCTCTGGATGGCCTGCTGGAGCATCCAGTAGGCGTCCGAGGCGTTCGACGGGGAGACGATCTTCAGGCCCGCCACGTGCGCGAACAGGGCCTCGGGGGACTCGGAGTGGTGCTCGACCGCGCCGATGCCGCCGCCGTAGGGGATGCGGACCACGACGGGCAGCTTGACCTTGCCCAGCGAGCGCGCGTGCATCTTCGCGAGCTGCGTGACGATCTGGTCGTAGGCCGGGAAGACGAAACCGTCGAACTGGATCTCCACCACCGGGCGGTAGCCTCGCAGGGCCAGGCCGATCGCGGTGCCGACGATGCCCGACTCGGCGAGCGGGGTGTCGATGACGCGGCTCTCACCGAAGTCCTTCTGCAGGCCGTCGGTGACCCGGAAGACACCGCCGAGCTTGCCGACGTCCTCGCCCATGACGATGACCTTGGGGTCCGCCTCCAGGGCGCGGCGCAGCGACTCGTTGATCGCCTTGGCCAGCGGCAAGTTCCTGGTGGCCGTGGTCTCCACTGCCATGATCAGACCCCCTCTGAGTCCGCGAACGACGCCTGGTAGGCGGCGAACTGGGCTCGTTCCTCGTCGACGAGCGCATGCCCGTCCGCGTACACGTTCTCGAAGATGGCGAAGGTGTCCGGGTCCGGCATGGCACGGACCGCTTCGCGTACTCGTTTGCCCAACGCTTCACTCTCCGCGTCGAGTTCCGTGAAGAATCCCTCGTCCGCGTGGTTTGACGACTCCAGATAGCGGCGAAGGCGCAGGATCGGGTCCTTCGCCTCCCAGGCGGCGCGCTCGTCGTCGTGCCGGTAGCGGGTGGGATCGTCGGAGGTGGTGTGGGCGCCCATCCGGTAGGTGTACGCCTCGACCAGCGTCGGGCCCTCGCCATTGCGGGCGCGCTCCAGCGCCCACCGGGTGACCGCGAGGCAGGCCAGCACGTCGTTGCCGTCCACCCGGATGCCCGGGAAGCCGTAGCCCTGGGCGCGCTGGTAGAGCGGGACGCGGGTCTGCCTCTCGGTCGGCTCGGAGATCGCCCACTGGTTGTTCTGGCAGAAGAACACCACCGGGGCGTTGTAGACCGCGGCGAAGGTGAACGATTCGGCCACGTCGCCCTGGCTGGAGGCGCCGTCGCCGAAGTAGGCGATCACCGCGCTGTCCGCGCCGTCCTTGGCGACGCCCATCGCGTAGCCGGTGGCGTGCAGGGTCTGGGAGCCGATGACGATGGTGTAGAGGTGAAAGTTGTTGCTGTTCGGGTCCCAGCCGCCGTTGTTGACGCCGCGGAACATGCCGAGCAGGTTGGTCGGGTCGACGCCGCGGCACCAGGCCACGCCGTGCTCGCGGTAGGTCGGGAAGACATAGTCCGCCGGCCGGGTGGCCCGGCCGGAGCCGATCTGGGCGGCCTCCTGGCCCAGCAGCGAGGCCCACAGTCCCAGTTCGCCCTGGCGCTGGAGGGCGGTGGCCTCGGCGTCGAAGCGGCGGGTGAGCACCATGTCGCGGTAGAGGCCGCGCAGCTCCTCGGGGGAGATGTCGGCGACATACCCGGCGAGTTCCGCGTTCCTGGCGTTCTTCGCGTTCTTCGCGAACTTGACGCGTTTGCCCTCGGGGGTCAGCAGCTGAACCAGCTCGGGTTCGGCGCTCTGCGGTGCAGTGGTGCTGGCGGTTCGGGTGGTGCCGGTGGTGCCGGCCTTGCGTGCGGCGCTGCGTCGCGGCTTGCGCGCGGCACTGCTGTCCACGGTCACGTGTTGCTCCTCCGTCGGTCCGGCTCCCGGGGTTGCCGGGTAACCAGTGCGGCTCACCGATTCCAGACCACCGGGCACGGGGTGGGTGCCGCTCGGCCGGGAACAGGCGGGACAGGTGCCCCGGCGAGCGCCCTGCAGAAGTCACGTTACCCAGTGCGCCACATATCTGTGAAACCCCCCCTGACCTGCGTTTTTGCTTGGATATCCAAGTAAATCGACGCGGACTGGAAGGACGCTGGTCACAGCCTTGCAGGAGGCCGGAGCAACGGCACGTTATCCCGGCCACCCGGCCCACGGGAAGACTTCGTATGTGACACTTATCCCGTGCGCGAAGAGGGAAAAGTCCGGGTATTTCTCTTGGATGATCATGAAGTCGTCCGTCGCGGGGTGCACGAACTGCTCTCGGTCGAGGACGACATCGAGGTGGTCGGCGAGGCCGGCACGGCGGCCGACGCGCTGTCCCGGATCGCGGTCACCCGGCCCGACGTGGCGGTGCTCGACGTGCGGCTCCCGGACGGCAGCGGCGTCGAGGTGTGCCGTGAGATCCGGTCCCGGGACGATTCCGTCGCCTGCCTGATGCTGACCTCGTTCGCCGACGACGAGGCCCTGTTCGACGCGATCATGGCGGGCGCCTCCGGATACGTCCTGAAGGCGATCCGCGGCCATGAACTGCCGGCCGCCGTGCGGGACGTCGCCGCGGGGAAGTCCCTGCTCGACCCGGTGGCCACCGCACGGGTCCTGGAGCGGCTGCGCGGCGGCGGCACGGCCCGCGCCGACGACCGGCTCGCCCGCCTGACCGACCAGGAGCGCCGGATCCTCGACCTGATCGGCGAGGGCCTCACCAACCGCCAGATCGGCGAGCGGCTGCACCTCGCCGAGAAGACGATCAAGAACTATGTGTCGAGCCTGCTCGCCAAGCTCGGCATGCGCCGGCGCTCCCAAGCCGCCGCGTACGTGGCCCGGATGCAGGCACAGGGGCACTGACACCAGCGCGCCGGCCACCGCGCGGGACACCCACGCGCGCGGAGCACGTCCTCCACAACAGGGCCGTGCGGTGAACGTGCCGGGGACCCCACGCGCGCGGAGCACGTCACTTCGAGCACGTACTGTGAACGAATGCGACTGCGTGTGACAAGGCCCAGCTCACCGGCCCTTTCTGTGCCCTAGCATCTGCCGCGTGCCGCGCTCATGTGTACCATCCCACGCGCCCCCGCTGGGCGCCCTGCTGCGCCTGTACTCCGCCGGTTCGCCCCTCACCTGCGAGCCCGTCGACCAGGGCCTCCTCAACCGCGGCTACCGCCTGTGCACCACCCGCGGCCGCTACTTCCTCAAGCACCACTTCGACCCCGACACCGCCGACCCCGCCGCCATCGAGCGCCGCCACCGGGCCACCCAGCGCCTGGCCGACCTCGGCGTCCCGGTCGCCCCGCCGCTCGCCCACCGCGACGGCCGCACGGTCGCCGTGGTCGGCGGCCACGCCTACGCCCTGCACCCCTGGATCGACGGCAGGCACCGGCACGGCGGCCAGCTCACCCGCGGCCAGTGCACCCGGCTCGGGGCGCTCCTCGGAGCCGTGCACGCCTGCCTGGAGCGCGTGATGCCGCCCAAGGCGGGCACCCGGCCCGCCACCAGCCCGCATCCGGTGGAGAGCGCCGACCCCGCCGCCACCTTCAGCCTCATCGACGACCTGCTCGCCCAGGTGCGCCGCCACCGTCCGTCCGACGCCTTCGACGAGCTGGCCAGACACCGCCTCCTGGAGCGGCGCGCGCTGCTCGAACAGCACGCCGACCGGCGGCCGCCGCGCGGCGGCTCGGTGGGCTGGGTGCACGGCGACTTCCATCCGTTCAACCTGCTCTACAAGGGGGACGCGCCCGCCGCGATCGTCGACTGGGACCGGCTCGGCGTGCAGCCCCGCGCCGAGGAGGCCGTCCGCGCAGCGGCGATCTTCTTCGTCCGGCCCGCGGGCACCCTCGACCTGCCGAAGGTGCGGGCGTACGCGCGCGCGTACCGGCGCGCGGCCGGGGCCACGCCTTCACAGCTCGCCGCGGCCGTGCACCGCGTGTGGTGGGAAAGGCTCAACGACTTCTGGATGCTGCGCTGGCACTACGAGCGCGGCGACACCCGCGCCGACCCCCAGTTCCCGGCCGCCTCGGCACTGGCGGTGTGGTGGACACGGGAGTACGACGCCGTGTGCGACGCCTTCGTGGCATGAGTGGCATGGGCGGGATCCGACGCCACGCGGACGCCGTGGACCCGGCGGGCCCGGCGAGCAGTACGCGCGCGTGGAGCGTCGTTGCGCTCCCACGCGCGCGGGGAGGCCGCCCGGAACGGCGCGGCCTACGCGGGCGACGTCCTTCAGAGACCTTCGCCGGGCAGGCCGGTGGCTCCCTCGGCCGTGCCGCCCGGGTCGGTCGCCGTCTGCGACGGCTCCGGCTCCGTCGGGGTCCCCGGGTTCGTCGGCTCCTGGCTGGGCTGCGGATTCGAGGGCGTCGGGCTCGTCTCGCCGCTCGCGCTCTCGGACGGGCTGAACGACGGTGTGGGCGACGGGGAGTAGCCGGAACCGCTGTCCGAGTGGGTGGAGTCGTCCGTAGGAGTGTCGTCCGTCTGGTCGCTCGCCTCGTCGCTCGGCCCCTTGCTGGCCGACTCGTGCTCGGCGGACGGCGAGGTGGTCGGCGACTGCGAGGTGTCGTTGCCGCCCTGACCGCCACCGCCACCCGTGTGGTTCAGCGCCAGCGCCACGCCCGCCGCGACGGCGATCACGGCGAGCACGGCCAGGATCCACAGCTTGCCCCGCCCGCTGCCCTTGTTGCCGCGCCCCTCGAAACCGCCCTCGTCGCCGTCTCCGTACCCGGAGGGCAGGATCGGCTGCGGGATCTGCGCGGTGCCTGCGCCGTACTGGCCGGGGTGCTGCATCGCGGTCGTGCCCGCGAAGCCGCCCGCCGGGGTGTGCCGGCCCTCGTGCAGCTCCACCGGGCCGGTGTTCCAGGTGCCCGTGTGGCTGCCCTGCTCGTACAGCATCTGCAGGCCGTACTGAACGAGTCCGCGCATCTCCTCGGCCGTCTGGAAACGGTCGTCAGGCTCCTTGGCCAGCGAGCGCACCACCAGGCCGTCCAGCTCCGGCGGCGAGCCGGCGGTGATCTGTGACGGGGGCGTCGGGAGGTCCTGGACGTGCTGGTAGACCACCGAGAGCGGGGTCTCGCCGATGAACGGGGGCCGCAGCGCGAGGAGTTCGTACAGCAGGCAGCCGGTCGCATACAGGTCGGAGCGGTGGTCGACCGCCTTGCCGAGCGCCTGCTCCGGCGACAGGTACTGCGGGGTGCCCATGACCATGCCGGTCTGCGTCATCGTCGTCGACGCACCGTGCAGGGCGCGGGCAATGCCGAAGTCCATCACCTTGACGGCGCCGTTGTCGGTGATGATGACGTTGGCCGGCTTGATGTCGCGGTGGACGATGCCGTGCTGGTGCGAGTAGGCCAGCGCCTCCAGGACCCCGGAGACGATGATCAGAGCCTGTTCGGGGCCGGGCGCCTCGGCGCTGATCAGAAGTTCGCGGATGGTGCGGCCCTCGACCAGCTCCATCACGATGTACGGCACGGACTGGCCGCCCACGACGTCCTCGCCGGAGTCGTACACGGCGACGATGGCATGGTGGTTGAGCCCGGCCACCGACTGCGCCTCGCGCGTGAAACGGGCCTTGGAGACCGGGTCCTCGGCCAGGTCGGAGCGGAGCAGCTTGACCGCGACGGTGCGTCCGAGGCGCACGTCCTCGGCGGCGAACACCTCGGCCATGCCGCCCCGCCCGAGTCTGTGGGTCAAGCGGTACCGGCCGTCGCCGACGAGCCCTCCGTTGCCCCACATCTCCGGCGCGTCTGACATTCCGCCGCCAGTCGCCTCGGGGTCGGACGGGCCCTGGGCGCTGTGCGTCTGTGCCATCGGTCCTCGCCGTCGTTTCTGCCCGCGGTGCGCGCGGTGTTGTCCCGGTCTCCGTCGGCCACGCTACAGCCTCCGCGCAAGCCTCCGGCCCCGGACCACTGCCCCTGCCGACCCGAAGACGGACCGGCCATGAAACCCGTTGACCATACCGTCGTGCAAATTACGTGCACCGGTCGTACAACTGCGGTAACGCTTCCGCGACGCTTCTTTCGCGTACGGTCACGGAACGGGCACCGACCTTGACGTGTCAGTGCCCTTCGGCAGACTTGGCCGCGAATGGCACATTCGATCAACGGGGCGCCGACGGCGCGGTGGGGGACGCGGAAAGATGAGCCAGGACGGCCCGCAGGGCCGGTATGCGGGGCGGGCGCTGGCCGGCGGCCGCTACCAGCTGCGCGACTTGCTCGGCCAGGGCGGCATGGCCTCCGTGCACCTGGCGTACGACGCCGTGCTGGACCGTCAGGTCGCGATCAAGACGCTGCACACCGAACTGGGCCGGGAACAGGCGTTCCGCGAGCGCTTCCGCCGCGAGGCGCAGGCCGTGGCGAAGCTCACGCACACCAACATCGTCTCCGTCTTCGACACCGGCGAGGACGACGTGGACGGCATGACCATGCCGTACATCGTCATGGAGTACGTCGAGGGCCGCCCGCTGGGCTCGGTGCTGCTGGAGGACGTACGGCAGCAGGGCGCGATGCCCGCCGACAAGGCGCTGAAGATCACCGCGGATGTGCTGGCGGCGCTGGAGATCAGCCACGAGATGGGCCTCGTCCACCGCGACATCAAGCCCGGCAACGTGATGATGACCAAGCGCGGCGTCGTCAAGGTGATGGACTTCGGGATCGCCCGCGCCATGCAGTCCGGCGTCACCTCCATGACGCAGACCGGCATGGTCGTCGGCACCCCGCAGTACCTCTCCCCCGAGCAGGCGCTCGGCCGCGCCGTGGACGCCCGCTCCGATCTGTACTCGGTCGGCATCATGCTGTTCCAACTGGTCACCGGGCGGCTGCCGTTCGACGCGGACTCGCCGCTGGCCATCGCGTACGCGCACGTGGAGGAGGCGCCGCCCGTCCCCTCCGCGGTCAACCGCGCGCTGCCGCCCGCGGTGGACGCGCTGGTCTCCCGGGCGCTGAAGAAGAACCCCAACGAACGCTTCCCGACCGCCGAGTCGATGCGCGACGAGTGCCTGCGGGTCGCCGCGTCCTGTCAGGCGGCCCCGCCGAGCATCGTCCCGGGGACCCCGCCGCAGAGCGGCGCCGGGGTCGGCTCCGCGGTGTTCCCGCCGGTCGACCGGACGGGACCGGCGCCGGCCGGCCCGGTGCAGACGCCCTACCAGCCCGCCCCGGCCCCGAACCCGTACGGCGGCGCACCGGCCCCCTCCCCGGCGTACGGCCACCCGCAGCAGGGCGGCTACCAGGCGCCTGTTCCGCCCGGGTACGGCCCGGCTGCCCCGAACCCGGCGCCGTACGACCTGCCGACCGCGTCCGCGCACCCGTCACCGGGTCCGGACGGCGGCAAGGGGAGCAGACCGGTGGTCATCGGCTCGATCGCGGTGTCCCTCGTCGCGGTCGTCGCCCTGGTCGTCGCCCTGGTGCTGAACGACAGAGGCGGTGACGACGCCGCCAAGGGCGGCGACACCGGTACCTCGGCCCCCGCGTCGCAGGCGGTGGGCCATCGCGGCCCGGACCCGTCGAAGACGATGGACGCGACCGAGTGCTCGGAACCGCGGGAGTCCTACGAGGACCCGGACAAGATCCAGGTCCCCAGCTTCAAGTTCAAGAACGTCAGGTCGGTCAAAGCCTGCTTCCAGAACGCGGGCTGGAAGATGCAGGAGATCCAGGTCGACGAGAACACCTACGGCGAGGGCACGGTCATGGACCAGTTCCCCGCAGCCGGCACGGACGTCGACCCGCGGGACATGCCGATGATCCAGCTCAAGATCTCCACGGGCGATCCGGCGACGGGCTGAGCCGCAGGGGCGGAGGCTGCGGGGCGGAGGCCCACGGGCCAGAGGCCGCGCGGGGCGGGGCCGCGATCGGGAATCGGCCATCGGCGATCGGCGATCGGGGTCCGGGAGCGGCTGAGCGGCTGAGCGGCGCGGCGCTGAGTCCGGGCGGACGGTTCGGGCAGGACGTGCAGGTGGTGCAGGCCGTACCGACGGTGCGAGCCGTACAGGCCCGAACGGGCCCCGCGGGCCGAGGGCCCGGCGGCGTGGCCGGGCCCCTCGGGGAGCGGCGGTCTACAGGTACGGTCCGCCCGCACGGCCGCCCAGGTGCTTGTCCTCGGAGACGTCGGCCCCGCCCACACCCGGCGGCAGCGCACGACGCATCTGCTCCAGCTGGGCACGGGCGGCCATCTGCTGGGCGAACAGCGTCGTCTGGATCCCGTGGAAGAGACCCTCAAGCCAGCCCACCAGCTGGGCCTGCGCGATGCGCAGTTCGGCGTCGCTGGGCGTCGCCCCGTCGGTGAAGGGGAGGGAGAGCCGCTCCAGCTCCTCGACCAGCTCCGGGGCGAGACCGTCCTCCAGTTCCTTCACCGAGCTGCGGTGGATCTCCTTGAGCCGGGCACGGCTCGCCTCGTCCAGGGGAGCGACGCGCACCTCTTCGAGCAACTGCTTGATCATGCTTCCGATCCGCATGACCTTGGCGGGCTGCTCGACCTGCTCCGTCACCGGGATCTCGCGCGAGTCGTCGTCTCCGCCGCCACCGAGAGCCATGCCGTCCTGGCCCACGACCAGGATCTGGGGGTTCTCGGGCGACCTTTCGTTCCTCGGCATCTCCATGCCGCCATTCTCTCGCACGCCCGCAGCTCACCGTCCTGGCGCCCCCTGATCTTCCTGATCCGCCCGTTAGACCTGTCGGCGGAGTGCGGAATGCCGGGATTGAAGCGACATGTGAGGCTTGGCAGTGTTGATCTTGACGACTGGGTTCCGGGAGGTCACCGACGTGGCTCCATGGCTGCGTTTCACGCTCCGCCTCGCGCGGCTGCTGCTGGTGCTGGCGGCGGTCCTGGTGCCGTGCGGCACGGCCACCGCGTACGAACCCGAGGCCGCGCCCGCGGACTCCGCGAACCCCTCGACCTCCGCCGAGCCGTCCCCGGCCGGGAGCCGTACGGGCGGAGCGCTGCCACGGCCGGATCACCCGGACGGCCCCGCGGTCCCCACCAAGGGCAAGGAAGACCCGGATCGCACGCACGACACGGACGACACGGACGGCACGGAAGGCGCCGACGACGCCGACGAGGAGATCGGGAAAGGCGAGGGAGACGGAGACGACGACGCCTCGCCACGGCAGACCGGCCCGCGGAATCCGCACGAGGACGACGACGGCGACGGCGTCACCGACCCCGTCGGCTCCCAGTCGCCCCAGGCAGCCGGCCGGCTCCCCTCGGCGACCCCGTCGGCCGACGCCGCGAACCCGGGCATCGCCGGCGACGGAGGGGAGTCCGCCACCGAGCCCGCCATGCGGCTGCTGCCCCTGGGCAGCGGACTGATCCTCATCGGTCTGGGCCTCGGCCTCGCCTTCCTGGGGCTGCGGGTGCGGCGCGGCTGAGGGGCCGGGGCGGCGTGAGGATTACGGCGTGACCAGCAGGACCTTGCCGATGTGGTCGCTCGCCTCCAGCGTCCGGTGGCCCTCGGCAGCCTGCGACATCGGCAGTTCACGGTCGACGACCGGACGGACCTGACCCGAGCCGAACAACGGCCACACATGCTCGCGTACCGCCGCCACGATGGCTGCCTTCTCGGCGAGCGGGCGGGCCCGCAGCGAGGTCGCGCTGATCGCCGCCCGCTTGACCAGCAGCGCGCCGAGGTTCAGCTCGCCCTTGCCGCCGCCCTGCAGTCCGATCACCGCGAGCCGCCCGTTGACGGCGAGCGCCTGGACATTGCGCTCCAGGTACTTGGCGCCCATGTTGTCGAGGATGACGTCCGCGCCCGCGCCGTCCGTGGCCCGTTCCAGCTCGGCCACGAAGTCCTGCTCCCGGTAGTTGATCAGGATGTCCGCGCCCAGTTCGGCGCACCTCTCCAGCTTCTTCTTGCTGCCCGCGGTGACGGCGACCTTGGCGCCCACCGACTTGGCCAGCTGGATCGCCATCGTGCCGATGCCGCTGGACCCGCCGTGCACGAGCAGCGTCTCCCCCGGCCGCAGCTGGGCGATCATGAAGACGTTGGACCAGACCGTGCAGACCACCTCGGGCAGCGCGGCGGCCTGCTTGAGGTCGACGCCCTCGGGGAGGGGCAGCAACTGCCCCGCCGGGACGACGACGCGCTCCGCGTAGCCGCCGCCGGCCAGCAGCGCGCAGACCTCGTCGCCGACGGCCCAGCCGGTGACGCCGGGCCCGATCGCGGCGATCCGGCCGGAGCACTCCAGACCGGGGTAGGGGGAGGCGCCGGGCGGCGGGTT
Source organism: Streptomyces sp. NPDC006012 (assembly GCF_042871185.1). Taxonomy (NCBI): domain Bacteria; kingdom Bacillati; phylum Actinomycetota; class Actinomycetes; order Kitasatosporales; family Streptomycetaceae; genus Streptomyces; species Streptomyces sp. NPDC006012. The sequence goes on from NZ_JBIAIE010000002.1 coordinate 487,393, forward strand.
GTAGAAGCCCTGCCGTTGCAGGACGTCGGCGCGGTTGACGGCGCCCGCCACCACGTCGACCAGCACTTCGCCCTCGCCGGGAGGTGCCGGATCGGGCACCTCGCTCCACACCAGCGCCTCGGGACCACCAGGTTCGGGAATCGTGATCGCATGCATGCCCCGGACGCTACTCCTCCGCCCTGGGCGGGGTCCCCGACACGGCTCCGACAGTCCACGGGACCAGGCTCCGGGCCCCGGCCGACCGCACAGACCTGCCTCCGGGCCCCGGCTGTCCGTTCAGGTCCGGTGTTCAGGGCTCAGGCCCAGCGTTACCGGCTCAGGCCCGGTGTTCCCGGCTCAGGCCCGGGGCAAGTGGCGGATTCCGGGCGCGATCCGGGGCGTCGGCGACGCCCGGACGATCGTGATCAGACGGTCGGTCAGCTGGAGGGCTCCGACGGACGGATCGTCGTAACCGAGCACCCGGTGCCCGCGTACGACGCTCACCACCAGGTCGTCCGTCTGCCGCGGGCTCTTGCCGACCTCGGCCTTGACCACCGGGCGTTCGACGATGTCGAGCCCCATGCCCTGCTGGATGAGATCCTCCATGACCATGCCCGCGGCGGGGCTGAGCACGGACAGGCCGAGCAGACGGCCTGCCGCGCTGGCGCTGGTGATCACGGCATCGGCGCCCGACTGCTTGAGCAGCGGCGCGTTCTCCTCCTCACGCACCGCGGCCACGATCTTGGCGCCGGGGTTGAGCTGCCGGGCCGTCAGCGTGACGAGGACGGACGTGTCGTCGCGCTGCGGGGCGATGATGACCTGCCGGGCCTTGTGCACCTCGGCCCGCTTCAGCACCTCGCTGCGCGTGCCGTCGCCGGCGACGCCCGCGTACCCCTCGGCGGTCGCCGCCTCGACCGCCTTGGAACTGGGATCGACCACGACGACCTGATCCTTCTTCAGGCCGGTCGCACAGACGGTCCGAATCGCCGACCGCCCCTTCGTGCCGAAACCGATGACGACCGTGTGATCCCGCAAGGTGGCCCTCCAGCGCGTTCCCGAAAGTGACTGGCTCGTGTCTGCCCACGGCTACCCCCGTGTGGCAGGGTCACCCACGTCATGTGGACGGTGGCCGACCGGTCTGCCGGGGTGGACAAGTATGTTTCTCCCGCTCCTGCACGGAACATGGTCCTCTAGATCCGCGACGTCGACCGCAGAGGAAGCACCGGATGAGTTCCCCCAGGCAGCCGGCATCCGGCCGAGGCCGCCTTCCGATCCTGCGGTCCCTGCGTTACTGGTCACGGGCCGAGGAGGACCAGTCCGTCAGACTGCCGGTCGGCGTCACCGTGCCGCCCCTCCAACAGGTGCTCCGCCGCCTGGCGATGGCGCTGATCGTGCTCGTCGTCACCACGCTGGTGGTCTGGCTCGACCGGGCCGGATACCGGGACAACGCCGACGGCAAGGTCGACTTCATCGACGCCGCGTACTACGCGACCGTCACGCTGTCCACCACGGGGTACGGCGACATCACCCCGGTGGCCCACGGCGCCCGCATCAGGAACATCTTCGTCATCACACCCCTGCGTGTGCTGTTCCTGATCATCTTGATCGGTACGACCCTCGAAGTCCTCGCCGAGCGCACCCGGCAGCACGTCCGGATCGAACGGTGGCGCGCACGCACCCGCAGCCATGTCGTCGTTGTCGGCTACGGCACGAAGGGCCGGCACGCCGTGGAGACGCTGCTCGGGCAGGGAACCCCGAAGGACCAGATCGTCGTGGTCGACCCGCAGGAGAAGGCGGTGGACGCCGCCGGCAGCGACGGCCTCTTCTCCGTGCAGGGTGACGCCACCCGTACCGACACGCTGCGGAAAGCCGAGTTGCAGAGGGCAGCCCAAGTGATCATCACCCCGCAACGCGACGACACCGCCGCCCTGGTCACCCTGACGGCACGGCAGCTCAACAAGCGGGCGGCCATCGTCGTGGCCGTCCGAGAGGACGAGAACGTGCCTCTGCTCAAGCAGAGCGGCGCCACCACGGTGATCACCAGCTCCAGTTCCGCCGGCAAGCTGCTCGGGGTGGCCATGTCCAGCCCGCACAGCGCCGACGTCCTGGAAGACCTCATGACCTCCGGCAGCGGACTGGACCTGATCGAGCGCCCGGTGGCCTCGGCCGAGGTAGGGGAATCACCACGCCGCAGCGACGATCTCGTCGTGGCCGTCGTGCGCGGCAAAGAGGTGCTGGACTACGCCGACCCGAGGGTGGAGACCCTTGAGCACGGCGACCGGCTGATCACCATCCAGCGTGCTGTGCCGAGCTACTGACGGGCGAGGACGAGGGCTGGCGGACGAGGGCGAAGGCTGGCGGGCGAGTACGAAGGCTGGCGGGGCGGGGACGAAGATCGTCAGATCACGCTGCCGGGACGGGGACGTTTCACGTGAAACACACCCCGATCCCCGCGGATGCCCACGGCAGGTCGAGCAGTTCCGTCTCCTGCCCCTGTTCGGCCCCGCCCGGCGGCACGACCGCCAGCGCGTCGGCGGCGGCGATACCGCGCAGCATGGCCGGACCGCTGTAGTGCAGTGGCACGGCACGGTCACCGCGCACCGCGACGGGGACCAGCCGGGTGTCATGCGGATGCCCGTGCACCGCCTCCCACAAGGGCAGCGCGTACGGCTCGGGGGCGGGGTGGAGGGCCAGGGTGCGCACCAGGGGCTCGGCCAGGGTGAGCAGGCCCGAGACGGCCGCCAGAGGGTTTCCGGGGAGACCGACGAGGTGCTGGTTCTCCTTGGTGCGGGCCAGCAGCATGGGGTGGCCGGGGCGCACCTCGACCCCGTCGACGAGGAGTTCGGCGCCGATGCGGGTCAGCGTGGGGTGGACATGGTCGACCGGCCCGGCCGCGGTGCCGCCGGTGGTGACCACGAGGTCCGCGTCGGAGAGGGTGATGGCCTTCCGGAGGACCTGCGCGTCGTCGCCCAGCCGCCGCACGGCGATGACCTCGGCGCCGAGCGCCTGCAGCCAGGGCGGCAGCATCGGGCCGAGCGCGTCTCGGATCAGACCGTCGTGCGGCAGCCCTTTGGTGAGCAGTTCGTCGCCCAGGACGAACACCTCGGCACGCGGGCGGGGGACGGCGGTGACGGTGTCGTACCCGGCGGCGGCGGCGAGGCCCAGGACGGCAGGGGTGATCAGGGTGCCGACGGGCAGCAGCTGGTCGCCGGTACGGCACTCCTGGCCGCGTGGGCGGATGTCCTGGCCGTGGCCGACCTCGCGGCCGGCGTGCAGGCGTCCCTTGGGGTCGGTGCGGCCGTGTTCGGAGCGCAGGACCGCGGTCGTGTCGGCCGGGACGCGGGCACCGGTCGCGATACGCACCGCCTCGCCGTCGGTCAGCGGCTCGGGCTGTGTCTGGCCGGCGAGGACGCCCTCGTCCCGGACAATCCAGGGGCCGGGCCCGGCGACCGCCCAGCCGTCCATCGCGGACGTGTCGAAGGAGGGGAGGTCGCTGAGTGCGTCGAGCGGGGCGGCGAGAACCAGGCCGAGGGCACCGGTGAGCGGCACCGAGACCGGGGCGCGGCGGGAACCGGACCGGGCGGCCCGCGCGGCGATCTCCCGGGCCCGCCGCCAGGGGGTGGCCCGGTGCTCGTCTGCCGGGGCGGGCACCTGACCTGCGGAGGCGGAGCCGTGGCCGTCACCGGGACTGTTGGGTTGCCTGTGCTCCCTCACGAGGGCGAGCGCCTCCTCGACGTCGAGGTCGTCGGTGTCCTCGGCGGGCCCGTCGGCCCGGATGCCGCGGGCGGTCATCCGGCGTGCGAGCCCGGGTCGGGCTGGTCGGTGGGGCGCGGTGCCCCGGCCTGCGCGGTGTCGTTGCGTTCCGCCGGTTCGGCTGCCCGCGCGGCCTGCGCCTGCTCGGCCTCTTCTTCCCAGCGCAGCGCCAGCGCGGCGGCCTTGCGGGCGGCGTCGGCGACGGCCTCGGGGCCGCCCTTGCCCTGGGCGGCGGCGTAGCCGACGAGGAAGGTGGTCAGCGGTGCGGCGGGGCGGGCGACCCCGTGGGCGGCGTCACGGGCCAGGTCGAGCAGCACGCCGGTGTCGACGTCCAGGTCGATGCCCAGCTCGTCCTTGACTGCGGAGATCCATTCATCCAACACGTGTTCATGCTCCCTGATCCGTGCCCTTGCGGCGGCGATGTCGTCCCAGGTGTCGCAGTCGAAGGACGCGAGCGGGTCCGGGACGCGGGTGAGGTCGAGCGCGCCGGTGAGCCTGCGCAGCGGCAGTCCGGTGAGGCTGCCGTGCGCGTCGGCGAGCGCCGCGAGTCCGCGGCGCAGCGCGCTCGTGCGGTACGCGGCCACGAGCGGCTGCTCGCGGCCGTCCGCGTCGGTGACCAGCGCCCCCTCGGCACCGGAGGACACGAGGGCCGTCAGCAGCCCGTCCACCGTGGCCGCTGCGAGGAACGGCAGGTCGGCGGAGAGTACGACCGCGTACTCCGCTGCGGTGTGCCGCAGCCCGGCGTCGAGTGCGGCGACCGGACCGGCACCCGGAGGTTCCTCGCGCACCCAGCGCACGGGGCGCGCGGTGGGGCGGGGGCCGGCCACGACGACGGTCCTGCGGGCGGTGGCGCAGGCGGCCAGCACACGGTCGAGCAGGGACCGCCCGCCGACCCGGAGGCCGGGTTTGTCGACCCCGCCGAGCCGCCGGGCAGCACCGCCCGCCAGGACGACGGCGTCGTACGGCTCCGCCGTCCCGGCGGCGGGAACGTTGTCGGTCACACCCCGAGTATGCGTGCCGCGCTGATCACAGGGAAACGATCCGGGCGGACGTGATCCGCGGGCAGCGCCAAGACGGAGCGCTCGGGTCGGCCGCCCGGCCGCCTGATCACCGCGCGGTCACAGCGTCCGCAGCAGCACCGCCGGCTGTTCCACGCAGTCCGCGACATACCGCAGGAAGCCGCCCGCGGTGCCGCCGTCGCAGACCCGGTGGTCGAAGGTGAGCGAGAGCTGCACGACCTGCCGCACGGCCAGCTCGCCCTCGTGCACCCAGGGTTTGGCGGCGATGCGGCCGACGCCCAGCATGGCCGCCTCGGGGTGGTTGATGATCGGTGTGGAGCCGTCGACGCCGAACACTCCGTAGTTGTTCAACGTGAAGGTGCCGCCGGTGAGGTCTGCGGGGGTCAGCGTGCCGGCACGGGCGGCCTCGGTCAGCCGGGCGAATTCCGCCGTCAGGCCCTCGGTGTCCCGCGCGTGCGCGTCGCGTACGACGGGCACGACGAGGCCGCGCTCGGTCTGTGCGGCGAATCCGAGGTGGACGCGGTCGAGCCGGACGATCTCCCGGGCCTCGGTGTCGACAGTGGAGTTCAGGTCGGGGAACCGGGCCAGGGCTGCGGTGCAGATCCGGGCGAGGAGCGCGAGGACGGAGATCTTCGGTCCGCCCGCCGCGTTCATCGCCGCCCGCGCGCCGAGGAATTCGGTCGCGTCGGCGTCCACCCAGCAGGTCGCGTCCGGGATCTCCCGGCGGCTGCGGGACAGCTTGTCGGCGACGGCCCCGCGCATGCCCTTGAGAGGGATGCGGGTGGCCGCGGCGGCCGTTGCCGGGGCTGGTCCCGCCGCCACCGGGGTGAGAGGAGCGGGGGCGGTTCCGGCGGCCGGTGTGGTCGCACCCGCGGTGGACGAGCCGCCCGTCGCGGCGGCCCGGAGTACGTGCTCGACATCCGCGCGCAGGATCAGCCCGTCGGGACCGGAGCCGGTCAGCTGCCGCAGATCCACCCCGTTGTCCCGGGCGAGCCGGCGGACCAGGGGGGAGATCACGGGTACGGGGCCGTCTGCGGGGCGGGCGGCCCCCCGCGCGGGTGCCGTGGCCACCGCACCGGTACCGGCGACCGTGCCGGACGCCGCGGCCCCGCCGAGCGCCGCCGTCCCACCGGACGCCGCCGTCCCACCGGACGCCGCCGTCCCACCGAGCGTCGGCCGCACCCTGCGCCGCCGTGCCGGAGGCGCCCCCGTGCCGTAGCCGACCAGGACGTTCCCCGAACCCTCCGGCTCGCCGCCCGGAGCGTCCGTGGAGTCCGCCCCCACCGCGACCGTCAGCAGCACCGCCCCCACGGGCAGCTCGGCACCCTCCTCGCCGAAGCGGGCCGTGACCACACCGCCGTACGGGCACGGCACCTCGACCATCGCCTTGGCCGTCTCGACCTCGACGACCGGCTGGTCGACGGCGACCACGTCACCGACCTCGACCAGCCAGCGGACGATCTCCGCCTCGGTCAGCCCCTCACCGAGGTCGGGCAGCTTGAACTCCAGCACCTGTGCCATCAGCCCTCGGCCTCCCACTGCAGCCGCGCCACCGCGTCCAGGATCCGGTCGACACCGGGCAGGTGGTGCCGCTCCAGCATCGGCGGCGGATAGGGGATGTCGAACCCGGCCACCCGCAGCACCGGCGCCTCCAGATGGTGGAAGCAGCGTTCGGTGACCCGCGCCGCGATCTCCCCGCCCGGCCCGCCGTACCCGCCCGACTCGTGCACCACGACCGCGCGGCCGGTCCGCCGGACCGACGCGCAGGCCGTCTCGTCGTCGAACGGCACCAGGGAACGCAGGTCGACGACTTCGAGGTCCCAGCCCTCCGCCCGTGCCGCCTCGGCGGCCTCCAGGCAGACCGGCACGGACGGCCCGTACGTGATCAGCGTGGCGCTGCGCCCGGGGCGCCGCACCACCGCGCGGCCCAGCGGTTCGACGGCCGTGGGCTGCTCCGGGTTCCAGGTGTCCTTGGACCAGTACAGGCGCTTGGGTTCGAGGAAGACGACCGGGTCGTCGGAGGCGATGGCGGAGCGCAGCAGCCCGTAGGCGTCGGCGACGGTGGCGGGCGTGACGACATGGAGCCCCGGAGTCGCCATGTAGTACGCCTCGGAGGAGTCGCTGTGGTGCTCGACGCCGCCGATGCCGCCGCCGTAGGGGATCCGGACGGTGATCGGCAGGGGCATCGCCCCGCGGGTGCGGTTGCGCATCCGCGCCACATGGCTGACGAGTTGTTCGAACGCCGGGTAGGCGAAGGCGTCGAACTGCATCTCCACGACCGGACGCAGCCCGTACATCGCCATGCCCACGGCCGCGCCGAGGATGCCGGCCTCGGCCAGCGGGGTGTCCGTGCAGCGCTCGTCGCCGAACTCCCGGGCGAGCCCGTCGGTGATCCGGAAGACACCGCCGAGGGTGCCGACGTCCTCGCCCAGGACGTGCACCGCGGGGTCGTCGGCCATCGCATCGCGCAACGCGCGCGTGAGGGCCTGCGCCATGGTGGCGGGCTTGACGGCGACGGTGGTCATCGGTGACCGCCTTCCGGGCCGGCATCTGCCTCGGCGTCCAGTTCGGCCCGCAGCAGGGCCTGCTGCTCGCGCAGTTGCGGGGTGGGCGTGGCGTAGACGTGGGAAAACAGGTCCATGGGGTCGAGCGCAGGGTCCTGGTTCATGCGCTCGCGCAGGCGCGCGGCCATCGCCTCGGCGTCCTCGCGGGCGGCCGTGACACCGTCCTCGTCGAGCAGCCCGCGGCCGGTCAGCTCCCGCTCCAGCAGCAGGACCGGGTCGTGGTCGCGCCAGGCCTCGACGTCGGCGTCGCCGCGGTAGCGACTCGCGTCGTCGGCGTTGGTGTGGGCGTCGATGCGGTAGGTGACCGCCTCGACGAGCGTCGGACCGCCGCCCTCGCGCGCGTGCCGTACGGCGTCGGCGAGGACCTCGTGCACCGCGGCCGCGTCGTTGCCGTCGACCAGCCGGCCCGGCATGCCGTACCCGACGGCCTTGTGGGCCAGGGAGGGCGCGGCGGTCTGCTTGGCGAGCGGGACGGAGATCGCGAAGCCGTTGTTCTGCACCAGGAAGACGACCGGCGCCTGCCAGACGGCGGCGAAGTTCAGCGCCTCGTGGAAGTCGCCCTCGCTGGTGCCGCCGTCGCCGACCATGGCGAGCGCAACCACGTCGTCGCCCTTGAGGCGGGCCGCGTGGGCGAGGCCGACCGCATGCGGCAACTGGGTGGCGAGCGGGGTGCTCAGCGGGGCCACACGGTGCTCGTAGGGGTCGTAGCCGGTGTGCCAGTCGCCGCGCAGCAGGGTAAGGGCCTCGACCGGGTCGACGCCGCGGGCGACGACGGCGAGGGTGTCGCGGTAGCTGGGAAAGAGCCAGTCCCGGTCCTCCAGGACCAGCGCGGCGGCGACCTCGCAGGCCTCCTGGCCGGTGCTGGAGGGGTAGACGGCGAGCCGGCCCTGCTTGGTGAGGGCGGTGGCCTGGGCGTTGTAGCGGCGGCCGCGCACCAGCTGGGCGTACAGCCGAAGGAGCAGGTCGGGATCGGTCTGGGCGGCCGCCTCGGTACCGAGGACCCGGCGGGGCTCGGCGTCGGGCAGCAGCGGTGCGGGGTCCAGACGGGGCTGCCAGGCGGGCGGCGGCGAGGGCCGGTACGCGCCCCGCTGCTCCATGACCGTCATGACGGCACACCTCCTCATGGGAGTGGCTACGGGAGGCGTGTCGTCGTGACCCGCCTCACCCACCGATTCTTCGGTCGCCGACACATTTTGGCTACAGGCACCGTCAGGCTGTGGACAAACGGTTCTCCACAACTTGCAATGAACGCAGTACGTCCATGCCAGGGAGGCAGGAGGACATGGCACCTGAACAAATGGCCGAGGGCCCCGAGGCCGATGCCGCGCTGCCGCCCCCGCGCCCGCTGGACGCCATCGACCAGGACATCCTGCGGATCCTCCAGTCGGACGGCCGGGCGTCGATACGGTCCGTCGCCGAACGCGTCCACGTCTCGCGCGCCAACGCCTACGCCCGGATCAACCGGCTCGTCGAGGACGGTGTCATCCGGAGCTTCGGCGCCCGCGTCGACCACGAACGGGCAGGTCAGGGCACATCGGCATACATCACGCTGACGATCGTGCAGAACTCCTGGCGCTCGGTCCGCGAGCAATTGCGCGAGCTGCCCGGCGCCTCCCACATCGCGCTGGTGGGCGGCGATTTCGACGTGCTGCTCCTGGTGCACACGCCGGACAACCGGGCGCTGCGCGAGCTGGTGCTCACCCGGCTCCAGGCGATCCCGGAGGTACTGAGCACCCGCACACTGCTGGTGTTCGAGGAAGAGGACCTGGAGCCGAGCGGCTGACGTCAGCCGCTGCGCAGCCCGGAGAAGACCAGGCGCACCACCGCATCGGCGACCTCCCGCTCGGTGACGCCGCGCCCGTCGGGCCGGTACCACTCCACAATCGAGTTGATCATCCCGAAGGCCAGCCGGGTCGCCAGCCGCACGTCCACGTCCTCGCGCACGTCACCGTCGGCGGCGGCCGCCTTCAGCAGCATGGCCACCCGGTGGTCGAAGTCGCGGCGCCGCTCCAGGGCCCAGCGCTCGGTGGCGGTGTTGCCGCGCACGCGCAGCAGCAGCGTCACGTAGGGCAGCTCGGCCATGAGGACCTCGACCATCCGCCGTACGACGTGCTCCAGGCGCTGAACGGGCCGCCCCACGCGCGCGTGCTCCTCGTCGAGGATCCCGAAGAGGCCGTCGAGCGCCCTGCTGACGGCACGCCGCAGCAGTTCCTCCTTGCCCGCGACATGGTGGTAGATCGACGACTTGGAGATGCCGGCCGCCTTGGACAGGTGCTCCATCGACGTGCCGTCGTAGCCGCGCTCGTTGAACACCTGGACAGCCACGGAGAGCAGGGTCTCGGGGGTGTACGTGTCACGCCTGGCGGTGGTCATGAGGCGCTGCCCTCCACCCGTTCGTCGGCGTACGCGTGGCGGTAGAGCGCGAGGGACGGCGCGTAGCGGCCGCAAGGGTCGCGCCGGTGCAGGTCGCCCAGGAAGTCGTAGGCCCAGCTGCGGCCGAGCCGGCGGCTCCATTCGAAGGGGCCGAGGGGGTAGTTGACGCCGAGGCGCATCGCGGTGTCGATGTCCTCCTCGGTGGCGACGCCCTTGGCCACGGCGTCGTGCGCGAGGTCGATGATCCGCGCCACCGTACGGGCGACGATCATGCCGGGCATGTCGCCGATGACGCTGACGTCCTTGCCGAGCGCCTGGAAGAGGCCGGTGGCCTCGGCGACGGTCTGCGGGGAGGTGTCCTGGGAGGCGGACAGCGCGATGCGGGTGGCGCTGCGGTAGTCCAGCGCGAGGTCGAAGTAGACGACGTCGCGGAACTCCACCGAGGTCTGCCCGTCGGCGAGGGCCAGCTGGCCGCCGCCGGGCAGCGTCAGGCGGCTGCCGCGGTCCTCGTCCACCCGGCGGACATGGATGCCTGCCTCGCGGATCAGTCCGAGCAGGTCGGCCGCCGGGCCCAGGTCGCCCTCGGCGACGACGTAGGCGGGCGCCTGCTGCGGCTCGGCGGTGTGCGGCTCGGAGCGCTCGGCGTCCGCGCCGTAGTCGTACCAGCCGTGCCCCGACTTGCGGCCGAGCCGTCCGGCCTCGACGAGCCGGCGCTGCGCGAGCGAGGGCGTGAAACGCACGTCCTGGAAGAACGACTGCCATACGGAGTGCGTGACGGACTCGTTGACGTCCTGGCCGATGAGGTCGGTCAGCTCGAAGGCGCCCATCCGGAAGCCGCCGCACTCGCGCAGGACGGCGTCCACGGTGGCGGGGTCGGCGGCCTGCGACTCGTGGAGCGCGAACGCCTCGGCGTAGAAGGGCCTGGCTATCCGGTTGACGATGAAGCCCGGGGTGTCCGCGCAGGCCACCGGTGTCTTGCCCCAGGCGCGTGCCATCTCGTACGCGCGCGTGGCCGAGGAGACGTCGGTGGCGAACCCGGAGACGACCTCGACCAGCGGCAGCAGCGGGGCCGGGTTGAAGAAGTGCAGGCCCACCAGGCGTCCGGGGCTGCGCAGGGCGCCGCCGATGGCCGTCACCGACAGGGACGAGGTGTTGGTGGCGAGCAGGCAGTCCTCGGAGACGACGCCCTCCAGCTCGCGCAGCAGGTCCTGCTTGACGTCCAGCCGCTCCAGCACGGCCTCCACGACCAGCTCGCAGTCGGCGAGTTCGGCCAGGCTCCCGGCGGGCAGCAGCCGGGCCCGGGCCGCGTCCCGCTCGACCCCGGTGAGCCGGTCCTTCTCGACGAGCCGGTCGAGGCGGGCGCCGATCGCGGCGACCGCTTCCGCGGCTCGCCCGGGGACCGCGTCGTACAGCCGTACGAGGTGGCCCGCGACCAGGGCGACCTGGGCGATTCCCTGGCCCATGGTGCCGGTGCCGACGACGGCCACGGGGCTGCTGAGGTCAAGTCCTGTCATGTGCGCGATCCTCCCGCACGACGTTTTCCACAGATGCCGCGGACCCCCTTGTCCCGACCGATCGTTCGGTTACTCTAACCCTGACGGAGCGTCCCTGCCCATGTTTGCGCACAGGTCATGAGCTCGACGACGGGCTCTTGAAACGAGGAGTTGGTCCCGCATGGCCGCCCAACCGACCGAGCACGCACTGACCGCCAAGCACCGGCCCACCCTCGACCAGGCGCTGGAGGCCATCCGCACGCGCGCGTACTGGTCCCCGCACCCCGAGCACCCCAAGGCGTACGGCGAGCACGGCAGCCTGGACGCGGCCGCGGGCAAGGCCGCCTTCGACGCCGTCCGCGGCACCCGTCTCGACCTCGGCCAGCCCGGCACCGACGACTGGGTCGGCGGCGAGGTCTCGCCGTACGGCATCGAGCTGGGCGTGACCTACCCGCACCCGGACCTCGACACGCTGCTGCCCGCGATGAAGGCCGGTCAGCGCGCGTGGCGGGACGCGGGCCCCGAGACCCGCGCGGTGGTCTGCCTGGAGATCCTCGCGCGCATCAGCGCCCGGACGCACGAGTTCGCGCACGCGGTGATGCACACCAGCGGGCAGGCGTTCATGATGGCGTTCCAGGCGGGCGGCCCGCACGCCCAGGACCGCGGCCTGGAGGCGGTGGCGTACGCGTACGCGGAACAGGTCCGCACACCCGGCACGGCCGAGTGGTCCAAGCCCCAGGGCAAGCGCGACCCGCTGAAGCTGACCAAGCAGTTCACCCCGGTCCCGCGCGGCATCGCGCTGGTCGTGGGCTGCAACACCTTCCCCACCTGGAACGGCTACCCGGGCCTGTTCGCCTCCCTCGCCACCGGCAACGCGGTCCTGGTGAAACCGCACCCGCGCGCGGTGCTGCCGCTCGCGCTCACCGTGCAGGTCGCCCGCGAGGTGCTGGCCGAGGCGGGCTTCGACCCGAACCTGGTGGCACTGGCCGCCGAGCGCCCCGGCGAGGGCATCGCGAAGACCCTGGCCACCCGCCCGGAGATCAGGATCATCGACTACACGGGCTCCACCTCCTTCGGCGACTGGCTGGAGACCAACGCCCGGCAGGCCCAGGTCTACACGGAGAAGGCGGGCGTCAACACGGTTGTCGTGGAGTCGACCGGCACCTACCAGGGCATGCTGTCCAACCTGGCCTTCTCGCTGTCCCTGTACAGCGGCCAGATGTGCACCACCCCGCAGAACCTGCTCATCCCCCGGAACGGCATCCGCACCGACGAAGGCCCCAAGACCTTCGACGAGGTGGTCGCCGACCTCGCCCGCGCGGTCGACGGCCTGCTCGGCGACGACGCCCGCGCGAACGCCCTGCTCGGCGCCATCGTCAACCCCGACGTCAAGGCCCGCCTGGAGGCCGCCGCCGGACTCGGCGAGGTCGCCCTCGCCTCCCGCGAGATCGACAACCCGGACTTCCCGCAGGCGATCGTCCGCACCCCCGTGATCGTCAAGCTGGACGGCGCCAAGCCGGACGACGAGGCCGCCTACATGAGCGAGTGCTTCGGGCCCGTCTCCTTCGCCGTCGCCGTCGACTCGGCGGCCGACGCGGTCGAGCTGCTGCGGCGCACCATCCGCGACAAGGGCGCGATGACCGTCGGCGCGTACACGACCGACCCGGCGGTCGAGGAGGCCGTCCAGGAAGTCTGCCTGGAGGAGGCCGCCCAGCTGTCCTTCAACCTCACCGGCGGGGTGTACGTCAACCAGACCGCCGCCTTCTCCGACTTCCACGGCTCCGGCGGCAACCCGGCGGCCAACGCGGCACTGTGCGACGGCGCGTTCGTGGCGGACCGCTTCCGGGTGGTGGAGGTGCGCCGGGAGGTCTGAGAACGGTTGGGGGGCCGATGCCGGTCGGGGGCCCGGGGCCCGTCGGGGACCCAGGACCCGTCGGGGACCGAGATCCGTCGGGCTGGACGGGGCCCTGCGCTCCCGGGACCGACGGGCGCGGGCCCTGGAGCGCGCGGGCCCTGGAGCGCAGGGGTCCATCGGTGCATCGGTGTCACGGCCCGTCCAGCGGTGCGCGCTCAGGCGGACGACGAGGTGCCCCCGGCGGCGCTCCAGTGGTACAGCGTCATCGCCACGCTGGTGGCGAGGTTGTAACTGGAGACCTGGGGGCGCATCGGCAGAGCCAGCAACCGGTCGGCACGCGCCCGCAGTTCGGCGGACAGCCCACTGCGCTCCGACCCGAAGGCCAGCACGGCATCGTCCGGCAGCTTCGTACCCCGGATGTCCTCCCCCTCGGGATCGAGGGCGAACAACGGTCCCGGCGGCAGTTCCTCGACGGCCAGCCGCTCGACCACGGTCGCGAAGTGCAGGCCCGCACCGGCGCGCACGACGGTGGGATGCCAGGGGTCGACGGTGCCGGTGGTGACGACCCCGGTGGCCCCGAAACCGGCGGCGAGCCGGATCACGGCTCCCGTGTTGCCGAGATTGCGCGGGTTGTCGAGCACCACCACGGGCGCCCGACGGGGTACGTCGGCGAGCGCCCGCAGACCGGCCTCCCGGGACGGCCGTACGGCCAGGGCGGCGACCGCGGTCGGGTGTGGACGCGGGACCAGGGACGCGTACGTCCGCTCCGGCACCTCGGTGAGCAGGGCGTCCAGCACCTCCCGCACATCCGCAGCCAGCTCCTCGGCCAGCGCCAGCGCCGCCCGCCGGTCCGTGGTGACGGCCACCGGAACCTCGGCCCCGAAACGCAGGGCGTGTTTGAGGGCGTGGAAGCCGTCGAGCAGCACGGCACCGCCCGCGCGCTCGCGCCACAGGGTCACGGGGTCGGTCATGCCGGGAAGCCTACGCGTAGGAGCGCGGCGCCTTCGGGGGCGCGGGCCGCCGCGGGCCACGACGATCGGCGGTCTGCGCGGCGGGGTGGCCGCCGACGCGCGGTGGCCTGCGTGGCGGGGTGGCCGGGGTGGCGTGCGTGGCACGGTGGCCTGCGAGCGGCTCGGGCCCGGCGACCTTCAGCGTGCCCGGCGGCCCGCTCCTACGGCGATGGTGACGGCGACGGCGGCTACCGCTGAGACTGCGGCTGCGGCTGCGGCTGCGGTTCCTGGTCCGAGGGAGACTCCGGACTCGGTTCCGGTTCTGGGTCCGGCGCCGACTGCGTATCGGACTCCGGCTCCGACTCCGATATCGCCATCGATACCGGCACGGATTCCGGTTCGGGGTTCGGTTCGGTGCGGCCGGTGCCGCGGGGGTGGAGGAAGGGTGCGCGTGCCACCCAGCCGCCGACCCGGCGCAGGAACGGCGTCGGCAGGAAGACCGAGTCCGCGGCGATCATCGCCAGCGAGAAGAACGGCAGCCCCAGGACGACGGCGATCGCCAGGTGCTCGATCATCATCGCGACCAGGAGGACGTTCTTGACCCGCCGGTTGAACAGCGTGAACGGGAAGGCGACCTGCACCATGACCGTCCCGTACGTCACCAGCATGACCATGATGCCGCTGGCCGACAGCAGGCTGGCGAGGGCCGGCCAGGGCGAGAAGTAGTCGAGCTGCAGCGGGTAGTAGACCGCACTGCCGTCCTGCCAGCGGGAACCCTGGATCTTGTACCAGCCGGCCGTGGCATAGATCAGGCATGCCTCGACCATGATCACGAGCAGGGCGCCGTTGTGCAGGATGTTGGCGATCACGTCCAGCAGGGTCCGGGGCTCGGACGTCGGCCCGAACCGTCCCACCAGCCACCACAGCCCCAGCACCGCCCACACGGTCCACAGCAGCGCGGGCACCAGCCAGCCGTTGTCGAACCGGCCGCCCAGCGTCACGGCGGCCAGTACCAGGCCGAAACCGACCCACAGGGCAGGTCCCAGCCGGTCGGTCACCCGCTCCCCACGCGCGCGTGCCGCGCTTTCGCGCGCCGCCCGCCGCGCGTCGAGGGACCACACCTGAGCGCAACGCGTGAACACCAGGTAGATGGCCATCAGGTGCAGCACGTTGTCGCCGCCGTCGCCGACGAAGACGCTGCGGTTCTGCAGCGAGAGCACACCGACCATGAACAGCACCGACGACGTGCGCGAGCGCCAGCCGAGGAGCAGGAGAACGCTGGAGACGACGGCGAGCAGGTAGCAGACCTCGAACCAGAGCTGCCCGTTGGACCACAGCAGTGCCGAGAAAGCGCCGTTGTCGGCGGTCAGCTGCTTGCCGAGAGCCCAGTTCCAGGGGGCGTCGGGGCCGTACAGTTCCTGGCGGTGCGGGAACTCACGCAGCAGGAACAGCAGCCAGGTCGCCGAGAAGCCGATACGGATGACGGCGGACTGGTAGGGGCCGAGCGGGGATCCGGTGACCTGGGCGATGGCGCGCGAGATCGACGGTACGAGACGGTTCACCGCACACCCCCCGCGGCCTCGGCAGCCGGGACCGTCCACCAGGGCAGTACGCGGTAGACGGGCTTGTCGGAGAACTGCTCATCGCTCCACTTGGGCGGGGGCACGCTGGTGGTGCGCGAGCGGACCTGGATCCTCTCTATGGATCCCGCACGGCCGGCCGCGTCCTGCCGGTCCAGGCGCAGCACGACTATCCGCCGTACGTACTGCTCGGAGAGCGCGCCACGCAGTCCTACGGGACGGTTGTCGCCGTCGTGCGTGGAGACGAAGAAGTCCCAGGCCCTGCGGAGTTCGTTCTGCTGGGTGTGGCTGGGCAGCAGGTTGCCGTCGATGGCGCGGCCGTCCTGGGCGGACAGGTCGTACCAGCCGGTCGTCGCGGTGTCGCCGTTTGCCGTGCGGGTCTCCGCGCGGACCTGGACGGCGATGTTCTGCTGCAACGGGTTCGGCGCGAACAGCTTCCAGTTCTGCTCGAACTCCGGAAGGACCCACTCCTGTATCGCCTCGCCGTGCTGCTTCGACACGGTGTTGGCGGGCGCGACGCTCAGGAACACCATGCCGAGGTGCACGCATGCGGCGAGGGTGACGATCGCGAGAGCCAGGGCGGCACCGATCTGGTACCGCGGGGACAACGCGGTGAGTCCGGTACCCGGGACGGCCGGGGCCGCGGAACCAGCTCCCACGGAGACCGAGGCCACACTGACGGGGCCGACACCGAAGGAGCCAGTACCGACGGAGAATGCGCCCTCGTCTCCCGGGGAGGAACCGTCTGGCTGTCTGCCGCCCGGCGGCCCGTCCCACCCGGACCGCGGCCGTACCACGACCGCACCTCCGTCGTTGCCCACTGCACCGCCGACCCGGACTCCGGCCCCGGCTCCGGTCCCGAAGTCTCCGGCCTCGGAGTCGGCCCTGAGGCTCCCGGTCCCGGTCTCGGCTTCGGCTTCGGCTTCGGGCCTGTACGGCGCGGGGCCGGGACCACCCGGCCCTTCCACCGGACGCGCCTCACCCGACCCGTCCAGCCCCTGATGGGCGTGCGAGTCCTTGTCGTACGCGTCCATTCCGCCCCGTTCCCCATCCCGCTTCGTCGTCCGGCCGTCGCCGCGGGTCACCGCGCCGCCCGGCGAACCCTACTTGCTCGGCGCTCGCTCGAAACGGTACTCAGCCCCACCCGTCCGGCGCAGCCCCGAGGCACGGTTTCGCGGGCGTGGCCCCTCCGGTCCGCAGGTCGTCGGCCGCCGGGTCGGCCGGCTGCGGAGTTGTCCACAGCGGTTGACACCTCACAGCGGCTCGCCCACCATGGAATCGCACGGACCGAACGATCGGTCGGTTCTAAATTTCCGGAAGAGCCCGAGGTCAGGGGGACCGCATGGCCACAGCAGCCGCCCAGCGCACCGCCCACGCCGAGGCGTACGACGCCGAGGGCGCCGCCGACACGACGGCGTACGAGCGTGCCTTCGACGCCACAGTGGCCGCGGACGAGCGCATCGAGCCCCGCGACTGGATGCCCGACGCCTATCGCGCGACGCTGGTCCGGCAGATCGCCCAGCACGCCCACTCCGAGATCATCGGCATGCAGCCCGAGGCCAACTGGATCACCCGCGCCCCTTCCCTGCGCCGCAAGGCCATCCTGATGGCCAAGGTCCAGGACGAGGCAGGCCACGGCCTGTACCTGTACAGCGCCGCCGAAACCCTCGGCACCAGCCGCGACGAGCTCCTCGACAAGCTGCACACCGGCCGTCAGAAGTACTCCTCGATCTTCAACTACCCCACGCTGACCTGGGCGGACGTCGGCGCGATCGGCTGGCTGGTGGACGGCGCGGCGATCACCAACCAGGTGCCTCTGTGCCGCTGCTCCTACGGCCCCTACGCCCGCGCGATGGTCCGCATCTGCAAGGAGGAGTCCTTCCACCAGCGCCAGGGATACGAACTGCTGATGGCCCTCAGCCACGGCACCCCGGAACAGCATGCGATGGCCCAGGACGCGGTGGACCGCTGGTGGTGGCCGTCCCTGATGATGTTCGGGCCGCCCGACGACGCGTCCCAGCACTCGGCGCAGTCGATGGCCTGGAAGATCAAGCGCCACTCCAACGACGATCTTCGGCAGCGCTTCGTCGACATCTGCG
Organism: Streptomyces sp. NPDC006012; assembly: GCF_042871185.1. Taxonomy (NCBI): domain Bacteria; kingdom Bacillati; phylum Actinomycetota; class Actinomycetes; order Kitasatosporales; family Streptomycetaceae; genus Streptomyces; species Streptomyces sp. NPDC006012. Next base: position 505,058 of record NZ_JBIAIE010000002.1, read on the forward strand.
TCCCGCAGGCCGAATCCCTCGGCCTCACCCTCCCCGACCCGGACCTCCGGTGGAACGAGGAACAGGGGCACCACGACTTCGGCGCGATCGACTGGACGGAGTTCTGGGAGGTCCTCAAGGGCAACGGCCCGTGCAACGAACAACGGATCACCCAGCGCCGCCAGGCGCATGACGAAGGCTCGTGGGTACGGGACGCGGCCGCAGCCCATGCGGCGAAGCACAGCGGCACGGCCGGATCCGGCCGGAGCGGAGGAGCGCAGGCATGACGAACACCGACTGGCCCCTGTGGGAGGTCTTCGTGCGCTCCCGCCGCGGGCTCTCCCACACCCACGCCGGCAGCCTGCACGCCCCGGACGCGGAACTGGCCCTGCGCAATGCCCGCGACCTGTACACCCGGCGCGGCGAGGGAGTCTCGATCTGGGTCGTCCCGGCAGCCGCGGTCACCGCGTCCTCGCCCGACGAGAAGGACCCCTTCTTCGAACCCGCCGCCGACAAGCCCTACCGGCACCCCACCTTCTACGAGATCCCGGAGGGGGTGAAGCACCTGTGACCACCACCGAGCCCACCCCCACCGCACCCGAGCCCACCGCGACCACGGCACCCGGGCCCACCCCCACCACGCGCACGCCCGCGACCGCCGCGCTGGCACTCGGCGACGACGCCCTGGTGCTCTCGCACCGCCTGGGGGAGTGGGCAGGCCACGCACCCGTACTGGAGGAGGAGGTCGCACTCGCCAACATCGCGCTCGACCTGCTCGGCCAGGCCCGGGTGCTGCTGTCGATGGTGGGCGACGAGGACGAACTCGCCTACCTGCGCGAGGAGCGCGCCTTCCGCAACGTCCAGTTGGTCGAACAGCCCAACGGCGACTTCGCCCACACCATCGTCCGCCAGCTGTACTTCTCCACCTACCAGCACCTGCTGTACACCGAACTGGCCGCCGGCGACGGTCCGTTCGCGCCTCTCGCCGCCAAGGCCGTCAAGGAGGTCGCCTACCACCGCGACCACGCCGAGCAGTGGACCGTGCGGCTCGGCGACGGCACCGAGGTCAGCCATGAGCGGATGACGCGCGCATCCGCTGCCTTGTGGCGATTCACCGGGGAGATGTTCCAGCCGGTGGACGGCCTGGACACCGACGGGGCCGCCATGGAGGCCGCCTGGCTGGAGTCCGTCCGGGACGTCCTGCACCGGGCCACCCTGACGGTACCCGAGGGCCCACGCACCGGCGCCTGGTCGGCGGGCGCGGGCCGGCAGGGCCTGCACACCGAACCGTTCGGACGGATGCTCGCCGAGATGCAGCACCTGCACCGCAGCCACCCGGGGGCGTCATGGTGACGACGCCGGCAACACCGCTGGAAGCGGAACTCCTCGACCTCGCGGGTTCGGTGCCCGATCCCGAACTGCCCGTGCTCACCCTCCGCGAGCTGGGCGTGGTCCGCGCCGTGCACCTGCGGGACACGGACGCCGTCGAGGTGGAGCTGACCCCCACCTACACCGGCTGCCCCGCGATAGAGGCCATGTCCGTCGACATCGAACGGATACTGCTCGACCACGGCATGCGCCAGGTCACCGTGCGCACGGTACTCACGCCCGCCTGGTCGACCGACGACATCACGGACGAGGGCCGACGCAAACTACACGAGTCCGGTATCGCTCCTCCGCGTGTCCGGCACGGATCCGGTCCGGTACCGCTCACCCTCGCCCCGCCCCGGACACACACCCGCACGTCAGAGGCACGAGAAACACCAGGGACACCAGGGACACCAGGGGACGCGAACTCAACCACCACGTCCGACGCATTCGACACGCCCGATAAATCCAACACATCCCATACAGCCGACGCGCCATCGGCCTCCATCCGCTGCCCGCACTGCGGATCGGCCGACACCGAGTTGCTGAGCCGGTTCTCCTCCACCGCCTGCAAGGCGCTGCGCCGCTGCCTGGCCTGCCGTGAACCGTTCGACCACTTCAAGGAGTTGTGATGGCCCGCTTCCACTCGCTCCAGGTGGCCGCGGTCGACCGGCTCACCGACGACTCCGTGGCCCTCACCCTCGCCGTACCGCCAGGGCTGCGCGAGGAGTACCGGCACGCCCCAGGCCAGCATCTCGCCCTGCGCCGCCGGGCCGACGGACTGGACATCCGGCGGACCTACTCGATCTGCTCCCCCGCCCCCGCACCCGGCGACGAAGGCCCGTCCACCCTGCGGGTCGGGGTGCGACTGGTGGAGGGCGGCGCCTTCTCGACGTACGCGATGAAAGAGATCAACGTCGGCGACGAACTGGAGGTGATGACCCCGGCCGGACGCTTCACTCTGGAACCGGCCCCGGGGCTCTACGCAGCAGTCGTCGGCGGCAGCGGCATCACCCCGGTGCTGTCGATCGCCTCGACACTGCTGGCACGCGAACCGAATGCCCGGTTCTGCCTGATACGCAGCGACCGTACGGCCGCCTCGACGATGTTCCTGGAGGAGGTCGCCGACCTCAAGGACCGCTATCCGCAGCGGATGCATCTGGTGACGGCGCTCTCACGGGAGCAGCAGCAGGCGGGCCTGCCCTCCGGGCGGCTGGACCGGGAACGGCTGGCAGAGCTGCTGCCCGCGCTGCTGCCCGTGGACGCGGTGGCGGGATGGTTCCTGTGCGGTCCGTACGGGCTGGTACAAGGTGCGGAGCGGGCACTGCGGGACCTCGGAGTGGACCGGGCGCGGATCCACGAGGAGATCTTCCACCTGGACGCGAGTCCGACGCCAAAAGTGAGCGTCCCGGCGCCCGCACACAGCACCGTGACCGCCCGGCTCGACGGACGCGGCGGAACCTGGCCGGTCCGGGACGGGGAGTCGCTGCTGGAGACGGTGCTGCGTAACCGGCCCGACGCGCCCTACGCCTGCAAGGGCGGCGTGTGCGGGACCTGCCGGGCCTTCCTCGTCTCGGGCGAGGTCCGCATGGACCGCAACTTTGCCCTGGAGTCGGAAGAGACAACGGCCGGATACGTACTGGCCTGCCAGTCGCATCCCGTGACGGAGGAGGTGGAACTGGACTTCGACCGCTGATACGCCACGGTCCCCACCGCCGCCCGCCGACCGTCGTCCGGCACTGCGGCCCTCGGCCCCACGGCCCCGCGGCCCGCCGAGTCGGCCGCCGATGCCGAGACCGACACCGGTCGGTGACCCGGACCGGTGGCGCCGACCGGTGACCCAAGCCGGTAACGCCCACGGGTGGCCCAGGCCGGTAGCCTCGGCCGCTGCCCGGAGGAGCTTCGCCCGCCGGACTGACAGGACTCATCGGACTGATCGGACTGACGGACCGACGGGGATCGACGGGCCGACGGGCCGTTCCATTCTTCTAGAACCTGTTCTATCTTGACGGACCGTCAGATAAGCGGAGCCGCCGGGAGGACAGGACCGTGGACTTCACCTTCACCGAGGAGCAACTGGCGGCGGCCGAGGCGGCCGCGGGAGTGTTCGCCGGGGTGGCGCCGGACGCGGTGCCGAGCCCCGCACTCACCACGGGCGCCGTCGCCGCGGACTTCGACCGGCCGCTGTGGACCCGGCTGGCCGAGGCGGATCTGCTGAGCCTGCTGCTCGACGCGGAGCACGGCGGAGCAGGTCTGGACGCCATCGCGCTCTGTGCGGTGCTGCGGGAATCCGCGAAAGTACTCGCCCGGGTACCCCTGCTGGAGAGCAGCGCCGCTGCCGCGGCCGTACAGACCTACGGCGGAAAGGAGTTGGCGGCCGAACTGCTGCCGCGGGCCGGAAGCGGCGCCCTCGTGTTCACGGTTGCCGCGAACGGGCGCAGCGGCCACGACCCGGCCGAACTGGCCGTCACCGCACGGTCGGACGGCGACGCATGGGTGCTGGACGGGGTACAGACGGCGGTGCCATGGGCGTACGGCGCCGATCTCATTCTCGTCCCCGCACGCTCCGAGGCCGGCCGGACCGTCCTCGCGCTGGTCCCCCGCGGCCACGCCGGCGTCGCCCTCGCCGAGCAGTTCTCCACCAACGGAGAGCGGCTGGGCGAACTGCGCCTGGAATCGGCGCGTCTCGCGGCCCGTCATGTCATCGACACCGACGGGGCATGGGAGTGGCTGCGCGGGCTGCTGACCATCGGGACGTGTGCGCTCGCGCTCGGGCTGGGCGAGCGGGTCCTTGAGATGACCAGCGGGTACGCGAGCAAACGGGAGCAGTTCGGGCACCCCATCGCGACCTTCCAGGCCGTCGCCGTCCAGGCCGCCGACCGCTTCATCGACCTGCGTGCCATGGAGGCCACGCTGTGGCAGGCCGCCTGGCGGATCAGTTCCGGGGCGCCGGGTGCGCTGCCCGTCACCGGGGACATCGCCGTGGCGAAGATCTGGGCGTCGGAAGGCGTCCGGCGGGTGGTGCAGACGGCACAGCACCTGCACGGCGGGTTCGGCGCCGACACCGACTACTCTCTGCACCGTTACCACGCCTGGGCCAAGCACCTTGAGCTCTCACTCGGCCCGGCGGCAGCCCACGAAGAGGCGCTGGGCGACCTGCTGGCGGCGCACCCACTGGGCTGACGGCGCCGCCCCGCCGCCCACGCCGTCTACAGCACGTGACCGGGCAGACCCCCGTCGGTGACGACCGGGCGGCCGGCGGCCGCCCAGACCTGCATGCCGCCGTCGACGTTCACGGCGTCGATGCCCTGCTGGACCAGGTACATGGTCACCTGGGCCGAGCGGCCTCCGGAACGGCAGATCACATGGACCCGGCCGTCCTGCGGGGCGGCCTCGGTCAGCTCCCCGTACCGGGCCACGAAGTCGCTGATGGGAATGTGCAGTGCTCCCTCGGCGTGGCCCGCCTGCCACTCGTCGTCCTCGCGGACGTCCAGCAGGAAGTCGTCGCTCTTGAGGTCCGCGACCTCGACCGTGGGCACACCAGCTCCGAAACTCATGCCGCCGACGCTACCCGAAGGGCATCGGGGACCCGAAGGACGTAGGGGATTTCCGAAGGCCGTCGGGAGTACGAAGCCCACCGGGAAGACGGAGGCGGCCGGGGAGGCGAAGGGCTCCGGGAAGACGAGGGCGGCCAGGAAGGCAAAGACGGCCGGAAAGGCGAAGCCCGTCGGGGACGGGGAGCGGGCGGGGACAGGACCCGGGCGGATTATCCCTGCGCCAGGAGTTCCGCCAGCTCCGCCTCACGCCGGGCCACATCGCCGCGAAGCTGCTCGGCGATCTCGTCCAGCAGGGCGTCGGGGCTGTCGGGGGCCAGACGGAGCATGGACGCGATCGCACCGTCCTCCAGTTCGCGGGCGACCATGGTGAGCAGTTCCTTCCGCTGGGCCAGCCACTCCAGCCGGGCGTACAGCTCCTCGCTGCGGCTCGGGACCGACTCGGCGGGCGCCGGGCCCGCGGCCCACTCCTCGGCCAGCTCACGCAGCAGAACCTCGTCGCCGCGGGCGTAGGCGGTGTTGACGCGGGTGATGAACTCCTCACGCCGTTCCCGCTCGTCCTTCTCCTGCGCGAGGTCCGGGTGGGCCTTGCGGACCAGCTCGCGGTAGAGCCTGCGGGCCTCCTCGCTGGGGCGCACCCGTTGCGGGGGCCGGACCGCCTGGTCGGTGAGCATCGCGGCGGCCTCCGGGAAAAGACCGTCCCCGTCCATCCAGCCGTGCAGCAAATCCTCTACGCCGGGCATCGGCATGACCCGGGCACGGGCCTCCTCGGCGGCCCGCAGGTCCTCGGGATCACCGGACCGGGCGGCTCTGGCCTCGGCGATCCGGGCCTCCAACTCCTCCAGCCGGGCGTACATCGGGCCCAGCTTCTGCTCGTGCAGCCGGGAGAAGTTCTCGACCTCGATGCGGAAGGTCTCCACCGCGATCTCGAACTCGATCAGCGCCTGCTCAGCAGCGCGCACGGCCCGCTCCAGCCGCTCCTCGGGACGGGGCTCCTGGGACTGCTCAGCTTCCGGGGTCGTCACCGGGCCAGCCTAGGCCACACCCGCGCCCCCCGGGACCCGGGCACCGTTCCCGCGCTCACCACCGGGAAACAGCCACCCTGGCCTGCGGCACCGCACACCCTTCGTAGGGGCCCCACCCCCCCACCCCCTCCCCCCTCCCGCCCCTCCCCGTCCCCCACCCACCCCAAAAGCCCCGCTCCCCTCCTCACACCCCGCTGTCCGCGGGGATGCGTCCTGCCCGTACCGCCGTCGCCAGTTCCGCGTGGTCCGCCTCGGTGCGGTCGGCGTAGGCGACCGCGAAGCCGGCTATCGCCTCGTCCAGTTCCTCGCTCTTGCCGCAGTAGCCCGCGATCAGGCGCGGGTCGGCGCTGTGGGAGTGGGCGCGGGCCAGCAGGGCACCGGTCATACGGCCGTAGTCGTCGATCTGGTCGGTGGTGAGCGCGGCGGGGTCGACGCTCCCCTTGCGGTTGCGGAACTGACGGACCTGGAAGGGACGGCCGTCGACCGTCGTCCAGCCCAGCAGGATGTCGCTGACCACCTGCATGCGCTTCTGTCCCAGCACGACCCGCCGGCCCTCGTGGTCGACGTGCGGCGTCTCGAAGCCGGCCGTGGCCAGGTGTGGGACCAGCGCCGAGGGGCGGGCCTCCTTCACCTGCAGGACCAGCGGCTCGCCACGGTGGTCCAGGAGCAGCACGACATAGGAGCGGGTGCCCACGCTGCCCGTGCCGACCACCCGGAACGCCACGTCGTGCACCGCGTGCCGGGCGAGCAGTGGCAGACGGTCCTCGGAGAGGGTGGACACATAGGTCTCCAGGGACGCCGCCACTTGCGCCGCCTCGGCGTCCGGTATGCGGCGCAGCACCGGTGGTGCGTCGACGAACCGGCGCCCGCCCTCGTCGACGGCTTCGGTGGACCGCGCCGCGAACCGTCCGCTGGTGTTGGCGCGGGCCTTCTCCGAGACCCGCTCCAGTGTGCCCAGCAGGTCGTGGGCGTCGGTGTGGGAGACCAGTTCCTCGTCCGCGATGGCGTTCCAGGCGTCCAGGACCGGCAGCTTGGCCAGCAGCCGCATGGTGCGCCGGTACGCGCCCACCGTGTCGTGCGCCGCGGCGCGGCAGGTGTCCTCGTCGGCGCCCGCCTCGCGGCCGGCCAGCACCAGCGAGGCGGCGAGCCGCTTGAGGTCCCATTCCCAGGGGCCGTGGATCGTCTCGTCGAAGTCGTTCAGGTCGATGACGAGGCTGCCGCGGGCGTCGCCGTAGAGGCCGAAGTTGGCCGCGTGGGCGTCACCGCAGAGCTGGGCGGCGATCCTGGTGGTGGGGGTGCGTGCCAGGTCGTAGGCCATGAGGCCGGCCGAGCCGCGCAGGAAGGCGAAGGGCGTCGCCGCCATCCTGCCCACGCGTATCGGTGTGAGGTCGGGTATGCGGCCCCGGTTGGACTCCTCGACGGCGCTCAGTGCGTCGGGGCGGGCGGCGTCCAGGTCGAGGGCGCTGTGTGTGCGGCGTGGGATGCTCGTCCGCAGTGCCTTGCCCTCCGCTTTGGGTGAGCCCGGCGACGGCCACGGGGCGAAGCCGCGCACCCGGGGGAGCCTGCGTCCCGCTCGGGTCGCCGTGCCGGCGGCTTGCGCCCCGTCCCCGGCGACGGTACTCGCCGCCGCGACTCCGGCTCGGACCCCGGCTCCGGTTTGGTCTTCGACTCCGGCTCGGTCTTGGACTCCCGATCCGGCTCCTACTCCGGCTCCTACTCCGGCTCCGGCTCCGGCTCCGTTCCCGGTCGTCGTAGCCGTCACTTCCGCCCCCGTCTCGGTCACCGCGACCGCCCTCCCGCACCTGTACGAACATCAACTTGTGCCGACCGTACCGCCGGGGGCCGGGGGCGCGTCAGACCCTGTGGACAACCCCACGGTTGTGGACAACGGCGTTGGCGGGCCCGCTGGGAGCGGGCGCTCAGGCCCTCGGACAGGCCGGCACTGCCAGCACTCTGCGGTGGGTGTCGTCCGCCGGTGGAGGTCCGGTTTGGTGAGGATGCCGCTGATGTGTTTGCCCCCGCCGCTTCGGACACCACGAGTGCGCGGACGATCGCGCCGTTCGACTCGCCCTCCGCGACCAGGGCGAGGACATCGCGTTCGCGCGGTGTGAGCCGCTCCAGCGGAGGGGCCCCTGTCAGGCGCGGGCCGAGTGGGTCAGTCGCGGGTGGGTCAGTCGCGGGTGGGTTCGCCGTCGACGAGGCGCCATACGTTCAGTGGGTTGGCCTCGCGCAGTGCCTCGGGGAGGAGTTCGTCGGGGAAGTTCTGGTAGGTGACGGGGCGCAGGAAGCGGTCGATGGCGGTCGTTCCGACGGAGGTGAAGCGGGAGTCCGACGTGGCCGGGAACGGTCCCGTGTGGACGGTGGCGTTGGAGACCTCCTGCGGCATGGAGAAGTTGTTGATCACGAGGCGGCCGGTGCGGCGCTCCAGGACGGGCAGGAGTTCTGCGGCGGTGGCGTGGTCGCTGGGTTCGGCGTGGACGCTGGCCGACAGCTGGCCCCGGAAGGCGCGGGCGGCTTCGCGGAGTTGGTCCGGTCCGGTCAGGCGGACCAGCAGGATGAAGGGGCCGAACACCTCTTCACGCATGGCCGGTTCGGCCAGTAGTTGTTCGCCGGTCACCTCGTAGACCAGGGACTGGCCCTCTCCGGCGCGGACCGGAGCCGGTCCGGCGCCGATCTGGGTGGCGCCGTTGTCCTGCATCCGCTGCACGTTGCCGGTGTAGGCGTCGTGGATGCCGGGTGTGAGCATGGTCCGTGCGGCGGTCTTCGCCACCTCGGCGCGTGCCGCGTCCCGCAGTTCGTCGAAGCCGGGACCGTCTACGGCCAGGAGGATGGCCGGCTTCAGGCAGGCCTGTCCGACGTTGTACTGCGCGCGCTGGGCGAGTCCGGCGCCGATCTCCGCGCCGCGGGCCGCCAGCGCGGCGGGCAGCACGAAGACCGGGTTGACGCTGGTCATCTCGGTGAACACCGGGATGGGGTCGGGACGCTGCTGGGCCCGGCGGAACAGGGCCATGCCACCGCCCTCGGACCCGGTGAAGGTGACCGCCCGGACCAGGGGGTGGTCCACCAGCGCTTCACCGATCTCGTTGCCCGCGCCCCGGATCAGCGAGAAGACGCCCTCGTGCAGACCCGATTCGGCCACCGCCTCCCGGATCACGCGTCCCTGGATCTCGGAGGCACCCGGGTGGGCGTTGTGCGCCTTGAGGACGACGGGACACCCGGCGGCCAGGGCCGAAGCGGTGTCACCGCCCGCCACCGAGTAGGAGACCGGGAAGTTGCCGGCGCCGAAGATCACCACGGGCCCGAGGGCCACCTTCTGCAGGCGGTGGTCCATGCGCGGGGCGGGCTGCCGGTCCGGCTGGGCGGGATCGACGGTCGCCTGGAGGAACCGTCCCGTGCGCACGGTGGCCGCGAACTTGCGGACGTTCGCGGCCGAGCGCACGATCTCGCCCTCGAACTGGGCGGCGGGCAGCCCGGTCTCCAGCGACGTACGCTCGGCCAGTTCGTCCTTGACCGCTTCGAGCTTGTCCGCGATCAGAACGAGGAACGCGGCCCGCTCGGCCAGCCCGGTATGGCTGTAACTGTCGAACGCCTCGTCGGCCAGGCGGAGCGCGCGGTCGACCTCTGCCGCACCCCCGTACGCGAACTCCGGCTCGACGAACTGGCCGGTGGCGGGATCGAGCGCCTTCATGGTGCCCGCGGTGGCGGCCACCTCGGCCGCTCCGATCAGCAGCTCTCCGGTCAGTGTCATGACTGCGCTCCCGTGAACGCCGTGGTGAGCTCGTCCGTGGTGACGATGGAGTGGGCGAAGGCGGGGCCGTTCAGTTCGTGAGCGGCGTGCATCATCTCGGGCTGGAAGGCCGCAGTGGCGTCCTTGACCAGCGTCACGTGGTAGCCCAGCTCCTGGGCGTAACGCCCAGTGGCCTCGATGCAGGTGTTGGCGATCAGGCCCACGATCACCACGTGGGTGATGCCGTGCTGCCTGAGCTGGAGGTCCAGGTCGGTGTTGGCGAAGCCGCTCGACCCCCAGTGCTCGTGGATCACCACGTCGCCCTGCTGCGGCTGGAAGTCCGGGTGGAACTCCCCGCCCCAGGTGCCCCGGGCGAAGTGATGCTGCTTCTGGATCTTGAGCTGTGAGGGGCTCGGGAAGGCGAAGTCCTCGTAGTCGCCCTCCTCCCAGCGGCGGTGCGGCACGAACATCACGCGCATGTCGTTCTCACGGGCCAAGGCAACTACGGAGCGCAGGTGATCCAGCAGACCGACCTCCGTCGCCACGGGCTCCAGCCGCGGCCAGACCTTGCCGCCCTCGGAGATGAAGTCGTTGTAGGGGTCGACCAGCAGAACCGCGGTGCGGCGGGGGTCGTAAGTGCCGGACATGGCTTCCTCCGAAAGTTGGATGATGGCCAACATCTGGATTCAGGATTACTACCATCATCCTGAATGTCAAACGGCTGCTCGGCGCGGATGCCCGGAGGGTCCCGGGCGCGGCGCCCACGGCCGCCCGGACGTCACGCGCTCGGCTCCGCACATCGGGCAGCCGCCCCAGGTGCGGAGTCCGGGGGCGAGCGGCTGCGACAGAGCGGCCTTGGCCTGCTTGGCCTGCTTGGCCTCGCCGGAGTGACCCACCCTCGATCTGGATTGCACAGATCATCCCGATCGGGTGACGAGCCGTTCGTGATGTCAGGGACGGATACGTGAAGGCCCGGACCCGCGCGACGGCCACGCGGTGCCAGGCGGCGTCAACCGCGCGGCTCCTCCTACGCGTTGCACACGCACACGCGAACCAGCAGCGCCGGTCCCGGGCGCGCGGATCGCCGCGGCGGACCCGCGGACGAGATCGCCGCACGCCAGCGACGAGCCGGCCGGCAGCCCCTTCAGTGATCGAGCGGCTGCGACAGGGCGCTCTTGACTTGTCTGGTCCGCTCGTCGGTGAGGACCTCGACCCGGTCGTTCTCCAGGGCGTCCATGGTCTGCTCGGCGACGTCGGCCGCACTGATCTTCGGAGCGTCCGTGAAGGAACTGAGTTCCGTGGCCACGAAACCGGCGTGGACGCCGACCACGAGCGTCCCCTGTGCGCGCAGGGCTTCCCGCAGCGCGCCCGTCAGCGACCACTGGGCCGCCTTGGAGGCCGCATACCCGGGATAGTCCGGCCGCGAGGCCCAGGATGCGGTCGACAGCATGTTCACCAGCGCTCCGCCGCCGTTGCGGGCCAGAATGGGAGCGAAGGCGCGGGAGACGGCCCAGGTGCCGAAGTAGTTGACCTCCATCGCCTCCCGCGCGCCGTCCATCGAACCCTCGAAGAGCTTGGTGCTGAAGCCTCCGACGCCCGCGTTGTTGATCAGAATGGTGACGTCACCGGCGGCCGCGGCAGCCGCGGCGATCTCCTCGGGATCCGTGACGTCCAGACGCAGCGGAGACAGGTTCTCGCGGCTCACGCTCGCCGAACCGCGGGTGCCGGCGTAGACCTTGCCCGCTCCGCGGTCGAGCAGCGCACGAGCGAACTCACGGCCGATACCGCGATCGGCTCCGGTCACCAGGGCGACTGATCCCCTGATCTCCATCGCGCTTCCTCCTGTCCGTGCCCGCCCCGCCCGGAAGGCGCCGCGGACACATGACGTCCCCGCGACCGGCTCACCTCGGCTCGCACCGCAGGCCACGCCGGTGCAGGCGCTGCGCGGAAAGGGATTGCCCGGCCACAGCCGGGGCCTGGAATGCCGTACGGTCGCTCGGGGCGGCGCCGTACAGACGGGCCGCAGACAGCGCTCCGGTGGGACGTGGTGTCCTCCTCTGCAAGCCTGCACCGAACCCCCCGTCTCCGCATCACGTCGCGGCTGTGCACCCCGCCGGGCAGCTCCGCCCACGAGGCCGGCGACAGGGGATCCGAGGCGGCCCACGCCGTGGTCCGCTGGTTCTTCCCGACCATGAACGACGCGGCGAACCCCTCGTCCCCCGCCGCCCGGAGGAGCGCCCCTGTCCTGCAGAAGCCCCTGCAGAAGCCCACGGGCCGACGGCGGCAACGGACGTCGACGATCTCGCCGAACGGCAGCGGCGCGCGGCCCTGTTCACCGAGTTCCCGCTCGACGCCCGCGTACGCCCCACCACGGGCCGCGCTGTCCGAAGATCCGCAACGGGACTTCCGCGAGCGTGGGCACCGACCCTGATTCCCCGTCGGCGCCCGCGCCTTCCGCATCTCCGGACCCGGCAGACGGCAGCAGCCCCCGTCGGCCGGGGCGCCCCGCCGAAAGTCCGCCGCCCAGGGGGACGGCCGGGGCCCGTCCCGTCCGTGAGATAGGTCACCGGCGAGGCGGGCAGCGGCCGTCCACGGGCTGTGCGATGCCTCACAGCCGCCGACTGCGTCGCAGCATGAGAAAAGGCCCCCGCCGTTGACTTCCGTCACCGGATGGGGCCTGTTCCGTCGATACTTCTCGGTGCGCGAGGGGGGAGTTGAACCCCCACGCCCTTGCGGGCACTGGAACCTGAATCCAGCGCGTCTGCCTATTCCGCCACCCGCGCATTGGGTGTATGTCTTCCGGTTCTGGTCCCTTGCGGGCTGGCGCCTTCCGACATGCAGAAGATTAGCACGCCGGACAGGGTGGGTTCACATCACTTCTTCCCGCCCTCCGGCCGCCCCCGGCCCCGCTCCGAGCACCATCGGCGCACCGGGAACCGCATCGCGTATCAAGCTGTCCTGCTTCGCGTATCAAGCTGTCCTGCTCCGCGTATCAACCTCGTACCGGTCCTGGCCATCTCTGTCTTCGGAGGGCAGGGTCCACAGCCGGGTGCGGGACACTTGTCTCCACTCACCTCTACGATCCTTGACAGCAGGAGTTCGAACGGCGGCCGTCCGGGGAACCGGCCGATCGACGGGCGCGTGGATACGATCAGTAAGCAGTACCAGGACCGGTCGACAGGACCGGGCCGGTGCGGCAGGAGCAAGAGTGACTGCCGCGGCAGCACGGCAGGGAAGTTCGGCGACGACGGAGGAGGTGCCCCATGGGAGTCCTGAAGAAGTTCGAGCAGCGTCTCGAAGGTCTGGTCAACGGCACCTTCGCCAAGGTGTTCAAGTCCGAGGTCCAGCCCGTGGAGATCGCCGGAGCGCTCCAGCGGGAGTGCGACAACAACGCCACCATCTGGAACCGCGACCGCACCGTGGTCCCCAACGACTTCATCGTGGAGCTGAGCGCCCCGGACTTCGAGCGGCTCAGCCCCTACTCGGGCCAGCTCGGCGACGAGCTGGCCGGCATGGTGCGCGACTACGCCAAGCAGCAGCGCTACACCTTCATGGGACCGATCAAGGTCAACCTGGAGAAGGCGGACGACCTGGACACCGGGCTGTACCGGGTCCGCAGCCGTACCCTCGCCTCCTCCAGCGACCAGCAGGGCCCGGCGGCCGCAGGTGCCGGGCGGCCCCGCAGCGGTGCCGCTCCGGGCGGCTACGGGTACCCGCAACCCGCCATGCCCGCGGGAGCGCCCCCCATGCCCACGTCGCCGCCGCCCGCCGGGCGGCCCGGCGGCTACGGCTACCCGCAGCCCGCGGGCCAGCGGCCCCCGGCCGCCCCGGCGGGCGGCGGCCGCACCCGCCACTGGATCGAGATCAACGGCACCCGCCATCAGATCTCCCGCTCGACGCTGGTGCTGGGCCGCAGCACCGAAGCCGACGTGCGGATCGACGACCCCGGCGTCTCCCGCCGGCACTGCGAGATCCGGACCGGAACGCCCTCGACGATCCAGGATCTCGGCTCCACCAACGGCATCGTGGTGGACGGGCAGCACACCACCCGCGCTACGCTCCGCGACGGCTCGCGGATCGTCGTGGGCAGCACCACCATCATTTACCGGCAAGCCGAAGGGTGAAGCGGGGGCAATGTCAGAGCTGACCCTCACGGTCATGCGGCTGGGCTTTCTGGCCGTACTGTGGCTGTTCGTGATCGTGGCCGTGCAGGTCATCCGCAGCGACCTGTTCGGCACGCGCGTCACCCAGCGCGCGTCCCGCAGGGACGCCGGGCGCCAGCAGGCCGCCCGCCAGGCCTCGCCGCCGCAACAGCAGCAGCGTCAGCAGCGCGGTCAGCAGAGCGGCGGCCGTCAGCGCCGTAACGCTCCCACCAAGCTGGTGGTGACCGAAGGCACGCTGACCGGCACCACAGTCGCGTTGCAGGGCCAGACGATCACCCTGGGCCGGGCGCACGACTCCACGATCGTGCTGGACGACGACTACGCCTCCAGCCGCCATGCCAGGATCTACCCGGACCGCGACGGCCAGTGGATCGTCGAGGACCTGGGTTCCACCAACGGCACGTACCTGGACCGGTCCCGGCTGACGACGCCCACGCCGATCCCGCTGGGCGGGCCGATCCGCATCGGCAAGACCGTCATCGAGCTGCGGAAGTAGTGCTACATCATGAGTGAGCGCGAGCGGAGCGAGCACGCAACGGCGGACCGCGGTGCGGTCCCCGGCGCGCTCCCGACCGGAGGGTGGGCAGGGTGGCTCGACACGACCGGCTGTACCCGGAGCAGCCGACCGGCGAGGTGCGCATGAGTCTGTCACTGCGCTTCGCCGCCGGATCGCACAAGGGCATGATCCGGGAGGGCAACGAGGATTCCGGCTACGCCGGTCCCCGGCTGCTCGCCATCGCCGACGGCATGGGCGGCCAGGCGGCCGGCGAGGTCGCCTCGTCCGAGGTGATCTCCACGCTGGTCACCCTCGACGACGACGTGCCCGGCTCCGACATCCTGACCTCCCTCGGCGCCGCCGTGCAGCGCGCCAACGACCAGCTGCGCTCCCTCGTCGAGGAGGATCCGCAGCTGGAGGGCATGGGCACCACGCTCACCGCCCTGCTGTGGACCGGTCAGCGCCTCGGTCTCGTCCACGTCGGCGACTCCCGGGCGTACCTCCTGCGGGACGGTGTCCTCACCCAGATCACCCAGGACCACACCTGGGTGCAGCGGCTCGTCGACGAGGGCCGGATCACCGAGGAGGAGGCCACCACCCATCCGCAGCGTTCGCTGCTGATGCGTGCGCTCGGCAGCGGCGACCACGTCGAACCCGACCTGTCGATCCGCGAGGTCCGGGCCGGCGACCGCTATCTGATCTGCTCCGACGGGCTGTCCGGCGTCGTCTCCCACCAGACGATGGAGGAGACCCTCGCCAGCTACCAGGGTCCGCAGGAGACCGTGCAGGAGCTGATCCAGCTCGCGCTGCGCGGCGGCGGCCCCGACAACATCACCGTCATCATCGCCGACGTCCTCGACCTGGACACCGGTGACACCGTCGCCGCCCATCTGTCCGACACCCCCGTGGTGGTCGGCGCGGTCGCCGAGAACCAGCTCCACCTGCACGACAACGGGATCATGCAGACCCCGGCGGGCCGCGCCTCCCACCTCGGCCGCCAGGTGCCCGGCCAGGGCGGCGGCGAGTTCGGGCCGCCCGGCAGCGGCGACACCACCGGCTACGTCCCGGCCGACGGCTTCGGCGACTACAACGACGACGACTTCGTCAAGCCGCGGGGGGGCCGCAGGTGGCTGAAGCGTTCCCTGTTCGGCGGTCTCGCCCTCGTCGTCATCGGCAGCGGCCTCTACGGCGCCTACCGCTGGACCCAGACCCAGTACTTCGTCGGCGTCAAGAACGAGCACGTCGCGCTGTACCAGGGCATCAGCCAGGACCTGGCCTGGGTGTCGCTGTCGAAGGTGGAACAGGACCACCCCGAGATCGAACTCAAGTACCTGCCGCCCTACCAGCAGAAGCAGGTGAAGGCCACGATCTCCGAGGGCGGGCTCAAAGCCGCCCAGTCGAAGGTCCAGGAGCTGGCGGTGCAGGCTTCCGCCTGCAAGAAGGAGACGGCGCGGCAGACCGTCCCGAGCGGAAGCGACGCGAAGACGGGCAAGGGCACGAACGGCAGCGCCGCCGGAACCAGCCACGCCTCCCTCAGGTCCAAGACCCCGCAGTCACCGAACCCGTCGACTTCCCCGGGGACTTCCTCGTCCTCGCCGAAGCCGTCCACGACCCCGTCCGCGACCCCCAGCCCCGGCCCCACCCTCTCGGAGGATGAGCAGAAGGTCGTCTCGCTGTGCGGTAAGCAGTAGGCAGCCGTGAGAGGCCCCGTCACACGATGAGCAGTACTACCAACACGTCGACGCACCAGACATCCACGATCGGCGCCATCGGCGCCCCGAGCCGGCGCAACACCGAGCTGGCGCTGCTGCTGTTCGCCGTCGCCATCCCGGTGTTCGCCTACGCCAACGTGGGCCTCGCCATCAACAACCAGGTCCCGCCGGGCCTGCTCAGCTACGGCTGCGGGCTCGGCCTCATCGCGGGCGTCGGGCACCTGGCCGTACGGAAGTTCGCACCGTACGCCGACCCGCTGCTGCTGCCCCTGGCCACGCTCCTCAACGGCCTCGGCCTCGTCGTCATCTGGCGGCTCGACCAGTCGAAGCTGCTGCAGTCCATCAACCAGGCCGGCAACGCGGCGCCCCGCCAGCTGTTGTACACCGCGATGGGCATCGCGCTGTTCATCGTCGTGCTGATCTTCCTCAAGGACCACCGCGTCCTGCAGCGCTACACCTACATCTCGATGTTCGGCGCGCTGGTCCTGCTCCTGCTGCCGCTGGTGCCCGGCCTCGGCGCCAACATCTACGGCGCCAAGATCTGGATCAACATCCCCGGCCTGGGCTCCCTCCAGCCCGGCGAGTTCGCGAAGATCGCCCTCGCCATCTTCTTCGCCGGGTACCTGATGGTGAAGCGTGACGCGCTGGCCCTCGCCAGCCGCCGCTTCATGGGCCTCTACCTGCCCCGCGGCCGCGACCTCGGACCCATCCTGGTCGTCTGGGCCATGTCTATCCTCATCCTGGTCTTCGAGACGGACCTCGGCACCTCGCTGCTGTTCTTCGGCATGTTCGTCATCATGCTGTACGTCGCCACCGAGCGGACCAGCTGGATCGTCTTCGGTCTGCTGATGTCCGCGGTGGGCGCCGTCGGTGTCGCGAGCTTCGAACCGCACGTCCAGCAGCGTGTCCAGGCCTGGCTCGACCCGCTGCACGAGTACAAGCTCAGCCAGCAGGGCGTGGTCGGCCACTCCGAGCAGTCGATGCAGGCGCTGTGGGCCTTCGGCTCCGGCGGCACCCTCGGCAGCGGTCTCGGCCAGGGGCACTCCGACCTCATCCGGTTCGCCGCCAACTCCGACTTCATCCTGGCCACCTTCGGCGAGGAACTGGGGCTGGCCGGCCTCATGGGGATCCTGCTGCTCTACGGCCTGATCGTGGAGCGCGGTGTGCGCACCGCCCTCGCCGCCCGCGACCCCTTCGGCAAGCTGCTCGCCGTCGGCCTCTCCGGCGCCTTCGCGCTCCAGGTGTTCGTCGTGGCCGGCGGTGTGATGGGGCTCATCCCGCTGACCGGTATGACGATGCCGTTCCTCGCCTACGGTGGTTCGTCCGTCATCGCGAACTGGGCGCTCATCGGCGTCCTGATCCGCATCAGCGACACCGCGCGCCGCCCGGCCCCGGCCCCCGCCACCAACTCCGACGCCGAGATGACCCAGGTGGTCCGCCCGTGAACAAGCCCCTCCGCCGGATCGCGATCTTCTGCGGCCTGCTGGTCCTCACGCTGCTCATCCGGGACAACTGGCTCCAGTACGTCAAGGCCGACAGCCTCAAGGACGACAAGCTCAACCGCCGCGTCACCATCGCCCGCTACTCCACCCCGCGCGGCGACATCATCGTGGACGGCAACCCCGTCACCGGGTCGAAGACGAACGGCACGAGTGGCCTGAACGACCTGAAGTACAAGCGGACCTACAAGGCCGGTCCGATGTGGGCGCCGGTCACCGGGTTCGCCTCGCAGTCCTTCGGCGCCAACCTGCTGGAGTCCATCGAGGACGGCATCCTGACCGGCAACGACGACCGCCTCTTCTTCCGCAACACCCTGGACATGATCACCGGGAAGCCGAAGCAGGGCGGCAACGTCGTCACCACGCTCAGTGGTGCCGCGCAGAAGGCCGCGTACGACGGTCTGAAGGCCCAGGGCGGCAAGGGCGCGGTCGTCGCCCTCGACCCGTCCACCGGGAAGATCCTGGCGCTGGCCTCGTACCCGTCGTACGACCCGTCGTCGTTCGCCGGGAACTCGACGGACACCGACGCCAAGACCTGGACCAAGCTGCTGAAGGACCCGGCCAACCCGATGCTGAACCGGGCGCTGCGCGAGACCTACCCGCCGGGCTCCACGTTCAAGGTGATCACCGCGGCGGCGGCGCTGGAGAACGGGCTGTACAAGTCGGCCGACGAGAAGACCGACTCGCCGCTGCCGTGGATCATGCCGGGTACGACCCTGCCGCTGGAGAACGAGGGCCCCCTCCCCTGCAAGGACGCCACCATGCGCGAGGCGCTGCGGGTGTCCTGCAACAGCGTCTTCGGCAAGATCGGCTCCGATCTCGGCAACAAGAAGATGCTGGACGAGGCGAAGAAGTTCGGCTTCACCGACGAGCATTTCACTCCGTCCCGCTCCGCCGCCTCCGTGTTCGACGACGACATGAACCAGTCGCAGACCGCACAGTCCTCGATCGGCCAGTACAACACCGCCGCGACGCCGCTGCAGATGGCCATGGTCGCCTCGGCGGTCGCCAACGACGGCAAGCTGATGAAGCCGTACATGGTCGACAAGCTCCAGTCGTCGAACCTGGACACCATCGAGCAGACCAAGCCGGAGGAACTGAGCCAGCCGCTGTCCTCCGACAACGCGCAGATCCTGCAGTCGATGATGGAGACGGTCGTCAGGAGCGGTACCGGTAAGAACGCGCAGATCCCCGGCGTCACGGTGGGCGGCAAGACCGGTACCGCCCAGCACGGTGTCGCCAACAGCGAGAAGCCGTACGCCTGGTTCGTCTCGTACGCCAAGCTCCCCAACGGCAGCTCACCGGTCGCCGTGGCCGTGGTCGTCGAGGACGACAAAGCCAACCGCGACGACATCTCCGGAGGCGGTCTTGCGGCGCCGATCGCCAAGAGCGTCATGGAGGCGGTCGTCAACGCCAAGCAGTGACTGCGGTCACGTCCCCTTCACATAGGTGCACAGTGCGATACCGGTCCTGTATCGGGTTTCGGGCTTGGCCAGGTCACACAGAGCGAGCCGGGTACGGTAGGCCCGGACGGCAGCCTCCGGCCGCGCACACCGCTGCGGCCGGGACCGACGGAGAGGGCTGGTAGGTAGCTATGGAAGAGCCGCGTCGCCTCGGCGGCCGGTACGAGCTGGGCCAGGTGCTCGGCCGTGGTGGCATGGCGGAGGTCTACCTCGCGCATGACACCCGGCTCGGCCGCACCGTGGCGGTGAAGACGCTGCGCGCCGACCTCGCGCGCGACCCGTCCTTCCAGGCCCGGTTCCGCCGGGAGGCCCAGTCCGCCGCCTCGCTCAACCATCCCGCGATCGTGGCGGTCTACGACACGGGCGAGGACTACATCGACGGGGTCTCGATCCCGTACATCGTCATGGAGTACGTCGACGGCTCCACGCTCCGTGAGCTGCTGCACAGCGGCCGCAAGCTGCTGCCCGAGCGTTCGATGGAGATGACCGTCGGCATCCTCCAGGGCCTGGAGTACGCGCACCGCAGCGGCATCGTGCACCGGGACATCAAGCCCGCCAACGTGATGCTGACCCGCAACGGCCAGGTCAAGGTCATGGACTTCGGCATCGCCCGCGCCATGGGCGACGCCGGCATGACGATGACGCAGACCGCGGCGGTCATCGGCACCGCGCAGTACCTGTCGCCCGAGCAGGCCAAGGGCGAACAGGTCGACGCCCGCTCCGACCTGTACTCGACGGGCTGCCTGCTCTACGAGCTGCTGACGGTACGCCCGCCGTTCGTCGGCGACTCCCCGGTCGCCGTCGCCTACCAGCACGTCCGCGAGGAACCGCAGCCGCCGTCGGTCTTCGACCCCGAGATCACGCCCGAGATGGACGCGATCGTGCTGCGTGCGCTGGTCAAGGACCCGAACTACCGCTACCAGTCCGCGGACGAGATGCGCGCGGACATCGAGGCGTGCCTCGACGGCCAGCCGGTCGCGGCGACGGCGGCGATGGGCGCGGTCGGCTACGGCGGCTACCCGGACGACCAGCCCACGACCGCGCTGCGCGCGGACGCCGGGGCGCCGGCGACGACGATGCTGCCGCCGATGAACCCGGACGACGGCGGCTACGGCTACGACGATCGCCCCGACCGGCGCCGCCAGCCGCAGAAGAAGAACCACACCTCGACGATCCTCCTCGTGATCGCGGGCATCCTGGTCCTGGTCGGTGCGATCCTGATCGGAAAGTACCTGGTCAGCGACAACAGCGGCGTGGGCGGCGGCAAGATCCCCACTCCGCACTTCGTCGGCGAGACCGAGCAGTCCGCCCGGAAGATGGCCGACAACGTCGGCCTGTCCGTGACCACGACCAGCAAGCCCTGCGAGAAGCAGCCGAAGGGCAATGTCTGCTCCCAGGACCCGGCTCCCTCGACGGAGATCAAGAAGGGTGACAGCGTCGCCCTGGTGATCTCGACCGGCGCCCCGAAGGTCACGGTGCCGGACGTGCGGGGCGTGGCCTACGACGAGGCGAAGGCCCAGCTGGAGGAGAAGGGCTTCAAGGTCGAGCAGAAGACCCAGGAGTCCGCCCGGACTCCCGACGTCGTCATCACCCAGGACCCTGAGGGCGGCACGGACAAGCAGAAGGGCTCCGTGATCACGCTCACGGTCGCCAAGGCACCGGAGACGGTGCCCGTGCCGGACGTGCGGAACCAGACCTGTGAAGCAGCCCAGAAGCAGTTGCAGGACAACCAGCTGACGGCGGGCTCCTGCACCGAGGTGGACACCACCGACCCGAACATGGTCGGCAAGGTCGTCCAGACCACGCCGCAGGCGGGACAGCAGGTCAAGAAGGGCACCACGGTCCAGATCCAGCTCGGCAAGGCGGCCCAGCAGGCCACGGTTCCGGAGGTCCGCGGCGGGACGGTGGCGCAGGCCAAGCAGACGCTGAACGCCGCCGGCTTCACCAACATCCAGTTCGCGAACGGCAGCGACCCGGGTGACGGTGCACTGGTCACCGGCATGAGCCCGAACCCGGGCTCGCCGGTCGGCGATCCCGCCGGCACCGTGATCACGCTGACGACCGTGGGCGGCAACGGAAACGGCAACGGAAACGGCGGCATGTGGGGCGAGCACGGCTGATCGGCCCCGAGCGCCACAACGGCAGTCGGCCCCTGCCGGGAACTTCCACTTCCCGGCAGGGGCCGACGCCTTTCCGTGGCCGAGCGGCTGCTGGGGAACGGCTGCTGCAAGGCGGCTGCTGGGGGAACGACTGCTGGGGTTACGGCTGCGCAGCGGTCAACCGCGCCGGGCCCGGCAGCACCGGGCCCGGCAGCGGCGGGCCCGGCAGCGGCGGGCCCGGCAGCGGCGGCTCAAGGAGCGGGAGCGGACCGGCCTGCCGTCGCGGTCACGGTCCGGCGGCCGTGACCGCCATGAAACGCAACGGAAGGCCCGCAGCAGGGCGGCCCAGCGCTCAGCGCAGTTCCTTCGGCGGAGTCCGCTTGCTGTCGACCTTCTCCACCCGGACCAGTTCGCCCCACACCACGTAGCGGTAGCGGCTCGTGTAGACCGGGGTGCAGGTCGTCAGGGTGATGTAGTGGCCGGGCTTCTTCTTGCCGGATTCCTCGGGGACCTGGTCGAGGACCTCGACGTTGTACTTCGAGGTCTCGGGCAGGACGGCGTACGTCCGGTAGACGTACCAGTCGTCCTTCGTCTCGAAGACGATCGGGTCGCCCTTCCTCATCTTGTCGATGTTGTGGAACTTGGCGCCGTGGCCGTCGCGGTGGGCGGCGAGGGTGAAGTTGCCCGTCCTGCCGGTCATGGGGAGCGCCGCCTTGGCCGGCTCGGTGTAGTAGCCCGCCACGCCGTCGTTCAGGACCTCCGACGACGTGCCCTTCTCGACCAGCACCTCCCCGTTCTTCATCGCGGGCACGTGCAGGAAGCCGATGCCGTCCTTGGTGTCCAGCGCGCCGGGTCCGGTGTCCTGGGCCCAGTGGTCGCGGACCTTGTCGGACTGTTTGCCGGCCG
The DNA here is from genome assembly GCF_042871185.1 of Streptomyces sp. NPDC006012. Lineage (NCBI taxonomy): Bacteria > Bacillati > Actinomycetota > Actinomycetes > Kitasatosporales > Streptomycetaceae > Streptomyces > Streptomyces sp. NPDC006012. The sequence goes on from NZ_JBIAIE010000002.1 coordinate 527,049, forward strand.
TACGGTCGGCGACGACGTTCGTCCACCACAGGGAGTAGGCGACGAACAGGGCGAGCACCAGGCCCGCCGTGATGAGGAGTTCACCGAAGACGCTGATCGCGGCGGCGATCCGGCCCGTCCTCCGGCGTCCCGGCTCCGGCACCGCCCCGGGTGCGGACATCTGGTCCTGGGTGTCGTCGGCGGTCGCTGACACAGTTCATCTGTCCTTTACTGGACGAGTGCATCCGGCTTGCCCTTGCTGCGCGGCCGTTCCTCGACCATCTTGCCCCAGACGATCAGCCGGTACTTGCTGGTGAACTCCGGCGTACAGGTGGTCAGGGTGATGTAGCGGCCCGGCACGGTGAGACCCGACCCCTTCGGTATCGCGTCCAGCACGCTCGTGTTCGACGGCGATGTCACGGGCAGGGTCGACGCCACCTTGTACACGAAGTACTCCTCCTGCGTCTCGACCACGACATCATCACCGGGCGTGAGCCTGTTGATGTACCTGAACGGTTCGCCATGGGTGTTGCGGTGGCCCGCGAGCCCGAAGTTGCCGGTCCTGTCGGAGGGCATCGCGGTCTTCAGCGGCTCCTCGCCGTAGTGCCCGACCATGCCCTTGTCGAGGACCTTCCCGTTGCTGACGCCCTCGGCTATCGGGACCACGACGTCCAGTTTCGGGATGTGCAGGATGGCGAAGCCCTGCCCCGGCGCGAAGACCCCCGGTGCCCGCTTGCCGCTCTCCCAGTCCTGCTGGAGGTTGTGGGCCTCATTGCCGGCCTGCGCGTGCGCCCGGACGTTCGTCCACCACAGCTGGTAGGTGACGAACAGCAGCATCAGCACACCGGTGGTGATGAACATCTCGCCTATCGCCCGGCTCGCGACCACGGCCGGGCTCGGTCTGCGCAGCCGGGCCTGCCTTCGGGCCTCGACCCGGGACAGCGGCGCCTTGGGCTCGTCCTCCGTCGCCGTCGGCTCGGCCGCTCTGGCGCCGCCGCCGTGACGCCCGCCGCGCCGCTTGGCGGCCTTCCTGCGGGCCGCGCGGCCACCCGGCTCGGCTCCCGTGGCCGACGAGCCGGAAAGGGCGCCAGAAGGCGTTCCAGCGGTGGTCGCGGACCCGGCCGCGCCCGACGGCGGAGGCGGTATCCGCAGCGCGACCGTCTCGTCGTGGGTGGGCGGCCGGTACAGCTCGTCGGCGGGGGCGCGGTACGGCTCGTCGACCGGGGCCCGGTCGGACGCCTTCTGCCCGCCTTGATCGCGCAGGTCCGCGGGGGCGAGCAGCGCGACCGTCTCGTCGTCGGCCGGCGGCCGGTACGGCTTGTCAGCGGGGGCCCGGAACGGCTCGTCGGCGGGGGCCTGGAACGGCTCGTCGGCGGGGGCCTGGAACGGCTCGTCGGCGGGGGCCTGGAACGGCTCGTCGGCGGGGGCGCGGGACGGCTCGTCGACCGGGGCCCGGTCGGACGCCTTCTGCCCGCCTTGATCGCGCAGGTCCGCGGGAGTGATCAGCGCGACCGTCTCGTCGTCCGTCGGCGGCCGGTACGGCTCATCGGCCGGGGCCCGGTACGGCGTCTCCTGCTCGCCCTGGTCACGCAGGTCCGCGGGGGCGCCGGAAACCTCGTACGACTGATCCTCGTACGAGGCACCGGTCTCGCGCTCCGGGCGCAGCGCGGTCACGCCGTGGCCCTGCCCACCACCGGGGCGAGCCCCGCCGACCTCGCCACGGCGTCCTGGTCCCCGCACTCCGTCAGCCAGTTGGCCAGCATCCGGTGGCCGTGCTCGGTCAGCACCGACTCGGGGTGGAACTGCACGCCCTCGACGGGAAGTTCCCGGTGCCGCAGGCCCATGATGATGCCGTCGTGGGTGCGGGCCGTGACCTCCAGTTCCGGCGGGACGGTGGCCGGCTCGGCGGCCAGCGAGTGGTACCGGGTCGCCGTGAAGGGGGAGGGCAGCCCGGCGAAGACTCCCCGGCCCTCGTGCTCGACCGGTGAGGTCTTGCCGTGCAGCAGTTCGGGCGCGCGGTCCACGACACCGCCGTACGCCACCTGCATCGACTGCATGCCGAGACAGACGCCGAAGACCGGGACGCCGGTGGCGGCGCAGTGCCGGACCATCTCGACGCAGACCCCGGCGTCCTCGGGAGTGCCGGGACCGGGCGACAGCAGAACGCCGTCGAATCCTCCCCCGCTGTCGGCCGAGCCGAAGCGGGAGGTGCCCCCGGGGACGTGCGCCGTCGACACCTCGTCGTTGCGCAGCACCTCGCACTCGGCCCCCAGTTGGTACAGGTACTGGACGAGGTTGAAGACGAAGCTGTCGTAGTTGTCGACAACGAGAATCCGCGCACTCACTGGTTGTCCACCGTCACATCGTTGAAGGGCAGCAGCGGTTCGGCCCAGGGAAAGACGTACTGGAACAAGACATAGACCACGGCCACGACCAGCACGAGGGAGATCATCGCCTTCACCCACGCGTTGCCCGGCAGATGCCGCCAGATCCAGCCGTACATGCCGCCCCTTCCGTAGCGCCACGGCACCAGACTCACGCCGTACGGCACCAGACTAACGGCGCAGCGCCCTCGGTTTGCCTGCCTCCACAGGCTGTGTGGAGTCCAAGTGCGCCCAGACGATCAACCGGTGGCTGTGGCCCCATTCCGGATCACACGTGGTCAGCGTCAGATAGCGGCCCGGACGAGAGTATCCGGACATAGGCGGCACCGGGTCGATCACCGCGACATCGGTCGGAACCGTTCTGTACGGGCCTTTGTCGATCCGATAGGTGAACCAGGTGGTCCCGTCCGTGAGCACCACCGCATCCCCGCGCCGCAGTTCGGGGAAGTCCTTGAACGGATCTCCGTAGGTGCGCCGGTGGCCGGCGACCGAGAAGTTGCCGGTCTGGCCCAGCCGAGCCGTGCTCGCGTAGTGGCCCAGCCCTTCCTTCAGGACGTCCGTGCCGGTGCCCTCCAGCACCGGCTTGTTCCACGTGAAACCGAACCGCGGGATGTACATGATCGCGAAGGCCTTGCCGTTGCGGTACGGGGCCGGCCGGGCGGGCGGGGCGGCGCTCTCGGCGGTTCCGGTGCCCGCCGGCTCGGGGACACGACCCTGGGACCACTGCTGCTGGAGCCGGTCGATCTGGTCGCTCATGGCGCCGTCGGCCTTCACTCCGGTCCAGAACAGCACATATGCGACGAACAGTACGATCAAGGCGCCGGCGGTGATGCACAGCTCGCTGACGGTCCTCACGATCACGCGCACCGGCAGCTCCTGTACGGGCGCCCACACGTCCTACGGGCTAGTCGACGGGTTTCGCGTAGTGCAGATCCACTGTGCCCGAGTAACCCGGCAGAGTCACCGCCCCGTCGTCGTCGACTTTCCAGCCGAGGCCGTAGACGTTGACGTACACCATGTAGTTCTGGATGGCCGGGGAACCCGTGAGCGCCTTGCGCAGCTTCGCCGGATCGCCCACCGCCGTGATCTTGTACGGCGGCGAGTAGACGCGGCCCTGGAGGATCAGCGTGTTGCCCACGCAGCGCACGGCACTGGTGGCGATCAGCCGCTGGTCCATGACCTTGATGCCTTCGGCGCCGCCCTGCCACAGGGCGTTCACCACGGCCTGCAGATCCTGCTGGTGGATGACCAGGTAGTCCGGCTGCGGCTCCGGGTAGCCGGGGAGCTTGGCGGTGGCGTTGGGCGGGGCGTCGTTGAGCGTCACCGTGACCGCCTTGCCGGTGAGCTTCTGGGTTCCCGTGCCCTTCTCCAGCCCGGAGACCCGGTCGTCCTGGGCCTTGCTGCTGCCGTCGTCGCGCTCGGCCAGCGCCTCGATCTCGTCGTGCGCTCCCGCGTTGGACTCGTCCAGCTCCTTGTTCTTGTGGCTGCGCTCCTGGATCAGGTCGGAGAGCTTGAGCAGGGAGGCGTCCGTGCGGATGTCCGTGCCCTTGGCCGTGTTGAAGCTGGTGAAGAAGAGGAGCCCAGCGAGGGCGAACACGCCCACCGTGAGGATCCGCACCGGCCGGAAGCGGGGCAAGTCGTCCTGCCGATCCGCGCGGACCTGCGAAGAACCCGTTGATCTCCTCCCTGGGGAGTCGGCAGAATTGCTCAACGTACCCTTATCTCCTTCGGCGCCGCGGAACCACTACGCTAACGGACGCCCGGGGGAGTACTCAGCGTCCCCTTGTACGCTGCTCCCGAGCCCGATCCAGTTACCTGCGCGGCCACGCAGCGCATCGACAGGAGAGACCCTCGTGCCGAAGTCACGTATCCGCAAGAAGGCCGACTACACGCCGCCACCGGCGAGGCAGGCGGCGGCTATCAAGCTGAACAACCGCACCTGGGTGGCACCCGTCATGCTGGCCATGTTCCTCATCGGTCTGGCCTGGATCGTCGTCTTCTACGTGACCGACGGCTCACTGCCCATCGACTCCCTGGACAACTGGAACATCGTGGTCGGTTTCGCGTTCATCGCGGCCGGTTTCGGCGTCTCCACCCAGTGGAAGTAAGAGCCGCACTCCGGTGAACAGGGCTCTACCCAGGGCTATCCGCTGAGTTATCCACAGGCCCGAGGTGGACATCCACATCGCCTGGGGAAAAGGTCTGAAGATCTGTGGATAACCCACTGGGTGTTGACGCCGGTGTGACTGACCTACTGGTCGCCGCAAACTTGTTCGCCCCCCACTCGACCTGGGAAAACACACCCAGGGGGCGGGGGGCGTACCTGTTCCGCACGCCGTGCACAGGATCCGACACGGGCTGTGGACAACGGTTCGGTATCAGCTGTGCCAAGGCGGTGCGTTCACCTGGCCCGGTCGGCTCTCGATCACGCGAGCCAGGTAAGTCGGGTGCGCCAGGTGCGTCAGGCGAGCTGCGTCGTTCTGATGACGGTCACGACCACGACGACCACCAGAACCAGGGCACAGACGCCGTACTGGATCAGCGCCCGGTTCTTCCGCGGGGCGTGCACCATCGCGTAACCGGTGATGACGCCGCCCACCAGGCCGCCGATGTGCGCCTGCCAGGCGATGTTGAAGGCCGGGCTGAAGGTGAAGATCAGGTTGATCACCAGCAGGGCGATGAGCGGACGCATGTCGTAGTTGAGCCGGCGCAGCAGGACGCCGGTGGCACCGAACAGTCCGAAGATCGCCCCGGAGGCACCCAGTGAGGGCTGGTTGGGCGCGGCGAGGAGATAGCTGAGCGCGCTGCCGGCCAGTCCGGAGACGAAGTAGAGCGCCACGTACCGGGCCCGGCCGAGGGCCGCTTCCAGCGGACCGCCGATCCACCACAGGCTGAGCATGTTGAACAGGATGTGGACGACGCCGGCGTGCAGGAACATCGCGGTCAGCAGGCGGTAGTACTGGCCTTCCGCGATGCCTTCGACCGAGCCGAGGGCCGGGACATATGCCTGGCCGATCAGCTCCAACCGGTTGGTGAAGCTGTCCCCGACGGCTTGCTGGACCAGGAAGAAGGCCAGGTTGAGGCCGATCAGCACCTTGGTGATCAGCCGGGGATCGGCGGTCACGGTACCGCCCGCGAGGGTGCGGGGCCGGGCGGCGGCGGCCGGGGGCTGTCCGGTGCCGGAACCACCGCGGACACAGTCGGGGCACTGGAAGCCCACGGAGGCACTGACCATGCATTCCGGACAGATCGGGCGTTCGCAGCGGGTGCAGCGGATACCGGTCTCGCGGTCCGGATGCCGGTAGCACACGGGCAGGCTCTGGGCGTCCTGCGCGCGGCCTGTGGCCTGGTCCATGAGATCCCCTCGGTCGGTTTCGGGCACTGCACAGCCCCGCCCATCCTTACGGACGAGCGGGGCGTTTGGTTCCCCGTGGCAGAACCGGAGCGCCTGCGCGGACCGGTGGTGGCCGAAGCGGTGCGGCTCAGCCCTGGCGCTTCTCGACGACGACCGACTCCAGGACGACGTCGTCGACGGGCCGGTCGTTGGGGCGGCTGGTGCGGACACCGGCGATGGCGTCCACGACCTTCTGGCTGGCCGGGTCGGAGATCTCACCGAAGATGGTGTGCTTGCGGTTCAGCCACGTGGTCGCCTCGACCGTGATGAAGAACTGCGAGCCGTTGGTGCCGGGGCCGGCGTTGGCCATGGCCAGCAGGTACGGCTTGTTGAAGGACAGGTCCGGGTGGAACTCGTCCTCGAACTCGTAGCCGGGGCCGCCGATGCCGGTGCCGAGCGGGTCGCCGCCCTGGATCATGAAGCCGCTGATGACCCGGTGGAAGATCGTGCCGTCGTAGAGCCGGTCGGTGCTTTTCACGCCGGTTCCCGGGTGCTCCCACTCCCGCTCGCCCTGGGCGAGTTCGACGAAGTTCTTGACCGTCTTGGGCGCGTGGTTCGGAAAGAGCCGGACCTCGATGTCGCCGCGGTTGGTCTTCAGGGTGGCGTAAAGCTGCTCGGCCACGATCTGCCTTCCGTTGTTTCCTGTGACTCTCCGATCCTCGCACGGCTCGGCCCGCACGTCGCCCGGCGGCCCTGCGCGGGCGGGCATCTCCACGAATCGCTTGCGGAAACCAGGTCGGGTCCCCTCGGATCGCTCGCGGAAAGCGGGTCGGGTCGACTCGGCTCACTCGCCTGCGGCAGCGGGGTCGGGCCCACTCGAACCCGAGGCGCATGCGGCAGCGATCCATGGCATCGTCGACGAAAAGTTCCCCTTCAGTGGAATATGCGCTTCGTGCGTTCTGCCGCTGATCGAGCAGACCGGCACCCGTATGCCCGCCCCGCATGCTTCGGGGCCCGCCGGCAGGCATGATCCTGAAAAGGGTGGAAAGTCGAAATACCGTACGCCACCGAGAAGGAGGATCCCGTGACCCGCATCGACAGCGTGCGCGCCGCGACCGGGTCGGCAAAGGACAGCGTGCTGCACGCCGCGGAAGTGGTGGCGCCCTACGCCGACACAGCCAAGGATCGCGCCGCGTACTACGCCCAGGAGGCGCGCGTACGGCTGGCGCCTGTGATGTCCCAGGCCGCCGGACAGGCCCGCGTCCAGTACGACGCCCGGCTCGCTCCGCGCCTGGAACTGGCGCGGTCCCATGTGCCGCCGAAGATGGACCAGGCCGCGCATGACGCGGCCGTACGGACCCGCCGGGCCGCCCGGCAGGCCGCCGCGTACTCACGGCCGAGGATCGAGCAGGCCGTGGCCGCGGCGGGACCGGTCCGTGAGGAGGCCGCGGCACGGAGTGCGGCGGCGCTCGCCGCGTTGCGTGGCCAGGTCTCGCCCCAGGAGATTCAGAAGCTGGTCCGCAAGCACGAGCGGCGGGCGAAGGCCGGCCGGACGGCGAAAGTGCTGGCCGTGGCCGGCGTGCTGGCCGGTGCCCTCGTCGCCGCCTGGAAGTGGTGGGACAGCCAGACCAACCCCGACTGGCTGGTCGAACCGCCCGCCGCGACGGATGTGTCCGAGGCGCATCGGCTGCATTCGGTGGACGGCAGCCCCGACGCCTCCTCCCTGGACCCCGAGGTCCGGGCCAAGCAGGCGGAGGAGCAGGCACGTAGGGACGACGACCAGCACTGACGGCCAGGTGTTCGGGTGGCCGGGCACCGGGTGACCGGGTGGCCGGGTGGCCGGGTGGCCGGGTGGCCGGGTTTCCGGGTGGCCGGGTTTCCGGACGTCCAAGCGGGCGTCCAGGCGTGCGTCCGGACGGCTGGTGCGGCGCCGTGGGGCGGGAGGCCGGTTGTCCCGGTCTTCCGCCGGCGTGGCTGGAGCGTGGTCGGCCCCTGGATGCCTGCGCGCCCGTGTTTCACGTGAAACATCGGGTGGTCAGGCCCGTCGGCGAGTGTCCTCCAGGTAGTGGACGACGGCAGCCACCCGTCGGTCCACCCGGTCGGTGGGGCGAGGTCGAGCTTGGCGAAGATGCTGCGGATGTGCTTGGCGGACGGCCCCTTCGGTGACCCGAGCCGCTCGGCGATGGCGCCGTTGCCCAGTCCTTCCGCCGTCAGGGCGAGCACCTCCCGTTCGGGCTGCTATCCGCCGCGGCGGTCACGGTCGCCGTGACGGTCTTCGTCACCGTCGGACTCCCCACCCGGCGCACCCTGCGCCGCCCGCCCGTGGAGACGATCCGTACCGCTTGGCGGACGGGCAGGACGGAGGGGCAGGACGGACAGGCAGGGGTGAGGCTCGATAGGGCATGGTGGACTCCGGTGGGGCTTGGCGGGCGCGGCATCGCCCATGCGCACGCCCGCCCGGCGCACCGGCCGCGGGCCGGGGCGTTTCCGGCCCGCCGCGGGGACCACCGCCCGTCGATGGGCGGGACGGCAGATGATCAGGCACGGCAGATGAGGCACGGCGTACGGGCTACGAACGTCCGAGCCGCAGCCGTACGAGCCACGGACGCACGAAACACCGGCGCCGGCCGCACCCGGACGGCGGCCGGGTCACCGGTAGCGCAGCAGGAGCATCGCGGCGTCGTCCTGGAGCGGACCGCTGACGTGCTGGAGCAGGTCTTGGCGCAGGGTCTCCAGGGCGGCCTCCGCGTCCCGCTCCTTCAGCAGGTGGGCGCGCTCCGGCAGCGGGAAGAAACGCCCGTCGGCGTCCCGCGCCTCGGTCACCCCGTCGGTGTACAGCAGCAGTTGGTCCCCGGGGAAGAAGCCCGCGTCGAAGGGCTCCGGCGGCTCCCCGCCGTGCGCGCCCAGCCCCAGCGGCAGCGCGTATGCAGGCGGTTCGGGCAGATCCACCGTGCCCTCGGCGCGGATCAGCAGGGGCGCGGGGTGCCCGAAGTTGAGGAAGGTGACGCGCTCGTCGCTCACCTCGGCCAGGATCGCGGTGACGAACTTCTCACCGTCCAACTGCCGGTCCACGGCCCGCTCCAACCGCCGCCCCACCTGCGCCAGAGCCGCTTCGTCCGGCGCGGCCTCGCGGAACGCGCCCAGGACCACGGCGGCCGTCTCCACCGCCTCAAGCCCCTTGCCCTGGACGTCGCCGACGATCACCCGCACCCCGCCCGGGAAGGCGACCACCTCGTACAGATCGCCGCCGATACGGGCCTCGGCGACGGCGGACATATAGGCGACCGCGGCGCGCAGCCGCCCGGCGAGCCGCGGCACCGGTTTGAGCAGCACCCGCTGGGCCGCCTCCGCGATCGACCGGAAGCTGTCCAGCTCCGCTTCCCGCCGCTCCCTCATGGACACGGCCACCAGCCCCGCCACCGTGACCCCGAGGACCGCGGCGATGGCCATGTAGCCACGCTGCGCGTCGATCAGGTCGCTGTGCCAGCCGAGACCGGCGGAGAGCAGCAGCGCCAGCAGGCCGATGCCGGCGGTGCGCCGCCAGCCGCCGACGAGCGGCGCGAACGCGGGTCCCACCGCGACCAGCGGCAGAAATCCCAGTGACGGGCTGGTGGTGAGATCGGCGACGGCGACCGCCGCCATCGTGGCGAACGGCAGCACGGCCAGCACCGTGCGACGGGGGCTCCGCACGGTCTCGTCCTTCTCCGGCACCGGCGCCCTCCCCCTCCACGCTTGCCGCAGAACAGGATCATCGTGGCAGAGCCGCGCATCGGCCTCCAGAGCGCACGGCTCAGTGCAGGACCGGGCCGCACCGCCCCTCACCCATGGAATCGGGATACCCAGGGTTTTCCGGAGATTCCAGCGATCCCGAATGTTCCTGAAGCTTCCGAGAATCCCGAGATTCCGGAGGTTCGGGAGATTTGGGAGATTTCAGATATTCCGGAGATCCCGGTGAAGCGGCCGGGGCTGGGACCGGGACGCGGATCGGGGCTGAGACCGGGATCGGGGCTGAGGTCGGGGCCAGTAGGCGCAAGGCGGGCCGTGGCGGGCGTGCGGGGGAAGTCGCCGGGGGTGCGTCGGCGTCCGGCGTGGGCGTGTCGGCGTCTGACGGGGGTGTGTCGGCGTCTGACGGGGGCGCGGGGGCTGTGGCTGCCTTCGAGTCAGGGCGGGGTGGAGGTACCGGGGAAGGGCTCGGGGAACTGGCGGGCGCGGGGGAGGAAGTCACGGAGGCGCGGGTGCGGCCGGGGACACGAAGGCCGAGCCGCCACGGCCGTAGAGAGAACCGGGAGCCGAGCCAGTGCGGCCGCGGAGAGAAACGCAGGTCGAGCCAGTGCGGCCGGTGTCCGTGCAGAAGGCCGAGGACCATCGCGCCGGCCACCGCGATCAGATGCTCACGGCCCGCCAGGTTGGGTACCGTGATCGACTCCCACACCATCGACCCGCCGGTGAGGGCGAACACCACCGGAGCGCGCCGGACGACCGAGAGGTACGTGAACAGGCCCACCACCGCGGCGGACGGCCCGGTGTCCAGGACCTGCCCGACCTCGGGCGGCAGCCCCAGCCCCCACCAGCCCGGCCCGATCGCGATCATCACCCGTACCGACAGGGTGCCGGCCAGCGTGGCCGCGTACGCCACCGCCAGCGTACGGGCCCGGCCCAGGGCGAGTTCGGCCAGCGCGAACGCCAGGAACAACTGGGTGATACCAGCCCAGACCGGCAGATCGAGGGCGGGTACGTAGAGAGACACCGGCGTACGCAGCAGGGCGAGCCACAGCGGCAGATCGGCGGTGACCCCGCCCAGCCGCCACACCACCAGCGCGCCGGTCGGCCGCTGTGCGAGGTCGTGGAAGAAGATGACCCCGAACGCCGCCACGAACGCCAGCAAGAGCCCGGACGGCCCGCGCCGCCGAAGCTGCCGCAGCGGATCGACGACGATCCCCTGCCACTCGCCGCGCAGCGTACGGCCCAGGAACCTCACCGCACGCAGCAGCAGGTCCAGCGGCCGTCGGCGCCCGGCCCCGCTCACGCCCACGGAAGCCCGCGGTACGTCATGATCGGTTCACCCCCACCCGTAATGACCCCGGTCACCCATTCCGGACGCCATCGTATAGATCGTCCGTACCGTACGACCGGGTGGTACCCCGTCGTACCGAACGACCGAGCGATGCCCGTAGTGCCCCCGCAGCACGGAACTGCGTGCCTCCACGGCACGGAGCCGGATACCGCTACAGCACGGAGCCGGATGCTCCCGCGGCACAGGGCCGGATGCTCCCGCGGCGCGGAGCGGGGATCGGAGGGCCCGCACCGGCAAGTAGGCTGAGGCCGCTGCGGCACCCCCACCAACACCGCCCCACGCACAGAGTGTTGGCCTGCGGCGATCAGGAGTTGGCCCACGGCGTGAGGATGAAGGACAGGTGCTGATAGCGGGCCGGTATCGGCCGCAGACCACCCTCGGGCGCGGAGCGATGGGTGAGGTCTGGCGGGCACGGGACGAGACGCTCGGCAGGGATGTGGCGATCAAGTTCCTGCTGGCCCAGGGCTCCGACGCCACCGCCACCGCCCGTTTCCGGCTGGAGGCGCAGACCGCGGGCCGGCTCGACCACCCCCATGTGGTCGGCGTCCTGGACTTCGGTGCTCAGGACGACCGGCTGTTCCTGGTGATGGAACTGGTCGACGGCGACAGCCTCGCGCGCGTACTGGCCAGTGCAGGTTCACTGCCTCCGGAGCGGGTGGCCCGCATCGCGGCCGAGGCGGCGGCCGGCCTGGCCGCCGCGCACCAGCAGGGCATCGTGCACCGCGACATCAAGCCCGGGAACCTGCTGCTCGCCGCCGACGGCTCCCTCAAGATCGGTGACTTCGGCATCGCCCGCTTCATGGACGACCCGGCGGGCGGGCTCACCGCGACCGGCCAGATCGTCGGCACCAGCCTGTACCTGGCCCCCGAACGCGCCCTGGGCCGGAACGCCGGGCCGCCGTCGGACGTGTACTCCCTCGGCTGTGTGCTCTACCAACTCCTCACCGGCCGACCGCCTTTCGAGGCCGACACGGCCGTCGCCATCCTCCACCACCACCTCGACACCGCGCCCACCCCGCCCCGGCAGTACGGCGTCGACATGCCGCCCGCACTGGAGAACTACCTGCTCGGCATGCTCGCCAAGCAGCCCGAGGCACGCCCCACCGCGGCCCAGGTCGCCGGCTGGTTCGGCGTCGACTCCTGGCGCGGGCACCGCGAACCGCTCCCGCCCGCCGAGCCCGGACAGTCCGGCAGGCGCGCGGCCGGCCCGGGCGGTCCCGGACAAGGCACTGCCGCCCCGACACCCCAGGCAACAGCCCGGCACACGGCCGCCGGCCCCGGCGGGAGGGCGGGAGCCGCCGGGCGGACCGTCGGCGGTCCGGGCAACCGGGCGGGCGGGCGCACCGGCGGCGGTCCGGCCGGCCGTACGGCCGGCGGTCCGGGCAGCCCGGCGAGGGGCGGTCCGGCCGGGCAGCCGGGCGCGGACGCGGTCGGACGGGCCGACGGCGGGACGACCCGGCACCCATCCGCCGAACCGGGCCCCGCGACCACCTACGCGCTGCCGAACTCCAGCGCCCACTCCTCCCTGGCCCGCCGGGGCCGTAGCCGTCGCCCCGCGCTGCGGCTCCTCGCCGCCCGCAGCCCCAGAATGATGGGCACCATCGCCGCGGCCGTGCTCTTCCTGGCCGCGCTGCTGATCAGCATGGCCTTGTTCTCGGCCGGCTCCGGCTCGGCGGAGACCTCCGGATCCGACCCGTCGCCCTCCACCGGTTCCACGGCGGACTCCGGAGCCCAGGGCGGCCTGTCCGAGAAGCAGCCGGAACAGAAGGACAACACCCAGCAGTACGACGACGAGCCCGACAACGACGACGGCGACGGCTGACCCGGCCGGAATACCGCTGGCGTCCCGCGCGCCTTGGCGGCCCCGGCCGGACACCGGTTCCTACGGACACCGATCCGACCGGGGCCGCTCCGTACGGTTCCATCCGGCTCATACGGTCCATACGTCCCATACGGTGAAACGTTCCGACCGCGCGTCAGTTGTAGTAGACGCTTTCCCCGAACTCGAAGACCTGCGTCTGCCCAGGCGGGACGACCCCGATCACCGACCCCGCGCAGTCACGACGGTCGAAGACGAGCGCCGGAGCGTTCGTCGTGTTCCGGACGATCAGAGGGTACGTCTCGGTGTTGACGCATCCCCGGGCCGCGACGTGGTGTGCGGGGGCGGCATCCGCCGTCGAACCCGGTGTCGCGGCCAGCGCCGCGGGCGCCCCCAACGTGGCTGCCAGCAGTGTCGCGGCCCCGCTCAGGACCAGGGCCATACGCGTCTTCATGAATGCCTCCCGAAGTGGTGGACGACGCGATCACTCGTCCGTTCGTCACACCCCTGGAAGACGTTGAGCCAAACCACCCTGAAAGGGTGCACCCGACGCAAACTGCCGCTCATGGCGAGCGGAAGAAGGCTCCGAACCGGCCGGGAGTCGTCCTCATGCTCACCTCCGATCGGCTCACCACGGCTCACGGCTCACGGCTCACGGCTCACGGCTCACGGCTCACGGCTCACGGCATCAAGGAACCTCAGTTGGGTTCCGCCGTCGGGTCTTTGGGTGAGAGGAGCTGACTCTCCTCGCGTGGAACCACCTGGTGAACCGGGAGATGCGGGCTCAGGGTTGTCGGCCACGATGCGTTCCAGGACGGGCACGAATCCGTCGGTGTCGACGGCGATGTCCGCGGCGGTGAGGGCGGTGCACCTGATCACGCTCGACCTTCCACGAGCCACACGCTGGCTCACAAGGATCAGGTCCCCACCAAGCCACTACGAGAAGGGGATCCAGAAGGGAGAGGCACCGCCCCGAAGCCCCTCAACCACCGGCCTCCACAGACGCCTGCCAGCACGGAAAATCGGAACAAAAAGACCCCTCTGACCACGTTTCCGCAGGTCAGAGGGGTCATTCAACGTGGAGCCTAGGGGAGTCGAACCCCTGACATCTGCCATGCAAAGACAGCGCTCTACCAACTGAGCTAAGGCCCCTGGTGAAAGACGTCCGCCGCGAGCATCACGCTCGGGTGGGCGCCGCAGACCAGAGTACCGGGTCACCCCGGGGATCTCGCAAAAAAGATGGGGGTCCCTGGAAACGACCACGCTCCGTAAGATGCTCGGCGTGGTTCGCTACAGCGAACCACGTTTCTTGGGGAAGCGATGGGGAGACGCGAAATGGACGCCGCACAGCAGGAAGCCACCGCCAGAGCGCGGGAGCTGCAGCGGAACTGGTACGGAGAGCCGTTGGGGGCGCTCTTCCGAAAGCTCATAGACGATCTCGGACTCAACCAGGCCCGCCTCGCGGCGGTGCTGGGGCTGTCCGCTCCGATGCTGTCACAGCTGATGAGCGGCCAGCGCGCGAAGATCGGCAATCCCGCGGTGGTCCAGCGGGTGCAGCTGCTGCAGGACCTGGCGGCGCAGGTCGCGGACGGCAGCGTCAGCGCGGCCGAGGCGACCGACCGCATGGAGGAGATCAAGAAGTCGCAGGGGGGCTCCATGCTCAGCAACACCACGCACACGACGAGCATTTCGGGTGCGCCGACGGTCAAGCGGGTGGTCCGCGAGATCCAGTCGCTGCTGCGCTCGGTGGCCGCCGCGGGGGACATCATCGAGGCCGCCGAATCCCTCGCCCCGAGCCACCCCGAACTGGCAGAGTTCCTCCGGGTGTACGGCGCGGGCCGCACCTCCGACGCCGTCGCGCACTACCAGTCCCACCAGAGCTGACTCCCCCCGGCCCGTCCATCGGAGGGGGTCCGGCGGACGGGCCGGCGCAGCGGGGGAGTGCCTGGGGGCACGACAAGGGGTCGTATCACTCATCTCGGGGGAAGCAAGAGGGGCAAGGGGGAACCGCAGGGGGAGGAGCGACGGACAGCCATGGGTGAGGTCTTCGCCGGCCGGTACGAACTGGCCGACCCGATCGGACACGGAGGCGTCGGCGCCGTCTGGCGCGCCTGGGACCACCGTCGCCGCCGCTATGTCGCCGCCAAGGTGCTTCAGCAGCGCGACGCCCATTCCCTCCTGCGGTTCGTGCGGGAACAGGCCCTGCGGATCGATCACCCCCATGTTCTCGCTCCGGCCAGTTGGGCCGCCGATGACGACAAGGTCCTGTTCACCATGGACCTCGTCGCCGGCGGCTCACTGGTCCACCTGGTCGGCGACTACGGCCCCTTGCCGCCGGCCTTCGTCTGCACCCTGCTCGACCAGCTCCTGTCCGGGCTCGCCGCGGTGCACGAGGAAGGTGTCGTGCACCGCGACATCAAGCCGGCCAACATCCTGCTGGAGGTCACCGGAACGGGCCGCCCGCGGTTGCGCGTGTCGGACTTCGGCATCGCCATGCGGCTCGGTGAACCGCGCCTGACCGAGACCAACCTCGTGGTGGGAACGCCCGGCTATCTCGCGCCCGAGCAGATGCTCGGCGCGGAACCCGACTTTCCCGCCGACCTGTTCGCCGCGGGCCTGGTCGCGTTGTATCTGCTGGAGGGCGCCAAGCCCGACGCGAAGGCGATCGTCCAGTACTTCGCCGAGCACGGGACGCCCGGTGCGCCCAAGGGCGTCCCCGAGCCGCTCTGGCAGGTCGTGTCGACGCTGCTGCAGCCGGATCCGGTGGCCCGTTTCCGCACCGCCACGGGTGCCCGCAAGGCGCTCGCCTCGGCCATGGAACTCCTGCCGGAGCCCGGGCCCGACGACGAGTTGATCGAGATCTTCGACCAACTCGGCCCTCTCCCGCCGGGCTTCGGGCCCGACGGCCCCTTCAAGCCGGCCTCGGGTGTGGACATCGAGGCGGAGGCGGATACCGGCACCCGACCCGGGCAGCCGAGACCAGCCGCACCGGGCACCGTATCCGGGCCCTGGACAGACGGTGCCTGGACTGCCGGTGCCTGGACAGCCGGTGTCGGAGGCTCTGGTGCAGGTGCTCCGGTCGCCAGTACGCCGGTCGGCAGTACTCCGGTATCCGGTTCTCCGGTATCCAGTACCCCGGTCACCAGTACTCCGGTATCCGGCGTCGGCGTCGACGTCGGTATGGCCGGTGGTCCGGCCGGAGCGCAGGACATGTCCGCTTCGGTGCACGACCACCCCACGCAGGACCCGCCCCGCCTCTCCGCACGGACCGGGCCCGCCACCAGCGGCTCTGTGCCAGGCGCTCCGGAAACCCCCTCGACCAGCGATCCGCGCGAGGACACCGGTCCGCAGCCTCCCGGCATGTCGGACACCGGGAGCTTCCATCTGCCGCCTCCGCTGCCGCAGCAGGCCGACCACCAAGACGACCACCAGGTCAATCACCAGGTCATACACCAGAACGAACAGCCGCAACCCCAGCCCCCCGCGCACCCACCCACGGTGACCGTGCCCAATTCCGGACAGGCCTCCGTCTCCCCCTCCCCTTACATCCCTACCCATGCCCTTTCCTCCCCCCGTCCGCAGTCCCCGTGGAACCCCGCTCAGGCCCTGCCCCCGGAACAGCCGCGCCGCATGGACGCCCCTACTGTTTCGTACACCGCTCAGAGCCCGCGGGTTCCTCATTCCGCGCCGGAATCTCACATGCCCGTGCCGGATCACGTACCCGTGCCGGAGTCGCAGGCACCCGTACCGCGCCGCGCCACGCGCCATGCTCGCCGCACCCGCCGCCCCGGCCCTCCCGCGAAAGCAGCGGTACCGATCCTCCTCCTCGCGCTGGCCTGCTACGCCGTGGGCTTCTGGGCGCTGACCCGCGTCTGAGCACCGAGCACCGATTACCGAGCACCGAGCACCGGTCATGACCGAGTGACGGATCGCGTCTGAGTGACGGTCCGTGGCTGAGCGGGCGTCCGTGGCCGAGCACCGGCCCACGGCCGAGCACCGGTCCGCTACCGAGAGCCCGTCCTTGTTCTAGGCGTCGGCCCGCCGCCGGGCGGCCACCGTCCACACCCCGAGCGCCAGCAGCAGCGCGCTTCCCATGCCGATGCCGCCCGTCGCGAGCGCCCGCATCGCGGTGTTCCCGCCGTCGTCGCCGCGTCGCGTCACGGCCGCCTCCCGGTCCTGGGCGGTGACGTCGAACACGTCCCGCGGCTCGGGCTGCCCGGCGTACCCGGGGGCGGCGTGCGGAGTGCCGCTGACGCGCACCCGCAACGTCACCCCGAAGGGGCCCTGGCCGAACGTGTCGGACATCCCCTCACTGAGGTGCACCACCAGGTAGTACGAGCCGGCGAAGCGCATGGACCTCACCCCGTCGGGCACGGCGTACCGGTTGCGGTACTCGACGGGCGGCAGTGGATCGAGGGCTGCCTCCTGCTGGCTGCCGTTGTAGCTGAGGGCCGCGTCGTCGACGTAGCCGCGTACGGGGTTGTGGAGCGTCAGGTCGAGGGCACCGCTGACGTAGCCACCGGACCCCGTCGTACTGCCGAGGTCGGCGGTGGCGTGCATCTGCTGGCCCCAGTCGACCGGGATCTTGTAGAAGAGGGTCTGTCCGGGCCGCAGGTCCGTCTGCCAGACCCCTGGTTCCAACGCCCGCGCCGTGGCGAAGCCGGCGCCGCCGGTCCGCCGCCGGGGCTCACCGGTGACCGGCTCGGGCGAGGCGGAGTCCCACACCTCGGGTGCGCTCGTGCTCCCGGACCGCGTCAGGCCCGGCTCGGCGACCGGAGCCAACTCCAGGTCCCAGGCCCCCGAGCCGGAACCCGAGCCAGACGTATCAGGTGATTCCAGGCGTTCGACCAGCACGTAGTACGTACCCGCCCCCCGGCACAGGGTCTTGCCGGCCTCGCGCATCCCCAGCGCCGTGACCGGCCGGGGGCTCATGCCGGCGCCGAAGCGTGCCGAGCCGTAGGAGCAGGAACCGCCGTTGGCGTCCTGCACCGACACCCTGATGCCGTCACTGGCCGAGACGGTGGCACCGGCAGGGGGTATGGCGGTCACGGGGACGTACGCGGTCGTCGGTGCCTGGAGTTCCAGGCGGTAGTACAGCTTGGCCTTCCCCGCGAGGGAACTCCGGTACGTCTCGCCCGGTTCCAGCCGCACGGCGTCCGTGGTGCTCTCCGCTCCGGCGGCGGGACGGGCACCGGGCGTGAACGCGTACCCATGGGAATCCGCGTTCGCCGATGCCAAGCCCCATCCCGAGCCCGATCGCGAGCCCAAGCCCAAGCCCGAGCCCGCTCCTGAGCCCGCCGACGCGGTCGTGGCTGCGGCAGCGGCTGCGGCAGCGGCTGCGGCCGACGTACCCGGCAGCAGCGCGACGGCGCACAGTACGGCCAACGTCCCGGTCGCCGCCGCACCACGCACGGCGGTGCCGGGAGCCCGACGGCGCCACCGGGTTCGCCCCGACCGCCGCCACCACGCCGTACGCCGCCCCATTTCGCGCCACCCCTCGTCGTGTCCCGCAGTTCGTCCCGCCGGCGGGACGCACATAAAGCGGGAAGCCGGATACCGCACGCGGCCGTCCCCCACCGCACGTTGCCGCCCACCGCCACCGCCCGTTGTCGCGCACCACACGCGCCACGCACCACACGCCGTCGCACCGTTGCGCACCACACGCCTCGCGTACCAGACGTCATCGCGCACCGCACGTCGTCCTACGCCACACGTCGCCTACGCCGCTCGTGGTCGATGGACCAGGAGGAGAGCCGTATCCGCCGCCGCGCCACACCGTCCGTACCGGACCGTGGCCCATCCTGCCCAATGCGCGCCCGGGTCATCCCGCTGATCCGCGCGGCCGTCCGAAACACCCCGTTCGCGAGCGGGCCCTACCCCGGCATCGGCGCCCAGGCAACACAAAACCCCGACCGCAAGGCGGCCGGGGTCCGATTCAGTTTCTGGTGTCTTTGTTCACGAACCCGTGGGCACGGAGTCAGTCGCCTCCGTCCACAGATCCTGCTCGGCGCGATCCGCCTGGATCTGGCGGTACACGAGGAGCCCGCCGATGGCGGCCAGTGCGACCAGGAGAAGCTTCTTCACCGCGCGACCTCGTCTTTCCTTGACGTAGGGGACCTCTGCCGCCCGACTATACACACCGACCGATATCGGTCGGTGACCTGCGCCGGGTCCCAACTCCCGCCCTCAAGAGCGCAATAGACCAGGTCGGCGGCACCATCACCGCAGGGTGATCATCGTTCCACACAGCGTCACTTTGCTCCCTCTTCATTCACTGGCATCCATATTTGGGAGCTTTTATTGCGACCTGAGCCCATTCGAGTGGTGTTCATCTGAACATCGACGCGCCACGGGCTCAGGTCCACCACTTCTCGACGCGCATACACATCATGAGGAAAGTACGCAAATCGCCCAACCCGAAAGTGAGGGGTCATGGCCCGCACCAGCACGGTCATGAAGCTGTGGACCGCCATCGTCACCGCCTTCCTCGCGCTGTTCACGGCGCTCGGACTCGGCACCGCCGCCACCGCCGCGGCCGCACCGCAGATTGAAGCTCCGCTCAAGAGCGCCGCACCCGCGCCGGCGCCGGCGACGGCCCAGTTCTCCTGGTCCAGATCCTGGGCCCGGGCAGGCACGCTGCCCCCCACGATGAAGCAACGGATCAGCGCCGAGGCCCACGGCAAATCCCCGAGCTGCCGCCACCGCCCCCTGGACGACACAGCAGCGGACAGCCCGACCGAAGCGGAAGCCGAAGCGCCGCTCACCTGCTGACCAGACGCTTCTCCACCGCGGGAAGTACGCGTGATCAAGAAATTCGCGCGATGACGTAATGCAGCGGCAGGACCACGAAAGACGCAGAACCGTCGTGACGCAGCACCCGGAACACCGGGACAGCGGAACGGCGAGGCCGCGGGACGACGTGCCTCCGCTACACAACAACACCGCAAGAACGCAAGAACGCGCCACAGCGACACAGCAGCGCAGCTACACAGCTACACAGCAGCGCAAGCAGCACCGTGATGCCGCGACGACGTAGCGACGTAAAGACGTAGCGCGCTGACGAGCAGCACCTTTCAAAGGCGAATTGCGTACAGCTTCATATCGCCAGAAGCCCCCCGGCCTGACCCCGCCGGGGCCTTCGCATGTCCGTTTTCTCCCAGTCGGCTCCCCGAATCGTCAAGACCTCTTTAGGAGTCGTACGCTGAAGACGGACCGCCGACGTGCGCGCGCAGCGCGGGCAGGCAGGTAAGCAGGTCACCGGGCGGGCAGGCAAGCAGGCAGTACCAGTGACGACGGACGACGGGGCGGTGAGCACCGGTGCCCAAGGCGTACGAAATGATCGCGGACGACATCCGCAGGTCGATCCGCGAGGGCCTGCGCGAACCAGGCGAGCGCCTGCCGTCCGAGTCGGAGCTGGCGGCGCACTACGGACGCAGCGTGCCGACGGTCCAGAACGCACTGCGGATGCTCAACGAAGAAGGTCTGATCGACAAGCGGCACGGCAGCGGCACCTTCGTCCGGCGTCCCCGTACCCGGGCGGTCCGCGACAACCGCCGGCACCAGTGGGAGAAGCAGCGGGCGCGCGAGCCGGAGGCGGAGCGGGCGCAGACCGGGGCGACCGAGCACGACACCGGGCTTGAGCTGCGGGATCTCGTCTTCTACGCGAAGTACCAGGAGATCAAGGCGCCCCCGGACCTCGCGGACGCGTTCGGCGTCCCCGAGGGCACCGTCCTGCTCGAACGCAGCTATCGGACGCGCCACGCGGCCGAGACCGCCCCGTTCAGCCTCGTCTCCTCCTATCTCGTCCGCGACGTGATCGCCGCGAACCCCGGCCTCCTGGACGACGGCAACGAGCCGTGGCCGGGCGGCACCCAGAACCAGCTGTACACCGTGGGCATCGAAGTGGATCGCGTCGAGGAGCGTTTCACCGCCCGCCCGCCGACGCCGGAGGAGGCCGAGGAACTGGAGCTGCCGCCCGGTACGTCGGTGATCCTCCTGCGGAAGACGTCGTACGACATCCACGACCACGTCGTGGACGTCACTCACGTCACGCTCCCCGGCGACCGCACGGAACTGTCGTTCACCACGTCCCTGGAAAGGTGGTGAGTGCCGCCGTGCGCCGGCGCATCGTCATCGTCACCGCTGTTCACGCGCCTTCGGCCCCGTTCCTGGCGGAGGCGTACGAGTCGTTGTGCGCGCAGGAGTTGCCCGCGGGCTGGGACTGGCACTGGCTGATCCAGGAGGACGGGAGGACGGACGACGTCCGTCCGTACGTACCCGACGACGAGCGGGTGACGTTCCGGCAGGGGCGGCCCGGCGGCCCGGGTGTGGCCCGCACGATGGCCCTCGCGCACGCCGACGGCGCGTACGTCAAGGTGCTGGACGCCGACGACCAGCTCACCGCGGGTGCCCTCGCCCGTGACCTGGCCGTCCTCGAAGGGGTTCCCGAGATCGGCTGGGCGACCTCGCGGGTCCTGGACCTCATGCCGGACGGTGCCACCGTCGGTTTCCCCCAGGACCCCGACGACGGGCCGGTCGAGCGTGGCGCCGTGCTGGACCACTGGGAGCAGAACGGCTTCCGCGCGCAGGTCCACCCCGCGACCCTCTGCGTACGGCATGACCTGCTGGTCGCCCTCGGCGGCTGGATGGCGCTGCCCGCGTCCGAGGACACCGGGCTCCTCCTGGCCCTGAACGCCGTCAGCCGTGGCTGGTTCTCCCAGGACGTGGGGCTCCTCTACCGGAAGTGGGAGGGGCAGGTCACGGGCCAGGCCCCGCACGTCGACCCGGCCGAGCGTGACGCGCGGATGGCCGTCGTCGGGGCCAGGGCACGGGCGCTGGCGCAGTTGGGGTGGCGCGGCCCGGCCGCGGACTGACCTGCGGACAAGGGGGCTTCAGCAGGGCTTCGCGGGAGTTCACCAGCTTCACGCCCCGGTCAGGGGAGCGTCTCCGCGTCCACCCGGGAGAAGATCAGGTCGCTTTCGGACCCGACGGGCCCGCGCCAGCGGACGGGGACGCCCGACCTGCCGCTCAGCGCCGCCGGGTAGCTCCCGGGCGCATAGTCGTTGGCCAGCCGATAGACGTGGAAGCCCGCGTCGGCCATCGTCCTCAGCAGTTCGCCGACCGAGTCCCCGAGCCGGGCCATGCGTTCGGGGGTCACCTCGACGCTGATCTCCGCGTCGGGCCGCAACCGTTCCAGCATGGGCGCGAGGCCCCGGACGACCGCGCCTTCCGCGCCCTCGACATCGACCTTGATCACCCGGGCGCTCGCGATCTCCGCCGGGTCGAGCAGGTCCGGCAGCGGATGTGCCTCGATCTCGAAGGTGGACTCCGCGGGACCGTCGTACGGAACGATGCTGTTCGCGCCCATGTTGCGGGAGCTGGCGAGGACGAAGGCCAGGGTCTTGTGGCCGTCCGAGACCGCGGCGTTGACGGTGCGGACGTTCCGGGCGTGGTTGAGCGCGCGCTGCTGCGCCAGACGCCGGTGGAACACGGGTGACGCCTCGATCGCCACGACCTTGCCCCGGTCGCCGACAAGTTGTGACGCCAGCACGCTGAGGACCCCCACGTTCGCCCCGACGTCTATGAAGGTGTCCCCCGGCTTCAGCCGGCGCCGGAGCCAGTTCGTCAGGTGCGGTTCCCAGACCCCGAACAGGTAGACGTACCGCTGGATGAGGTCCTGCGTGTCCACCGCGAACCGCGCGCCTGAGCGGGTCTCGACGACGCGTCGGCGCGGGTGGTCCCGCAGATACGGATTCAGCCAGCGGGCCACCAAGGGCGCCTTGCCGAACGAGCCCGGCGCGGCCCGCACGTACCGACGGCCCAGCGTCACCAAGGTCTCCGCCACGGGCCTGCCCAAAGCCTCCGCCACGGGCCTATCCAAAGCACCCCTCCACAGACCCGTCCAAAGCCTCCACCACAGAACCACCCGAAGTCCCCTCCACAGCACTGCCCGAGGTCCCCGCCACAGGATGGCGCATCGCCGCTACTCGGTGACGCTGATCGCCTGGGAGGGGCACCGCTCGGCCGCCTCCCGCACGAGCGCCTCGTCGCCGCCCTCGCGACCGGGCCGTACGCCGCCGTATCCGTCCTCGAACGCGAAGACCGCCGGCACCCGGTGGGCGCACTCGCCGGAGCCGTAACAGAGGTTGCGGTCGATGGAGACCGTCATGCGCACTCCAGTCGCGAGCGGGCACCGCCCCCGATCGGATGCGACGGGCGATGCGGACCAAGGGACCTGACCTACAACGACGTCACTGCCCCCGCAACGGCCCGGCAAATCGAACTTGGACGCCCCGACCCCGGATCCGGCCCCGGAAGCCCCGGAATCCGGATCCCTCTCCGGACCACGGATCCTTCTCAGCATCCGGATCCCTCTCCGGGCCCGGGACCCTCTCCGGACCCGAATCCCTTTTCCGGAACCGGAACGAGCGCGGACGCGATGGCGCGGCCGGCCCTCGCCGCCGGCGATCACCCGCTGCTAGCCCTCGCCGCCGGCGGTCGCGAGCCAGTGGGCGACCCTGCGCAGAGTGGTCTCGTCGAGTCGGTCGACGAGCGTCTGGACAGCGGTGAGATCGTCCGGCGCGAGATCGTAGAGGCCCGCCTTGCCCAGTCCCGCCATGAGTACCTGATGCCGCCGGTCGTCCATCCGCTCCGCGAGCTTGCTCTGCGGCTCCGTTCGCTCGCTCGCCTCGTCGGCGGTGTCGGCGCCGGCGTCGGCGGGGCGCGCGTGGGCGGCTGGATCCGGGGGACCGGCGGGCTCGGCGGACGATGGCCCCGCCGGGACGGCGGACGACACGTCGCCGGGCGACGCCGCGGAGCGTTCGACCCGGTGCCACGCGCCGTCCCGCGGCCCCCACAGGGCGACGACCGGTTCACCGCCACGCGCGCGTACGGTCTGCGTCATCTCGCCCACCGCGTGCAGCACCGGGGCGCGATGCGGCGACTCGGCGCCGATCCGCCATGCTGCCGAGGCCGGCTCGTAGAACATCGCAACCCAGCGTGGGGTACCCGGAGGCTCCGGGCTCTGGAGACGTGATTCCACCGCGCTCACCCTTTCGGAAGCAGCCCTGACGGCGACCATAACTGACGCATCGTCAGATTCACAGGGGTGGTGTACGGGCGTGGAGGCATACGGACGTGAAGGCGTGGAGGCGTAGAGCCGCCGTACGGACGTAGAGGCGTAGAGGCGCACGGGCATGGAGGCGCACGGGCGCAGAAACGTGACGGCGTACGGCTGGCGGCGCCTGCGGGCCCCGGCCGTCCGTGGTCGCCGGAACCCCGCCGTCCGGCGCTGGTCCCTCCCCACGCGGGGACCAGCGCCGGACGCTGCGGGCGGCATCGATGCGAGCCGAGCCGACTGGAACGGCGCGCATCGAAGGGTCGGGGGCCCGGTGGTCAACGCGACAGCCGCTGGAAGCGGCCGGCGTCACGCGCCTGACGGGCCTGCGGTCGGGACGTCGGACGCGTCGCGTCTGGGCATACGGTCGGACTTACGCGTCGCGTCAGGTCTGCGGGGCCGTACCTTCGCCGCCGTTCGGCGACTTGGGCCGAAGGTGGCCTAGAACGTACGGCGCCATGAGCTGTTCGCCGAAGCTCTGGGTTGCTGACCTGTCCGGACAACGAGTAACCGGTGGGCTACTGCATCGCGATCCTGCCATCTGCGGCGCTCCACAACGAGGGTCCGGTTTCCGGCCCCGGACATAGCCGCAGGTCAGCCGTATAAGGTGAGTTTTCCGGTCCGGACGTCCAGAGGCGGGGGAGAACGGGTGGAGACCTTGGGTTCCGGCTCAGGGGCGCGCACAGGCTTCGCGGAACGTCTCGCGCTGCTGTACAAGGAAGCGGGCAACCCTCCCCTCAAGCGTGTGGCCGAGGCGGTCGTCCGGCTCCATCGGGTCGACGAGCGCGGGCGGCAAGTACGGGTCTCCGCCCAGCGCATCAGCGACTGGCGGCGGGCCAAGAACGTACCGGCGCAGTTCGGTGCCCTCGCCGCCGTGCTCCAGGTGCTGATCCCCGAAGCGCGGCGCGCGCGGCCGAATCCGGTCTCTCCCGGCCTGTACGACCTGGCCGATTGGCAGCGCCGGTGGGAACGCGCGATGGCCGACCCGGTCGGCGACCGTCCCGTCGGCTCCGCGGACGAGGAGGACGGCGCACCGGGCGAGGCCCAGCCCGTCCCCGGGGTGTGCCCGTACCGCGGTCTCGCCGCCTACCGCAGGCAGGACGCGGGCTGGTTCTTCGGCCGGGAACGGAGCACGGAAGCCCTCGTCGACCAGCTCCGCGGCGCGGAACTGACGGGCGGTCTGGTCATGCTGGTGGGCGCCTCGGGGGCGGGGAAGTCGTCCCTCCTGAACGCCGGCCTGGTGCCCGCGCTCCGCGGCGCCGCCACCGGCGACGGGGACGGCGGGCCGCACGGCGAGGAGCGGCCGGGGCGCGTCGTCCTGCAACTCGTGCCGGGCAGCGATCCCCTCACGGAGCTGACCAGCCGAATCCCCGAACTGGCCCCGGTCGTCTCGGCGGCGGCGAGGTCGGCGGCCGACGAGCCCTGCGACCCTCGGTTCACGCAGGCCGTGGGCGACGCCTTCGCCGCCTGGGCGAGGCGCGAGGCCGCCGCCACCGAAGCGGAACACGGGGCCGGCACGGCAAGGACCGACCGCACCCACGCCTCCACGGGAACCGACCCCGCCACCGGCCCCACAGCGGCGGGCCGCAACACCCACCCCACCGGAACCGGCCTCATCACCGGCCCGACGGAGCCCGCCCGCAAAACCGCCGCCGACCCATCCGGGGCGGCTCCCGAAGCGGCCACCACCAGGACCGATCCCGAAACCGCCGCCACCAGGCCGGAGTCCGAAGCCGCCGCCACCGGTGTCGGGCCCGGACCCGGGCCCGGGCCCGACACCGCTCCGCCGGACCACAAAGCCTTCTCGCCCCCGCCCCCACCCGAACCCGCCTCCGCGCGCCCGGTCGTCGTCGTGGACCAGTTCGAGGAGGCGTTCACCCTCTGCGCCGACGAGGCGGACCGGCGCACCTTCATCCGGATCCTGCACGCCGCCTGCTCCGCCGTCGCCGAGGACCGCGCACCCGCCACCCCGGACACCACACCCGCTCCCGAGCCGAACCCCGCGTCCCCCACCCGGATCAGGACCACCCCGGCCCCGACCGCCCAGGCCCCCGTACTGGTCGTCCTCGGCATACGCGCCGACTTCTACGAACAGTGCCTCGGCTACCCCGAACTGGCCGACGCGTTGCAGCACCGGCACATGGTGCTCGGCCCGCTGACCGCCGCCGAGCTGCGCGAGGCCGTGACCGGACCGGCCAAGGCGGTGGGCCTGGAACTCGAACCGGGCCTGGCCGAGCTGATCCTGCGCGAGGTCAGCGCGGACGGCCCCCGGGGCGCACACGACGCGGGTGTCCTCCCCCTCCTCTCCCACGCGCTGCTCGCCACCTGGCAGCGCCGCAAGGCGGGCAGGCTCACGCTGGCCGGCTACCGCGCGTCCGGCGGGATCCAGGGCGCGGTCGCGGCGACCGCCGAGCGCGCCTGGTCCGGCCTCGGCCCTCAGGCACGCACGGCGGCCCGGCTGCTCCTGCTCAGGCTCGTCAAGCTCGGCGAGGACACCCAGGCCACCCGCAGACGCAGGACACGGCGGCGGCTCGCGGAGGAGTCGACGGACCCGGACGGTACGGAGGAGTCCCTCGAAGCCCTGGTCCGCGCCCGGCTGGTGACGCTGGACGCGGAGAGCGTCCAGATCACGCATGAGGCGCTGCTGCACGCCTGGCCCCGGCTGCGCGACTGGATGGACGAGGACCGGCAGGGCAATCTGCTGCGCCAGCGGCTGGAGGAGGACGGCCGGACCTGGGAGGGCGCGGAGCGCGACGCGTCGCTGCTCTACCGGGGTTCCCGGCTGGAGCAGGCCCGGACCTGGGCGGCGTCCGCCGGTGACACCGCCCTGACCCGCGGCGCGGCCGAGTTCCTGGCCGCCTCGGTCCGACTGCGCAGGCGGACGGTGCTGCTCAGCCGTGGCGCGGTCTCGGCCCTCGTGGTCCTCGCGGTGCTGGCCGCCGGTTCGGCGGTGATCGCCTGGCAGCAGCGCAACGACGCGGTGTTCGAGCAGGTGGTCGCCGAGGCCGATCGCGTCCAGTACACGGATCCGTCGCTCTCCGCCCAGCTCGATCTCGTGGCCCACCGGCTGCGGCCCGGCGACGAGGGCGCCGCCAACCGGCTGATCTCGATCGTGAACGCCCCGCTGGCCACCCCGCTCCTCGGCCACACCGGCGCCGTCTACCTCACCTCGTTCCGCCCGGACGGCAAGGTCCTGGCCACCGCCGGCTACGACCGGACCGTACGGCTGTGGGACGTGTCGGACCGCACCCGCCCAAGGCCACTGGGCAAGCCCCTGACCGGCCACTCCAGCTGGGTGAGCAGCGCCGTCTTCAGCCCCGACGGACGCACCCTCGCCAGCGCCGCGGACGACGGCACCGTACGCCTGTGGAACGTCGCCGCCCCCAGCCGCCCGCAGTCCCTCGGCAAGCCCCTGGCCGGTCACAGCGGCACCATCTACCTGGTCGCCTTCAGCCCGGACGGGCGCACGCTGGCCGCGGCCACCGACGATCACGTGGTGCGCCTGTGGGACATCCGCGACCCGGCCCGGCCGACCGCGCTCGGCGCGCTGACCGGGCACACCTCCGCCGTCCGATCCGTGGGGTTCAGCCCCGACGGACGGACGCTGGCGGCCGGTGGGGACGACGGCTCGATCAGGCTGTGGGACATGACCGATCCGCGCCGTCCGGCCCCGCTCGGACCACCGCTGGCCAGGCACGGCAGCACGGTGCACTCGGTGGCGTTCAGCCCGGACGGACGCACCCTCGCCAGCGGCAGCGCCGACGACACCGTACGGCTGTGGGACGTCCGCGACCCGGCCAGGGCCGCCCCGATCGGCAACGCGCTCACCGGGCACACCGGCCCCGTGTGGTCCGTGGCCTTCAACCGGGACGGAAACCTGCTCGCCGCGGCCAGCGCGGACAGCACCGCGAGCCTGTGGAACGTCAGCGACCCGGCGTACCCCTCCCAGGTCGGCGAGCCCCTCGCCGGCGGCAGCGGCGAGATGTACACGCTGGCCTTCAGCCCCGACGGCCGCACCCTCGCCACCGGCAGCGGTGACAGCAAGATCCGGTTGTGGACGATTCCGGCCACCGACATGATCGGCCGGATAGGCGCGTTCCGCCCGGACGGTCAGCTGCTGGCCACCGCGGCGCGCGACGGAAAGATCCGGCTGTGGAACATCTCCGACCCCGCCGGGCCCACACCGCTGTCCGACCCCTTCATGCCGGGGGACGGTGACGTACGGACGCTGACGTTCTCCTCCGACGGCCGGGTCCTCGCCGCGCGGACCGGCAACCGCTCGCTCCAGCTGTGGAACGTCTCCGACCCGTACCGGCCCGTGCCCTACGGCGCCCCGATCACCCTGCGGACCCGTTTCGCGGGGCCAGGGGCCCTGGCCTTCGCGCCGGACGGCCGCACCCTGGCCACCGCCTACGACGACCGCACCATCCGCCTGTGGGACGTCCGCGACCCGGCCCGCCCGGTGCCGCTCGGCCGGCCGCTCTCCGGCCACAAGGGCTACATCAACTCCCTCGTGTTCAGCCCGGACGGGCGCACCCTGGCCAGCGGCAGCGCGGACGGCGCCATCCGCCAGTGGGACACGGCCGACCCGCGCCGCGCCGCCGGCATCGGCACTCCGCTCACGGGGCACCTGGGCCCGGTCAACACGCTCGCCTACAGCCCGGACGGAAAGACGCTGGCCAGCGGCAGCGACGACGACACGGTCCGGCTGTGGGACATCACCGACCCGGCCGGGAGCACCGAACTGGGCGCCCCGCTCACCGGCCACACCGAAGCGGTGGTCTCCCTGACGTTCAGCCAGGACGGCCGCGCCCTGGCGAGCGGCGGCAACGACAACACCGTACGGCTGTGGGACGTCCGCGACCCGGCCAGGGCCGCCCCGATCGGCCAGTCGCTGAGCCCCAACGCGAAGACCGGCAACTTCCTGTCGTTCAGCCCCGGCAGCCACCTGCTCGGGGTGTCGAGCGGCGCGGACACCGTACGGCTGTGGAACCTGGACGTCGACCAGGCCATCAGCCGCATCTGCTCGACCACCTCAGGGGTGCTGACACCGCAGAAGTGGGACGAGTACCTCCCTCGTCTGTCGTACGACCCGCCCTGCGGAAACTGACCGCTCCGCGGCAGGGACAGCCGGCAACGCCGGACGACGAGGCGACGCCGGCGCCCGACGACCAGCCACATCCGACGACCGGTGACGCCCCTCCCCTCTGACACACCCACCTCCCCTGGGAGCCGCCGGACCTCAGCAACCCGCCCCACCCCGTGATCCAGATCACAACTCCCGGTCGCCGATCGCCAGTTGGCCCCCACGGCACGACCGGCCTTGTTACCCTTGGCCATAGCTCGACCGCTGGTGCATCCCCCGTCGCCAGCGGTCGAGCGTTTTCATGTCGTCCGCGGTGATGGCCGGTTTGCTGAACACCACCCGCACCCCGCCCTACAGTGCGACGCCGTGACGTCTTCCCTCCCCCGCTCCGGCCACCCGCACGACCGGCGACCCCACCAGTTCCTGCTGCTCGCCTCGGCCCGCGTCGTCTCGGTGCTCGGCAACGGCTTCGCGCGAGTGGCGCTCGGTTTCGCCGTACTGGCCCTGCCCGGGGCGACACCCGCACGGCTGTCGCTGGTCCTGGCCTGCCAGGCGCTGCCGCAACTGGTGTTCATCCTGGTCGGCGGCGTGCTCGCGGACCGGATGTCACGCGCCCGGCTGATGGTCCTCGCCGACCTCGCCGGCGCCGCCGCCTACGCGGGCCTCGCCGCCCTGGCGCTGTCCGGCCACGCGCCCCTGGTCCTCATGTGCGCGCTGGCGGTGGTGGCCGGCACCGCGACCGCCCTGTTCTCCCCCGCGATGGACGGCATGGTGCCGCTGGTCGTGCCCGCCGAACGGCTCCAGCAGGCCAACGGGCTGCTCCGGGTGGGCACCAACATCTCCCTGCTTCTCGGTCTCGCCCTGTCCGGGCTCACCGTCGCCTGGATCGGGGCCGGCTGGGCACTGGCCCTGAACGCCGCGTCCTTCGTCGTCAGCGCCGCCCTCACCGCCCGCCTGCGCGTGCCGGGCCGCCCCGCCAAGACGTCCTCGGGCTGGGACGACCTGCGGGAGGGCTGGCGTGAGTTCTCCTCCCGGCAGTGGCTGTGGGTGGTGGTCGCCCAGTACGCGGTCGTGGTCGCCGCGCTGAACGCCAACGCCGGTGTGCTGGGCCCCCTGATCGCCGAGGACGACCTCGGCGGGGCCCGCGCCTGGTCCGTCATCGTCGCCGCCCAGGCACTGGGCACCATCGCCGGCGCCGGCCTTGCCACCCGGGTCCGGGTGCGGCGGCCGGTCCTCGTGGCGGTGGCGGCCACCTTCCCGGCCGCCGTGCCGATCGCCCTGCTCGCCGCGTCGGCCCCGGTCTGGCTGACAGCCACGGCCATGTTCTGCTCGGGGATCTCCTCCGACGTCTTCGCCGTGCTGTGGTCGACCACGATCCAGCGCGAGATCCCCGAAGCGGCCCTGTCCCGCGTCAGCTCCTACGACTGGTTCGGCTCCCTGGCCTTCGCCCCGCTCGGCCTCCTCGTGGCCGGCCCCACGGCGGCCGTCACCGGCACCAGACCCGCACTGGCCGCCTGCGCCGCCCTCATCACCCTGGCCACCGCCACGGCCCTCCTCTCCCCCCAGGTCCGCAGCCTCACCTACCGCCGCCCCATCCCCGACCCTGAGCCGGCCCCCGCCCCGAACACACCGGGCACCGGCCTCCCCGGACCCTCCGAATAACGACACCGCACACCCGAATAACGACACCGCACACGAGTCGCGCACCAGCCCAGCAGCAAGGCAGCAAGGCAGCAAGGCAGCAAGGCAGCAAGGCAGCAAGGCAGCAAGCCGAAACCCGCAGACGGCCGACGGGTCACAAGGATCCGTCGGCCGTCCGAAGCTGGCCCCGTCCGTGCACTCCAGTCGGTGTCAGACGCCGAGGTCGGACACCGACTGGTTCCGCGGCTGCTTACGCAGTACGCGGTGGCGCGGAGGTCCGGAGGACAAGAATCAGCACGATGACCAGCGTGACCAACTGGGTCGACGAGTCGAGGGCTGCGGTGATGGGCTCGATGCCG
Organism: Streptomyces sp. NPDC006012; assembly: GCF_042871185.1. NCBI lineage: Bacteria > Bacillati > Actinomycetota > Actinomycetes > Kitasatosporales > Streptomycetaceae > Streptomyces > Streptomyces sp. NPDC006012. The sequence continues at coordinate 557,841 of NZ_JBIAIE010000002.1, forward strand.
ATCACGCAGCCGGCGACAAGGGTGATGGCCGGCCACAGGGCAATGCCGACAGCTCGTGGCACAGTGTCAGTAACGCCATTGCCGCCCTTCGGAAGCAAGGCGCTGGGAATCGGATAGGACACCACGTGTTCTCTCCCTGGTTCTCTCCAGGGGCGCACTCGTCTCTCGCCAAAGTGGTCGGGTGCGCCCCTACCGTTGTCGGGCCAAGCCCGCGATGCGGCACGACGCTGACGAATGAGAGACCCAATTCCGCCTACGGGCAGGGCGATTGGGCAGATCACCCGTTTCGCGTGCGCCACCCCTACCCTGACGAAGCATCTGTGATCAGTTCAAATCCTCACGGTGAAAACGCGGTCACCGGGCGCATTCTTTGCGCTGAGGTCACCAGCCGTGATCCCCGCCGACCACGCCGCCTGCGGAGTTACCGGCAGGCTGGACGGAAGCTTCTGCGTCTGGGAAGCCGCCCCACCGGGTGGCCGACGAGCGGCGACGTCCGCCTGCACGCCACCTGACGCGGCCCTGACGATGGGTACCGACCTCTACGAAGTGGTTCGAACGGCGGCGTCCAGCACTTTCGACTGGGCGTCGACGAGATCACTCGGGATGCTCGCCCGCCCCCGGGGACCATCGGAAACGGCCTTGTAGATCGCCAGCGCGGACCCGTGGCGGATGACAGCCACGCTGACGGAGGACTTCAGCCCGTCCTCACCCGGCTCGACAACCCACTTGAGGCGGAAGGCGACCCCTTCATCGCCGTGCGGGGGAGCGTTGGTGACTTCGACGCCGTCGTACGTCACCTTCATGGCACCCGCGCCCGCCTCGAACCCCTTGCAGGACTTCAAGCTGGTACGAAGGTCCCTCATGATCTGAGAGGCATCCGCTGAGCGGTGCGACACCAGGGTGAGAACCGCAGGGTGGCCCTTCGTCCCTGCGATGCGCTGCACACTGCCGACGGGAGTGTAGCCGCTGGCTCCCACCACTGCGGCGCTGACCGGCGCGCACAGGGAGGGGTCGGTGTCGTTGCGGCGTGCGGCATGGATGACGCCATTGCCGGCGCCGCCCGTGCCCGCCCCGATCTCTTCCACTTGGACTCCGGGAAGGTCATGCGCGTCCACAACGGCATCTTCAAGCTGCTGCTGGGACAGCACACCCGCATTCTGGTCCGTGTCCCGGCCGACCGTTGCCTTCGCCGTCGGGGCGCCTGCATCATGGCGGCCGCCGCAAGCCGTCATGCAGATGGCCATCAAAGCCATAGCCGCCAGCTGTCTTCGTCCGATCGCCCTGCTCATGATCCCACCCCTTGTCCGCACGATGACGAGGAACGACACGACAGGTCATCGCGTGCGTTCCCCTCAAGCTTCAAGCTGCGTGCCAGGCGCGTCTTCCTGCTCAACCCACTGCCAACGTGTGCTGCACCTCGGCGGGCCGGTCGCTGAGGTTCGGCTTTGGGCCTCGTTCGCGACTGTTGGTGTCAGTTGCCGGTGTCAGCTCTGGGACGGTTCCTGATGCGGGCCCACTGGGCAGATTCACGCCCGTAGCGGATGGCCGTCAGCGTGAGCGCTGAAACCAGCAAGCATCGCGAGATTGTGTCGTCTTCCGTGATCAGGCAGATCATCTGCGGTATCACCATCACCAGGTGCCAGCGCGGGTGATTCCACCGACTGTTCTTGTCTGCCATGTCGCCCCTCCCTCAAGCGGCACGTTAGCGCGCGGTTGGCGAGACGATTCGAGCGGTTTCCGAGTTGATCAACTCGCCATCTTCCCCAGTTCCCATCCCACGCACACCACGACGGCCCCGCGGTCGGGACCCACGGCCAGGAACGGCGCCCCCTCCAAGCCGTCGGCGTCAATCGTGGATGTGCGGAAATCAAAAGACCCCCGGCCCAAGTGGACCGGAGGTCTTCGTACTGGTGGGGCTAACAGGATTTGAACCTGTGGCCTCATCCTTATCAGGTCGATCACCGGGGACCGTCGACGTCGGCCAACCGGTCCTTCCCCTCGGCAGATCGTCCATTGAAATCCGACGTGGACCGCTGCTGTTCGCGCTTGTTGGTGTCAGTCGCTGGTGTCAACCGCCGTGCGCGGTCTTGACAAGTGCTGCCCAGCCGCTCTACGGCACAGTATGGAAGATCTCGCATGCGGATGGGCTCTGTCTTCCGGGGATCCGCTCCCTAGCCGCGGATCGTACGCGGCAATACGCTTCGCCCATGAACCTGGGGGATATGGGGCGTGGGATCTTCGCTGTGGGACCCGGCGGCTTGTCGCCTCTCAAGCGTCACACAAGCGCGAGCTGGTCGTCCGGAATCTGGGGGCTGGTCGCGGTCCTGGTCATCCTGGCGCTAGTTGCGGTCTTGGTGTTCTCCGTACGGCGTGGCTCCTCGTCGGATGACGAAGATTGATTCTTCGCAGAGTGTTCCCGCCCGTTGGGCTGCACCTTCACCACCACCCTTACCCACCACTCTCCCCAGCTCCCATCCCGTCCGCCGTCGACCCACACACCGTGGAGCGGGCGTGGTTCATGGCGTCCAGGTGGAGCGCGCCACTGTACGAACGACCTGGACGCCATGGGCCGCGTCTGCTCGGCTCTGCCTGGGTGGACGGTGGACGGGATGGGAGCTCCCCGCGCACGCCACTACCTGCCCGCAGTCGGGAACGGCGCCCCCTCCATCCCGGTGCCGGCCGATCCCCCGCCGGAGGCATGTCCTTGACTGTGGCCGCTCCATGCGGTGATCAACTCATGGCCTCCGGCCCTATCCACGTGTGGGCGCGCGTCGGCGCAGCGCGCGCAGAGCGGGCCGAAGGCAGGAGCGCAGCGCGCAGCGGAGCCGGGAGCGCGCCCGGCGGAGCGGAGCGCAGCCGGGGCTTGATGAGGTAGAGAAACCTGTAACAACTCAGCTGCTCAGGCGGTACTCCAGGACATACGAACCGGCGTCCAGAAGCATCTGGTTGACCTCGACCGGGCGCTCGTCCTCGGTGAAGGCGGTTCGGCAGATCTCCAGGACCGGAGTGCCGGCCGCGAGGTTGAGGGCGGTGCGCTCTTCCTCGCTGGGCATCCGTGCACGCAACTCTTCCGAGAACGCGACTGGTTCCGCTCCCAGCTCGGCCAGGCGGGCGTAACTGCCTCCCGGGCCAGTGTTCGGCTGGGCGATCGCCGTGTCCCGGACCAGATCCGCGGGGAGGTACGACGTCGCGATCTGCACCGGGCGGTCCTCGACGACGAACTTCCGGCTCCGCACGATGACGGCCGCCCCGGGTTCGAGGTTCAGCAACCGCCCGATCTGGCGCGGGGCCTCCGCCTCGTAGACCTGGATGTCGGTCACCAGGGGTCGCTGGGCCACGTCGGCAGACCAGATGGACTGACCGGCCTCGCGGCGGGACTTGGAGAGGCGGTCGTTGGCCACTCGGCGGATCGGCCTGAACTCCCGGACGTAGGTCCCGGATCCGGGTCGTGCGACCGCCAGGCCCTCGCTCACGAGGATTTTCAGCGCCTGGTTGGCGGTCATCTTGGCGACGCCGTACGTCTTCACCAGCGACGGTTCACCGGGCAACCGATCGCCCGGCTGTAGTTCACCGGACTCGATCCGCGCCCGGAGATCGTCGGCGATCTGCCGCGCAGTCTCGGGCATTGTCTGTCTCCGCTCGTTGATGCTCCCTAGGGTGGTCAGCCTACCCGCCACCCCCTTCCGGACGCACGAGCGCATACCCGGTCACTTCCCCAACCCGCTACCTTCCGCGGGCCTTATTGACATCCCTAGGGAGGTTTCGTTTCAATCTCCCTAGGGAGGTGAACACTCCCTGAAGAAGGGCGGCGCCCCTACCGCCAAGCAGATGCGCCGCCCCACCCCTCTTCCAAGGGAGCCTCCATCATGCCTGTCTCGCTGATCCACTCCGGTCGGCCCACCGGGGTCTTAGCGCCGAGGATCGTTCGACGCACGGCCCGTAGCTGCGCGGTGTGCGGCAAGACGCGCTGCCAGGATGCGAATGCCTGCCGTACGGCTTTCGGCACCACCGAGTGGCTGGAGTGCCCGGCCTGTGCTGGCAGCGGCTATGACACCACCGGGTTCCAGCTCTACTGCCCCGACTGCGGCGGCGCGAAGGTCCTGGAGGTCGAGATCGTCGACGCTCCGGGGGTGGTCGAGTGACGGTGTTCCCCGTCGCCCCTGAGGCCGTGGCTGGTGCCGCGGCCACCATGGGTACCGACCCCGTGGCCCTGGCTGATCTGCTGCGGGTCGCCTCAGCTCCCGGCTTCGAGCGTTGGCGTGATCAGGTACGCCGTACGGGTGGCTGTGCGGACCCGATCCACCTGTCCGGTACGACGGTCACCCGTGACACCCGGACCGGGGATGTCCTCTACTCCTACTCCACGGCTGAGGAGCCGGGCGGACGTCTGCGGGTCGCCTGCGGCAACCGGAGGGCCTCCCGCTGCCCCTCCTGTGCCTGGACGTACGCGGGAGACGCCTACCACCTGATACGCGCCGGGCTCACCGGTGACCCGCGCATGGGCATCCCGGACGGCGTACGCATCCACCCCGGCGTGTTCGCCACCCTGACCGCACCTTCCTTCGGCCAGGTCCACAACCGCCCTGAGACTGGCTGTTGCCGCTGCGGTGTCGCCCACTCCGAGGACGCCACCGAACTCGGCACGGCGCTCGACCCTGATACGTACGACTACGCCGGGGCCGTGCTCTGGAACAACCATGCCGGGGACCTCTGGCGCCGGTTCACGATCTACCTCCGCCGGGAGATCGCCGCCCGCGCCGGGATCACCCAAGCCACCCTGCGACAGGTCTGCCGTATCTCCTTCGGCAAGGTCGCCGAGTTCCAGAAGCGTGGGGCCATTCACTTCCATGCCATCGTCCGCCTGGACGGCCCGGCCGGTCCCGACGACACCCCTCCCGAGTGGGCCAGCACAGCTCTCCTCGGCGCCGCGATTCGTGACGCCGCCGCCCGGGTCTCCGTGCCGGTTGCGCCAACCGGTGACCTCCCGGCGCGCGTCCTGCGCTGGGGCGCCCAGGTCGACGTACGCGCCATCGGCACCGACGGCCAGGAACTGACCGAGCAGGCCGTGGCCGCGTACGTCGCGAAGTACGCCACCAAGGCCGCCGAGTCCACCGGCACCGTGGACCGCCGCGTCGGGGAGCTCTCGGAACTCGACAAACGGCCCGACCTTCCCGACCACACCCGACGCCTGATTCGAGCCTGTCATGCCCTTGACCGGCACTACCCGGACCGCAAGCTCTGGGCCTGGGCTCACATGCTCGGCTTCCGCGGCCACTTCCTCACCAAGTCCCGCCGCTACTCCTCGACCTTCGCCGAACGTCGCCAGGTCCGCGCCGACTTCCGCGCCCGCCAGGAGCGTCGGGAGCGAGGGATCTCCGAAGACCTGGACGACTCGGAGGGCTCCACGCTCGTGCTCGCCCACTGGTCCTACGCCGGGCACGGCCATACCCCCGGCGAATCCTGGCTCGCCGCCTCCATCGCCCGAGACATCCGCCAGAACCGCGAAACCGCCCGCGAAGAACTCCCCACCCTGCTCGACCTGGAAGGAACCTCCGAATGACCGCCGCGTCCGAACTGCTCACCGTGACCGAGGCCATGGCCCGGCTGAAGATCGGCCGCACCAAGGTCTATGACCTGATCCGCACACGGCACCTCCCCTCCCTCAAAGTCGGGGGGTGCCGTCGCATCCCGGACTACGCCGTACGTGACTTCATACAGAGCCAGATGGAGCTGGAGGAGGCCGCCTGATGGCCAAGAGACGCCCCAACGGCGGGGGAACCATCACCAAGCGCAAGGACGGCCGCTACATGGGCCGCGCGTACGTCACCAACACCGACGGCAACCACGTCCGCAAGACCGTCTACGGCTCCACGTGGGACGAGGCGAACGAGAAGCTCGGCAAGCTCCAGGACCAGGAGCGCAACGGCATCCCGGTGCCCTCGCGTACCTGGACACTCGGCGAGTGGCTGCCGTACTGGCTGGAGCACATCGTCAAGCCGGAACGGGAGCACAACACCTACGCCAAGTACGAGTCCAAGATCCGGCTCTACCTGCTGCCCCACCTCGGCAAGAAGCCGCTCACCAAGCTGACGCCCGCCCAGCTCCGCACTCTCATGGCCACATTGAGGCGGCAAGAGGTAGGCGCGGCGACCCGCTTCGAGGTGCTGCGCGTCCTCCGCAACGCCCTCAACCGGGCTATGCGCGAAGAACTGCTCACGCGCAACGTCGCCCTCTTGGTCGACATGCCCAAGGTCGCCAAGGACAAGGGCACGGCCTGGAGCGCGCGGGAAGCGATCACGTTCCTGCGCTCCGTCCGCGCACACCGCCTCTACGCGGCCTGCGTCCTGGTGCTCGTCCTCGGCCTGCGCCGAAGTGAGGTCCTCGGCCTGCGCTGGCAGGACATCGACTTCGAGGCCGGCCGCTTCACCCCGGTCAAGCAGGTACAGCGGGAGAAGGGCGTCGGACTGGTCCTCAAGGACCTCAAGACCGAGTCCTCACAGGCGGTGCTCCCGCTGCCTGAGTTCTGCACTCGCGCCTTGGAGGAGCGCCGGGAGCTCCAGGAGTTGGAGAAAAAGATCGCCGATCAGCACTGGGCCCAGCAGGACGGCCATGACCTGATTTTCTCCTCGGAGCACGGCGGCATGATCGACCCCACCGGTTTCTCCCGGGCCTTCGACCGCCTCGTGAAGCGGGCCGGCGTCCGCCGCATCACGGTCCGGCTCGCCCGGCACACCTGCGGCACCCTGCTGGCCTTCCTGAAGGTGCACCCCAAGGTCGCTCAGGCGATCCTCCGGCACAGTCAGATCAGCATGACCATGGACGTCTACACGCACGTGGTGGGGGACAGCGAGCGGGAGGCTGTGACGATGCTCGCAGAGCTGCTCGAAGACCCGCTCATCGGCTGACCGCAGCCATTCGCCCTCGTTGGTGTCAACCATGGGTGTCAAAAGGCCCCCGGACAGCTGGTCCGGGGGCCTTCTCGCTGGTGGGGCTAACAGGATTTGAACCTGTGGCCTCATCCTTATCAGGGATGCGCTCTAACCAACTGAGCTATAGCCCCGCCGCGCTCTGCGGTGCGTGTCCCGCGCGCTGACTCCTGAAGATTAGCGCACGACCGCGGCAGTCCCAAAATCGGTTGTCGCAGGCTGCGCGGCAGAGGTTTGGCATCGCCGTGACGTGGTACGTCACGCCTCCCCGGGCAGCCCATCAACCGCCCAGACGCAGCCCGTCACGCATTCCAGGGGCAGCCCGGTCACTCGTGCCCGCCCTCGTCACTCGCCCTCGTCACTCGTCCTCGGCGAGCGTCAGCTCGACGCCGCCGACGAAGCCCGCGGACAGGTTGTAGATGAACGCGCCCAGCGTGGCCAGTGCCGTCGCCAGGATGACGTCGATGACCGCGATGATCGTCGTGAACGTCAGGACCTTCGGCAGCGACAGGAAGGACTGCAGGTCAAAGCCGTTCCCCTCGTTCGAGCCGGTCGCCTCGGAGATGGTGCCGCCGACCGTCGAGAAGACGCCCATCGCGTCCAGGACCATCCACAGCACCGCCGAGGCGACGATCGTGCAGATGCCGAGCGCGATCGAGAGCAGGAAGCTGACCTTCATCACCGACCACGGATCCGCCTTGGCCACGCGCAGACGCGCCTTGCGGGTGCGCGGCGTGGTCCGTGCGCCGGTGCGCGGGCGGCGCGTGGACCCGGTGGTCGAGGCCTGCGCCGAGTACGCCTGCGGCGGGTGGTACGGCCCGGTGGGCTGCTGCTGCCGCTCACCGGGCAGCGGTGAGGCACCGTGCGCCTCACCTGCCGGGGGCTGGGCCGGCGGCTGGGCACCGGGGGTGGCCGGGCCCACCCCAGCGCCGTAATGCTGGGTGTGCGGGCCTCGGGTGTCCGTCACAGTTCCCCCCTGGGATCCATGAGTGTCGGGCGAGTGCGGGTCGGTCGCGGGCGACGTGACCGGCTTCAGATTGGTCGTGTGCGGATCCGCCGCGTTCATCGGGTTCGCGGGGTTCGCGGCGGAGCCACGGCCGCCGTCGTCCGTTCCCGTACCGGAATCGGTCCCGGTCGAGGTACCGACCGAACCGGCGCCCGTGGCTCCGCTCACGATGACACACACTCCTCGTGCTACTCGGCCGAGGATGCCTCACCCTCGTCCGTGCCGGTGGCCGCGGCGTCCTCGGCGGTCTCGTCCACGGCCACGTCGCCGTCGACTTCCTCCGCCTCACGCCCCGCCTCGGCGTTACGTGCGATACCGACGACGGCATCGCGCTTGCCCAGGTTGATCAGTTGGACGCCCATGGTGTCACGGCCCGTCTCCCTGACCTCGTTGACTCGCGTACGAATCACACCGCCGGACAGGGTGATGGCGAGGATCTCGTCCGTCTCCTCGACGATCAGCGCGCCGACGAGCGAACCGCGGTCCTCCACGATCTTGGCGGCCTTGATACCCAGGCCGCCGCGGCCCTGGACGCGGTACTCGTCGACGCCGGTCCGCTTCGCGTACCCGCCGTCCGTTGCAGTGAACACGAACGTACCGGGTCGAACGACATTCATCGAGAGAAGCTCGTCGCCCTCGCGGAAACTCATCCCCTTGACACCCGAGGTCGCCCGGCCCATCGGCCGCAGCGTGTCGTCCGAGGCGGTGAACCTGATCGACTGCGCCTTCTTGCTGATCAGGACCAGATCGTCGTCCGCCGAAACCAGCTCGGCCCCGATCAGTTCGTCATCGGAACCGTCCTCCCGCTCGCGCAGGTTGATCGCGATGACACCACCGGAACGCGGCGAATCGTAATCCTTCAGAGGCGTCTTCTTGACCAGGCCCGCCTTGGTGGCCAGGACCAGGTACGGGGCCGCCTCGTAGTCGCGGATCGCCAGGATCTCGGCGATCGCCTCGTCCGGCTGGAAGGCCAGCAGGTTCGCCACGTGCTGGCCGCGCGCGTCCCGGCCGGCGTCCGGCAGCTCGTACGCCTTGGCCCGGTAGACCCGGCCCTTGTTGGTGAAGAACAGCAGCCAGTGGTGGGTGGTCGAGACGAAGAAGTGGTCGACGATGTCGTCTTCCTTCAGCTTCGTACCGCGTACGCCCTTGCCGCCGCGCTTCTGTGCCCGGTAGTCGTCCGTCTTCGTCCGCTTCACATAGCCGCCGCGGCTGACGGTGACGACGATGTCCTCCTCGGCGATCAGGTCCTCGATGGACATGTCGCCGTCGTAGGGCACCAGCATGGTCTTGCGGTCGTCGCCGTACTTCTCGACGATCGCGGCCAGCTCCTCGCTGACGATGCCGCGCTGGCGGACCGGCGAGGCGAGGATCTCGTTGTACTCGGTGATCTTCGCCTGGAGTTCGTCGTGCTCCTGGACGATCTTCTGGCGCTCCAGGGCGGCCAGTCGGCGCAGCTGCATCTCCAGGATGGCGTTCGCCTGGATCTCGTCGATCTCCAGCAGGCCCATCAGGCCCGTGCGCGCCACCTCGACGGTCGCGCTGCCCCTGATCAGCGCGATGACCTCGTCGATGGCGTCCAGGGCCTTGAGCAGGCCGCGCAGGATGTGCGCCCGCTCCTCGGCCTTGCGCAGCCGGAAGCGCGTACGGCGGACGACGACCTCGATCTGGTGCGTCACCCAGTGCCGGATGAACGCGTCCAGGGACAGGGTCCGCGGCACCCCGTCGACCAGCGCCAGCATGTTGGCGCCGAAGTTCGTCTGGAGGTCGGTGTGCTTGTACAGGTTGTTCAGGACGACCTTGGCGACCGCGTCCCGCTTGAGGACGATCACCAGGCGCTGGCCGGTGCGCGAGGACGTCTCGTCACGGACGTCCGCGATCCCGCCGACCTTGCCGTCCTTCACCAGGTCGGCGATCTTCTGGGCGAGATTGTCCGGGTTGACCTGGTACGGCAGTTCGGTGACCACCAGGCACTGGCGGTTCTGGATCTCCTCGACCTCGACGACCGCGCGCATGGTGATCGAGCCGCGGCCGGTGCGGTAGGCCTCCTCGATGCCCTTGCGGCCCACCACCAGGGCGCCGGTCGGGAAGTCCGGGCCCTTGATGCGCTCGATCAGGGCGTCGAGCAGTTCCTCGTGCGAGGCGTCCGGGTTCTCCAGGCACCACTGGGCGCCCGCCGCGACCTCGCGCAGGTTGTGCGACGGGATGTTGGTCGCCATGCCGACCGCGATGCCCGCCGAGCCGTTGATCAGCAGGTTCGGGAACCGGGCGGGCAGGACGGTCGGCTCCTGCGAACGGCCGTCGTAGTTGTCCGTGAAGTCGACGGTGTCCTCGTCGATGTCCCGGACCATCTCCATCGACAGCGGCGCCATCTTGCACTCGGTGTAGCGCATGGCCGCCGCCGGGTCGTTGCCCGGCGAGCCGAAGTTGCCGTTGGAGTCGACGAGCGGCATCCGCATCGCCCACGGCTGGGCCAGCCGCACCAGCGCGTCGTAGATCGAGCTGTCGCCGTGCGGGTGGTAGTTGCCCATGACGTCGCCGACCACACGGGCGCACTTGTAGAAGCCGCGCTCGGGCCGGTACCCGCCGTCGTACATGGCGTACAGCACGCGGCGGTGGACGGGCTTGAGACCGTCCCGGACATCGGGCAGCGCACGCGAGACGATGACGGACATCGCGTAGTCCAGATACGAACGCTGCATCTCCGTCTCAAGCCCGACGGGCTCGATGCGCATGGTGGTGTCGCCGCCCTCTGCCTCGGGCGTGCCTGGAGTGTTCTCGTCGGCCATTGCTGGTGAAGATCCTTCCCGGTGCGGTCAGCAGAGACCGACTCAGATGTCGAGGAAGCGAACGTCCTTGGCGTTGCGCTGGATGAACTGGCGACGGGCCTCGACGTCCTCGCCCATCAGGACCGAGAACAGGTCGTCGGCCTGGGCGGCGTCGTCGAGGGTGACCTGGCCGAGGACCCGGTGGTCGACGTCCATCGTCGTGATGCGCAGTTCCTCGGCGTTCATCTCGCCGAGTCCCTTGAAGCGCTGGATCGAGTCCTCCCTGATGCGCTTGCCGCGCTGGCGGCCCAGTTCCAGGAGCGCGTCGCGCTCACGGTCGGAGTACGCGTACTCGATGTCCTCCCGGCCCCACTTGATCTTGTAGAGCGGGGGGCGGGAGAGGAACACGTGGCCCCGCTCCACCAGGTCCCGCATGAAGCGGAACAGGAAGGTCAGCAGCAGGGTGTTGATGTGCTGGCCGTCGACGTCGGCGTCCGCCATCAGGATGATCTTGTGATAGCGGAGCTTCTCGATGTCGAAGTCCTCGTGCACACCCGTGCCGAAGGCGGAGATCAGCGCCTGGATCTCCTGGTTCTGCAGGATCTTGTCGATCCTGGCCTTCTCGACGTTGAGGATCTTGCCGCGGATCGGGAGGATCGCCTGGTACTGCGGGTTGCGGCCGGACTTGGCCGAACCGCCGGCGGAGTCACCCTCGACGATGAAGATCTCGCACTTGGTGGGATCGTTCGACTGGCAGTCGGACAGTTTGCCCGGCAGCGACGCCGACTCCAGCAGGCCCTTGCGGCGGGTCAGGTCCCGCGCCTTGCGGGCCGCCACGCGCGCGGTGGCCGCCTGGATGCCCTTGCGGATGATGTCCGAGGCTTCGTTCGGGTTGCGGTCCAGCCAGTCGTTGAGGTGCTCGTAGACGGCCTTCTGGACGAAGGTCTTGGCCTCCGTGTTGCCCAGTTTCGTCTTCGTCTGGCCCTCGAACTGCGGCTCGCTCAGCTTCACCGAGATGATCGCGGTCAGGCCCTCGCGGATGTCGTCGCCCGTGAGGTTGTCGTCCTTCTCGCGCAGCAGCTTCTTGTCCCGCGCGTACTTGTTGATCAGCGAGGTCAGCGCCGCCCGGAAGCCCTCCTCGTGCGTACCGCCCTCATGGGTGTGGATGATGTTCGCGAAGGAGTACACGCCCTCGCTGTAGCCGCTGTTCCACTGCATCGCGACCTCAAGGGACAGGCTCTTGTCCTTGTCCTCGGCCTCCAGGTCGATGACGGTGGGGTGCACCACGTCGCCCTTGCGGGAGTTGAGGTACTTCACGAAGTCGACGATGCCGCCCTCGTAGTGGTACGTGACCGACTTGACCTCGTCCTTCTCGTCGGCGCCCGCCTCGTCCGCGCCGGCGGTCGCCTTCGCGGACTCGCGCTCGTCGGTGAGCCGGATGAACAGGCCCTTGTTGAGGAACGCCATCTCCTGGAAGCGCCGCGACAGCGTCTCGAAGGAGTAGTCGGTGGTCTCGAAGATCTCCGGGTCGGCCCAGAAGGTGACCGAGGTGCCGGTCTCGGCGGTCTCCTCGTGCTCGGCGAGCGGGGCGGTGGGCACGCCCATCTTGTAGTCCTGCGTCCAGCGCCGGCCGTCGGTCCTGACCTCGACCGACACCTTGCTGGACAGCGCGTTGACGACGGAGACGCCGACGCCGTGCAGACCGCCGGAGACCGCGTAGCCGCCGCCGCCGAACTTGCCGCCCGCGTGCAGCACGGTCAGCACGACCTCCACGGCCGGCTTCCCCTCGGAGGGGACGATGCCCACCGGGATGCCGCGGCCGTTGTCGACGACGCGGATACCGCCGTCGGCGAGGATCGTCACGTCGATCGTGTCCGCGTACCCGGCCAGCGCCTCGTCGACCGAGTTGTCGACGACCTCGTAGACGAGGTGGTGCAGACCGCGCTCGCCGGTCGAGCCGATGTACATACCGGGTCGCTTGCGAACCGCGTCCAGACCCTCAAGCACGGTGATCGCGCTGGCGTCGTACGAGGCGGTGACGTCGCCGTTGGACGAGGTCACCGCGCCGTCGGCGCCGGCGTCGGGGGACGGGTTGTTCTCGTTGAGGTTGCCGGAATCGGCCACGAAGCGCCCTTTCTGGCACAGCACGAGCCGAACTCGTCGGCAGGTTGCCGGAGCGGCTGCGGCATGTTGCGTTGGTAAGCCCTGAATCAGCGGTGCTCAGCTTTTCCCGGACGGTCCCCACGTTTGGGGCGGGATTGGCTTCCAGTCTACCGGTAGCGCCGACAGTGATGGGGGTTTGCCGGTACCTGAGTCCCCATGTGCCGCCCTCAACCGGTCTCGGCCGGGTACCGATATGCGGATGGGGGCTCCAAGAGGCTCACAGCGCCACTCAGCGCTTCGAGCTGTCAACCCCCGGCTACTCCACGGTCAGGTCACGTCCCCGGCCACCGCGCGATCCCCCGCCCGGGTGGCCCGCCACGATCCGGCAAGCCCACCGGACCAGCGAATATGTGAAGTCGGTCACCTACTCGGCCGCCGCCGCCCGGCCCCTCTCCACAGCCCCGTACGTCACCCCTCGGCGACGCGCCGGTCACCCATAGGTGTCGCCGGGGCCCCTGCTGCCCGGGGCGCGCAGGGGACCGTGGCGACGGGTGGGGCCACCGGGACCGAACACCTTGATCAGCTTCACGGTCCCGTGCCCCAGGTCCTCGTTGAGGCGTGCCACCAGCGCCGGCGCGAGCAACCGCAGCTGGGTCGCCCAGGCCGTGGAGTCGCACTGCACCGACAGCGCGCGCTCCTCCTCGTCGTACCGCTGCGGCACGCAGTGCTTGGCCAGGTCGTCGCCGACGATCTGCGGCCAGCGGCCCATCACCCCGCCCACCGCGGCCGGCGCCTCCCAGCCGCGCTCGGTGATCAACCGGTTGATCGCGGCGCCCAGCGCCATCGGATCGCGGCCGTCGGCGCGCGCGCCGGAGCGCAGTCCTCCGCGCCGCGCCTGCTTCTTCTGCCGCACCGCGTCCCCACGCGCGCGTGCCGCCTCCTTCGCCGCGCGCAGCGCCACGCGCGCGAGATCGACGCCCGACGGCTCGGGGGAGTGCTCGGGCCGCGCGGGGGCGGGCTCGTCCGTACTCATGCGCGCTCCACCGTCCCGTCCGACACCGTGTACCGGGCCCCCGCCAGAACGTGCGGCACGTCGTCGTCGACCGCGGCGGTCACCAGCACCTGCTCACCCGGCGCGACCAGTTCCGCGAGCCGCTCCCGGCGGCGGGCGTCCAGCTCGGCGAAGACGTCGTCCAGCACGAGCACCGGTTCGTTGCCCTCCGCGCGGAGCAACTCGTACGAGGCCAGCCGCAACGCCAGTGCGTACGACCAGGACTCGCCGTGCGAGGCGTACCCCTTGGCCGGCAGCCGGCCGAGCTTGAGGACCACGTCGTCGCGGTGCGGGCCGACGAGGGTGACACCGCGCTCGATCTCCTGCTTGCGCGCCTGTGCGAGCGCCGCCGTCAGCTGCCCGTACAGCTCCTCGCGGGTCTGGGCCTCGCCCGGCGCCGACGGCTTGTACTCCAGGGCGACCGGGCCGCCCCCGGGAGCCAGTTGCTCGTACGCCTTGTCGGCCAGCGGTTCGAGCGCGGCGATCAGATCGAGCCGCTGGGCGAGCAGTTCGGCGCCCGCGCGCGCGAGATGCTGGTCCCAGATGTCGAGCGTGGACAGATCCGCACCGGCGCCCGGAGCCCCCTGCCCCGAGGCTCCCCCGGTCCGGCCGCCGCCGTGCCTGCGGGCCAACGCCGCCGACTTCAGGAGCGTGTTGCGCTGCTTCAGGACCCGCTCGTAGTCCGACCGCACCCCTGCCATGCGCGGCGCGCGGGCAGTGATCAGCTCGTCGAGGAAGCGCCGCCGCTCGCCCGGATCCCCTTTGACCAGCGCCAGGTCCTCGGGCGCGAACAGCACGGTCCGTACGATCCCCAGCACGTCCCGGGGGCGGACCTGCGACGACCGGTTGACACGGGCGCGGTTCGCCTTGCCCGGGTTCACCTCCAGCTCGACCAGCTGCTGCCGCTCGCCCTGCCTGACCTGCGCGCGGATGACCGCGCGCTCGGCCCCCATGCGGACCAGCGGGGCGTCCGAGGCGACCCGGTGGCTGCCGAGGGTGGCCAGATAGCCGACCGCCTCGACGAGGTTCGTCTTGCCCTGCCCGTTGGGGCCGACGAACGCGGTGACGCCCGGGTCGAGCGGGACCTCGACCCGGGCGTACGAGCGGAAGTCGGCCAGCGAAAGATGCGTGACGTGCATGGTCGTGCGCCAGCCTCCCCCAGCCTTGTGGACCCGGAACCCCGGCCCTGTGGATTACTTCTTCGTCACCGCGTGGCCGCCGAACTGGTTCCGCAGCGCCGCGATCATCTTCATCTGCGGCGAGTCGTCCTGCCGCGAGGCGAACCGCGCGAACAGCGACGCGGTGATCGCGGGGAGCGGCACCGCGTGGTCTATGGCGGCCTCCACCGTCCACCGCCCCTCGCCGGAGTCCTGTGCATAACCCTTCAGCCCGGCCAGGTGCTCGTCCTCGTCGAGGGCGTTCACCGCGAGGTCGAGCAGCCAGGAACGGATCACCGTCCCCTGCTGCCAGGAGCGGAAGACCTCACGCACGTCCGTGACCGAGTCGGCCTTCTCCAGCAGTTCCCAGCCCTCGGCGTAAGCCTGCATCATCGCGTACTCGATGCCGTTGTGAACCATCTTCGCGAAGTGGCCCGCGCCGACCTGCCCGGCGTGCACCGCGCCGAAGTCGCCCTCCGGCTTGAGCGCTTCGAAGACCGGCTGCACCTTGGCGACGTGCTCCGGGTCGCCGCCGTACATCAGGGCGTAGCCGTTCTCCAGCCCCCAGACGCCGCCCGAGACACCGCAGTCGACGAAGCCTATGCCTTTGGCGGCCAGTTCCTCGGCGTGCCTCTCGTCGTCCGTCCAGCGGGAGTTGCCGCCGTCCACGACGACGTCGCCCGGCTCCAGCAGCCCGGCGAGTTCGTCGACCGTGGCCTGGGTGGCCTCACCGGCCGGCACCATCACCCAGACCACGCGCGGCCCGGACAGCTTGCCCACAAGCTCCCCCAGGCTGTGGACATCGGCGAGGTCCGCGTTGCGGTCGTATCCGATGACGGTGTGGCCCGCGCGGCGGATCCGCTCGCGCATGTTGCCGCCCATCTTGCCGAGGCCGACGAGACCGAGCTCCATCTGATTGGTGTCCTTCGGTAGCTGTGTGACGGATGGGGCACACGTTCGTACCCGCGGCTGAGCCTAGACCCGGACCGCCGTGCACAGCTGTGGGCATACGCGCTCATACGTACGCCCCTCACCTGGGACTTTGCCGGACGGAAGGGTCAGCCGCTGAGGCGCACCGGCATGATCAGGTACTTGTAGGTCTCGTCCGCCTCTGCGTCCACCGCGGGCCTGCCGCTCAGCAGCGCGGGCTTCGTGGAGGTGGTGAACGACAGCTGGGCCACCGGCGAGTCGATGGCGCTGAGCCCGTCGAGCAGGAAGGTGGGGTTGAAGGCCACGGAGATGTCGTCGCCGTCCAGCTGGGCGTCGACTCTTTCCACAGCCTGTGCGTCGTCGCTGGAGCCCGCTTCCAGGATCAGCACGCCCTGCTCGAAGCTGAGCCGCACCGGGGTGTTGCGCTCGGCGACCAGGGCCACGCGCTTGACGGCCTCCACGAAGGGGGCGGTCTCGATCACCGCGACCGAGTTGAACTCGGTCGGGAACAGTGTGCGGTACTTCGGCAGGTCGCCTTCCAGCAGACGCGTGGTCGTCCGTCGGCCCGCGCCCTCGAAGCCGATCAGGCCCTCGCCCGCGCCGGAGCCGGACAGGGCCAGCGTGACGCTGTCGCCGCTGGTCAGCGCCTTGGCGGTGTCCAGGAGGGTCTTGGCAGGCACCAGGGCGACCGCCGACGTGTCGGGGCTCTCCGGCTTCCACAGGAACTCGCGGACCGCGAAGCGGTAGCGGTCGGTGGAGGCCAGCGTGACCGTGTCGCCCTCGATCTCGATGCGCACGCCGGTGAGGACGGGCAGCGTGTCGTCGCGGCCGGCCGCGATGGCGACCTGCGAGACGGCGGAGGCGAAGACCTCGCCGGGGACCGTGCCCGTCGCGACCGGCATCTGCGGCAGGGACGGGTACTCCTCCACAGGCAGGGTGTGGAGGGTGAAGCGCGAGGAGCCGCAGACCACCGTCGCCCGTACACCGTCTGTGGAAATCTCCACCGGGCGGTTGGGGAGGGCGCGGCAGATGTCGGCCAGGAGGCGGCCGGAGACGAGGACCGTGCCCTCCTCCTCGACCTCGGCGTCGACGCTCACGCGCGCGGAGACCTCGTAGTCGAAGCCGGACAGGCTCAGCTGCCCTTCCTCGGCCTTGAGCAGGAGGCCGGCGAGGACAGGCGCCGGCGGACGGGCCGGGAGGCTGCGTGCCGCCCAGGCCACTGCCTCCGCGAGTACGTCGCGTTCCACCCGGATCTTCACCGTAAGCCGCCTCCTGCTGTTGCCACTGAGCCCTACGCCGCTGTGTCGCTGTCCCCTGGGTGGGGAAGAACACCGGGAACCAGTCTGACGCACCGCACTGACAGTAGGTGCCTGTCGGGGTCAAGTCGTGCCGGGAGGCAGTCGGGCACGAGACAGCGAGTTGTGCACAGGCCCCACTTCGAAACGGATTCCGCTCTCTCTCTGCTTGGCAGTAGTAGTAGGGCCTGTGGAAACCGTGGATAACCACGTTTGCCCTGCTCAGCGCGGAAATTTTGTCCACCGGCCCTGTGGGCGGAGGCGGTGGACAACCGGGCCTGTCTGTGGAGAACAAGAAGTTCTGCACACCCCGCCCACAGCCTGGGGCCGGTTCTCCCCAGCTGCGTCCCCAGGTTTACCCACGTTTCCCACATGCCAATCCGGCAGCTTGATGTGACGCCTTTCACTCGACACGGTGATCGGGTGCGTCGCGTTGCCGAACAGTGGACAGTGATGTGGAGAACGCGGCGTTCGCTGGGGACAACGGGCCTCAGCCTGTGGGTTGCCGGTGGACAACTTTGTGCACAGCTTGTGGATCTCGGCTTTGTCCACAGTCTGTGGAGATCTTTCATCCACCGATCCACAACCGGATGACCTGCCTTGATGGTTTTTCGACAGGGTCAGCTGTGGACACGATCTGGACAACTCGGCGGTCCCCAGGGTGTGGACGGCAGAAAGTCACCGAATCTGTGGAGAGCAGCCGTAACCTGGCGGGTAATCGAACACGGGGTGGCCGACGGCCGTCGGGAATCTTCGGCCGCGCCGGCACTGGCCGGCGCCGGCGGGCACTGACCGGGCCCGGCCGGGGCCGTGACGAGGTGGCGGAGGGGCGGCGGGCGGCTTCGAGCCCGGCGGACTGCGGCGCTGGAGCGGGCGGCCCCCGCCCATGAGGCCGGTCCTGGCAGCCCTCGGCATCCCCTCGGTATCCCCGGGGCGGGACGGCGCACGACGGGTCCCAAGCCTCCGCAGCCTCCGTACGCACTCCCCTGACCTCAGGAAACCCCGGCATCACAAAGGGCGCCTCCAGGATCCCGACGGATCCCAGGGGCGCCCTCGTGCGTGCGGTGGCCGGCGTCAGCCGTTCTTGATGCGGTTGGTCAGCTCGGTGACCTGGTTGTAGATGGAGCGGCGCTCCGCCATCAGCGCGCGGATCTTGCGGTCGGCATGCATGACCGTCGTGTGGTCGCGCCCGCCGAACTGCGCGCCGATCTTCGGCAGGGACAGGTCCGTCAGCTCACGGCACAGGTACATGGCGATCTGCCGGGCGGTCACCAGTGCACGGCCGCGCGAGGTGCCGCACAGGTCCTCGACGGTGAGCCCGAAGTAGTCCGCGGTCGCCGCCATGATCGCCGTCGCGGTGATCTCGGGGGCCGAGTCCTCGCCGCCGGGGATCAGGTCCTTGAGGACGATCTCCGTCAGCCCCAGGTCCACCGGCTGCCGGTTGAGCGAGGCGAATGCGGTCACCCGGATCAGCGCGCCCTCCAGCTCGCGGATGTTGCGCGAGATCCGGGAAGCGATGAACTCCAGCACCTCGGGCGGAGCGTTGAGCTGCTCCTGCACCGCCTTCTTGCGCAGGATCGCGATACGCGTCTCCAGCTCGGGCGGCTGGACGTCGGTGATCAGGCCCCACTCGAAGCGGTTGCGCAGCCGGTCCTCCAGGGTGACCAGCTGCTTGGGCGGCCGGTCGCTGGAGAGCACGATCTGCTTGTTGGCGTTGTGGAGCGTGTTGAAGGTGTGGAAGAACTCCTCCTGCGTCGACTCCTTGTCCGCGAGGAACTGGATGTCGTCGACGAGGAGGATGTCCATCTCGCGGTAGCGCTTGCGGAAGCTGTCGCCCTTGCCGTCGCGGATGGAGTTGATGAACTCGTTGGTGAACTCCTCCGAACTCACGTACCGCACCCGCGTGCCCGGGTAGAGGCTGCGCGCGTAGTGCCCGATGGCGTGCAGCAGGTGGGTCTTGCCGAGTCCCGACTCGCCGTAGATGAAGAGGGGGTTGTACGCCTTCGCGGGCGCCTCGGCGACGGCGACCGCGGCCGCGTGCGCGAAACGGTTGGAGGCGCCGATGACGAACGTGTCGAAGAGGTACTTGGGGTTCAGCCGCGCCGTCGGCTCGCCGGGACCGGCCGCCGGCGCCGGCTGCGCGGTCAGCGGACCGTGCGCACCGCTCGCCGGCGGGTTCGTCGCCATCGGGCCGCCGCGGTGTGCCTGGCCGGAGCCGGACGGCGGCTCGGGCCGCTCATGCCTGGCCGGGCCGCGCTGGTCGTAGTCCGTGTGCGACCCGTCGTAGGCGGAGCGCTGCTGCTCGTACGGGCGCTCCCGGCCCGGTGGGCGGTAGTCGTGCCCGGAGCCGTACGCGCGCTGCCCCGGGGGGTAGGCGTCCGGTGGCGCGTAGGCGTCACGTGCCGGTCCGTAGGAGTCCTGCGGCGGCGGCGAGGCGTACGGATCGCGCTCCGGGAAGCCGAGCCGCGGCTGCTGCCAGCTGTATTCGTCCTGGCCGGGCTGCGGCCAGGCCCCGGGCTCGGGGCGCTGGTACTCGGAGGGATAGGCCGGGCGGGGGGTGGGAATCTGGTCCGCGCCGGGGCCGGACTCGGCGCCCGGCAACGGGTCGGCGCGGTGCCGGCCGTACCCGTCGTACGGGCCGGGGGGCTGCGCAGGTTCCTCGTAGCGGGACGGCGTCCCCGCACCCTCGTCGTACGACGGCGCGGGCTTGGGGACGGGCGTCGCCGCAGGCTCGCCCGCGGACTCGTCGACGGTGATCGCGATGCGGATCGGCCTGCCGCACTCGCGGCTCAGGGTCTCGCTGACGATCGGCGCCAGCCGGCCCTCCAGTACGCCCTTGGCGAATTCGTTCGGAACGGCGAGCAGCGCGGTGTCCGCGACCAGGGCGAGCGGCTGGCACCGCCTGATCCAGCGCTCGTCCTTCGCCTCCACACCCTGACCACGGCCTTCACCGAGGAGCTGGTCCAGAACGCGTGGCCACACTGCGGCAAGATCGGCAGGTACGTCAGCCACAGGGCACGCTCTCTCACAGGTCCCACGAACGTGTGGTTGTGGGACGGGTCGGGATCTAAAACGGGTGGTGCGGGGGACAAGGGAACGAATCGGAGTTCAGCCACGGTAGTCAGCGCGGCGGGTACGGTTCAAGTTGTTGTCCCCAGCCTGTGGATAGTGTCCCTGCGCGACTCGTGGTTTGACCGGATGGCGTAGCCGCGCGTACCGTAACCAGGTCGAGTTGTCGATGGCTGCTGCCGCCTGCCTCCGATGGGCACAGGTCACGTCAGGTGATCGGTAAGCGGTGCACTCGGGCGTCACTGCGAGCTACTCGTGGGCGCACGGTGACAGCCAGGACGGCACCCCGCCACCACCGATACCTTCTGGAGCCCCCGAGTGAGCAAGCGCACCTTCCAGCCGAACAACCGTCGCCGCGCGAAGACCCACGGCTTCCGGCTGCGTATGCGCACCCGCGCCGGCCGCGCGATTCTCGCGTCCCGCCGTAGCAAGGGTCGCGCCCGCCTGTCCGCCTGATCCCGATCGGTCATGACGTCGTGCTGCCCACCGAGAACCGGCTGAGGCGGCGCGAGGACTTCGCGACCGCGGTACGACGGGGTCGCCGGGCCGGGCGCCCGCTCCTCGTCGTCCACCTTCGTAGCGGTACCACGGACCCGCACGCGCCTGGGGAGAGTGCTCCCCCGACGCGTGCGGGTTTCGTCGTCAGCAAGGCCGTGGGCGGCGCCGTCGTCCGCAACAAAGTGAAGCGCCGACTGCGTCACCTGATGCGGGAGCGAGTGGCCCTCTTTCCCCCCGGTAGCCTGGTAGTCGTACGAGCGCTGCCCGGAGCGGGCGACGCAGACCATGCACAGCTGGCCCGAGACCTGGATGCCGCCGTGGGGCGGCTGCTGGGAGGGGGCGCGCGATGAAGTACCCGCTACTGGCTCTGATCAAGCTGTACCAGTGGACGATCAGTCCGCTGCTCGGACCGGTGTGCAAGTACTACCCGTCGTGTTCCCGCTACGGCTACACAGCCATCGACCGGCACGGTGCGATCAAGGGCACAGCGCTCACCGCCTGGCGCATCCTGCGGTGCAATCCCTGGTCGCTCGGCGGTGTGGACCATGTTCCGCAGCGCAAGCGTCCTCGGTGGCACGAAATGCTGCGCAGCGCATGGCACGCACGCAAGGGCGGGCCCTCCGCCGCCGAACCGGCCACCGAGGAGAAGCTCCCGTCCGGGCTTCCCGCGAGCCCGGCCGCTGAGACCTCGTCCCATGCCCAAGGAGCATGATTAGTGGACACGATTGCCAGCCTCTTCAGCTTCATCACGACACCCGTTTCCTGGGTCATCGTCCAGTTCCACACGGTGTACGGCGCCGTCTTCGGCCCCGACACCGGATGGGCCTGGGGCCTGTCCATCGTGTCCCTGGTGATTTTGATCCGTATCTGCCTGATCCCGCTTTTCGTGAAGCAGATCAAGGCGACCCGGGCTATGCAGACGCTCCAGCCCGAGATGAAGAAGATCCAGGAGCGCTACAAGAACGACAAGCAGCGTCAGTCCGAAGAGATGATGAAGCTGTACAAGGAGTCGGGCACCAACCCGCTCTCCTCGTGCCTTCCCATCCTGGCGCAGTCCCCGTTCTTCTTCGCCCTGTACCACGTGCTCAACGGCATCGCGTCGGGCAAGACCATCGGCGTGATCAACGACCAGCTGCTCGCCAGCGCCCAGAAGGCGCACATCATCGGCGCCCCGCTGGCCGCGAAGTTCACCGACGGCTCGGGCAAGGTCGGCGCCCTCGGCGCCTCGCTGACCGACGTGCGGGTCGTCACCGCGATCATGATCGTCCTGATGTCGGCGTCGCAGTTCTACACGCAGCGCCAGCTGATGACGAAGAACGTCGACACCACGGTGAAGACGCCGTTCATGCAGCAGCAGAAGATGCTGATGTATGTCTTCCCGGTCATGTTCGCCGTCTTCGGCATCAACTTCCCGGTCGGTGTCCTCGTCTACTGGCTGACCACCAACGTGTGGACCATGGGCCAGCAGATGTACGTCATCCGCAACAACCCGACCCCGGGTTCCAAGGCCCAGGCCGCCTATCTGGAGCGTCTGACCAAGCACGTCACGCACCACGGCAAGGTCGGCCGGCGCAGCGAGAAGGCCATCATCAAGGCGATCGTGAGCAAGGGCCGGGACCGCAATGAGTTCGAGCGCAAGTTCATCAACGGCCTGAGCAAGGCGGGTCTCGCCGCCCAGGCCGACGGTACGGTGCTCAAGAGCGACAGCCAGACCGTCACCGTGGCCGAGGACGGCACGACGACCACGACCACCACCGCCACCGCTCCCAAGCGCCAGCAGCCCAAGCGCCAGACCAAGGCCCAGCGCCAGTCCGGCGGCTCGAAGCAGGCTGACGCGGGCGCCCAAGAGGCCGATGCCGATGCTGATGCTGATGCCTCGCCCACATCGCTGGGGAAGTCCGAACAGCCGCAGGACGCCGAGCCCGCAGCCAAGCAGGCAGCGAAGCCGGGTGCCGGCACCCGGAGCAAGGCCCAGTCCGGGCAGCGCAAGAATCCGCAGCGGCCCAAGTCCCCGTCCAAGAAGTAAGAAGGAGTCCATCCCGTGACGGAAGGCACCACCTCCGCCGCTGCCGAGGGTGCAGACACCCTGACCCGCCTGGAGCAGGAGGGCGAGATCGCGGCGGACTACCTTGAGGGTCTGCTCGACATCGCCGACCTCGACGGCGACATCGACATGGATGTCGAGGCGGACCGCGCCTCTGTGTCGATCATCAGCGACACGAGCGGTCGCGATCTGCAGAAGCTGGTCGGCCGTGACGGCGAGGTGCTGGAAGCCCTTCAGGAGCTGACTCGCCTGGCCGTGCACAGGGAGACCGGGGACCGCAGCCGGCTCATGCTGGACATCGCGGGCTACCGTGCCAACAAGCGTGCCGAGCTCTCCGAGCTGGGAGCCAAAGCCGCTGCTGAGGTCAAGAGCTCCGGTGAGCCCGTCAAGCTCAAGCCGATGACCCCGTTCGAGCGCAAGGTCGTGCACGATGCGGTCAAGTCCGCGGGGCTGCGCAGCGAGTCGGAGGGCGAGGAGCCGCAGCGGTTCGTCGTCGTGCTGCCCGCCTGATCGGCCCCCTGGTTCTACCGGCCCCGTCTGTTGCCCAGGCGGGGTCGAACTTTGTCAGTCTGGTGTTCTGTGGTCGGCGCACGACGTCGGCGCTGTACGGAAGGACGGTCCCCGTGACGGAGGCAGCGGATCTCCCCCCTGCGCCCGAACAGGCGCGGGAAGTATTTGGCGATCGTTTCGCCGATGCGGTCCGCTACGCGGAGCTGCTGGCCGAGGCCGGTGTGCAGCGTGGGCTGATCGGCCCGCGCGAGGTACCCCGCCTGTGGGGTCGCCACCTGCTCAATTGCGCGGTGCTCTCCGAGGTGGTTCCAGAGGGAGTGACGGTGTGCGACGTCGGCTCCGGTGCCGGCCTGCCGGGTATCCCGCTCGCACTCGTCCGTGAGGACCTGAAGATCACGCTGTTGGAGCCACTGCTCCGGCGTACGAACTTCCTGACCGAAGTCGTCGAGCTGCTGGGCCTGGACCATGTGACGGTCGTCCGTGGCCGGGCCGAGGAGGTCATGGGGATGGTGCCGCCGGTCCATGTGGTGACGGCCCGGGCGGTGGCGCCTCTGGACCGCCTCGCCGGATGGGGGATCCCTCTGCTGCGGCCGTACGGCGAGATGCTTGCGCTGAAGGGCGACACGGCCGAGGAGGAGCTGAAGGCCGCGGGAGCGGCACTGAGCAAGCTCGGAGCGGTGTCGACCTCTGTTCTGCATGTGGGCGAAGGGGTCGTGGACCCGCTGTCGACCGTCGTGCGGGTCGAGGTCGGGGAGAGCCCCGGTGGTGTGCGCTTTGCGGCCAAGCGAGCGAAGGCGGCCCGTACTGGGCGCACACGCAGACGTCGCTGAGACGGTCGGACGGATGAGCGCTGCTGATCCGTCCTGACGACGCCACTTACTCCACACAAGCCTCCAAACCTACGCAACCCGGAGTGTCGCGGAGATACTGCCGCAGCCGCTGTGCATCGTGTTTCACGTGAAACGTCGCTCACTGCTGCACGGCATCATCAGTCGCGGCCGGGCCGCGGCCGAACCTCGCGACCGCAAGCCCCTCGGATCGCTCGGGGAGACAGCGCCTTCAGACGGCATTCCGCCCCTCTCCAGGGGCGCGGAGTTGTCCACAGAGGTGGAATTCTCCACAGAACGCCAGGGCTCACTGGTTCACGACCCCGAAGGCATGGGAGGCTCTGTTCATTGCGAGCCTGAAGTCGAGGAGAGTGAATCCTTGCGGTCCGACGCCAACATCGCGGGACCGATGACCGATCCGGTCCCCGGTCCCCGCACCGAGTCGATGGGGGCGGATGTTTCACGTGAAACACCGCCCCCCATGGACGACACTCCCATCGGTCGCGCTGCCCAATTGGCGGTGGAGGCTCTGGGTCGCGCCGGCGAAGGCCTGCCACGGCCTGAGCGGACCCGAGTCGTCGTGGTCGCCAACCAGAAGGGTGGCGTGGGCAAAACGACGACGACGGTCAACCTTGCCGCTTCGCTCGCTCTGCATGGCGGTCGTGTCCTGGTGGTCGACCTCGACCCGCAGGGCAACGCCTCTACCGCGCTGGGAATCGACCATCACGCCGAAGTCCCGTCCATCTACGACGTGTTGGTCGAGAGCAAGCCTCTTGCGGAGGTCGTCCAGCCGGTCCCCGATGTCGAGGGTCTCTTCTGTGCCCCGGCCACCATCGACCTCGCCGGTGCGGAGATCGAGCTGGTGTCGCTGGTGGCCCGAGAGAGTCGGCTCCAGCGGGCCATCCAGGCGTATGAGCAGCCTTTGGACTACATCCTCATCGACTGCCCTCCGTCGCTTGGTCTGTTGACCGTCAACGCCTTGGTGGCGGGGGCCGAGGTCCTCATCCCCATCCAGTGCGAGTACTACGCGCTGGAGGGCCTGGGCCAGCTGTTGCGCAACGTCGATCTGGTGCGGGGCCACCTCAATCCCAACCTGCACGTGTCGACCATCCTGCTCACCATGTACGACGGCCGGACGCGTCTTGCTTCCCAGGTCGCGGAAGAGGTGCGCAGTCACTTCGGTGACGAGGTGCTGAGGACGAGCATTCCGCGCTCGGTCCGTATCTCCGAGGCGCCGAGCTATGGCCAGACGGTACTGACCTACGATCCGGGATCGAGCGGTGCCCTGTCCTATCTTGAGGCGGCGCGAGAAATCGCGTTGAAGGGGGTCGGCGTCAACTACGACCCGACCCAGGCCCACATTGGGGCGCAGAGCAATCCGAGCATGGTGGAGGGGATCCAGTGAGTGAGCGACGGAGGGGGTTGGGCCGCGGTCTGGGGGCACTGATTCCTGCTGCCCCGACCGAGAAGAACCCGGCATCGGCCGCGATCGGGGGAGCGACGTCCCCGTCTCCCGTGGCGGCCCCGGTGCTGACGGCAGACCGCGGGGTGGCCGCGGCCAAGGTGGCCACGCTGCCACCTATTACTCAGGAAACCGAGGATCCGCCGGTGTTCGGTGTCGCGGAGACGCCCGCACCGCCGATGGGCGCTCACTTCGCTGAGATCCCCCTCGACTCCATCACGCCGAACCCGCGCCAGCCGCGTGAGGTCTTCGACGAGGACGCGCTGCAAGAACTCGTCACCTCTATCCAGGAGGTCGGCCTCCTCCAGCCCGTCGTCGTACGGCAGCTGGGTCCTGCCCGCTACGAACTCATCATGGGCGAGCGGCGCTGGCGAGCCTGTCGTGAGGCCGGCCTCGAAGCGATCCCCGCGATCGTCCGGGCGACGGACGACGAGAAGCTCCTCCTGGACGCGCTGCTGGAGAACCTGCACCGGGCCCAGCTGAACCCGCTGGAGGAGGCCGCCGCCTACGACCAGCTGCTCAAGGACTTCAACTGCACCCACGATCAGCTGGCGGACCGCATCGGGCGCTCCCGTCCCCAGGTCTCCAACACCCTGCGTCTGCTGAAGCTGTCGCCGTCCGTCCAGCGCAGGGTCGCCGCCGGCGTGCTGTCCGCCGGCCACGCCCGGGCGCTGCTCTCGGTGGAGGACTCCGAGGAGCAGGACCGGCTGGCACACCGGATCGTGGCTGAGGGCCTTTCGGTGCGTGCGGTCGAGGAGATCGTGACCTTGATGGGCTCGCGTCCCCAGGTCACGCAACGCTCCAAGGGGCCCCGCGCCGGAACCCGGGTCTCCCCGGCGCTGAACGATCTCGCCACTCGCCTCTCGGACCGCTTCGAGACACGGGTGAAGGTCGACCTCGGCCAGAAGAAGGGCAAGATCACGGTCGAGTTCGCTTCCATGGAAGACCTTGAGCGGATCCTCGGGACGCTCGCCCCGGGTGAGGGACCGGTCTTCCCGCAGGATCTCCAGGATGTGGACTCCGAGGTCCTGGAGGACTGAGCGCGCGCTGACCCTGCCCTCTCGGGCGACGGAGCGGATCGTGTCCGGTGTGTACTGGAACGCGGTCCGCTCTTTGCTTTCTGGCGGTATCGATGCAAACGCATCGTGGATACGATGCGTTCGGGTATGGCGCTTTCACCTGGCAGCCCCTCTCCTTGGGAGACGGGCCATGCGAACGGTGAGCCGGACCGGACTGGTGACGTGGGCTGGGACTGGACGCGCTCGGCGGCCCGCCGACAGCCTGCTCTAGGAACGGGGCGCTTTTGACAGCAGCTCGCGACGTCGCGGGCGAAGGAAGCGAGGAACAGCCTTCATGGGGCGTCGGCTCGTACCGCTCACGCTGGACAACCTTCAGGATCTTCCCAAGCGCTGTCGCTCGTGTGTCTTCTGGGAACTCGACCCGGTCAGTGGTGGGGCCGCGGTGAATGCGGGCACGGCCGCGGTGGAGAAGGAAGGCTGGATCTCCGCCGTCCTGCTGGACTGGGGATCCTGCGGCCGGGTGGTCTATGTCGATGAGGCGCCGGTCGGCTTCGTGCTCTACGCGCCCCCGGCCTACGTGCCCCGCTCGACGGCGTTTCCGACGAGTCCCGTCTCCCCGGACGCAGTGCAGCTGATGACCGGGTTCATCATGCCGGGTTATCAGGGGCAGGGGCTGGGCCGAGTGATGGTGCAGACCGTCGCCAAGGATCTGCTGCGAAGGGGGTTCAAGGCGATCGAGGCATTCGGGAACGCCCACTGGAAAGAGCCCGCCTGTGTCCTGCCGGCCGATCATCTGCTGGCAGTGGGCTTCAAGACGGTACGGCCCCACCCCGCGTATCCGCGCCTGCGTCTGGAGCTGCGTACAACGCTCTCCTGGAAGGAAGACGTGGAGATGGCGATCGACCGGCTCCTGGGCGCCGTACAGAAGGAACCAGCGCTGCGACCGCTCTAGGAAGGGCGTCGATCTCAAGCGAATGGGCCAACCCCGGAGGGCTGGCCCATTCATGTTTCACGTGAAACATAGCGCCGGTTCGACGGCGTCGCCGCGTAGCCGGCTCACTCGGCGATGAACTCCTCAAGGTCGCGTTCGATCGCGGCCTTGGGCTTGGCGCCGACGATGGTCTTCGCGACCTCGCCGCTCTGGTAGACGTTCAGGGTCGGGATCGACATGACGCCGTACTTGGCGGCCGTACCCGGGTTCTCGTCGATGTTGAGCTTGACGACCTCGATCTTGTCGCCGTGCTCGGCCGCGATCGCCTCCAGAGACGGCGCGATCTGGCGGCACGGACCGCACCAGGAGGCCCAGAAGTCCACCAGGACGGGCTTGTCGCTCTTGAGGACGTCCTCTTCGAAGGAAGCGTCGGTCACGTTCTTCAGGCTGCCGGCCACGGCGAGCTCCTTAACTTGATCGTGCGGTGGGGCGGAAGGGGGTCAGACGGAGGTCTTTTCGGGCTCGGCCTTCTCCGCGTCCGCGAGGGCGGAGAGGAACCGCTCGGCGTCGAGAGCGGCCGAGCAGCCGGTGCCGGCAGCGGTGACCGCCTGTCGGTACGTGTGGTCGACCACGTCACCGGCGCCGAAGACACCGGTCAGGTTGGTGTGCGTGGACGGGGAGTCGACCTTGAGGTAGCCCTCTCCGTCCAGGTCCAGCTGGCCCTTGAACAACTCGGTCCGCGGGTCGTGACCGATCGCGATGAACAGACCCGTCACCGGGAGGTCGGACAGCTCACCCGTCTTGACGTTGCGCAGCTTCAGACCGGAGAGTTTCTGATCGCCCTGGATCTCGGCGATCTCGCTGTCCCACACGAACTTGATCTTCGGGTCGGCGAAGGCACGCTCCTGCATCGCCTTGGAGGCGCGCAGGCTGTTCCGGCGGTGGACAATCGTCACCGACTTGGCGAACCGCGAGAGGAAGGTGGCCTCCTCCATCGCGGTGTCACCGCCGCCGATCACGGCGATGTCCTGGTCCTTGAAGAAGAACCCGTCACAGGTGGCACACCAGGAGACACCACGACCGGAGAGCGCGTCCTCGTTCGGCAGGCCGAGCTTGCGGTGCTGCGAGCCGGTGGTGATGATCACGGCCTTCGCCTTGTGGACGGTACCTGCAGTGTCCGTGACGGTCTTGATCTCACCCGCGAGGTCGACGGAGACGATGTCGTCCGGCACCAACTCGGCGCCGAAGCGCTCGGCCTGGGCTCGCATGTTGTCCATCAGGTCGGGGCCCATGATGCCGTCACGGAAGCCCGGGAAGTTCTCCACGTCGGTGGTGTTCATCAGCGCACCGCCGGCGGTGACAGCCCCCTCGAACACCAGGGGCTTCAGCGAGGCGCGCGCAGTGTAAAGCGCCGCCGTGTAGCCGGCGGGCCCGGAGCCGATGATGATCACGTTACGGACGTCGCTCACGGCTTCATTCCTCGTCTCTGGTCTCTGTCGTTCGACCGGTGGGAGTCCGTCAGAACTCTCACCCCACGCAACGGATCCTACGGGGCCCGCATTCCCGGTGTGTCCGGGCACACGGAGCCGCTCCATGCGAGGGTTTGCCGCTGGGGGCCGAGATGAACCGCAGATCTTCAGGAACGAGTGAAGGACTGCTTCCACAGGACCGTGCCCGGCGACACGGGCTCCTGGCCGACACAGGCCGCGTCGATGACGTAAGCGGTGACCCGCTTGGTGTCGGCGGTGTCGGGCAGCACGACGAGATAGGCGTCCTTCCCGTCGTAGATCCCCTTCTTGGCGGCGAGAATGTCGCCGGTGCCGTTGATGCCTCCACGGATGCAGTCCGGGACCGGGGCGGAGGTCTGAAGCAGGGTGCCTGCACTCTTGACGGCGTCCGGCGTCTGGGGATCCGAATCGGTGCCGATCCGTGGTTCCTGGGTGTCGGAGCCGGGCTGCGAGCTTTGATGCACGGCGAGAAGATCGGTCACCTGGTTCCCCAGAGTGCCCCCGGAGAAGGTGTCGGCTGCCGTGGTCTGCTGTGCGTAGGGCGTCACGGGGGTCTTGTCGGTGCCGAACGATCGCAGGAAGAGGGATCCGGCTCCCAGGACGGCAGCGGTGAGGACGGCTCCCATGACGACGGTCCTGCGGCGTCCGCGGCGGCGATCCTTCCGGCCTGGACCGGTCGCTCCATGAGGACGACCGACGGGACGGTCCGTGGGAGTCGATGTTTCACGTGAAACATGCGTCCCGGCGTCCTCATCGGCCGGATCGGTGGACGAGCTGACCGTGACAGGCACCGGGCCGGCGGTCGTCGTGGCATCGAGCACCGCTTCTGCGGCGAGCGCGGCGTCGATCCGGCCGGCCACATCGGCCGGCATCTGTGGCGGGCCCGGTAGCGTGCCCAGGAGGCCCCGGATCTCCTCCAAAGAACGGTGGACGTCGGCGCAGAGATCGCAAGCGGCGATATGACGCCGTACGTCAGTGATCCGCGGCGGTGGGAGCAGACCTTCGGTGAAGTCGGAGATCTCGGTGACGTCCAGGTGCCCGGTCGTATCCGTCCTCGAATTCATGCTCGCCCACCTCCGCCCTTCACTACGGCTGAATCACTGGACTCCGTTTGTCGTGGGTCTCTGTCCCCGGTGCTCGCTGTCGGTGGGACGGACGTCCCCTCCGAGTGGTTCCGTGCAGGAGCCGGCTGGGGGCCTTCACAGGTTTCTTCGCGCCGTAGGTGGGAGACCAGCGGGAGAAGTCTGGCTCTGCCACGAGCGCAGCGACTCTTCACGGTCCCGACGGGCACATCGAGGATGCGGGCGGCCTCGGCGACCGGGTAACCCTGCATGTCCACCAGGACGAGGGCGGCACGCTGATCGTGCGGAAGCGTCGCCAGGGCTTCGAGCAGCTGCCGGTGCAGATCGTTCCGCTCGGCCGGTGCCGAGGCCGATTCGTGGGGCTCCAGCAGTTGCTCCAGCCGCTCGGTGTCGTCGACCGGCGCGGTCCTCCGGGACGCCGCCTTGCGGGCGCGGTCCAGACAGGCGTTCACCGTGATCCGGTGCAGCCAGGTCGTGACGGCCGAATGCCCACGGAAGGTATGCGCAGCCCGGTAGGCGGAGACCAGGGCGTCCTGGACGGCATCAGCGGCCTCCTCGCGGTCCCCCAGCGTCCGCAGGGCGACCGCCCACAGCCGATCCCGGTGCCGGCGCACCAGCTCACCGAAGGCATCGGGATCCCCGCCGACGTGCCGGGCGAGCAGGTCCTGATCGCTCACCCCGTCGAATCCGGTGCCGTCCGCCATCCGACCCCCTCCCGCTCCGGTGAGCGTCAGCCTGTGAACTTCACCTCTGTGATGGCCTGCTTGTACCCGGCGGCGCTGTACTCGGCGGGATCAGGACCCGAATAGGGCACCGCGGTGAGCCACACGAGGACGTACTGCCCCTTCACCGGCTTGGTGAGCTTCACCGTGGCGTCGGTGCCACTCGTCTTGACGCTGCCGATCTTGTCCAGCGTGGCGAGTGACGACGGCGTGAGGGAGTCGGACGCATACAGCTCGACGGTGGTGTGATCGCCGGCGTAGCGCAACCGGATGGACGCAGCGGAGATCTCCTTCGCCGAGCCAAGGTCGTAGACGATGCCCACGCCCGGCTTGTACGGGGCGATGGTCGGACCCTCGTTGAAGGTCTTGGTCCGCCAGGTCGTCGAGGTGTCCCCGTCGTACGTCTTGCCGACATCCCCGGGGTGCTGGGCGTCGCCCTCGGCGACGAACTCCTGGGCACCCTGGATCTTGAGTGCCGTGGCGGGCTTGCCCGTGTCCTTGCCCTTGTCGCCCCCGTCCGACGTCTGGGTGTTGTTGCTGTCGCCGGACTGGTTGCCACGATTCATCAGTGCGTCCGCGAGCTGCCAGCTGCCCAGTCCCAGGGCGGCGATCAGAAGTGCGGAGACCGTCCACTTGAGGACCTTGCCGGTACGGGTCTGCAGCGGGGGCGGCGGGGGCTGGATGGGCTGGGTGGCGCCGGGGCGGGGCGCCGGGCGGCCGTAGGTGCCCTGCTGGTAGGTCGTGCGCTGGTACTCGGGCGGTGCCGTGAACGCCGGCTCCGGCGGGCGGATGCGAGGCATCTCGCCGACCGCTTTCACCAGCTCCTCCGGAGTGGTGCACGGTGCCTCGTGCCGGGAAGCGGTGGCACCGTCGTTGACGAGCGCACGCATGGCCAGCTCGGACAGTCCACGGTGGACACCAGCCCGCACCTGGTCCGGGGGGATCAGACCGACGTGCTTGGGCAGGCCGGGCAGCCCGTAGGCGTCGCTCTCGTACGGCCAGCGCTGGGTGAGCGCGGCGTACAGCAGGGCGCCGATGGACTCGGTGTCCGTGCGCTGCGGAGTGTCAGAGCTGATGCCGCGCAGGGCGGCGTTCACGGCGAGGCCGCGGATGCGCCACTGGCCGGTGGAGGCGCGCAGCACGGCGTTCGGGTTGAGACGGAGGTGGGCCAGACCTTCGCGATGGGCCGCCGCCATGGCGCCGGCGACCTGGCTGACCATCTGGTAGGCGTCGTGCGGCTCCAGCGGTCCGGCGGACAGCAGCGCTGTCAGCTCGGTGGCGTCCGGCAGCCACTCCTGTACGACGTAGACGAGATCGTTCTCCTCGACGGCATCCAGAACCTGGACGAAGCGGGGATCGCCGAGCAGCGCCGAGGACCGGGCCGCGGCCAGCACATTACGGGCCCGCGCATGGTCTGCCGGCAGGATGTGCACCCCGACGGCCCGGCGGAGCTTCTCGTCGACCGCACGCCAGCTGCTGAATCCGTCCAGACGGGTGACACATTCTTCCAGCCGGTAGCGTCCGGCGAGCTTGTGACCGCTGTGCAGCTCAGGAGGTGAGGTGTCCTTCCCGGGACCCTCGGCCCCGGCGTTCGCCTCGTCGTTGTCCGTGTCCCGCTCCGGGTTCTGGGCCACCCCGTCGGCCGTGGACTGGTCCGCCTTGGCGGTCAGCGGCTTGTCACCGCTGTTGTCTGCCACGTCGACGGCAGCCGTGCTCCGTTCCGCCACCGTCGTTCCCTGCCTCCCCATCCGTTGCACGCTGTCCGACGCCGAAACCAATTGTGCCCACAGTCTGCCGCTATGCACGACACATGGGGGCGGACGATGGTTGTGCGCCTACCCCTGCCTCAGCGTCCCAGACGCCCACGCACCATTCCCATGAGGGAGTTGATCTCCTCGATCCGCATACGGCGGGCCGCGACGAAGAAGACACCGAGCAGCAGCACACCACCGGCCACGAGCGCGAGGAACGAGCCGATGACGCCCTGGCCCAGGGAGTGGCCGATGCCGTAGCAGGCGGCGCCGCTGAGCGCGGCGGCTGGTACCGAGGCAATGCACAGCCGCGCGTACGTCCGCAGGACACGGGCGCCGTCCAGGTCGCCGCCGAGCCGCTTGCGCAGCCGCTTCCAGGCGACGCCCACGCCGATCGCGTACGCGAGGCCGTATGCGGCAGCCATGCCGGCCACGGCCCAGCGGGCGGGGAGCAGGAAGTAACAGGCGGCTGAGGCACCCGCGTTGACCGCGGCCACGATGACCGTGTTGTAGAAGGGGGTGCGGGTGTCCTCGTAGGCGTAGAAGGCGCGCAGGACGACGTACTGCACGGAGTAGGGGATCAGGCCGAGGGCGAAGGCCATCAGCATGTAACCCATGTTGGTGGCTTCGCTGGTGCCCGAGGAGCCGAAGATCAGGGTGCACATCGGGATGCCGAGAGCCACGAAACCGAACGCCACGGGCACGATCGCCACGGCCGTCGTCCGCAGTCCCTGGGAGATGTCGTCGCGGACGGCGCCGGTGTCGTTCTCCGCGGCCGAGCGCGAGATGCGCGGCAGCAGGGCCGCCATCAGCGAGACGGTGATGATGGCCTGCGGCAGACCCCAGATCAGCTGGGCGTTGGCATAGGCGGCGAAGCCGGTGCCGTCCACGGGTGAATGTTTGCCGGCCGAAGTGGAGAGTTGGGTGACGACGAGTGCGCCCGCCTGGTTGGCGAGGACGAACAGGAAGGTCCACTTGGCGAGCGTGGCGGCCTTGCCGAGACCGTGGCCCCTCCAGTCGAACCGCAGCCGCATCCGGAATCCGGTCTCCCGCAGGTACGGGATCATCGCGAGGGACTGGACGACGAGACCGAGCAGCACGCCGACGCCGAGCAGGCGTTGACCCTCCGGCGGGATGTTCGTGACCTTCATTCCGGAGTGTGCCGCGGTGCCGTACACCCAGATGAACATGCCGAGCGTCACGATGATGACGATGTTGTTCAGGACCGGGGTCCACATCATCGCGCCGAACTTGCCCCGGGCGTTGAGGATCTGACCCATCACCACGTGGATGCCCATGAAGAAGATCGAGGGCAGGAAGTAGCGGACGAAGGTGATACCGACCGCGTTCGCCCCCGGGTCGCTCGCCACGGGGTCCGACAGCAGGCGGATCAGGAGCGGAGCGCCGGCGACGGCGAGCACCGTGAGCGCGCCGAGCGCCACCATCACCAGGGTCAGCAGCCGGTTGGCGAAGGCTTCGCCGCCGTCCTCGTCCTCCTTCATGGCGCGCACGAGCTGCGGCACGAACACGGAGTTGAGGCCACCGCCGACGGTCAGGATGTAGATCATCGTCGGCAACTGGTAGGCGACCTGGAAGGTGTCGCCGAGCAGACCGACACCCAGCGCCGACACGATGAGCGCGGAGCGGATGAAACCGGTCAGACGGGAGACCATCGTGCCGGCCGCCATCACAGCACTCGACTTCAGCAGACCGGCCGCGCGTCCGCCCTTCTTCGCGGCGGGAGCGGCGGCGGAGGAAGCGGGCACCGAGGCCGTGGTGGCACCGGCGGGGGCGCCACCCGCGGCTGCGGTCGCGCTGGCCGTGGCGGGGGCCGCCTGGTACTGCGCCTGCCCGTACGGTCCTTGGCCGTACTGGGCCTGCGGGTACTGGGCCGCAGGGGACTGGCCTCCTTGGTACTGCGGCCCCGGGTACGGCGCGGATTGGTATTGCGCCGGGTACTCCCCCGCCGGGTTCGGACTGCCGGGGCGCGGCGACGCCTGGTGCGGCCCCGCGGGGCCCTGTCCACCGTCAGGGCCGGATTCGGCCGGGGACGTCATGGGCGGCTGTCCGGTGCCCTGCTGCTGGTCCCGGAAGAGATGAGCGAAGGCGTCCGGCTCGTGGCGTTCCTCACCGGAGTGCGTGACCAGGTCGTCCACGCCCACGAACTGGGTCGTACGAGGGTCCTCACCGTAGGGCCTGTGCTGCGTCGGCCGGGCCGGCTCGGGCGCCGGTGTCTGGGCCCACACCCGGGGGTCGGGGGCGTAGGGCGACTGGGGCGGCTGGCCGTACAGCGGCTGTTGCGGATAGGTCCCCGGAGGCGGCGGGGGGTGTGCGGCCCGGTCGTAGAGCGCCTCGCCGACCGGATCCTGGGCGGCGAGGTCCTGGGCCCGGTAGGGATCCTGGTCGTAGGCGTCCTGGAGGTACATGTCCGCCGCGTGCTGCGGCGGCACCTGGCCGGGCTCGGGCGGCGGCTCGGGGTAGCCCGAGCCGCCGCCCGAGCCCTGGCCACGGTCACCGTCGTACGGCGCGTTCATGGTTACCCCACCTCATCGTCCCCGGGCCCACCGGCCACGACATCGCTCAACGGTCCACTCTCTCACCCGCTGCGGACGGGCCGACGCTTTCCGATGCGGTGTCCGGTGTCGGGTCACTCGGCTGCTCCGGGTCCCCGGCCCCGGAACGGGCGTCGGACTCCTTCTGGAGACGGTCCTCGGGGTCTTCGGGGTTCTCCGGCCCGTCAGGGTTCTTCCCCGCGGTGTCGGATCCGCCCTTTTCGGCCTGCCGGGCGGCCGCACGCTTGCGCTGCGTGTACATCCGGAAGCCGGCGAGGACGAGAAGCAGCACGCCGCCGCCGATGACCAGCATCACAGTGGGGGTGACCTCGGTGACCTTCACATCGAAGCTGACCGGAGCGCCGTACTCCTGGCCGTCCTCCGTGTAGAGCTGGGCGATGACCGTGACCCGGCCGTTGGCATTGGCCGAGGTGGTGAATTTCACGGACTGGCTGTGGCCGCCGGAGACGTCGACGGGCTGTTCCGTGTATGCCTTGCCGCCGACGCTGAGGCGGGTCGGCATGGTCGAGGTGAGCCGCAGGACCAGGCGGTCGACGCCCTGCACCAGGTTGTTCTGGACGGTGACCGGGATGGTGGCGCTGCGGCCGGAGAGCTTCGTCTCCGACTTGTCGATCAGCTTGACCTGGTCGATGAGTTCGTCGAGCCAGGCTTCCACGCCCTGCCGGAAGCTGCCCGCAGCCCAACTTGTGCCTCGCCAGGACGTGGACATCTCACGGTTTATGGCCCGCCCGAAGGGGGTCACCACCCGGGACTTGTCGGTGAGGATCACCTGGAAGTTGTCGAGCTTGTCCTGCGTGCGTGCGATCTGCTCGAAGGCCGTCCGCGGCAGTTCCTTCTTGCGCAGCGAGGAGGGGTAGGCGGACGTGGAGGGGATCTTCGTGGCGGCGCCCGGGTCGGGCTTGGCCTTGGCTGCGGCGGTGAGTTCCTGCGCCTGGGACCAGTTCGAGCCCTCCAGGGCCGTGATCGCCTGGGCCATCGCCTGGGCCTGGCTCGCGGACGGCATGCGCTGCGGGGCGACGACGATGCTGCGCTGCTTCGTCGTCTGGGTGTTGAGCGCGAGGCTCTGCGCCAGGAACTTCTGCACGGCAAGCGTGGCCCGGCCCGCCTTCGTCAGATCGCCCTTGAACGCCGTCGACAGCCGCGCGTCGGCCACGACCGCCGTGGTGCCGCCGCCGACAGGGCGGGCCGCGGACGGCGTGTAGGACAGGTCACCGGTCTCCTGGAGGCTGTCGCTGCGGGCGATCACCTTGTCCGCGCCCGCGGACGTGGCCACCTTGATGATCGACGGGTCCACGGCGCCGTCCACCGGCCACGCGAAGTCGGTGTTCGATGTGACGTGGAGCACCGTCTGCACCGTGGTGGCCGCGACGTCCGTGGCGTCCTTGAGGTGGCTGAGCGAGCCCGTGACGCTCGTGCCGTTGTGGGCGAGGGAGGCCAGGTCCGGGTCACCGAAGGGAAGGGCGACGACCTGCTTGTCGGCCACCGCCTTCTGCAGGTCGGAGAGGAACTGTTTGGCCACCGCCTGGTGTGTGCCGGCCGCGGTGGTGCCGTCGTCGCCCTGGACCTGGTAGTTGCGCGTCATCGCGTCCACCGAGGCCAGCAGATCCGGGTCGATCACCCAGGTGACGTCCAGCCCTTTGCCGAGCGCCACCAGCTGATTCAGGCGGCCGCCGGGGGAGATCTCCTGGGCGAGGTCGTCATTGAGGAAGACCGGCGTCTGGTGCTCACCGGGACCGGTCTTCGCCGTCATGTGGACGGTGGAGATCAGCGGCCACAGGAACGTCGTCTTCGTCCGAGTGCCGGCCTCCGCCGCCTGCCAGGGCAGGAACGTCCGCCGGATGCCCAGGACCTGTTCCCAGGGCTGGGCGGAGGTCTGGCCGGACAGGGAGACGTCGAACTCGTAGACGCCGTCCTGACCGAGGTCGAGCTGGTCGACGGGCACGGAGATGGTGAAGGGCTCGGCGACCCCTGGAGTGAGCTTGGCGAAGTTCTCGACGTACTTGTCGCCGAGCTCGGAGCCGAAGATCCCTTGAGGGTCGGCGGACCGCTGAGCGACGCTGTCGATGGCGGAGCGGGTGGTCAGCGAGGGGCCCACACTCAGTCCCACATGGGCGTCCGTGACCGAATGCTTGCCTTGGTTGGTCACCGTGCCGGACACGGTCACCGTGTCCCCGTCGGTGGGCGCGCTGGGGGTGAGCGAGTTCACGGAGACGGACACGGTGTCCGAGGAGGAGGCGGCCCGTGCGGGCGCCGCCGCGGGCAGCTGCACCACACCCGCCAGCAGGGGCGCACCGGCGAGCAGCGCCCCGGTGCGCCGCAGCCACCGGCGGGCAGGTGAGGGAGCCGTCCCCTGGAAGTCTGCCGCCTCGGCCACGCGCTCGCCCGTCCCTCGTCGTCGTCAGTGGTCGTCGCAATGTGCGTCCACGCATGGTAACGATGCGCGCTGAGGGGAAGTGCCGCGGTCCACCTCACAAGATCGGGAAACCGGGGCGGTCCGTCCCGCATACTCGGTATCAAGAGGAAAGTGCGATTACGGGGTGATGGCTGCCCTTGCACAGGTACGGACGGAGATGTTCGCCGGGGGATAATGGAGGCGCTTCCTGTGGTCGGGGCCACGTACCCTCTTCTGTTGTGCCGAACGCCAACGAAGACTTTCCCACTCCCCTGAGCCAGGTGCAGCAGCGCGCGGTGAGCGAACTGCTGCGGGTGGCCCCCGTCGCCGACGATCTTGCCCGCCGTTTCCAGGCGGCCGGGTTCTCGCTCGCCCTGGTCGGCGGTTCGGTACGGGACGCACTGCTCGGTCGGCTCGGTAACGATCTGGACTTCACCACCGACGCCCGCCCCGAGGACGTCCTCAAGGTCGTGCGGCCGTGGGCGGACTCCGTGTGGGAGGTCGGGATCGCCTTCGGCACGGTCGGTGCCCAGAAGGACGGTTACCAGATCGAGGTGACCACCTACCGGTCGGAGGCGTACGACCGGACGTCACGCAAGCCCGAGGTCTCGTACGGCGACTCCATCGAGGAGGATCTGGTCCGACGGGACTTCACGGTCAACGCGATGGCCGTGGCCCTGCCGGAGAAGGAGTTCATCGACCCGCACGGCGGCCTTGAGGATCTTGCGGCGCGCGTGCTGTGTACACCGGGTGCCCCTGAGGACTCCTTCTCTGACGATCCGCTGCGGATGATGCGGGCCGCCCGTTTCGCCGCGCAGCTCGACTTCGAGGTCGCTCCCGAGGTCGTCCGGGCGATGAAGGAGATGGCAGACCGTATCGAGATCGTCTCGGCCGAGCGTGTCCGGGACGAGCTGAACAAGCTGATCCTCTCCGTTCACCCGCGCAAGGGCCTGGCCCTGCTCGTCGACACCCGCCTCGCGGAGCACGTTCTGCCCGAGCTGCCGGCCCTGCGTCTGGAGCGCGACGAGCACCACCGGCACAAGGATGTCTACGACCACACACTGATCGTCCTGGAGCAGGCGATCGCCCTTGAGGACGACGGGCCCGACCTGACGCTCCGACTGGCGGCCCTCCTCCATGACATCGGCAAGCCGCGCACCCGCCGGTTCGAGAAGGACGGCCGGGTCTCGTTCCACCACCACGAGATGGTCGGGGCGAAGATGACGAAGAAGCGGATGACGGCGCTGAAGTACTCCAACGACCTGGTGAAGGACGTCTCCCGACTGGTCGAACTCCACCTCCGCTTCCATGGCTACGGCACCGGGGAGTGGACGGACTCGGCGGTACGCCGCTACGTCCGTGACGCCGGCCCGCTTCTCGATCGTCTCCACAAGCTGACGCGCTCCGACTGCACCACCCGGAACAAGCGGAAGGCGGTTGCGCTGTCGCGGGCGTACGACGGGCTGGAGGAGCGCATCGCCCAGCTTCAGGAGCAGGAGCAGCTCGACGCGATCCGGCCGGACCTCGATGGCAACCAGATCATGGAGATCCTTGGAGTCGGACCCGGCCCGGTGATCGGCAATGCCTACAGGTATCTGCTGGAGCTTCGACTGGAGAACGGCCCGATGGAGCACGACGTGGCCGTGGCGGCGCTCAAGGAGTGGTGGGCCGGGCAGGGCTGAGCCCGTGGAACGAGACGATGTTTCACGTGAAACATCGCCCCGTTCCTGATCCACCGAGCCGCGATGTTTCACGTGAAACATCGCGGCTCTGCTGTCGGATCACTTCGGGCCAGGTGCCGCTGAGCTTCGCTTCCTGAGGTTCAAGCAAGCGAACTCTCGTCCGGAGGGGCCTGTTGCCACCGGCGTGAATCTCTCCGGCGCTCGAAGCGGCCCATGGCCACCGCGACCGCCGTGTAGACCAGGGCCACCATCAGTACGAGGGCCGTCGACCGGCCGTCCGGGGGAAGCATGAGGGCCGCCACTCCCGCGGCGCCGACGAACGCCACGTTGAACAGGACGTCGTACACGGAGAAGGTCCGGCCCCGGAAGCCGTCGTCCACGGACGACTGGACGATCGTGTCCGTGGCGATCTTCGCGCCCTGGGTGGTCAGTCCCAGGGCGAAGGCCGCCACCAGCATCGGCACCGTGGCGAACGGCAGGCCGAGTGCGGCCTCAAGAACGGCGGCGGCTGCGGCGCACACAGCGATCCAGCGACCCGATCCGATTCGTCCGGCCGCCCAGGGAGTCACCACCGCGGCCGCGAAGAAGCCCGCGCCGGACACCCCCAGCGCGAGCCCCAGCAGCCGCAGGCCGTCGTCGGGGGTGTCCGCGAAGGAGTACCGGCACAGCATCAGCACCAGGACCAGCAGGGCGCCGTAGCAGAAGCGCATCAGTGTCATCGCGGACAGCGCCCACACAGCCTCCCTGCGGTTGGGCTCGGCGAGATGGCGTACGGCGGCCAGCAGATCCCGTGCGGTGGACACGAGAGCGGTCCCGAGGCGCGGTTGCAGGGATCCCCGGTCCGGTCCCAGCAACTCCGGTGTCATCGTGAGTGACACGAGGGCCGAGCACAGATAGAGGATGGCGCCCAGCAGCGCCACCGCGGCATCGGAGTCGGACACCACCAGCCGTACCGCGAAGGCAAGACCGCCTCCCACGGTGGCGGCGAGGGTCCCTGCGGTCGGGGAGAGCGAGTTCGCCAGTACCAGTCGCTCGGCGTCCACCACACGCGGCAGGGAGGCGGACAGGCCGGCGAGGACGAAGCGGTTGACGGCGGTGACGCACAGGGCGGAGACGTAGAACAGCCACTCCGGGACACGGGTGACCATCAGAAGGGCGGTGGCGGTCGCGAGGACCGCACGCAGCAGATTGCCGTACACGAAGACCTGGCGCCGTCGCCAGCGGTCCAGCAGGACACCGGCGAACGGGCCGACCAGAGAATAGGGGAGCAGCAGCACCGCCATGGCGGAGGCGATCGCACCGGCCGAGGTCTGCTTCTCGGGGGAGAAGACGACGTACGTGGCGAGCCCGATCTGATAGACGCCGTCGGCGCCCTGGGAGAGCAGGCGTACGGAGAGCAGGCGACGGAAGTTCCGCAGGCGCAGCAGGACGCGCAGATCACGGACGACGGGCATGGGGCACAGCCTCACACATGGGAAGGGTCCCCGGGTCATGGACCCGGGGACC
Source organism: Streptomyces sp. NPDC006012 (assembly GCF_042871185.1). Taxonomy (NCBI): domain Bacteria; kingdom Bacillati; phylum Actinomycetota; class Actinomycetes; order Kitasatosporales; family Streptomycetaceae; genus Streptomyces; species Streptomyces sp. NPDC006012. Next base: position 598,650 of record NZ_JBIAIE010000002.1, read on the forward strand.
CTCACAGCCCTGGCAGGAGCGATTTCGATGTGGTCTAGCGCTCGACGTCGCCGCGGATGAACTTCTCCACGTTCTCGCGGGCCTCGTCGTCGAAGTACTGAACCGGCGGGGACTTCATGAAGTACGAGGACGCCGACAGGATGGGCCCGCCGATCCCCCGGTCCTTGGCGATCTTCGCGGCGCGCAGGGCGTCGATGATGACACCCGCGGAGTTCGGGGAGTCCCAGACCTCCAGCTTGTACTCCAGGTTCAGCGGAACGTCGCCGAAGGCGCGGCCCTCCAGGCGGACGTAGGCCCACTTGCGGTCGTCGAGCCAGGGGACGTAGTCGGACGGGCCGATGTGCACGTTCTTCTCACCGAGGTCCCGGTCGGGGATCTGCGAGGTGACGGCCTGCGTCTTGGAGATCTTCTTGGACTCCAGGCGCTCGCGCTCCAGCATGTTCTTGAAGTCCATGTTGCCGCCGACGTTCAACTGCATCGTGCGGTCCAGGATGACACCCCGGTCCTCGAACAGCTTCGCCATGACCCGGTGCGTGATGGTGGCGCCGACCTGCGACTTGATGTCGTCGCCGACGATCGGGACGCCCGCCTCGGTGAACTTGTCCGCCCATTCCTTGGTGCCCGCGATGAAGACCGGGAGGGCGTTGACGAAGGCGACCTTGGCGTCGATGGCGCACTGTGCGTAGAACTTCGCCGCGCTCTCGGAGCCGACGGGCAGGTAGCAGACGAGCACGTCGACCTGCTTGTCCTTGAGGATCTGGACGATGTCGACCGGCTCGGCGTCGGACTCCTCGATGGTGGCCCGGTAGTACTTGCCGAGGCCGTCGTGGGTGTGGCCGCGCTGGACGGTGACACCGGTGGTGGGTACGTCGCAGATCTTGATGGTGTTGTTCTCGGAGGCGCCGATGGCGTCCGCGAGGTCGAGGCCGACCTTCTTGGCGTCGACATCGAAGGCGGCGACGAACTCGACGTCACGCACGTGATAGTCGCCGAACTGCACATGCATCAGCCCGGGGACCTTGGACGCCGGGTCGGCGTCCTTGTAGTACTCGACTCCCTGCACCAGCGATGCGGCGCAGTTGCCCACACCGACGATGGCTACGCGAACCGAACCCATTCCGGTTGCTCCCTGTGTGTACGAGTGAGGCCCTGAGCGGGCTTCACATGGCGGTGTCGTCGGGCGTATCCGTCCCGGTTGTGTCTCCGGGACGGGGCAGGCCGCCCGTCGCTCCATTTGTGGTGTTCCGCTGAGCGGTTTCTCCGGAGGCGAGACCCGTCAGGTCCCGTCCGGCCCGCTCGCTTTCGATGAGCTCGTTCAGCCAGCGCACTTCGCGCTCCACGGACTCCATCCCGTGGCGCTGGAGCTCAAGCGTGTAGTCGTCGAGGCGCTCCCGGGTGCGGGCCAGCGAGGCGCGCATCTTCTCCAGGCGCTCCTCCAGCCGGCTGCGGCGCCCCTCCAGTACGCGCATGCGTACGTCCCGCGACGTCTGCCCGAAGAAGGCGAAGCGAGCCGCGAAGTGCTCGTCCTCGTATGCGTCCGGACCCGTCTGCGAGAGCAGTTCCTCGAAGTGTTCTTTGCCTTCCGTCGTCAGCCGGTAGACGATCTTGGCTCGCCGGCCCGTGAGGGGGGCGGCGAGCGCGTCCTCGTGGGTGTTGCCCGGCTCCTCGATCAACCAGCCGTTGGCGACCAGCGTCTTCAGGCAGGGGTAGAGCGTTCCGTAGCTAAAGGCTCGGAACACGCCCAGTGATGTATTGAGTCGTTTGCGCAGCTCATAGCCGTGCATGGGCGACTCGCGAAGCAGGCCGAGCACGGCGAACTCAAGGATGCCGGAGCGTCGGCTCATCAGCCCTCCTTTCGTCCGCCTCACACGCTTATCTCGCCCTGATGTATCGACTCGATACATCACGACGATAGAACGGTGCTCCTCGTGCGACAAGAGGGAGAACGGTGAACGGAATCACATCACCGATTCGTAGGATGCAACTTGCCTGATTTGGGGTGAACTTCGACGCAAGGTGGGTTTTGGCGGTGCGTAGTCTGTGCGGCATGCACGCCGCCGGGAACCAAGTGACGACTGGGGGCGTCCTCGTCCTCGGTGCAGTACGGGTGCATGCAGGAGTGACCGCATCCGTACTTCGGGGGGACCGGAAACCAGCCGCCGTTTCCAGGCGCGCAAGGGTGCGCCTGCCCGAGGAGTAATCGTTCGATGAGCGAGCACCGTCGCAAACCGCCGCAGCCGCAGGGAGGCGGACGTGCCGCGGCCCGACGTGGCCAGTCCGGCTCGTCACCCGGCCGCCGCGCGGCACCGCGAGGCGCCACCGGATCACCTGCCGACTCCCCTGGACCGGATTCCGGTTCATACGCGTCGAGCTCCCATGGGTCGACGTCCTACGGCCCAGGAGGCGAGGAACGGCCGTACGGCGGCCGTGCCGAGGCGCGCCGCGCGGCACAGAGAAGCAGCGGTGGACGCCGCCGGGCCGATCCGTCCGGCCGACGCGGCCCCGGAGGCTCCACCGGGCCCGGACGCGGCCGGGGCCGCACGGCCCCGTCCGGCAAGAAGCGGATCATCGACTACCCCCGCGCGGGCGAGTACGGCTGGCGCCGCTGGATGCCGTCCTGGAAGCTCGTGACGGGCATGTTCATCGGCTTCCTCGGGAGCCTGGTGGCCGTCGCGGGCATCGGGTACGCCATGGTGAACGTGCCCAACGTCGCGAAGACGGCGGAGGCGCAGAACAACGTCTTCTACTGGTCCGACGGCTCGGTGATGGTCGCCACCGGTGGTGAGATCAACCGCCAGATCATCAACTTCGCCGACATCCCCAAGGCGATGCGGTACGCCGTCATCTCCCAGGAGAACAAGACCTTCGAGACCGACAAGGGCATCGACCCGGCGGGCATCGCGCGCGCATTCCTGAACATGGCCCGGGGCGGTCAGACGCAGGGTGGTTCGACCATCACCCAGCAGTACGTCAAGAACGCCATGCTGGACGACCAGTCGCAGACCGTCTCCCGCAAGTTCAAGGAGATCTTCGTCGCGATCAAGGTGGGCGCCCAGGTCCCCAAGGACAAGATCATGGCGGGCTACCTGAACTCGGCGTACTTCGGCCGGGGTGCCTACGGGCTCCAGGCGGCCTCACGCGCGTACTTCAACAAGGACGCCGCGGATCTGAACCCGGGCGAGTGCGCCTTCCTGTCGGCGATGCTGAAGGGCGCCACGTACTACGACCCGGCGGGTTCGACCTCGCTCGACGTGTCCGCCACCCCCGAGGACAACCAGAAACGCGCCCTGACACAGATGCAGGACACCCTCGACAAGATGGTCCAGTACGGCCATCTGAGCGCTGCGGAGCGGGCCAAGTACACCACGCTCCCGAAGTGGCAGAACCCGAGGTCCAACAGTCGGCTCAGCGGCCAGATCGGCTATCTGGTCGACCTGGCCAAGTCCTATCTGGCCAACAACACCGAAGAGACCGGCATCACCTCCGAACTGCTGCAGCGGGGCGGCTACCAGATCCACACGACGTTCGACAAGAAGAAGGTCAAGGATCTGGAGGCCGCGGTCTCCAAGGTCCAGAAGAAGAACATCAAGCCCAAGGAGCGCCCGAAGACCGACACGCACGTCCAGTTCGGCGGCGCCTCGGTAGACCCGACGTCGGGAGCCATCAAGGCCATCTACGGCGGTGAGGACGCGACCAAGCACTTCACCAACAACGCCGACTCGACCGGTGCCCAGGTGGGTTCGACGTTCAAGCCCTTCGTGCTGGCCGCTGCGATGGACTGGGGTGTACGGAACCCCGACGGTCAGGGGACACAAGCACGGGACGAACGCACGATCGTCTCTCCCAAGAGCTTGTACAGCGGCAAGAACAAACTGAAGATCAAGAACTACGACGGGTCGGTCTGGACGGACCGGGACGACAAGGAGTGGCTGCAGACGAACGACGGCAGCGAGTCCGTCGGCGAGGCACCGGACTACAAGATCGACCTTCGTGAGGCGATGAAGGACTCGGTTAACTCCGCCTATGTCCAGCTCGGCATGGACGTGGGTCTCGACAAGGTCAAGCAGGCGGCACTGGACGCGGGCATACTGGAGGGCAGCCTCGCCAGCTCCGACTTCCCGTCGTTCTCCATCGGTACCTCGGACCCGAGCGCGATCCGCATGGCCAGCTCCTATGCCACCTTCGCCGCGAGCGGCAGCCAGAAGCCGCCGTACTCGGTCACGAAGGTCGAGAGCAAGGACGGCCTGGTCTACCAGCACAAGGTGGAAGACAAGCAGGCATTCACCGCGAAGGTGGCGGACAACGTCACCGACGTGCTGAAGACGGTGGTCGAAAAGGGCACCGGTACCGCCGCCCAGCTGCCCGGGCGTGATGTGGCCGGCAAGACCGGTACGACCGACGGCAACAAGTCGGCCTGGTTCGTCGGCTACACCCCCCAGCTGTCCACCGCGATCAGCATGTTCCGCCTCGACGACGACGCGAACAACAAGAAGCGGACGTTCGAGGAGATGTACGGAACGGGTGGCCAGGAGAAGATCCACGGTGCCTCGTTCCCGGCCGAGATCTGGCACGACTACATGGCCGCGGCGCTGCAGGGCACGCAGCCGGTGAAGTTCCCGACTCCCGAACCCATCGGTGAGGTGGTCAACGCCGAGCCGACCCCGTCGCCGACTCCGTCGGCCACCGAGACCGAGGAGTCGAGCCCGACGCCTAGCCCGACACCGACCGCGACCCAGAGCTCGCCGAGCCCCAGTGCCACCGAGACCTGCAACTTCTGGAACTGTGGCCCGGGTGGCGGCGACAACGGCGGCGGCACCGGCGGGGCCGGCAACGGAGGCACAACCGGTGGCTCGTCTCCGAGTCCGTCAGCCACGGAAACCACCGGCAACGGAAACACCCGAGGCAACGGCAACGGAAGTGGTGGATTTATCTCTGGTCAGAACGGATAGCCGCCGAGCGTGACCGGTAGGCGGTCCATCTGCCTGCCGAGGTGTTTCACGTGAAACATGGGCCGTCGCACCTATGAGGTGCGGCGGCCCTCCGCACGTTCCCAGGTGCGTACGGCAGGATGTGCACCATGCCCAGTGCAGAAATGACGCCCGCAAGCGTGCGCGAACCGGAGCCGGTGCGTCCGACCAGGGAGGACGCGGTCGCCGCGGCCGGCAGTCAGCTGATCGGTGGACCCATCGGTCGGCGTGCCCTGCTCGGCACGTCCTGGTGGACGCCCGTCCGGGTGATCGCGCTGGTGGCGATCGGCATGTTCGCCCTCGGTCTGGTCCAGAAGGCACCCTGTTACACCAGCGGCTGGTTCTTCGGTGCCAGTTCGCAGTACACGCATGCGTGCTACTCGGACATCCCGCACCTTTATCAGGGACGTGGCTTCGCCGACGGGCTCGTGCCCTACTTCGACAAGCTTCCTGGCGACATGAACTACCTCGAATACCCGGTGCTCACCGGTGTGTTCATGGAGGTGGCCGCCTGGCTCACGCCTGGCAGCGGCGGCATCCAGCACCAGGAGCAGTGGTACTGGTTCGTCAACGCGGGGATGCTGATGGTGTGCGCCGCCGTCATCGCCGTCTGCGTGGCCCGTACGCACGCCAGGCGTCCCTGGGACGCTCTGCTGGTCGCCCTGGCGCCCGCCTTCGCCCTGACCGCCACCATCAACTGGGACCTGCTGGCGGTGGCTCTGACGGCCGCGGCGATGCTGATGTGGTCGCGGGGCCGCTCTCTCGCCTTCGGAATCCTCCTGGGGCTCGCCACGGCCGCCAAGCTATATCCCGTACTGCTTCTGGGGCCCCTGCTCGTCCTGTGCTGGCGCGCGGGCAAATGGAAGGACTTCGGCAAGGCCCTGGGCGGCACTGCGGTCTCCTGGCTCGTCGTGAACCTGCCGGTGATGCTCTTCGCCTTCGAGGGCTGGTCGAAGTTCTACACGTTCAGCCAGGAACGGGGCGTGGACTTCGGTTCCTTCTGGCTGATCTGGTCGCAGAACTCGACCAACCCGCCCAGCACCGACACGGTCAACACACTCGCCATGCTGCTGATGCTGCTGTGCTGTGGTGGCATCGCGGCGCTCGCCTTCGTCGCCCCGCGACGGCCGCGTTTCGCCCAGCTCGCCTTCCTGATCGTGGCTGCCTTCATTCTCACCAACAAGGTCTATTCACCCCAGTACGTCCTGTGGCTGGTGCCGCTCGCCGTCCTGGCCCGGCCGAAGTGGCGGGACTTCCTGATCTGGCAGGCATGCGAGGTGGCGTACTTCCTGGGGATCTGGATGTACCTCGCCTACACGACCAGCGGGGACGCCCACAAGGGCCTGCCGACCCAGGGGTACCACTGGGCGATCGCGGTGCATCTGCTGGGCACGCTGTTCCTCTGCGCCGTGATCGTCAGGGACATCCTCATGCCGGAGCGGGACGTCGTGCGTCGGTCCGGAGACGACGATCCCTCAGGTGGCGTGCTCGACGGAGCGGAGGACGTCTTCGTCCTCCGCCCTGCGGCCCATCCGCCCCGCCATGCCGCCCACTTCGACGCGCCTCAGGTGGAGTGGGGAGTCGACGGGCAGCCCTCATCCAGAGACCGTTCGCTCTGAGCGAACAGGCTCTCTGTGCGGGCGCTCCGCCATCTGCGAACCGCCGTGGTGCGCTGTGAACTTACGCGGCGCGCCAAGGAGCTGGGGTTTCCGCGGCACGCGGGGCGTCATGGGGCCCGTGGCGCGTCTCCAGGGCACAGGGCGTATCCGAGTCGAGAAAAGGGCCGTACACGGAGTCCGTGTACGGCCCTCCGGCTGTCCGGCGGCACGGCTGCCCGGCCGCTCAGCGGTCCATCAGCCGGTCGAACTGTGTGGTGGTATGCCGCAGGTGGGCCACCAGTTCCTCCCCGACCCTCGGTTCGGGCGCGTCCGAGGGCACGAACAGGATCGACACCTGCATGTGCGGCGGCTCGGCGAACCAGCGCTGCTTGTCTCCCCAGACGAACGGAGAAAGGTTCCGGTTGACGGTGGCGAGGCCGGCCCGTGCGACGCCCTTGGCGCGCGGCATGACGCCGTGCAGAGCCTTCGGGGCCTCCAGGCCCACCCCGTGCGACGTACCCCCCGCCACGACCACCAGATAGCCGTCGGAGGCCGCCTTCTGCTGCCGGTAGCCAAAGCGGTCCCCCTTGGCGACACGGGTGACGTCCAGGACGGCGCCGCGGTACTCGGTGGCCTCGTGGTCCCCGAGCCACAGGCGGGTACCGATGCGGGCGCGGAACCGGGTCTGCGGGAACTGCTGCTGGAGCCGGGCGAGTTCGTCGGCCTTCAGATGGCTGACGAACATCGTGTGCAGCGGCAGCCGGGCCGCCCGCAGCCGGTCCATCCAGCCGATGACCTCCTCGACGGCGTCCGAGCCGTCGGTGCGGTCCAGCGGCAGGTGGATGGCGAAGCCTTCCAGCCGGACGTTCTCTATGGCGGTGTGCAGCTGTGGCAGCTCCTGCTCACTGATCCCGTGCCGCTTCATCGAGGACATCACCTCGATGACCACACGGGCGCCCACGAGGCCGTACACGCCGTCCACGGACGACACCGAGCGGATCACCCGGTCGGGCAGCGGTACCGGTTCCTCGCCGCGCCGGTAGGGCGTCAGCACCAGCAGGTCACCGCCGAACCAGTCCTTGATCCGCGCGGCCTCGTACGTCGTGCCGACGGCGAGGACGTCGGAGCCCAGCCGCGTGGCCTCCTCCGCAAGACGTTCGTGACCGAAGCCGTAGCCGTTGCCCTTGCAGACCGGGACGAACGCGGGGAACTGCTCCTGCACGTGCTTGTGGTGCGCCCGCCAGCGCGCGGTGTCGACGTAGAGCGTGAGCGCCATGGCCGGACCTGGAACCTTTCTCGTGGCTGCGGTGTATCAGAGGTATGAGAGCTATCGACGGTATCGCAGCACCCAACGTGCGCTCAGCGGCGCGACATGTAGATGTCCAGAGCCTTGTGGAGCAGCTTGTTCAGCGGGAAGTCCCACTCGCCGAGGTACTCGGCGGCCTGACCGCCCGTGCCCACCTTGAACTGGATCAGTCCGAAGAGGTGGTCGGTCTCGTCCAGCGAGTCGGAGATCCCGCGCAGGTCATAGACGGTCGCGCCGAGCGCGTAGGCGTCGCGCAGCATCCGCCACTGCATAGCGTTCGAGGGCCGGACCTCGCGACCGATGTTGTCGGAGGCACCGTAGGAGTACCAGACGTGACCGCCGACGACCAGCATCGTGGCCGCCGAGAGGTTCACGCCGTCGTGCCGGGCGAAGTAGAGCCGCATGCGGTTGGGGTCCTCGGTGTTGAGGGCCGTCCACATGCGCTGGAAGTACGAGAGCGGGCGGGGCCGGAAGTGGTCGCGTACAGCGGTGATCTCGTACAGCCGCTGCCACTCCTCAAGGTCGTGGTAGCCGCCCTGGACGACCTCGACGCCGGCCTTCTCGGCCTTCTTGATGTTGCGCCGCCACAACTGGTTGAAGTTCTTGTGGACGTCTTCCAGGGAGCGGTTCGCGAGGGGTACCTGGAAGACATAGCGGGGCTGGACATCGCCGAAGCCGGCGCCGCCGTCCTCACCCTGCTGCCAGCCCATACGGCGCAGCTTGTCGGCCACCTCGAAGGCCCGCGGCTCGATGAAGTCGGCCTCGATGTCCCGCAGGCGCTTCACATCCGGGTTCTGGATGCCCTGCTTGATGGAGTTGGACTCCCAGCGCCGGATGATCACTGGCGGGCCCATTTTCACGGAGAAAGCGCCCTGTTGCTTGAGATGGGCCAGCATCGGCTGGATCCAGTCGTCCAGATTCGGTGCGAACCAGTTGATGACCGGGCCCTCGGGCAGATAGGCGAGGTAGCGCTTGATCTTGGGCAACTGCCGGTAGAGGACCATGCCCGCGCCGACCAACTCGCCCGTACGGTCGTCGAACCAGCCGAGGCTCTCGGAGCGCCACTCCGCCTTGACGTCTGCCCAGGCCGGGACCTGCATGTGGCTCGCCGCCTGCAGCCCCTGGATGTAGGCCAGATGCTGCTCGCGACTGATGGTCCTCAGGGTCAGGCTCATTCGGGGCGCTCCTCGGGCTGGTGTGTCCCCCTGGGTACAGGGGCTCCGGCTCTCGCGCCGAAGCCTACTGCGCCTTCCCAGCGCCTCGACTGGCCGTACGGCACCTTCGCCCCGGCCTGTGCACCGCCGGGGCGTTCCGAGATGCTTTACATGGAGTTCGGCAGACGGTGTCCGCGGCTCAGAGGAGACCGCCGAACAGGCCGCCGTGTGCCATTCCGATCAGCAGGCCGACGCCCGCGGCACCGAGACCCAGGATCAGACCGAACCGCTGACGCGTGGTCTCCGAGACCCACTGCCCCCAGGCGCCGGTGAGGATGCCCACCAGGCCGGTCCAGGAGCTGAGCAGGTGCAGGCTGTGGAAGAACGACGAGATGAAGGCCGTCAGCCCGAGCACCAGTGTCACGGCGAGCAGGGTGTCCTGGAGCGGATGACGTTTGTCGTCTGTGGCGAAGAGGGATCCGGCGGTGTTGGGTCGCAATACCTGTGCCATAGGGCACCTCCTGCGGAAGGCGGCGCATCGTAGCGCCATACACACCCGATGTGTACAGATTGACGGCCCCCACGACCGGATTTCAACCGGAAGCCGGTGTCCGGGTACTGTGTACGGTCTGCACCGGTGTCTGCCTACCGCGTCGGGGTCCCGGCGGGACCCCCGATCGTCAGTGGCGGCGGATACCGTTGCGTACGCATTACAACCCTCCTGCCACGGAACGACCGTGGCCGCTGAGTCCAGAGGAGGTGGGTTCAACATGCGTCACTACGAGGTGATGGTCATCCTCGACCCCGATCTTGAGGAGCGCGCTGTCTCCCCGCTGATCGAGAACTTCCTGTCCGTCATCCGTGACGGCGGAGGCAAGGTCGAAAAGATCGACACCTGGGGCCGTCGTCGTCTCGCGTACGAGATCAAGAAGAAGCCCGAGGGCATCTACTCGGTCATCGACCTGCAGGCCGAGCCTGCGGTCGTCAAGGAGCTCGACCGCCAGATGAACCTGAACGAGTCGGTCCTCCGGACCAAGGTCCTCCGCCCCGAGACTCACTGAGCTTCCGCTCAGTCTGAGCTCGGGATCCGAGTAGCAAGCAAGCAGCCAGAGCAAACCCGCCGAGAGGTTCCCCATGGCAGGCGAGACCGTCATCACGGTCGTCGGCAATCTTGTCGACGACCCCGAGCTGCGCTTCACCCCGTCCGGTGCGGCGGTCGCGAAGTTCCGCGTCGCGTCCACTCCGCGCACCTTCGACCGTCAGACGAATGAGTGGAAGGACGGCGAGAGCCTGTTCCTCACCTGCTCGGTCTGGCGTCAGGCGGCGGAGAACGTCGCCGAGTCGCTCCAGCGAGGCATGCGCGTCATCGTGCAGGGCCGGCTGAAGCAGCGGTCCTACGAGGACCGTGAGGGCGTCAAGCGCACGGTCTACGAGCTGGACGTCGAAGAGGTCGGCGCCAGCCTCCGCAACGCCACGGCCAAGGTCACCAAGACCAGTGGTGGCGGCCGCGGTGGCCAGGGTGGTTACGGCGGCGGTGGCGGCCAGGGTGGCGGCGGCTGGGGCGGCGGCCCCGGTGGCGGCCAGCAGCAGGGCGGCGGCGCTCCTGCCGACGACCCGTGGGCCACCGGCGCTCCCGCCGGTGGTGGCCAGCAGGGTGGCGGCGGCTGGGGCGGTGGCTCCGGCGGCGGTGGCGGCTACTCGGACGAGCCCCCCTTCTAGGTCCTCGGACTCAGGTTCCGGACCAAGGGTGGGTCGTACCCACACTTCTTGATCACACAGGAGAAACACCATGGCGAAGCCGCCTGTGCGCAAGCCGAAGAAGAAGGTCTGCGCATTCTGCAAGGACAAGGTCACGTACGTGGACTACAAGGACACGAACATGCTGCGGAAGTTCATTTCCGACCGCGGCAAGATCCGTGCCCGTCGCGTGACCGGCAACTGCACGCAGCATCAGCGTGACGTCGCCACGGCCGTCAAGAACAGCCGTGAGATGGCGCTGCTGCCCTACACCTCCACCGCGCGCTAAGGGAAGGGTGACCGACTCATGAAGATCATCCTCACTCACGAGGTTTCCGGCCTCGGTGCCGCGGGCGACGTCGTCGATGTCAAGGACGGTTACGCTCGCAACTACCTGATCCCGCGGAAGTTCGCGATCCGTTGGACCAAGGGTGGCGAGAAGGACGTCGAGCAGATCCGTCGTGCTCGCAAGATCCACGAGATCCAGACCATCGAGCAGGCCAACCAGGTCAAGTCCCAGCTTGAGGGCGTGAAGGTCCGTCTGGCCGTCCGCTCCGGCGACGCCGGCCGTCTCTTCGGTTCCGTCACTCCGGCCGACATCGCCTCCGCGATCAAGGCTTCCGGTGGCCCCGAGGTCGACAAGCGTCGTATCGAGCTGTCCGCTCCGATCAAGACGCTGGGGGCCCACGAGACCTCCGTGCGTCTGCACCCCGAGGTTGCCGCCAAGGTCAACATCGAGGTCATCGCGGCCTGACCGCTGCTCTCGGTAGTTGTAGGAGGGGCCGCACCCTCTTCAGGGACGCTGTTGGTTAATTCGGCCCTTGCTGTGCCCCGTCGAGCGTCAGCTCGACGGGGCACAGTGCTGCGAAGTGGCTGGTGCGGGTGCGGGCTC
>NZ_JBIAIE010000003.1:0-133428 GCF_042871185.1 Streptomyces sp. NPDC006012
TGGTACTGCAGGGGGGACCCTGTGGGAGAGTAGGACGCCGCCGAACTAATTTTGGGGAATCCCCCGTGCTTTTGGGCACGGGGGATTTCTGCGTTTAGGGTCGAAGTATGCGCTACGACCTGGTCATCTTCGACAACGACGGTGTGCTCGTGGACAGCGAGCCCATTTCCAACCGGCTGCTCGCGGACTATCTCACCGAGCTGGGACATCCGACCTCCTACGAGGACTCGCTGCGGGACTACATGGGAGCCGCCATGCATCGCGTGCACGATCTGGTGGCGAAACGGACCGGGCAGCGGCTGCCGGACGACTTCGACGACGTCTTCCACACGCGCGTGTTCGCTGCGTTCGAGCGGGAGTTGAAGCCGATAGGCGGGGCCGTCAGTGTGCTGGAGAAACTGGCCGCGGACGGAGTGCCGTACTGTGTGGCGTCCTCCGGAAGTCATGAGCGGATCCGGGTGGGCCATCGGACGACGGGGCTCGACCGGTGGTTCGACCAGTCGCGGATCTTCAGCGCGCAGGATGTGGGGCGCGGGAAGCCGGCCCCGGACCTGTTCCTGTACGCGGCCGAGCGGATGGGGGTCGCTCCCGGGCGGTGTGTCGTCGTGGAGGACAGCCCGCTGGGCGTGCAGGCGGCCGTCGCGGCCGGGATGGACGTGTACGGGTTCACCGCCATGACGCCACCGGAGCGGCTCGCCGGGGCCGGTCGACTCTTCTCCGACATGGGGGAGTTGCTGGACCTGCTGGTATGACCCCGGGCGCGGTCCCCGTCCCGCTCGCCGGACAAAGGTGACGGAAATTCAGCTTTGGCGGGATCTACCCACCGGTACCGCGGGGCCCTACTCTCGCGGCCATGACAGATGTGCTGCGGCACGGCAGGGCTTCGTTGGCGTTCGGCTTCTTCGCCCAGGGCGTCGCGTTCGCCCTGCTCGTCACGCGCATCCCGGCCATGCAGGACCGTTACGGCATCTCCGACGCGTTATTGCCCGTCTTCCTGGCGGCCGTACCGATCCTCGCCGGAGTCGGCAGTGTCGGCACCGAGCAGCTGGTGAAGCGGATACGGCCCAGCCGGCTGCTGCGCTGGTCGCAGCCCGTGGTGCTGCTTGCGCTGCTCGGGGTCGGGGTAGGCGACCGGCTGGTCGTGCTGGTCGTGGCGCTCGCGGCGTTCGGTCTGGCCGTCGGTGCGCTGGACGCCTCGATGAACATGCTCGGGGTGAGCCTGCAGCGGGCGTACGGGCGCAGCATCATGCTCGGTTTCCATGCCGTGTACAGCCTGGGCGGGATAGTGGGGGCCTCGCTGGCCTGGGTGGGGGCGCACTGGGAGCTGGCGCTGTGGGTTTCGTACCTGCCGGTCGTGGTCGTGCTGTTGCCGGCGGTTCTGGTGGGGAGCCGGTGGTATGTGGACGGTGAGCCTGCGCCGGTGGCGGACGGGCAGGGGGAGGCGGGCGGCGGGAGCGTGGTCTTCAGGCTGCTGCTTCCGCTGTGCCTGGTGATGACCTTCGCGTACATCGGGGACTCGACCGTCTCCAACTGGAGCGCGAAGTACCTGAAGGACGTGCTGGGGAGTTCGGAGCAGCTGTCGACCGTTCCGTACAACGTGTACATGGTGACCACCTTGGCGGGGCGGGCCATCGGGGATCTCGGGGTGCGGCGGTTCGGGGCCGTCGCGGTGGTCCGGGTGGGGGCGCTGGTGGCGGCGGCCGGGTTCGCGGTGGTGGCGGTGGCGTCGGGCGCCTGGGTCGGAATGCTTGGGTTCACGCTGCTGGGGCTGGGCCTGTGCGTGCTGGTGCCGCAGACGTTCGCGGCGGCGGGCCGACTGTTTCCGGGAGCTTCGGACGCGGCCGTCGCCCGGCTCAACATCTTCAACTACGTGGGTTTTCTGATCGGTTCGCCGTTGGTGGGGGCGCTCGGTGACGCCTGGAGCTATCGCGGGGCGATGCTCGTGCCGATGGTGTTGGTTTTGGTGACGCTCGTGTACGCCAGGTCGTTCGAGGCGAGATCGGACCGATACGGTGGCGAGCATGAGCGGCCGCACACAGCTGATGTGGGACGAGGCAGTAACGGGCTATGACTTTGGCCCGGGCCATCCGATGGATCCGGTCCGGCTGGCGCTGACCCGGAAGCTGGTCGGTGCCTTCGGGCTCGATCGTGAGGTGGACGTCGTCGCGGCGGAGCCGGCGGGGGACTCGACGCTGCGGCTGGTCCACCGGGAGGACTACATCGAGGCGGTGAAGGCGGCCTCGGCCGATCCCGCGGCGGCGGACGAATCGTACGGCCTGGGGACCCTGGACGATCCGGCGTTCGCCGGGATGCACGAGATGTCGGCGCTGATCGCCGGCCAGTCGGTGGCGGCCGCGGAGGCGGTGTGGCGCGGGGACGCGCCGCACGCGGTGAACTTCACGGGCGGGCTGCATCACGCGATGCCCGGGGGTGCCTCCGGGTTCTGCATCTACAACGATGCCGCGCTGGCGATCGCGCGGCTGCTGGAGATGGGTGCCGAGCGCGTCGCGTACGTAGATGTGGACGTGCACCACGGGGACGGGGTGCAGACGGCGTTCTGGGACGATCCGCGGGTGCTGACGATCTCGGTGCACGAACATCCCCGGACCTTGTTCCCGCAGACCGGGTGGCCGCAGGAGACCGGGGCGGAGACGGCCGCGGGGTCCGCCGTGAACCTGCCGCTGCCGGCCGGGACCGGGGACGAGGGATGGCTGCGGGCGTTCCACGCGGTGGTGCCGGAACTGATCGCCGACTTCCGGCCCGAGGTCCTGGTGACGCAGCACGGGGCCGATACGCACTTCGAGGATCCGCTGGCGCATCTGGCCGTCTCGGTGGACGCGCAGCGGGCGGTGCAGGTGGCATGCCATGAGCTGGCGCATGCGCACACGGGCGGCAAGTGGGTCGCGCTCGGCGGGGGCGGGTACGACGTGGTGGGTGTCGTGCCGCGTTCGTGGACGCATCTCGTGGGGATCGCGGCGGAGCGGCCGGTAGAACCGGAGGCGTTGATTCCCGAGGAGTGGCGGCAGGAGGTCTACGCCCGTACCCGGCAATTGGGTCCGATGCGCATGACGGACGGGCGCTGGCCCGTGTCCTGGGCGCACTGGGAGCAGGGGTACGATCCGGCCGACCGTCTGGACCAGGCCGTCCTGGCGACGCGGCGGGCGGTGTTCCCGATGCGGGGGATGCTGGCCTGAGGGTTCGCCGGGCGCTGCGCTGCCGGATCCGGACACGGTCCCGCGCCCCTTCGGGGCCGGGGTGACGGCTCGGCGTTGGGCCATGCGTGGGGTCTTGGGGGGAAAGCGTCCCGGCGGGGGGTGTGGTCCGTCAGGATCACATGGGTGTTGAGCCCCGGAGTCCTCCGCGCGCATCTGCTGGCCGCCCGTCTGGCCGGGCCGGTGGCCACTTCACGGGAGTCGAGCCTGCGCAGTTATCGGCTGTTCGCCGCTCGTGATCCCCGCGTGCTGATCGGGATCGATCCTGAACTGGCCTGGGGACAGAGTGATTTGATCGAACTCATGGCCAAAAGATGTGGGGTTTCGGCGGATCCCCAGCACACATCCGGTCATGATGTGATTGACCCGGAACTGACGCTGGCCGCGCTCGACGCCTTCGCGGAGCGCATCGCGGTCGTGGCCCGGCACGGTGCCCCGGTGCTGATCGGCACCGGGCACCCGCACCGCCTGCTCGGCTTCTACGCCGCCCTGGCGGACGCGCTGTCGGCGGCGGGATGTGACGTTCTCACCCCCGCGCAGGGTCACTGTGTCGACATAACGACCCGGTTCGGACTACGCACGTACAACCTTGATTACGTACGGGGAGTCGCGCTGGTCCGTGATCCCGGAGCCGAACACCCCGGTTGTGAGCCCGGCGCGCACACGCACTCCCCCCTGCCGGTTCGGACCGTGCTGGCCGCTGCCGCGGAGGCCGGCGGGCCGCTGCCCGAGCTGGTGATCGGGGACCACGGATGGGTCTGCGGAGCAGGTCAACTGGGGTTCGAGGCCATGGGCCTGGCCGACACCGACGACCCCGCGCTGTTCGTGGGTGAGGCGGAGGGGCGCGTGTCCGTCGTCGTTCCACTTGATGACGCTGTGCGGTCTGCTTACTACCGTCCGCTTACCCGCTACGTACTCAATCGAGCGTGTCTGTCACGGTAGGCCGCCGATGGGTGCACCTCTTCCCCACTCGCATCACCCGCATCTAGTCTGGGGAGTGAGCACGCAGCGACGAAGAGTCACCGGAAGGGGAAGCCGGTGGCCGTCGAGTGCGGAAGGTTCAGGTGTGTCATGGCTGCTGGCGAGAGGCCTCTGAACGAGGTCGTATTCCTTACCGTGGCGGAAGTCGCTGCGGTGATGCGAGTGTCGAAGATGACCGTGTACCGGCTGGTGCACAGTGGTCATCTGCCCGCGATCCGGGTGGGGCGGTCCTTCCGCGTCCCGGAGCAAGCGGTACACGAGTACCTCCGCGAGAGCTACGTGGGGGTTGAAACGGCCTGACAGCGGCCCCGGGTGACCGCCCGGGGCACCTCGATTACGACCTCAGCCCGCGGGCGGGTAGGCTAGCCCCTTGTAGGTCGTATGGGCCCATGGCGCCCAGCACCGAGTGATGAGAAGTGAGCGAGGGTAGTCGTGGGCTCTGTTATCAAGAAGCGGCGTAAGCGGATGGCGAAGAAGAAGCACCGCAAGCTGCTCAAGCGCACGCGTGTTCAGCGTCGTAACAAGAAGTAAGGTTCGGCGCGAGCCGCGAGAGCTGTGAATGTGGCCCCCCATCCGGAGTGATGTGGGGGCCACAGGCATATTCCGACCCGGGGAAATTCGGCCACCTCCTGCACCAGGTGGCCATGGCAGCGCCACGTCCACCCGCTAAGTTGGCTCGAACAGAGGGACATGCGGAAGAAAGGCGCTGATTTTGGGCAAGGTCGTGCTCGTGACCGGCGTGGCCCGGCAGCTGGGCGGTCGTTTCGTGCGGCGGATCCTGCGTGACCCCGAGGTGGACCGGGTGGTCGCCGTGGACGCGGTGCCGCCCGAGCATCACCTCGGCGGGGCCGAGTTCATCCAGGCCGACATCCGGCAGCCCGGCATCGCGCGCGTCCTCGCCGAGACGGCCGCCGACACGGTCGTGCATCTGGACGTGACCGGCATGGCGCTGGGCAGCGGCAGCCGGGCCACGGTCAAGGAGACCAACGTCATCGGCACCATGCAGCTCCTCGGTGCCTGCCAGAAGTCGCCGGCCGTGCGGCGTCTGGTCGTCAAGTCCAGTACGAACGTGTACGGGTCGGCGTCCCGTGATCCCGCCGTGTTCACGGAGACCACCCCGGCCAAGTCGCTGCCCAGCGGAGGCTTCGCCAAGGACACGGTGGAGGTCGAGGGGTACGTACGGGGCTTCGCGCGACGGCGGCCCGACGTGGCCGTGTGCGTGCTGCGGTTCGCGAACATCCTGGGGCCGACCGCCGACACACCGCTGGCCGCGTACTTCTCGCTGCCGGTGCTGCCGACCGTGTTCGGCTACGACCCGCGGCTGCAGTTCGTGCACGAGGACGATGTGATCGAGGTGCTGCGGATCGCCGCGCACGAACCGGCCCGGTCCACGCTCAACAGCGGGACGTTCAACATCGCCGGTGACGGCGTGCTGCTGCTCTCGCAGTGTTCCCGGCGGCTGGGACGGCCCACCGTGCCGCTGCTGCTGCCCGCGGTCACCTGGACCGGCTCCCTGGTGCGTACGCTGGGTATGACGGACTTCTCCCCCGAGCAGATCCGGCTGCTCACCCACGGCCGGGTCGTGTCGACGGTGCAGATGCGGGAGACCCTCGGCTTCCGGCCGAAGTACACGACCGCGGAGACCTTCGCGGACTTCGCCGGCAGCCGCGGACCCGGGCTGCTGTCGCCTCAGGCCCTGGCCGGGGCCGTCGACCGGATCGCCGCGCTGTCCCTGCGGGGCAGCGGCCACCATCCGACGCAGAGCGCCGATTAGCGCCGATCGAGGAGCGCAGCAACCATGGCGGACGCCAAGGTCATTCCGTTCGACGACGACCGCTCCCGCGGCTCTGCCGGGTCGCGGCCCGCGCGGCGCCGGGGCACCGCGGGCCGGCGCTCGGGCGAGCCCGCGGGGGTGGGTGAGGTCCAGGCCCTCCCGGGACGGCCGGCGACCCAGGATGATGTTCCCGTGACCCAGGAGGAACAGCCGCAACAGCAGCCGCCGGACCGGGGCCTGGACCAGCGCGTCGCGAGCGGCCTGGCCTTCCTGCGCCGCCGGCTGACCGGTGACTACGACGTCGACGACTTCGGCTACGACGCGGAACTGACCGACCAGCTGCTGATGTCGCTGCTGCGCCCGGTGTACGAGAAGTACTTCCGGGTCGAGGTGAAGGGCATCGAGAACATCCCGGCCGAGGGCGGCGCGCTGATCGTCGCCAACCACTCCGGGACGCTGCCGCTGGACGGGCTGATGATGCAGGTCGCCGTGCACGACCACCATCCGGCCGGGCGGCATCTGCGGCTGCTCGCGGCCGACCTGGTCTTCGTGCTGCCGCTGGTCAACGAACTCGCCCGCAAGCTCGGCCACACCCTGGCCTGTGCGGAGGACGCCGAGCGGCTGCTCGGGGCCGGTGAGCTGGTCGGGGTGATGCCGGAGGGTTTCAAGGGCATCGGCAAGCCGTTCGGCGAGCGCTACAAGCTCCAGCGGTTCGGGCGGGGCGGCTTCGTCTCCACGGCGCTGCGCACGGGTACGCCGATCGTGCCCTGTTCGGTCGTCGGGGCCGAGGAGATCTATCCGATGATCGGCAACGCGCGGACCCTGGCGCGGCTGCTGGGCATTCCGTACTTCCCGCTGACGCCGACCTTCCCGTGGCTGGGCCCGCTGGGCGCGATTCCGCTGCCGACGAAGTGGACGATCCAGTTCGGCGAGCCGATCCCGACGGACGGCTATCCGCCGGAGGCCGCGGACGATCCGATGCTGATGTTCAACCTGACCGACCAGGTCCGCGAACAGATCCAGCACACGCTGTACAAGCTGCTGGTGCAGCGGCGGTCGGTGTTCTTCTAGCGGCGTGACCGGGCGCTCGTGCACCCGTGCTCCCGTGTCATGGGTCGGGGCCGTAGCAGCCGCGCATCATGATGGTGGGGCCCCTGGAATTCGCCCTGGGAGGGGCCCCACCATCATGTCCGTACCGCCTAGTTCGCGTTGTCGCTGTCGATGCCCAGGCCGGGCAGCAGGCCCGGTAGCAGCGGCGGGAGTGTCACGTCCGGCTCGCTGGTGGGGCTCTTGCTGGTCGGCGGGGAGGTGCTGCCGCTGCTCTTGGGCGGGTCGAACAGGCCGCCCGTGGTGCCCCCGAGCAGACCGTCCTGCGTGCTGCCGGTGGCCTGGTCGCTCGGGCTGCTGCTGGAGCCGCGGCCGGCGGAGGGTCCGCTGCCCGCGGAGGGTGTGGACGAGCGGTGGGTGCCGGCGGAGTGCTCGGACGCGGAGCCGGAGCCCTGACGCGACTCTTCGCCGGTCCTGGCCGGGGACTGCGGGAGCAGCGACTGGAGCGGCCCGACCTCTTCGTCTATGGCGTCGAACACCGAGGAGACCTGGTCGCTGACGTCCCCGAGCTGGACCGGGAGCCTGTCGCGCAGCGCGCCCCACATCTCCCGGTGGGAACGCGAGAAAGTGGACAGGGCCTGGATCGGGCCCAGCGAGTCCGGATCGCGCTCGTACGCCTCGTGCAGCAGCCGGTGGCCCTCGGTGACGTCGTGCTGCATGCCCGACAGGGTGCGGCGGATCTCGCCGATGGATTCGTGGTCGAGTCGGCCGCCCCGGTCCCGTTCGAGCAGCCGCCGGGCCTCGCTCAGGCGGGTCGACGCCTGGTCGAGATAGGTCTGGCCGCGCTCGTCGTTCCCATCGCTGAGGTAGTTCAGCTTGAAGTCCTCGATGCCCCGCTTGAGGCCGTACAGCGAATCGCCGGGCAGTGCGCCGGAGCTGGCGGCGGCGACGCCGCCGAAGGCTCCGGCGGCCACTCCGACGCTGAGTCCACCCGCGGCCAGCCCCTTGGACAACCGGGAACGCGGTCGCAGCTTGCCCAGCGGACTCGCCCGGTGCGCCCCCTTGGCCCGGTGCCCCCTCTGCTGGGGCACCGAAGGATCAGCCGCCCCGGGCACGGTGCCCTCCTGCAGCATGGCCTCCATGGCGGCCACGAGCTGGGCCCGCTGGACGGCCTTGACCTCCGGGTCGAGCTGCGGCCTGGGCAGTGCACCGAGACCCGCGGCGAGGGTCAACAACTCGCCCTGCTCCGGCCGTTCCGCTGCCGGGGCGGGTGCCTCGGGCTGCTCGGCCGCCGTGTCCCGGGCGGACTGCTCCTCCAGGGCCTGGGCGAAGGCGTTCGCCCGCCGGTGTGCCGATACGTTCGCGATCACTGGCGGCACCTCCTCTCGTCATGACGGTCGACTCCCCAGGGGGTCCTGAGGGTTGCACGCCCATGACCACTTCCACACGATCAGGGGCGGCCAGGACGTGACCACAGGGAGCCTGTATCCCGCACAACGAATGGCGCGGCACTTGGGTTACGGACGGCGGATGATCGGCTGGGAAAGTCAACGGGCTGTCACCGACAGTGAGTTGGCCGCCGCGTACCGTGGCGGCGGCCGGTCGGGTGTCAGCGTGCGTCGTCCGGCAGGAGCCGGGCGAGGGTGCGTACGGCCCGGTACTGGAGGGTCTTGATGGCGCCCTCGTTCTTGCCCATCACCCGGGCGGTCTCGGCGACGGAGAGGCCCTGGAGGAAGCGGAGCGTCACGCACTCCTGCTGCTGGGGGTTGAGCCGCCGTACGGCGTCGAGCAGGGCCGCGTTGGAGAGGGACTCCAGGACGGAGTCCTCGGGGGAGCGTTCGACCTCGTTGGCGTCGAGCATCTCGCCGGTGGTGACCTCCAGCCGGAAGCGGCTGGACTTGAAGTGGTCGGCGACCAGGTTGCGCGCGATGGTGACCAGCCAGGCGCCGAAGTCGCGGCCCTGCCAGGTGAAGGTGCCGATGCGGCGCAGGGCGCGCAGGAAGGTCTCGCTGGTGAGGTCCTCGGCGGTCGCCTTGCCGCCTACCCGGTAGTAGATGTAGCGGTACACGGTGTCGCTGTACTGGTCGTACAGGCGGCCGAAGGCGTCGGCCTCGCCGGCCTGGGCGCGCTCGACGAGGTCCATCATCCGGGCGCTGTCGCTGTCCGCGGCCGGCCGGCGGGCGGTGGTCGCGCCGGCCGCGCGTCCCCGTCTGCCCGCCGCCCGGCCGTCACCCGAGCGCCGCCCTTCGACGACGGCGCTGCGCGCCGGGCCCTGCTCGATGCCGTCGGCGAGTGCGTAGCACGGGCCTACGGGGGCGGCGGCGAAGGCGGGTACGGCGTACGCGGTGGGGACGAAGCCGCGCAACAGTTCCTTGACCGTTGCGCGCAGCGTAGCCAGGCCCGAGGCGTCAACCCCGACGTGTGGGTACACGGGACTCCCAGAGGCAGAGCTTCCATCACGTGCAGTGCGGGACCTTTCACCCGTCGTAGCGACGGAGGGGTACCGGTTTGCGTCTGAGGAGAATAACGCTTCGTGCAGGCACTGCTACGCCCAGTTGCTCAAATCATCGATTACGTCGCTTCTGTAACCGATTGACGACCTACCAAGTATCGACGGGTGACCGCTTGTTGATCAGAAAGGTCCGCGTTTCGGCGGAGTGGGGGGCGTGTTGGGCAACGTGGGGCATCATGCGGGCGTCGGGGGCCGACGGTCGTGTCGCAGGGGATGCCGATACCGTCCGTGTCCGCCGGAGCGGCCCGCGCGGGTCGTCGCCGCCGGCCGCCGGTGGATGTCCGCAGCCGCGGTAGCGGTCGCTCGCTGCCGGCGGGTCTCCCGCCGCTAGCGCCGGCGCCGGTGCAGTGCGATGGCCGCGGCCGTGCCGCCCGCGACCGCGCCCACGCCCGCCGCCGCCGGGATGCCGACCTTCGCCGCCTTGCGGCCGGTGCGGTAGTCCCGCAGGCGCCAGTCCTTCTCGCGGGCGTGCTTGCGCAGCTTGCTGTCCGGGTTGATGGCGTAGGGGTGGCCGACCAGGGACAGCATCGGGATGTCGTTGTGCGAGTCGCTGTACGCGGCGCACCGGGCGAGGTCCAGGCCCTCCGCCGCGGCCAGCGCCCGGACCGCCTCCGCCTTGGCCGGGCCGTGCAGCGGCTCGCCGACCAGCTTGCCGGTGTAGATCCCGTCGACGGACTCGGCGACCGTGCCGAGCGCGCCGGTCAGGCCGAGCCTGCGGGCGATGACCGTGGCGATCTCCACCGGTGCCGCCGTGACCAGCCACACCCGCTGGCCCGCGTCCAGGTGGGCCTGGGCCAGTGCCCGGGTGCCCGGCCAGATGCGCTCCGCCATGTACTCGTCGTAGATCTCCTCGCCGATCGACTGCAGCTCGGCGACGCGGTGGCCCTTCACGATCGACAGCGCGGAGTCGCGGGCGTCCTGCATGTGCTCCGGGTCCTCGACGCCGGCCAGCCGGAACCACGCCTGCTGCCAGGCGAACCTGGCGAGGTCGCGGGTCTCGAAGAACTTCCGCTTGTACAGCCCCCGGCCGAAGTGGAACAGCGCGGCGCCCTGCATCACGGTGTTGTCCAGGTCGAAGAAGGCCGCGGCCTTGTCGTCGCCGAGCACGGGGAACTCGGGTTCCGCCGCAGCTCCGTCCTGGGCGGCACGGGCGTCCTGGACGTCCTGGGTACCTGGGACGTCCTGGGAGGACTTGCGCGCTGCCTCCGCCGAAGCCTCGCCTGCCAACACGCTCCGCGCGGTGGCGGAGCGCCTACGGGGAGTGAGCCATCCGAGAGCGGCCATGGCGTGAGCATAGCCAGTTTGTTCGGTGCTTCCGGAGCCGAGAGGACGGGACGGTGTGAACTCTCCGCGACCGAGCCGTTGAACGAACGAGCCGGAAGCCGGTCCTGAGGTGGCCGCGGACGCGCGAGAATGGCCGGTATGAGTCCCCTCTTCCGCAGGAAGCCGCCCGCCCCCGAGACCTCGGCCCCGCCCGGGCGAGGGGGACCCCCGGGCACGCTCCCTGCCGCGCCCGGCCGGGACGGAGCGACGGTGCGGGACCGGCGCGTCACCCTGATCCGCAAGCCCGGGTGCCATCTGTGCGACGACGCGCAGGCCGTGATCGAGCGGGTGTGCGGGGAGCTCGGCGTGCCGTGGGAGTCGCGGGACATCACCGAGGACGCGCGCCTGCACGAGCAGTACTGGGAGCAGATCCCGGTCGTGCTCGTCGACGGGGAACAGCACACCTTCTGGCGGGTGAACGAACAGCGGCTGCGGACGGAACTGACCGGCTAGTCCAAGTGGCTCCGAAAGTCGCCTAGGATCGAGCAGGTTCGGTCTCGGGGGCGGGATTCTTCAAGGAGTGTGTGCGATTTTGCCCCTATCGCGGGAAGAACGTCGATGCAGGTCCGCCGGTTCCATACGGCCGTGCCGGGGGCGCGTGACCCCGGTCACGTTGGCTGGACAAATCGGACACAATCTTTGTGCACGCGTTCACAAAGACATAGCCTGCTATCGACGGGGCGGTCGGGGAACGTATGGCCGCCCGCAGCCCCGCGCTACCCGCAGGAGCACCGTGGCAACTGGCCGAACTCACCGACCGGCGACCCGAAGCCGAGGGATTCCCGAGGCCACCGTCGCCAGGCTTCCGCTGTACCTCCGCGCCCTGACGGCGCTGTCCGAGCGTTCGGTACCCACGGTCTCCTCGGAGGAACTGGCCGCCGCCGCGGGGGTCAACTCCGCCAAGCTGCGCAAGGACTTCTCCTACCTCGGTTCCTACGGGACCCGGGGCGTGGGGTACGACGTCGAATACCTCGTCTACCAGATCTCCCGTGAACTCGGCCTGACCCAGGACTGGCCGGTCGTGATCGTCGGTATCGGTAATCTCGGCGCCGCGCTGGCCAATTACGGCGGGTTCGCCTCGCGCGGTTTCCGGGTCGCCGCGCTCATCGACGCCGACCCGGCGATGGCGGGCAAGCCCGTCGCGGGCATGCCCGTCCAGCACTCCGACGAGCTTGAGAAGATCATCAAGGACAACGGCGTGTCGATCGGTGTGATCGCCACCCCCGCGGGTGCCGCGCAGCAGGTCTGCGAGCGCCTGGTCGCCGCCGGCGTCACCTCCATCCTGAACTTCGCGCCGACCGTGCTGACCGTCCCGGACGGCGTCGACGTACGCAAGGTCGACCTCTCCATCGAGCTGCAGATCCTCGCCTTCCACGAGCAGCGCAAGGCCGGTGAGGAGCCCTCTCCCGACGGTGCCGCCCCGGCCGCCGCCGCCCGCAAGGAGACCACCGACCAGGGGCCCGACGGGGACGTACCCGCCGTGATGCCGGCATGAGCCTCTTGGTCGTCGGACTGAGCCACCGCAGCTCCCCGGTCAGCGTCCTGGAACGGGCCGCGCTCACCGCGGAGGCCCAGGCCAAGCTGCTCCAGGACACGGTCGCCGCGGAGCCGGCCGCCGAGGCCGCGGTGCTCGCCACCTGCAACCGGATCGAGCTGTACGCGGACGTGGACAAGTTCCACGCCGGTGTCGCCGAACTGTCCACGCTGCTCACCCGGCACAGCGGGGTGGGCCTGGACGAGCTGACCCCCTACCTCTACGTGCACTACGAGGACCGGGCCGTCCACCACCTCTTCTCGGTGGCCTGCGGGCTGGACTCGATGGTCGTCGGCGAGGGCCAGATCCTCGGCCAGATCAAGGACTCGCTGGCCAGGGCGCAGGAGCTGCACACCGCGGGCCGGCTGCTGAACGACCTGTTCCAGCAGGCCCTCAGGGTCGGCAAGCGCGCCCACTCCGAGACCGGCATCGACCGCGCCGGGCAGTCCCTGGTCAGCTTCGGGCTGGAGCAACTGGCCGCGGGCACGGCCGTGCCGGACTGGGCCCGCGGGAAGAAGGCGCTGGTCATCGGCGCGGGCTCGATGTCCTCGCTGGCCGCGGCCACGCTCGCGCGGGCCGGTGTCGCCGAGGTCGTCGTCGCCAACCGCACCGTCGAGCGCGCCGAGCGCCTCGCGCAGATCCTCGCCGCGGCCGGTGACACGGACGTGGTGGCCCGCGCGGTAACGATGGACGCGGTGCCGGCCGAGCTGGCCCGGGCCGACGTCGCCGTCTCGTGTACCGGCGCGACCGGACTCGTGCTGACCGCGGAGACCGTCGCCGCCGCCGTCGAGGGCCGCGAGGCCGGCCCGGACGCGCCCCGCACCGAGTCCGCCGCCGACGTCCGTACGGCGGCCACGGCCACCACCGGCACGACCGCTCCGGCCGGACCGCAGGCCGGCGGCGACCGCGACGACGAGAACTGCCCGCTCGACCTGGCCACCATGCCGGGCACCGCCGCCTTCTCCGTACAGGGCGAGGCGGCCGTGGCCGGCATGGCGGCAGCCGAGCTGGAGCAGCACGCGGTCTGGGTCGACCAGGGCGACGCCGCCGAGCGCGCACCGCGGCGGCCGGATAACGCGGCCGACGCGGTCGACGACGCCGGCGCCATCGCCGCGCTGGCCGCCACCGTCGCGGTGACCGGGCGTGTCCCGGAGCGCCGCAAGCCCGAACCGGTGCCCGCGGTCCCGCGTCCGGCACCGGCCCTGTACGTCCTCGACCTCGCCATGCCCCGCGATGTCGACGCCGCCGTGCACCGGCTCGCCGGAGCGCGGCTGGTGGACATCGAGTCGCTGGCCGAGGCGTCCGCGGACGCGCCGATGGCGGCCGACGTCGAAGAGGTCCGGCGGATCGTCTCCGACGAGGTCGCCGCCTTCGGGGCGGCGCAGCGGGCCGCGCACATCACGCCCACCGTGGTCGCCCTGCGCACCATGGCCGCCGACGTCGTCGCGAGCGAGATCGCCCGGCTCGACGGACGCCTGCCCGGCCTGGACGAACGCCAGCGCGGCGAGATCAGGCAGGCCGTGCACCGGGTGGTCGACAAGCTGTTGCACGCGCCGACCGTTCGGGTCAAGCAGCTCGCGGCGGAACCCGGCGGCGCCGGGTACGCGGACGCGCTGCGGACCCTGTTCGACCTCGACCCCGAGACGGTGGCCGCCGTCTCCCGGGCCGACGGCGGCGCAGACGAGAAGAACCGAGGGCCGGTATGAGCAAGACAGCGGCGCTGCGGCTGGGGACCAGGCGGAGCAGACTCGCCATGGCCCAGTCGGGTCAGGTGGCGCAGACCGTGCGCCGGATCACCGGGCGCCCCGTGGAACTGGTCGAGATCACCACGTACGGGGACACCTCGCGCGAGCACCTGGCGCAGATCGGCGGCACGGGAGTGTTCGTGGCCGCCCTTCGCGAGGCGGTGCACCGGGGCGAGGTGGACTTCGCCGTGCACTCGCTGAAGGACCTGCCGACCGCGCAGCCCGCCGGGCTGGTGCTGGCCGCCGTGCCCGTGCGTGAGGACCCGCGCGATGTGATCGTCGCCCGGGACACGCTGAAGTTCACCGACCTGCCCCGCGGGGCACGCATCGGCACCGGCTCGCCGCGCCGCATGGCCCAGCTGAACGGGTATGCGCGCGCCCACGGGCTGGACATCGAGATGGTCCCGATACGGGGGAACGTCGACACCCGCATCGGATACGTGCGCGGCGGCGAGCTGGACGCGGTCGTGCTGGCCGCGGCCGGCCTGAGCCGTCTCGGCCGCATCGACGAAGTGACCGACTTCCTGTCGGTCGACACGGTTCTGCCCGCCCCCGGCCAGGGGGCCCTGGCGATCGAGTGTGCCGCGGACGACGCGGACCTGATCGCCGTGCTCGGCGAACTCGACGACCCGTTCACGCGGGTCGCCGTCACCGCCGAACGTTCTCTGCTCGCCGCCCTGGAGGCCGGTTGCAGCGCCCCGGTGGGCGCACTGGCCGACCTGCTGGCCGACGGGCAGTTTGTCAAGGAAATGCGCCTGCGGGGCGTCGTCGGCACGACCGACGGTTCCCGCATGGTGCAGTTGTCCACCACCGGTCCCGTGCCCGAGACTGACGACCAGGCAATGGCGCTCGGTCGCGAACTCGCCACCGAGATGCTTGCGCAGGGCGCGGCCGGTCTGATGGGGGAGCGAGCACATTGAGCCCCACCAACCTTCCCGCCGCCGGCCCTGAACACGGTCACGTCACCTTCCTGGGTGCCGGACCCGGGGATCCGGGACTGCTGACTCTGCGCGCCGTGGAGGCGCTGGCGAACGCGGACGTACTCGTCGTCGAGCACGATGTGCTGGACGTGGTCCGTACCCACGCCAGACAGGGCGTCGCCGTTCTGCGCGTCGATGCGGACCCTTCCGCTGACACGCGGCCCGGTCCGGGCACGTCTCAACGAGCGGTTGTTGACGGTGTGTCAACAACCGCTGCGGTCCCGCCGACGCGGGATGCCGCTCATCTTGTCATGGAGGCCGCACGGGGCGGCAGGCGGGTCGTGCGTGCGGTGTCCGGGGACCCCGGGCTCGACACGTACGCCGCCGAGGAGATGCTGGCGTGCGCCGCCGCCGGGGTGCCCTTCGAGGTGGTCCCCGGTGTCGCGGCCGCGGTCGGCGTGCCCGCGTACGCGGGGGTTCCGCTGCGGGACGCGCAGGGCGCGGACGTCCGGTTCGTGGACGCCCGGACCGCCTCGGACCGGTGCTGGACCGAGGTGGGCGCCTCGGACGGCACGGTCGTCGTCTCGGCCTCGCTGGACTCGGTCGCCGCGGCCGCCGGTGAGCTGGTGGCCGCGGGCCGCAAGCCGGACACGCCGATGACGGTGACCGTCGCCGGTACGACGACCCGGCAGCGCACTTGGACCGCCACCCTCGGCACCGTCGCGCAGATCCTGAAGCAGTCGAAGGCGCTGCCGTCGCCGGACGGCGGCCGGCCGGTGATAGCCGTGGTCGGTGAGCGTTCCGCCGCCGCCCTGCGCGACCAGTTGTCCTGGTTCGAGTCCAAGCCGCTGTTCGGCTGGAAGGTCCTCGTGCCGCGGACGAAGGAGCAGGCGGCGTCGCTCTCCGACCAACTGCGCTCCTACGGGGCGGTACCGCACGAGGTCCCGACGATCGCCGTCGAGCCGCCGCGGACGCCCCAGCAGATGGAGCGGGCCGTGAAGGGCCTGGTGACCGGGCGGTACGAGTGGATCGCCTTCACCTCCGTCAACGCGGTCAAGGCGGTGCGGGAGAAGTTCGAGGAGTACGGGCTCGACGCGCGTGCCTTCGCGGGGATCAAGGTCGCCGCGGTCGGGGAGCAGACGGCGAAGGCGCTGGTCGCCTTCGGCGTGAAGCCGGACCTGGTGCCGAGCGGCGAGCAGTCGGCCGCGGGTCTGCTGGAGGACTGGCCGCCGTACGACCCCGTCTTCGACCCGATCGACCGGGTCTTCCTGCCCCGGGCCGACATCGCGACGGAGACCCTGGTCGCCGGGCTCATCGAGCTGGGCTGGGAGGTCGACGACGTCACCGCCTACCGGACCGTGCGGGCCTCGCCGCCGCCGGCGGAGACCCGGGAGGCGATCAAGGGGGGTGGCTTCGACGCCGTTCTCTTCACGTCGTCCTCCACGGTGCGCAACCTGGTGGGTATCGCGGGCAAGCCGCACAACGTGACCGTGATCGCGTGCATCGGTCCGGCCACGGCGAAGACCGCCGAGGAGCACGGCCTGCGGGTGGACGTGATGGCTCCGGAGCCGTCCGTGCACCGGCTGGCGGAGGCGCTCGCGGACTTCGGGACGAAGCGGCGGACGGCGGCACTGGAGTCCGGTGATCCGGTGACGCGGCCCAGCGAGCGGCGCCCGGGGGCACGCAGGCGGCGCAACTCCGGCTGACGGCCGCACTGTCCGGGCACGGTTCGCCGTATGGCGTCGGCAACTGGCCGGCGTGATACGGCGAACCGTTTCTTTCTGGGCACCGGCCGGACGACATGACCTCACGGCCGCGGAACTGCATGATCCGCAAAGACGTCTTCTTCTGGGAACGGTGTGACACCAGAAGGAAGGCAGTCAGTCTTGAGTGACGCGAAAACACGTCTGTCCCGTCGCGCGCTGCTGGCGCTCGGAGCCGGCGCGGGACTGGCCGCTGCCGTGCCCGCGAGCGCGCATGCGACCGCGAGTGCGAAGGCGACCGCAGCGGAAAGGGGTACCTCGTCGGGTCAGAAGGAGGTCCTGCGGCAACTGGCGGACCTCGAACGCAACCATGCGGCCCGGCTCGGCGTGTTCGCCCGGAACACCGCCACCGGACGGACGGTGCTCTACCGGGCGGACGAACGCTTCCCGATGTGCTCGACCGCCAAGACCCCGGCCGTCGCCGCGGTCCTGCGGGACCTCGACCGGGACGGCGAGTTCCTCGCCAAGCGCATCCGGTACACCGAGCAGGACACCACGGGCGCGGGCTACGCCCCCGTCACGGGCCTGCCGGAGAACCTCGCGAACGGCATGACCGTCTCCGCGCTGTGCGCCGCGGCCATCGCCTACAGCGACAACGCCGCGATGAACCTCCTGCTGCGCGAGCTGGGCGGACCGGCCGCGGTCACCCGGTTCTGCCGGTCCATCGGGGACCGGACGACCCGGCTCGACCGGGTCGAGCCCGAGCTGAACTCGGCCGAGCCGTGGCGGGTGACGGACACCAGCAGCCCGCACGCCATCGGAGAGACCAACGCCCGGCTCGTGCTCGGCGACGCGCTCACCCCCGCCGACCGTGAGCGGCTGACCGGCTGGATGCTGGCCAACACCACCAGCGGCCAGCGCTTCCGCAAGGGCCTGCCCGCCGACTGGGCACTGGCCGACAAGACCGGCACCGGCGACTACGGCACCACCAACGACGTCGGCATCGCCTGGACGCCGAAGAGGCAACCGGTGGTGCTGGCCGTGCTGTCCACCCAGCCGGCCGCCGACGCGGCCGCCGACGAACCGCTGGTCGCCGAGACCGCCGCGCTGCTCGCCGCCGCGCTCGGCTGACGGAGGCCCGGAGCGGCACACCTCCCGCGCGGACCGGGCGTCCGGGGGCGCGGGAGGCCGCGCACGGCGGTGGGGTGCAGTTAGCCGGTCAGCCGCAGGTCGTCGTGCCAGGTGGGCACCTGCCCTGCGCCACGGCCAGGCACAGCAGTTCCGCATCCGACAGCTCCGGACCGCCCGATCCGGCGACGAGGCGGCACGTGGTTGTCGGTGAACACGTACAGGGCCGCCGGAGGGGCGTCCAAGCCGGAAGTCACGGTTCAGTCGCGGGCGATGGACTGTTCGATGAGTGCCACCGTGGCGCGGGGATCGTCGACCTCCATGACGAGGCGGTCGTAGCTTTCGGCGTCCGCGAGTTCGATGACGACTGCCTTGTCCGGGTTTTTGACGTCCCAGAAGAGGCGTTCACCGTCGCGTCGGAAGCGGCCGGCGGTGATCACACCGGGGAAGTGGGTGCCACCGACGCGGATGCCCTTCGGTTCGCGTGCCATGCCGGGGTCGTGGGTGGCGCCACGCACGTGCATGAGGGGGATTTCCAGGCGGCTCTTGAAAGTCCAGAGCTTGTCGAGGCCCTGGAATTCGGCGGTCAGCAGGGCGCGTTCGCGGTCGATGGAGATCAGGGCCATGTCAGTGCTCCTTGGGGGCGGTCGGCTGGGCGCGCAGGCGCAGGCGGGTACCGAGGACGGTGCAGGCGAGTTGAGGGGCGGCGTCACCGTGGGACGGGCGCAGGGCGTCCTCCAGCGCGGTGATGCCTTCCGCGACCAGCGCGGCAACCTCTGGGTCGTGGGGGGCGCGTTCGGCGGCGGCAAGGAGGAGAAGTCCGGCAGCAGGGCCGTTGTCGTACGAGCCGATGGCTGCTGTCAGTGCCTGCGTGGGGTCGGTGAGGGTGGCGATGGCGGCGCTGGCCGGGTGGATTTCGTGGTCGAGGTGGTTGCGCAGGGCGGTCAGATGCAGGCCCCGTTTGGAGCCGAAGACCTTGTAGAGACTGCCTCGGTGGATGCCTGTGGCGGTGACCAGGTCGTCCACCGAGGTGCCCTCGTAGCCGTGGGTGGCGAAGAGGGCGGCCGCGGTACTGACGGCCTGATCGGTGTCGAAGGCGCGGGGTCGTCCCATGCCCCTGACCCTAGACGATTAAAGAATGATCGGTCAAGAACAAGCGTTCTTTTACGGGAGGCGCAGGGAGGCCGACCGTCCGGGGGTACGGGGTGCCGACTGTGTGTCGGACCGGCCGTCGGGGCGCGGGAGGCCGACTGCGCGTCGGCAAAAGGGGCGCCGGGGCGGGCGTAGCGTAGTTGTCATGACGAAGTACGGATCCTTCCCCGGTACGCGTCCCCGGCGCCTGCGCACCACCCCCGCCATGCGCCGGATGGTCGCCGAGACCCGGCTGCACCCGGCGGACTTCATCCTGCCCGCGTTCGTACGGGAGGGCGTCGCCGAGCCGGTGCCGATCGCGGCCATGCCCGGTGTCGTGCAGCACACCCGGGACAGCCTCAAGAAGGCCGCCGCGGCGGCGGCCGAGGCGGGGATCTCCGGGATCATGCTGTTCGGGGTGCCCGAGGACGCGAAGAAGGACGCCGTCGGGAGCGCGGGGACCGACCCGGACGGGATCCTCCAGGTCGCGATCCGGGACGTGCGGGCCGAGGTCGGCGACGATCTGCTCGTCATGTCCGACCTGTGCCTGGACGAGACCACCGACCACGGGCACTGCGGGGTGCTCGACGCACAGGGCCGCGTCGACAACGACGCCACCCTGGAGCGGTACGCCGAGATGGCTCAGGTGCAGGCCGACGCCGGCGCCCATGTGGTGGGGCCGAGCGGGATGATGGACGGCCAGATCGGTGTCATCCGGGACGCGCTGGACCAGATCGGGCGGGAGGACGTGGCCGTGCTCGCCTACACCGCCAAGTACTCCTCGGCCTTCTACGGGCCGTTCCGGGAGGCCGTCGCCTCTTCGCTGACCGGCGACCGGCAGACGTACCAGCAGGATCCGGCCAACTGGCGCGAGGCGCTGCGGGAGCTGGCGCTCGATCTGGAGGAGGGGGCGGACATGGTGATGGTGAAGCCGGCCGGGCCCTACCTCGACATCCTGGCCCGGGTCGCCGACGCGGTGGACGTGCCCGTCGTCGCCTACCAGATCTCCGGCGAGTACTCGATGGTCGAGGCCGCCGCGGAGAAGGGCTGGGTCGACCGGGACCGGGCGATCACCGAGACGCTGACCGGCATCAAGCGGGCCGGGGCCCGCACCATCCTCACCTACTGGGCCACCGAGGTCGCGCAGCGCCTGCGCTGACGGTCCGTCCAGGGGCCGGCGGCCGGACACCGGACGCGCGCCGGGCCGCACCCGGCGCACCGTGCCCGGCTCCGCACGCCGGACGACGGTCGGCAGGGCGTCCGGGGGGTGTACGGGGGTCGTACGGCGTTGTCGTACGGCGTTTCTGACGGGCGGGCGTTCACCAGTCGATGGCGTCGTGGGAGTTCTGCTGCCAGAAGCTGACCTTCAGCGAGCTGTCGTAGTACACGCCGTCGGCCGGCAGCTTCACGATCGCGGACGCGCCGCCGGTGCTGTTGGGCGTCTTGCCCTGGAAGGCGATGGTGAGCTTGTGGCTGGTCGTGCCGCCGTCGCCCTCGGGGGACTGCAGCATGACGCCCGCGTAACCGGATTCACCCGGTGCGAGGGTCACCACGGCCTGCGGCCGGGTGGCCTCTTCTCCCTGCGGCGCCCACTGCATCTCGTCGAAGCGGAGCACCGGGTAGTACGGCATGTCGCAGTACTTCGAGCCGGTGTTCTTGACCGTGATGAGCATGCGGTTGAGCGGGCGGGCCACCGGTTCGGCCTTGACCTGGGTGTTGGCGCCGTTGCACAGGACGCGGTTCGCCGGGTCCCACGGCTCGGAGGCGCTGCCCGAACCGGACGACGACTTCGAGCCGGCCGACGAGCCCGAGCCGGAGGACGAGTTCGAGCCGGAGGACGAGCCCGTACCCGAACCGGAGTTGCCGCTCTGCTCGGGGTTGCCCTTGCCGGCGGCCGACTTGGTGGAACCGCCGCTCTGCCCCTGCGGCGTCGAGTGGACCGAGGCGCCGGCCTGGGCGGAGGCGGCGAACGACGCTCCCTCGTCCCGCATGCCGGTGCCGTCGTTGCACGCCGTGAGGGCGAGGGCGGCGACCGCGACGCTTGTCGCGGCGCACAGCCGGGTGCGGGAGCGGGCGGAGCGGGCGATACGGAACGTGCGCATGTCTGCATCCTTTGCGGGAGACGGAGACCGGGCGCCGCTCGTTGGGATGTTGGGATGCCGGGAGCGGCTGTGGACACGGCCACACTCTGTGCGATGATCCGTCCCGGCCGCCAGACACCACGGTCAATCAGGGACACTGGAACGGCCGCACCGGCTCTGACCTGAGAAAACGACTCATTCCTGGAACGGCGGAATGGGATACCGGGGAGGGAGGGCACCGTGTCGGACGGTACGTACGGACCCGATTTCGCGGAACTCCTGCGCACACTGAAGGAGCGCTCGCAGCTCAGCTACGGGGTGTTGGCGAGGCGGCTTCACATGAGCACGTCGACGCTGCACCGATACTGCAACGGGGATGCCGTACCGACGGACTACGGCCCGGTCGAGCGTCTGGCCCGGCTGTGCAAGGCCACGCCCGAGGAACTCGTCGAACTGCACCGGCGCTGGGTGATGGCGGATGCGGTACGGGGGAAGAAGCCGGCGGCGCCGGCGGAGACCAGGCCGGACCCGGGGGAGAGCGCCCCGAGCACGGCGGGGGAAGCACAGACCGCCCCGGACGCGGCGGAGGCTGCTTCGGGGGCCGCGGAGACTCCTTCGGGGCAGGCGCGGCCTCGCGCGGTGGAGGCCCGCGCGGTGGAGGGGCAGGCCGTCCCGGCGGACGCGGCAGCCCCGGCTTCGCGCCCGGGCGCGACTGCGCCCGGTCCGGACGCAGTCGACGCCGCAGCGTCCGGTCCAGGCGCCGTGGACGCCGCGGCGCCCGGTCCAGCCGCCGTCCCGTCCGGCGCCGACGCGGTGGAGAACGACGTCCACAACGTCCCCGGGGACCTGTCCATCGCCCGTCGGCCCGCTCCTGCCGACCGGCCCCGCCATTCCCGCCGCACCGCCGTGCTCGCCGGTGTCGCCGTCGCCGCGGTGCTCGGGGCCGTCGCGCTGACCCTGAATCTGGCGTCCGGCGGGAAGCACGGTGACGACGGCCGCAGCCCTGTCGGTGCCGCCGCGCCCGACCACGTCTCCGCGCCGCCGACCAGTGCCTCGCCCTCGCCCTCGGCCTCCGCCTCGAAGAAGCCCAAGCCCGGGGAGAAGACGTCGCCGCCCGTCTCCGTCTCCGCGACCCCCGGCCCGACCGGCGACGCGCCCGCGGGCGCGGGCAAGACGGACGCCGGGCCGCTCCTCACCGTGAACACCAGGCCGTACACCTGGGAAGACCCCTGTTCCCAGCACTACCTGATCGACCGGCCCGCGACGGACGTCGGTCCGCCGCCGGTGGAGCAGGACGCGCCGGCCTGGGTGGCGGCGTACAAGGCGGTGTCGGCCGGGGAG
Organism: Streptomyces sp. NPDC006012; assembly: GCF_042871185.1. Taxonomy (NCBI): domain Bacteria; kingdom Bacillati; phylum Actinomycetota; class Actinomycetes; order Kitasatosporales; family Streptomycetaceae; genus Streptomyces; species Streptomyces sp. NPDC006012. The sequence goes on from NZ_JBIAIE010000003.1 coordinate 22,433, forward strand.
CAGTTGCTGACGGTGACGGTGCAGGGCACCGGCGCGGACACGGTGGTCCTCGACGGGCTCAAGGTCCGGGTGGTCGGCAGGGACGCGCCGTTGGCCTGGAACGACTACGCCGTGGGCGTCGGCTGCGGCGGCAATGTGCCGACCCGTCCCTTCACCGTCGCCCTCGATGCCGCGCGGCCGGTCGTGGTGGCCGGCTCGGGGCAGCGGGACTTCCCGTTCAAGGTCAGCGAGTCGGACCCGGAGGTCTTCCGGATCACCGCGCAGGCGTCCGCGTACGACGTGAGCTGGTACCTGGAGCTGGCCTGGTCCAGTGGCACGCGCAAGGGCACCCTGGTCGTCGACGACAACGGGAAGCCGTTCCGGACGAGCGGCAACAACGGGCGTCCGAGGTACGACTTCCCCATCGGCGCCGAGAAGTGGGAGAAGCCGACCGACGCCTCCTGAGCGCCGCGGGGCTTCGAAGGCCGTCCGGTCCAGCGACCGTCGGTCCGACGATCGCCCGGTCCAGCGACCGGGCGGGGACGGCGACCGGGCAGGACGGCGGCGCCCGTTCCCGCACGGTCGCTCGGCAGCGTCGTGGGCTCAGCGGCGGCGGGGTCTCGCCGGCTGAGCGGGGTCCGTCAGTCCCACCAGAAGGACCAGGCGCGTTCGCCGATCAGTTCCTCGGCGTAGGTACTCAGGCCGGCCGGCCCGCTCTGGGTGATGTTGTCCGGGCAGAACGCGAAGTGCTCGGCCGCCAGCACCTCGGCGTCGGCCAGGTCGGCGGGCGGTGCGGCCACGGAGACGACCAGCGTGTCGAAGCCGAGGGCGACCACGCGTATGCCGAAGCGGTCCTCCCACGAGCGCAGGACCGCACAGAGCCGGGCCACGTCGTCCTCGTGGTTGACCGGTCCCGACCAGCCGATGGCGGCGGGGATGTCGGCGGAACGGCGGGCCGGGACGAGGGCCAGATGCGGATCCTTGAACCCGGCGGGGGCCCGACCGCCCGCGTCGGCACCGCTCAGGAGGTCGGCGACCTGCGCGGCGCAGGAGCCGGGTTCGACGGTGAGCGACCCGGCGGGGGCGAACCCGGGCCAGTCCGCCTCACCGGACGCGCCCCCGGCGTCCCCCCGCCCCGCGTCCTCCTGCCCTTCGTCCCAGTGCTCCGCGAGCACGTCCTCGGCGTCGTGGTCGCCCGGGTACGAGGTGTGCGCCGGGGACAACTGCCAGTGCTCCGGGCCGCCTTGGGAATCGCCCAGATCGAGGAGCACGGGCAGCAGGCCCACGCGACCGGCCGGTGTGCCCAGCGCCGCCCAGCTGCCGGGCGTGGCCGACTTCTCGGCGTGCCACAGGAGGGGCTCCGGCCACGGCCCGTCGTCCGTTTCGTGGATCAGCCTCCCGGGCGGGAGCTGGAGCCCGAGGGAACGCCCGCTCGGGTCGGCCGCCAGCTTGGGCAGCGGGTTGGGAAGAGTCGCCATGCGGGTGACTGTAGAGGCAGGGTCTGACAACACCGCGGGAGCCTCGGGCAGACACGGATGGCGCGGACGGCGGGCAGAAAAATACGAACGACGGTGTCAGCGGCGGCTGTTACGCCGGTGGGCCTGACGGTGACGACGCGGTCCCGCACCCGGCTCAGCTGCCGGGTGCGGGACCGCGGGGTTTCGGACCGACCGCTGGGGTTCGGGTCAGAGTCGCTCGGGCGTCCGGATGCCCAGCAGGCCCATGCCGCGGTGCAGCGTGCGGGCCGTGAGGTCGACGAGGAACAGCCGGTTCTCCGTCTGCTCGGGGGTGTCGGCCTTCAGGACCGGGCACTGGTCGTAGAACGTCGTCAGCAGCGTGGCCAGGTGGTACAGGTACGAGGCCAGCTTGTGCGGCTCGTACCCGGTGGCCACCTCGCGGATCGTCTCGGCGAACTGGTCCAGGTGCAGGCCCAGTGCCCGCTCGGCCGGGGCCAGCGGCAGTTCCGGCCGGGCGGCCGGGGTGGCCGCGCCCGCCTTGCGGAGGATCGACTGGACACGGGCGTACGCGTACTGGAGGTAGACGGACGTGTCGCCGTTCAGCGACACCATCTGGTCCAGGTCGAACTTGTAGTCCCGTACCGCCGACGTCGACAGGTCCGCGTACTTGACGGCGCCGATGCCGACGTACCGGCCGTTCTCGACGATCTCCTGCTCGGACAGGCCCACCTTTGCGGCCTTCTCCCGGACGACGGCCGTCGCCCGCTCGGCCGCCTCGTCGAGCAGGTCCTCCAGCCGGACCGTCTCGCCCGCACGCGTCTTGAACGGCTTGCCGTCCTTGCCGAGGACCGTGCCGAAGGCCAACTGCTGCGCCTTCACGTCCTCGTTCAGCCAGCCCGCCCGGCGGGCCGTCTCGAAGACCATCCGGAAGTGCAGCGACTGGCGGGCGTCGACCACGTACAGCAGCGTGTCCGCCTTCAGGTTGAACACGCGGTCCCTGATCGCCGACAGGTCCGTCGCCGCGTAGCCGTAGCCGCCGTCGGACTTCTGCACGATCAGCGGGACCGGGTTGCCGTCCGGGCCCTTGACGTCGTCGAAGAAGACGCAGAGCGCACCCTCGGAGCGGACCGCCACACCGGACTCCTCCAGGAGGCGGCAGGTCTCGGCCAGCATGTCGTTGTAGCCGGACTCGCCGACGATGTCCGGGTCGCGGACCTCCATGTCCAGCTTCTCGAAGACGGAGAAGAAGTAGATCTTCGACTCGTCCACGAACTTCTGCCACGTGGCCAGCGTCTTCGGCTCGCCCGCCTGGAGGTCGACCACCCGGCGCCGGGCCCGCGTCTTGAACTCCGTGTCGGAGTCGAACAGCTTGCGCGCCGTCTTGTAGAGGCGGTCGAGGTTCGACATCGCCTCCTCACCGGTCACCTGGCCGGCCTTGTGGTCCAGTTCGTGCGGGTGCTCGTCCAGGTACTGGATGAGCATGCCGAACTGGGTGCCCCAGTCGCCGATGTGGTGCCGGCGGACCACGTTCTCGCCGGTGAACTCCAGGATCTGGACCACCGCGTCGCCGATGACGGCGGACCGCAGGTGGCCGACGTGCATCTCCTTCGCCACGTTCGGCTGGGCATAGTCGATCACCGTGGTGCCCGGGTGCTCGGCGTAGGGCACACCGAGCCGCTCGGTGTCCGCGTACCGCGCGGCCAGGTTCCGGGTGATCGCCCCGTCGGCGACCGTGATGTTCAGGAAGCCGGGTCCGGAGACCTCGACGTCCTCGATCACGTCACCGGTGGTGATCCGGGAGACGACCTGCGTCGCCAGCTCCCGGGGGTTCGCCTTGGCCTTCTTGGCGAGCGCCAGGATGCCGTTGGCCTGGTAGTCGGCCCGGTCGCTTCGTCGCAGCAGCGGGTCCGCGCCGGCGGCCTCGGGCAGGGTGGCCGAGAGGGCGGACGCGAGGTGCTGCTGGACGGAGTCGCTGAGGGACGTGACCGAGGCCATAGGAATGGGTGCCGTTCTCCTCGTGGGAATGGATAGACCCACTCAGTATCCCACGGGGGGTAAAGCGGTTTTCCCGGTGCGCGGCGGTCTGGGAGAATGGACCGGTCAGCCGTGTGACCGTACCGGCTGCCCTCCGGAGGAAGAAGGACGTGCCGACCGTGGCTCAGAGCACCGAGAACACCGACTGGGTCTCCCGTTTCGCGGATGAGGTCATCGAGGAGTCGGAGCGTCGGGCCCAGGGCAAAAAGGCGTCGGCCGATACCGCTCCGGTGATCGCCGTGGCCTCCGGGCTCTCCCCTTCCGGACCCATCCACCTGGGCAACCTCCGCGAGGTCATGACCCCGCACCTGGTCGCCGACGAGATCCGGCGGCGCGGCCACCGGGTGCGGCACCTCATCTCCTGGGACGACTACGACCGTTACCGCAAGGTGCCGGCCGGTGTCGCGGGCGTCGACGAGTCCTGGGCCGAGCACATCGGCAAGCCGCTGACCTCCGTACCCGCCCCGAAGGGTTCCGCGCACCCGAACTGGGCCGAGCACTTCAAGGCCGCCATGGTCGAGTCGCTGGCCGAGCTGGGCGTGGAGTTCGACGGGATCAGCCAGACCGCGCAGTACACGTCGGGTGTCTACCGCGAGCAGATCCTGCACGCCATGAAGCACCGCAAGGACATCGACGCGATCCTGGACCAGTACCGGACCAAGCCGAAGCCCGCGAAGAAGCAGCAGCAGAAGGCCGTCGACGAGGCCGAACTGGAGGCCGAGGAGGGCTCGGGCGCGGCGAACGAGGACGACGGCAGCTCCGGCTCCGCCGGGTACTTCCCGTACAAGCCGTACTGCGGCAACTGCGCGAAGGACCTCACCACCGTCACCGGGTACGACGACGACACCACCGAGCTGACCTACACCTGCGACGCCTGCGGCTTCTCCGAGACCGTGCGGCTGAGCGAGTTCAACCGCGGCAAGCTGGTGTGGAAGGTCGACTGGCCGATGCGCTGGGCGTACGAGGACGTCGTCTTCGAGCCCTCCGGCGTCGACCACTCCTCGCCGGGGTCGAGCTTCCAGGTCGGCGGCCAGATCGTCGGGATCTTCGGCGGCAAGCAGCCGATCGGCCCGATGTACGCCTTCGTCGGGATCAGCGGGATGGCGAAGATGTCCTCGTCCCGCGGTGGCGTCCCCACCCCGGCCGACGCGCTGAAGATCATGGAGCCGCAGATCCTGCGCTGGCTGTACGCCCGCCGGCGGCCCAACCAGTCCTTCAAGATCGCCTTCGACCAGGAGATCCAGCGGCTCTACGACGAGTGGGACAAGCTGGCCGCCAAGGTCGCCGGGGGCGACTCCGCGCTCCCCGGGGACGTGGCCGCCTACAGCCGTGCCGTCGGTACGGCCGCCGGTGAGCTGCCGAGGACGCCGCGTCCGCTGCCGTACCGCACGCTGGCGTCCGTGGCCGACGTCACCGCGGGCCACCAGGACCAGGCCCTGCGCATCCTGTCCGAACTCGACCCGGCCGACCCGCCGGCCTCGCTGGACGAGGTCCGTCCGCGGTACGACAAGGCCGAGGCGTGGATCAACGCCTACGTCCCGGCCGACCAGCGCACCATCGTGCGCGAGGAGCCGGACGCCGACCTGCTGAAGTCGCTCGACGAGCGGGACCAGCGGTCGCTGCGGCTGCTGCTCGACGGTCTGGCCGGGCAGTGGTCGCTGGACGGGCTGACGCATCTCGTGTACGGCGTGCCCAAGGTGCAGGCCGGGTTCCCCTCCGACGCCACGCCGAAGGACCTGCCGCCGGAGATCAAGACCGCCCAGCGGACGTTCTTCGCGCTGCTGTACCACCTGCTCGTCGGGCGCGACACCGGCCCGCGGCTGCCCACGCTGCTGCTGGCGGTCGGGCAGGAGCGGGTGCGGGTCCTGCTCGGGGAGTAGGCCCTCCGCCGGGTTGGCGGGGGCTTCGATGGCGGGGGCTGGGGTTGTTGGCCGGGTGCGGGGGCGTTGCGGGTGGTTTGCGCCAGTTCCCCGCGCCCCCATGGAGCTCCCTGCGACGCGGCTGGAGCCGGTGTTGCACGGTGGCCGCGACGGCGTGCTCGCGTGCGAAGCGGCGGGCCGACCGCAGCTCGGCGGCGGCGGACTCACCGCACGTTTCCGTTCGCGGCCGCCTGGGCGGCACACGAACGCGTCGCCCAGGGATACATCCAAGGCAGGATCGTACTCACGGTCGCCTGGGAACGAGCCGCTTCACGGACACGTCCGGCGTTCGGCCTCGGGTGGGACCCGACCACGCCGTCTTCGACCGCGGCGACCTCACTTTCGGCCGCCGCGGCTACCCGCACGGCTGTGTCTCGCTTGCTGGAGGAAGTAGTCCGACGACCGGACACCGCCCGACGCCCTGGGCGCAGGGAGCGTCCTGCTGTCCGGACCGAAGCGGGAAGCGTCGGCGGCGGGCTGTTCGGGCAGGTTGGGGTCGTAATTCGCGTACTGCGCGGCGGGGTGATTCGTCAGGTCCGCACCGACGTGGGAAACGTCGGGGGTGAGCGGTCCGGGCGGGTTGGAGTAGTAATTCGCGTATGGTGCGACGGGGTTAGGCAGTTCCCTCATATTCTCACCGAAGAGGGAAGAGTCGGCAAGGGGGAGGTGGGGTGCGGGAGGAAAAGTCGAAGGGCTGAAGCCAGTGTCTCCGGCTTGGCCCTGCGGGTCGAACACGGAGGCGCTTGCGTGCGGGCCGAACAACGGAGCGGGGGCATCTTTCGGGCCCGGTGCCTTCTGCTTTTTTTTCTCACTCGGCCTATTTTTTCTCAGGCGTTCGGCCAGCTCCGCCTGCTCCTTTTTTGACAACCCAGCGCGGCCGGCCTCGACGGCCTTGCCATGGGCCCACGTGTAGGCAGTCGACATATTGACGCCCTTGTCCAAGCAGAATCGTCTCAGTGACGTGCCGTCTTCAGTTTTCAAGAATTCCCTGAAGAATTGCGTCACACGCACGGCCTCGCTGGGAGATGAAATACCTTCGGCGTCGAGATACGCTATCAGCTCTTTCTTCTCCGTCTCTGACAACCCATCGCGGCCACTCGGACGGACCTCGCCCTTGGCCCAGCGGTGACCAAGCCCGGAAGGCAAGTCCGCGGCTTTGGAAAAAGAACTCAGGGACTTGCGCGTGTCCAGTTTCCATTGTTCCAAAAACCTCTTCAGAAAATCTGTTACGTCTTGGGTTGAGTGTTTCTTGTATTTCTTCGGCATCGTGTGGCCTCCGGCGGTCTGCGGCCGGCAGTCCCGGCCGCCACGGACAATTTCCTGTCACAACGGGACCGAACCGCCGACGGTTCAGCTCCCCTGGGCCTGTGTACCTGCCGATGCGACTCTGCGACCGCTACGAGGGGATGACTCCGTGCGGGGGTTCTCGTGACAGCTACGACGTCCGTCGGCGGCCGCCATCCCCACGGTCACCGCTGTGGGACCGAGGTCCTAGCCGCCGTGCCGGGCGACAAGCTCGTGGAGCCTCGCGATGCCCTCCACGCCTTGGGGCAGCCTCGCGGCGGCCGGGGATCCGGGGATACATCCAAGGCAGGATCGTACTCACGGTCGCCCAGGAACGAGCCGCTGCACGGACACGTCCGGCGTTCGGCCTCGGGTGGGACCCGACCAGGCCGTCTTCGACCGCGTCGACCTCACTTTCGGCCGCGGCCACCCGCCCGGCTGTTTCCCGCCTGGCCCCGTGCGCCCGACTGCTTGGGGAAGTAATCCGACGTCCGGACATTGCCCGCCCTGGGCGCAGGGAGCGTCCTGCTGTCCGGACCGAAGAGGGAAGCGTCGGCGGCGGGCTGTTCGGACGGGTTGGGGTAGTAATCCGCGTACTGTGCGGCGGGGTAAGTCGTCAGGTCCGGATCGAAGTGGGAAGCGTCGGCGGCGGGCTGTTCGGACGGGTAATTCGCGTACTGTGCGACGGGGTTAGGCAGTACCGTCATCTCCTCACCGAAGAAGGAAGAGTCGGCAGGGGGGAGGTGGGGTGCGGGAGGAAAAGTCGAAGGGCTGAAGCCTGTGTCTCCGGCTTGGCCCTGCGGGCCGTACAGGGAGACGCTTGCGTGCGGGCCGAACAACGGAGCGGGCTCAGCTTTCGAGCGCGGTGCTGCCTTCTTCCCTTTTTTCGCACTCGGCAAATTTTCTTTCAGACGTTTGTCCAGCTCCTTCCGCTGCTCATCTGACAACCCAGCGCGGCCGCCCTTGACGGAGTAGCCGTGGGCCCACGAGTAGGTAGTCGAACTATTGACATCCTTGACTTCGGCGAAACGCGCCAGTGACGTGTCCGGTTCAGTTTTCAAGTACTCCTCGAGGAACTCCGTCACATACGCGGCATCGCGGCGAGGTGCATAGCTTTCGGCCTCGAGAATCGCGTCCAACCTGTCTATCTCTGCGTCCGACAAACCCTTGCGGCCTTCCGGAATCACCTCGCCGGTGGCCCAGCGGTGACCAAGTCTGGCAGCCATTTTCTCGGCTTTGGTGAAAGGAGTCATGGCCTGTTCTTGGTTCAAAAACCTCTTCAAAAATGCTGTTACCTCTTCGGGTGTATGTTGGTGTTGTTTCCTCGGCATCGTGTGGCCTCCGGCGGTCTGCGGCCGGCAGTTCCGGCCGCCACGGACAATCTCCTGTCACAACGGGACCGAACCGCCGACGGTTCATCTCGCCTGGGCCCGTGTACCTGCCGATGCGACTCTGCGACCGCTACGAGGGGATGACTCCGTGCGGGGGTTCTCGTGACAGCTACGACGTCCGTCGGCGGCGTGTCTCCCGGGCGGGCTTCGGCCCGTCGGGACCTCGCCCGGTGGTTCGGTTGTCGTGCAGCCTGCGGAAGGCGCGGCACGCGGCCCAATGGATCCAGAGCTCACGCCCCGATCGACGGGCATGCCACCCCGTCAGCGGTCTGGTCACCCGGCCGACCAGCAGGTGCCGCGGGCACGGTCTGACCTCAGAAATCACGTGCTTCAGGCGATGAAAGTGCTCACCCGCCGGCGGCTACGGCACCGAGTCTCCACGACCCGGCAAGTCCCGTCAGGCGATGTGGTCTTCTTCCAGTTCCGCTGTGTGGCGGTTGGTGAAGCGGTTGACCATGCGTTTGGTCTCGTCCACGGGGAGCGTCTGGCCGAACTCGGCCTCGACGTTGTCGCCGAACTCGCGCGGGGTCGGATAGCTGCCGTTGATCGACTTCTTGAACACCTGGTAGTACGAGTCCTCGTCCGGCTCGGCGGCCGGGGTGCCGCCGCCCTCGCCCAGTTCCCGGGTGCGGTTCGGGCCCACCGGGATCGGGAAGCTGCCGGTGTCCTCCGGGGAGGGCACGGGCGGTTCGGGCTCGGCGTTCTGCTGCTCCGCGAACTGCTGGTCCGGGAACTGCTGGTTCGCGAACTGCTCGGCCGGGAACCCCTGGTCGGTGAACTGCTGCTCCGTGAACGCCTGGTCCGCCTGCTGGTTCCTGAACTGCTGGGCCTCGAACCACTGTTGTTCGTACTGTTCGTCGCTGCCGGGGCCTGGGCCGGGGGCATGCCCGCGCGGGTCGAATCCGGGGTTGTAGCCGCCCTGGTAGTCGGCGTGCTGCGGAGGAGTCTGGAACCACGGGTTCTGGTTCGCGTTCTCGGCCGGGGCGGGCTCTGCGGTGCGCTGCCCGGGGATTCCGGGGCGGGCCGGTACCGGTGCCGGGTCGGCGGTCCGCTCGGGGGCGGGGGGCGCGGGCAGTTCCGGCTGCTGTGGCGGCGCGGGGATCAGGGCCGGCTCGATGCCCGCCGCGGCCAGGCCCGAGGGAGCCGTGTCCGCGAGCGGTACTCCGTACTTCGCCAGCCGTAGCGGCATCAGGGATTCCACCGGGGCCTTGCGGCGCCAGGCGCGGCCGAAGCGGGAGCGCAGCCGGGTCTGGTAGACGAGCCGTTCCTGCTCCAGCTTGATGACCTGCTCGTACGAGCGCAGCTCCCACAGCTTCATGCGGCGCCACAGCAGGAACGTCGGAAGGGGGGAGAGCATCCAGCGGGTGAGGCGGACGCCCTCCATGTGCTTGTCGGCCGTGATGTCGGCGATCCGGCCGATGGCGTGCCGGGCGGCCTCGACCGCGACCACGAACAGCACCGGGATCACCGCGTGCATGCCCACGCCCAGTGGGTCGGGCCAGGCCGCCGCGCCGTTGAAGGCGATCGTCGCCGCGGTCAGCAGCCAGGCCGTCTGACGCAGCAGTGGGAACGGGATGCGGATCCAGGTCAGCAGCAGGTCCAGGGCGAGCAGGACGCAGATGCCGGCGTCGATGCCGATCGGGAAGACATAGGCGAAATTCCCGAAGCCCTTCTTGAGGGCCAGCTCACGGACGGCGGCATAGGAGCCGGCGAAGCCGATGCCGGCGATGATCACGGCGCCGGCCACGACCACGCCGATGAGAACGCGGTGCATCCGAGTCAGCTGAATCGGCGCGGCCACCCGAACTCCCTCCCCTTGGGTGTTGTTGCGCGCAACAGGGTGGCACATGTGTGCGGCGCGCGCGTCGCCGGTACGTCGGCAGGCGGCTCGTCAGCCCTTCTTGGCCGCCGACTTGGACGGCGACGGGGACGGCGAGGCGGCGCTGCCCGTGTTCGCCGACGCCACCGCGGACACGGCCTCCTTGACTGCCTTCTGCGCGGACTTCACCAGGTCGTCGGCGTTCGGGGTCTTCTCACCGGCCAGGCCCGCGCCGTTGTAGTCGAGGGTGACGACGACGTTCTCGACGCGTGCCACGATCGTCTGCTGCTTGAAGTCCCCCTCCTTCTTCCGCAGGTCGTAGCGCAGGACCGTCGCCTCGTCGCCCGTCCCGGTGAGGGTCTGCGACTTGAGGTTCTTCGCTCCGGTCACCGCCCGGGTGTCCTGGATCTGCTTGGTGTAGTACGCCTGCGCCTGCTGGTCGGCGGAGCCGCGGCTGGTGTCGGACTCGAAGCGCAGGAGGGAGACGTTGAGCCAGCGGAACTGGGAGCCCTTCACGCCGTTGTCGTCCAGGCTGCTCCAGGAGCAGCTGGCCCGGGACAACACATCGCTGGAGTTGCCCTTTTTGCCGGACTTCGAGCTTTTGGGTACGAGTTGACCCAGTGTCTTCTTCGACAGTACGGCGCATGACTCGGGCAGCTTGTGGTACGCGGCCGCCTGCACGGTCGGCGAGGGGCTCGCGGAGCCGGTGCCGGTGCCGGTGCTGCTGTCGCTCGCAGACTGCTTGGCGTCGCCGCCCTGGGAGCCGGAGTCCGAGGAGCAGCCTGCGACGGCGAGCACGGCCGGCACGGCGGCCGCGCAGACAAGGACACGGCGCAACCGTCCCGCTCGCCGGTCACGCTGATCACGCTGGTCGTCTCGCTGGGCTGCTCGCTGCATGGTTCCTTCACTCATGACGCTCGTGTTCCTGCGGTCGGATCGTCCGAGGGGCCCACGGTACGCGGTGAGTGAGCGGGGCGGTTCCGGTTCGGCGGCCCGGCGGAGGTGCCCGGAAGGGTCCGCGGGGGCCGTCAGCCGGACAGCGAGCCGGCCAGGTGCGCGGCCAGATTCCGTGCCCTGTCCTGCATTTCCTTGCTGTCGGGGGTCGCGCCGACGGTCATCGGCTGCTCCGCGTACTCGATGGTCACGATCACGTTGGACGTGCGAAACACCACAGTCACCGTTCGCTGTTCGGCCGTCGAACCCGAGTTGCCGAGCTGGTCGTCGAGGAACGCCTCGTCGCCCAGGCCGTCGAGTACGCGCGGCCGGAGGTCGGCGGCGGCGGTGCCGTCGGACTCACCGGCCGAGGGGGTCGGGGCCGAGGACGAGGGAGTGCCGGAGGACGAGGGCGAGGGAGTGCCGGAGGGGGAGGCGTCGGCGACCGGCCCGGTGCCCGCCATCGGCGCCAAGGAGGACCCGGACGCGGGGGCGCCGGACTCGGGCAGGTCGGCCGCCGTCTGCACGTCCGCGAACAGTTTCTGCGCCTGGCTGTCGTCGCTGACGGAGTTGTCGTACGACACGACCCGTTCGAAGTCGACGTAGAGGTGGTCGGTGGCGTCGGCGGACTCGACCTTCCAGCGGCAGCCGACCTTGCGGTCGGTGTCGTACGTCTGCGTCGCGGTGCCGTCGTACGCCTTGCTCCGCTGGTCCTGGTCGGGAATCTCCTTGATCCCGGGCAGCAGGGAGTCGAGCGCGCCGCGGCCGACCGCGGCACAGGGTTCGGGGAGTGTGCGGTACTTGCCGGGCTGGGCCGCCTCGGGCACGGTGCCCGCGTTGCCGGGGTTCGCGTCGTCCGCCGCCCCCGTGTCCGCGGAGCCGCCGGTGCAGCCGGTCAGCAGCGCCACGAGGAGGGCTGCGGTCCCGGTCACATACGCCTTCCGCTGCACGGTCAGGCTCCTCTCGACGCTGTCGGCGCGTTGGGTCCTTCGGTGTCCCCGCTGGAATTCGCTTGCCGCCGCGGGGCGTCACCTGGAGACAATGTGTATCGCACGCGCCGCCGCTTATGCCGGTCCGTTGTCGCTTTTCGCCGACCTTGGCGCCGCTTCTGCCTTATTTCGGTTCTAGGGCTTTTTATGACTCATGGGGGACTGGGGAAGACATGTCGTACACAGAAATACCGGGTGCCAAGGTCCCCATCCGGCTGTGGACCGATCCGGCCACGGTCGAGCAGGGCGCGCTCCAGCAACTGCGCAACGTCGCCACGCTGCCCTGGATCAAGGGCCTGGCCGTCATGCCGGACGTCCATTATGGCAAGGGCGCGACGGTCGGTTCGGTCATCGCGATGCAGGGCGCCGTCTGCCCGGCCGCGGTGGGCGTGGACATCGGCTGTGGCATGTCCGCCGTGCGGACGTCGCTGACGGCGAACGACCTGCCCGGGGACCTCTCCCGCCTCCGCTCGAAGATCGAGCAGGCGATTCCGGTGGGCCGCGGGATGCACCGGGACCCCGTCGACCCGGGCCGCTTCCACGGGCTGGCGACTTCGGGGTGGGAGGGCTTCTGGGACCGGTTCGACGGGGTCGCCGAGGCCGTCAGGTTCCGGCGCGAGCGGGCCGCCGTGCAGATGGGCACGCTGGGCTCCGGCAACCACTTCTGCGAGGTGTGCGTCGACACCTCCGGCTCGGTGTGGCTGATGCTGCACTCCGGTTCCCGCAACATCGGCAAGGAACTCGCGGAGCACCACATCGGGGTCGCCCACACGCTCCCGCACAACCAGGGCCTGGTCGACCGCGACCTCGCCGTCTTCGTGGCGGACACCCCGCAGATGGCGGCGTACGAGCACGACCTGTACTGGGCGCAGGAGTACGCGAAGTACAACCGGTCGATCATGATGGCGCTCCTCAAGGATGTCGTCCGCAAGGAGTTCAAGAAGGCGAAGGTGGCCTTCGAGCCCGAGGTGAACTGCCATCACAACTATGTGAGCCGCGAGCGCTACGAGGGCATGGACCTGCTCGTCACCCGCAAGGGCGCGATCCGCGCGGGCTCCGGTGAGTACGGGATCATCCCGGGTTCGATGGGCACGGGTTCGTACATCGTGCGGGGCCTCGGCAACGAGAAGTCCTTCAACTCCGCGTCGCACGGCGCCGGTCGCCGGATGAGCCGCAGCGCCGCGAAGCGCCGCTTCTCCACGCAGGACCTTCAGGAGCAGACGCGCGGTGTGGAATGCCGCAAGGACTCCGGCGTGGTCGACGAGATCCCCGGCGCCTACAAGCCGATCGAGCAGGTCATCGACCAGCAGCGGGACCTGGTGGAGGTCGTCGCGAAGCTGAAGCAGGTCGTCTGCGTGAAGGGCTGACCGGCGGGTTCCGGCCCGCCGGCCACCGCCGCCCGGTCCTGCGTCCTGTGTCCTACGTCCTACGGCCGGGTCTCGCGCAGATGGCCGATCCGGTCGGAGACGGCCGCCACCGTCCGCTTCATGTGGCGGGCGATCGTGCCCAGTTCGGTGTCGTCCAGGTCCTCGAAGAGGGCGGACCAGTCGCCGCCCAGCCGCTCCCACGCCCGCTCGAACTCGGTGATCTTCTCCGGCACGGCGGCCACCAGCACCCGTCGCCGGTCGGTCGCGTCCCGTTCCCGGACGACGTACCCCGCCCGTTCCAGCCGGTCCACCAGCCGGGTCGCCGAACCGGTCGTCAGCCCGGTCAGGTCCGCGATCCGGCCCGTCGTCACCGGCGTCCGCTCCAGCGCGAGCAGGTTCAGGCACTGCAGATCGGTGGGGTGCAGGCCCAGGTGGTCGGCGACGGCCTGGTTGAACAGGGCGTACGACGCCATGCAGCGACGGGAGAGGGTGGCCAGCTCCGACCGCAGCCGCGCCCGCGCGCTTCCGTCCCCGGTCATGTCCTGCTCCGCTCGCTCGGCCTGCGCATTCTGAGTCTGCGCTTCCCTGGTCCTTCCGGGCTCCCTGTTGCTGGTTCCTGACGGTCGTCGTTTCTTCTGGTGCCTGGCGGTCGCCCGCCTCGCTGCCCGCCCGCCCAGTAGTCCGGCCGGGCCCGCCCGCCCGGTCAGAAGGAGTACGGGTCCCCGGTGGCGAGGATCAGCACCTGTTCCCGGTCGTTGGCCCGGTTGCCGTCCACCGCGCCGCCGCTCCACACCGTGTCGAGCTGCAGCGTGACCTCCGCGGGCTGGTCCCGCAGCGTCACGCCGAGCCGGACCTGCTCCCCGAAACTGTCCGCGGCCAGCGGTCCCGTCCCGCAGACCAGCACCCGCTCGCCCGTGCGCACACACCCGGCCGGCAGCTCCAGCCGGTCCGCCAGCGCCACCGACCAGCGCAGCTGCACGCTGGCGCCCGGAACGGCGGACGGCCCGTGGTTGCGCGGGGTGAAGCGGACGTCGATCTGCCGGCCGCTCAGCACCGCCGACCCGTGGTAGGCCAGATCCGCCTCCGGCGTACGAGCCGCACCGGCGGTACCGGCGCCCCTGGCGGCGTCGGCCGCCCCAGCCTTTCCGTCCGTGCCGCTCGCGTCGGCGGGCCCGGCCGCGGCGACCGCCGCCAGCACGGCGGCCCCCCACACGGCGAGCACCCTCGTCCTACGCATGCCACCCCCTCTGTGTCCTACACATGTCACCCACTCCGTCATTCCAGGGACAGGCACGTACGCAGGGATGTATCCCACGCACAGCGGGCGTCAGGCGCCCTCCAACAGGTGACACCGCGCATGCCAGGCTGCACCCATGCTGATCCTCCGCTCCGCCGTCCTGTTCGTCGTGGCCGCCGTCTTCGAGATCGGCGGTGCCTGGCTCATCTGGCAGGGCGTCCGCGAGCACCGTGGCTGGCTGTGGATGGCCGGAGGCGTGCTGGCCCTCGGCGCCTACGGCTTCGTCGCCACCTTCCAGCCCGACGCCCACTTCGGCCGCATCCTCGCCGCGTACGGCGGGATCTTCGTGGGCGGTTCGATCCTGTGGGGGGTGGTCGCCGACGGTTACCGGCCCGACCGCTGGGACCTCGCCGGTGCGCTGATCTGCCTCGCCGGGATGGCGGTGATCATGTGGGCGCCGCGCGGCTCCGGCTGATCGTGCGGGCGGTGCCCGGCGGTGCCGGTCCCCTAACCTGGGTGGCGTAGCCCGTACGCCCGTCCGAGGAGCAAGCCCATGGCCCCCGCCGTACCGCCCGCCGCCTCCCGCATCGCCGTCGTCACCGGTGCGAGCAGCGGAATCGGCGCCGCCACCGCCCGCGGGCTGGCCGCGGCCGGGTACCGGGTGGTCCTCACGGCCCGCCGCAAGGACCGCATCGAGGCGTTGGCCGAGGAGCTGACCGCGGCCGGGCACGAGGTGACGGCGTACCAGCTGGACGTCACCGACCGGGCCGCCGTCGACGAGTTCGCGACCGCCTTCAGGACGGTCGGCGTGCTGGTCAACAACGCGGGCGGAGCGCTCGGCGCGGACCCGGTCGCCACCGGCGACCCGGCCGACTGGCGCACGATGTACGAGACGAACGTCATCGGCACCCTCAACATCACCCAGGCACTGCTGCCCAAGCTTGAGGCCGGCGGCGACGGCGCGGTCGTGGTGGTCTCCTCCACCGCGGGCCTCGGCACCTACGAGGGCGGCGCGGGCTATGCCGCCGCCAAGCACGGCGAACACGTCCTCGCCGAGACCCTGCGCCTGGAGATCGTGGGCCGGCCGGTCCGCGTCATCGAGATCGCCCCCGGCATGGTCAAGACCGACGAGTTCGCGCTGACCCGTTTCGGCGGGGACGCGGCGAAGGCGGCGAAGGTGTACGAGGGGGTGGCCGAGCCGCTCACCGCCGAGGACGTGGCGGACACGATCACCTGGGCGGTGACCCGCCCGAGCCACGTCAACGTGGATCTGCTGGTCCTGCGTCCGCGGGCCCAGGCGTCCAACACGAAGGTGCACCGGGAGCGGTGATCCCCCCGGCCCGGTGCCGGGTCCCGGGGAGGCCGCGGTCGCGGCCGGGCCGGTGCGCGGTGGTGCCGGGGCCGTGGGTGTCGGCGTGGTGGCGTCGGCAGGGAGATCCGGGCGCGGTGTCGCGGCCGGGTCGGTCGCCGGTGGCCGTGCGGAGGGCCGTCACCCTCTCTCGCGCGCGGCTTCGGGGCGCACCGCTGCCGCGTAGGACGTCGGGGGCATCCCCACGGTCGCGGTGAAGTCGCGGACCAGGTGGGCCTGGTCCGCGTAGCCGAGGTCGGCGGCCAGGGCCGCCCAGTCCACCGTGTGCTCGGTCTCGGCGCGCTCCAGGGCCTGGTGGATGCGGTAGCGCAGGATGACCCACTTCGGCCCGACCCCGACGTACCCGGCGAAGAGGCGTTGCAGCAGCCGTACGGACAGGCCCTCGGTGCGGGCGAAGTCGCCGACCCGGCGGACCGTGCGGTCGGTGCGGATGCGGTGCACGAGGGCCGTCGCGAGGTCGGCCTGCGGGTCGGGGCGGGGGCGGCGGGCGAGCAGGAACGCGTCGAGGGCGGCGACACGGGCGTCCTCGTCGTCCGGGTCGAGCACGGCCCGCGGGTCGACGTCCGGCCAGACCTCGGTGAAACGCACGCGGCGGCCCGTCCAGTCGGCCACCGCTCGGTCCGGGGCGAAGGGCCGGAAGCCGCCGGGCCGGAACTGGATCCCGCAGACCCGGCCCCGGCCCGCCAGCTTCTGCGCGAACAGCCCGAGCCCGATTCCCGCGACCTCGGCGAACGGCTCCTCGCCCGTGAACTGCTGGAAGACCACGTTCACCGACGGGTGCGGCACGACGTGGGAGACGTACGGCCGGCTGAGGTCCCAGTCGATCAGCCAGTAGTGCTCCAGGTAGGTGCGCAGGGCCGGATCCGGGTTCCCGGGGCTGCCGGGGCTGAAGGGGCTGCCGGGTCTCCCGGGGTTGCTGGGTGGGCTGCCTGGGCTTTCGGGGCTGCCGGGTCCGTGCGGGGTCGCGGGCCCGGGGAAGGGCTCCCGGCGTCGGAAGTCCACGTGCGCGAAGAGTTCCGCCGGGTCGACGATGCCGCGGGTGTCACGGCGGGGGGCTGCCATGTCCGGATCGTAGGCCGGGGCTCTGACATCGATGCTGATACTCGGGTTCCGGTGGGCCGGGGGCCCGACGGCGGGCCGGGGCACGGGAAGGGCGATCTCGCGGTGGCCGCCAGTACGGGAAGCGTCGGCCGGCGGAACAACGCGGGGGCAGCGGCCGGCGGAAAAGGACGGGGCGGAATACGGAGCCGGGGGAGACCGTTGGGCAGGTATAGTTGAATGGTAAACCAATTGGAGGGTGTGAGTGGCCATGCAGTTCGGGATTTTCAGCGTCGGTGATGTCACGCCGGACCCCACGACGGGCCGTGTGCCGACCGAGCACGAGCGGATCAAGGCCATGGTCGCCGTCGCGGTGAAGGCCGAGGAGGTCGGTCTGGACGTGTTCGCGACGGGTGAGCATCACAATCCGCCGTTCGTGCCGTCGTCGCCGACCACGATGCTGGGGTACGTGGCGGCGCGGACCGAGCGGCTGGTGCTGTCCACGTCGACGACGCTGATCACGACCAACGATCCGGTGAAGATCGCGGAGGACTTCGCGATGCTGCAGCACCTGGCGGACGGCCGGGTGGACGTGATGATGGGCCGTGGGAACACCGGGCCGGTCTATCCGTGGTTCGGGCAGGACATCCGGCAGGGCATCAACCTGGCGGTGGAGAACTACGCGCTGCTGCACCGGCTGTGGCGTGAGGACGTGGTGGACTGGGAGGGGCGTTTCCGCACTCCGCTGCAGGGTTTCACGTCCACGCCGCGTCCGCTGGACGGTGTGCCGCCGTTCGTCTGGCACGGTTCCATCCGTTCGCCGGAGATCGCCGAGCAGGCCGCTTATTACGGTGACGGCTTCTTCCACAACAACATCTTCTGGCCGGCCGAGCACACCAGGCGGATGGTCGAGCTGTACCGGACCCGGTACGCGCATTACGGGCACGGGACGCCGGAGCAGGCGGTCGTCGGTCTGGGCGGCCAGGTGTTCATGCGCAGGAACTCGCAGGACGCGGTGCGCGAGTTCCGTCCGTACTTCGACAACGCGCCGGTGTACGGGCACGGCCCGACGCTGGAGGAGTTCACCGACCAGACCCCGCTGACCGTGGGTTCCCCGCAGCAGGTGATCGAACGGACGCTGTCCTTCCGCGAGTACGCCGGCGACTACCAGCGCCAGCTGTTCCTGATGGACCACGCGGGACTCCCGCTGAAGACGGTCCTGGAACAGCTCGACCTGCTCGGCGAGGAGGTCGTACCGGTACTCCGCAAGGAGTTCGCCGCCGCCCGCCCGGCCGGCGTGCCCGACGCCCCCACCCACGCTTCGCTGCTCCGCGCCAAGGAGGTGTCCGCCGCATGAAACTCGTCGTCGTCTCGGCGGGACTGGGCGTCCCGTCCTCCACCCGGCTGCTCGCCGACCGGCTGGCCGCCGCCACCGCGGCGGACGTCGCCACCGACGTCCGGGTCGTCGAGGTGCGCGAACTCGCCGTGGCGATCGCGCACCACCTCACCAGCGGCTTCCCGGGCCGCGACCTGGCCGCCGCACTGGACGCGGTCGCCCGGGCGGACGGGCTGATCGTCGTCACCCCGGTCTTCACCGCCTCGTACAGCGGCCTGTTCAAGTCCTTCTTCGACCTGCTCGAACCGGACGCACTGGCCGGCAAGCCGGTGCTGATCGCCGCGACCGGCGGTACGGCCCGACACTCCCTGGTCCTGGAGCACGCCCTGCGCCCGCTGTTCGCCTACCTCAAGGCCGTGGTCGTACCCACCGCCGTCTACGCCGCCTCGGAGGACTGGGGCGCGCAGGGTCTCGCGGAACGCATCGACCGGGCGGCGGCGGAGCTGGCCGGGCTGATGACCGGGCCGGCGGAGACCAGTGAGACCAGGGTGGCCAGAGTGGCCGAGGGGGCCATGGGGAACACGGCGGCGACCCCGGGGAACTCCGGGCGCGAGGCCGGCCACGGGAATCCCGGGGAGCCGGGGCCGGACCAGAGCACGAGGGCCGCGGGGCCGGTGGGGCGCGCGGCGGGTGCGTCGGCCGCCGCGGACCTCCTGGACGTGGTGCCCTTCGAGGAGCAGTTGGCGCGGCTCCGCGCCGCCTGAGGACGGGCGGTGCGGCCCCGGGCAACCGGAGATTCGTCACACACGCCGGCCGACGGTGAGAAGACCGTGCGCCCCGGCACCAGGTTGCGTCCGGCACGGTGAGAGGCGGGTAAAAAGGGCGATCGTAAGCCCGCTCGGCCCGCTCGAACGGTCCGGGGACTTGGCAAACTGGGTGCGTGCCCCAGACTGTGCTGCTCGCCGAAGACGACCGCGCCATCCGCCATGCCCTGGAGCGGGCCCTGACGCTGGAGGGCTATGCGGTGACGGCGGTCGCCGACGGAGTGGAAGCGCTGGCGCACGCCCACCGCACGCCACCGGACGTCCTGGTCCTCGACGTGATGATGCCCGGGATCGACGGCCTCCAGGTGTGCCGGGTGCTGCGCGCCGAGGGCGACCGCACCCCGATCCTGATGCTCACCGCGCTGGTCGAGACCGCCGACCGGATCGCGGGTCTCGACGCCGGGGCCGACGACTACGTCGTCAAGCCGTTCGACGTCGAGGAGGTCTTCGCCCGGCTGCGCGCCCTGCTGCGCCGCGCCGCCCCGGTGACCGCGGGCGGCAGCGGAGGTGGCAGCGGCGGCGGCAGTGGAGGCAGCGGAGGCGGTGGTACCGCCCCGGTCCGCGAGTCGCACGCCGACGACCGCCAGGTGGAGGCGGCCGGGCTGCGCATGGACCTCCAGGCACGCCGGGCCTGGCGCGGCAAGCGGGAGCTGGAACTGACCCGCACCGAGTTCGAACTGCTGGAACTCCTGGCCCGCAACGCCGGCATCGTGCTCGACCACTCCACCATCTACGACCGCATCTGGGGCTACGACTTCGGACCCGGCTCCAAGAACCTCGCCGTCTACGTCGGCTACCTGCGCCGCAAACTCGACGAACCCGGCGCACCGCAGCTGATCCACACCGTGCGGGGCGTGGGTTACGTGCTGCGGGAGGACTGAGTGGGCCGCCTGCGCCGGCCGTCGGCCCCGCGCAGGCCGCCCGTGCTGCGCCGGCTGTCGGCACTGAGCCGGCTGACGGTGCTGCGCCGGCCCAAACTCGTCTCGCTGCGCACCACCTTCGCCGTGTCCTTCGCGGCCATCACCGCCACCGTCACGATCCTCGTCGGCATCCTGTCCTACAGCGCCGCCGCCCGGCTGGTCCGCGTCGACCAGCAGTCGGTGTTCACCCAGGTCGTGCAGGACGTACAGACCGAGGTACGGCAGACGGAGATGGTGCCGCAGGACTTCAGCTCCACCCGGCCCGGACACGACGTGGTCCGGCCCAGCCGCACCGACGTCCAGGTGCTCGGCGCGCAGGGCGAGATCGTCGACCACGGCAGCCCGGTGCTGCCGGTCACCGCCAAGGACCGGGCCATCGCCACCGCCCGGGCGGCTGGCCGGACCGTCCAGTACACCGACGTGAAGGTCGCCGACGACCTGTTCCGCGTCGCCACCGTCGCGCTCGGCGACGGGCGGGGCGCGGTGCAGGTCGCGCAGGAGTTCAGCGACACCGAGGACCTGCTGCGGGCGCTCCAGCAGCGCACGCTGGTCCTGATGGCCGCGGTCGTGATCGCCGCGGGACTGGTCGGCTGGTGGCTGGCCCGCCGTATCACCCGGCGCCTGGTCATCCTCACCACCGCCGCCGAGGACGTCGCCCGCACCCGCCGGCTGGGCATCCAGGTGCCCGTCGCCGGCCTCGACGAGGTGGGCCGCCTGGGCCGGGCGTTCGACCGGATGCTGGGGCGGCTGGCCCAGTCGGAGGAGGACCAGCGGCGGCTCGTCCAGGACGCGGGCCACGAACTGCGCACCCCGCTGACCTCCCTGCGTACGAACATCTCCCTGCTGCGCCGCATCGACGAGCTGCCGCCCGACACCCGCGACGATCTCGTCGCCGACCTCACCCAGGAGGCCCGCGAGCTGACCGACCTGGTCAACGAGCTGGTCGACCTCGCCGCCGGGCAGTCCGACACCGAGCCGACCCAGCGGGTCGACATCGCGGACGTCGCCGAGGACGTGGTGGGCCTGGCACGCCGCCGCACCGGGCGGGAGATCGTGCTGTGGACCGGCGGGGACACCGTCACCGACGGGCGGCCCGGCATGCTCCAGCGCGCGCTGTCCAACCTGCTGGAGAACGCCACCAAGTTCGACAGCGACCGCGGCTCGCCCATCGAGGTCCGGGTCACCGGCCCCGCGCTCGCCACGGCACGGCAGTTCCTGCGCCCGTACGAGGGCGGGGCAGGCACCGCCCGGATGCACGCCCGCCCCGCCGGACCGGTGCGCGTCGAGGTCCTGGACCGCGGGCCGGGCATCGCCGACGGCGATCTGATCCGGATCTTCGACCGCTTCTACCGCGCCGCCGACGCCCGCTCCCTGCCCGGCTCCGGGCTGGGCCTGTCCATCGTGCGGGAGGTGGCCATGGCACACGGCGGGGCACCTTTCGCGCTGCGCCGGGACGGCGGCGGCGCGGTGATCGGCTTCACGGTGGGCGGGGGCGTCACCGGGGATCCGGATGACGGGGCATGAGAGACGTCGTGGTGGAGTGACGGAGGTCGTGGTGGAGCGGCGGCGGTCGTGACGGAGGTCGTGGTGGAGCGGCGGCGGTCGTGACGGAGTTCGCGGTGGAGTTTGCCGGCGGTCGGGACGGAGGTCGCGGTGGAGTATTCCGCCGGTCGTGATGGAGTGCGACGGTGGTCGTGACGGGGTGCGACGGGCGGGTCGTCCGGGTCGCGCAGGGCCCGGTTCGAGGGAAGTGGTGGCCCACGGGGACTGGTGAGGGTACGGGGAAGGAATGCCGCATGCTGACCGACGCGGAGGCCGCCGCCCTCGCCCACCTCGACGAGGCGGACATCGGCCGGACCCTGCTTGAGCTGATCGCGATCCCCAGCATGACCGGGAGCGCCGCCGAGTCCGAACTCCAGCATCATCTTGCCGGGTGCCTGGCACGGCTCGGACTGGAGGTCGACCTGTGGTCCATGGACCTGCCGGCCCTGCTCGCCGACCCCGCCTTCCCCGGACTTGAGGCGCCCCGCGAGGAGGCATGGGGCCTGGTCGGGCACACCGCCGGGGACGGCGACGTGCCCGCGCTGATCCTCCAGGGCCATGTGGACGTCGTACCGCCCGGGGACCCGGCGGCCTGGGACGGCGACCCGTTCGTGCCGAGGGTGCACGGGGACGTGGTCCACGGGCGCGGCGCCTGCGACATGAAGGCCGGACTGGTGGCGCACCTCGCCGCGCTGGCCGCGGTCCGGGCGGCCGGGGTGCGGCTGCGCGGCCGGGTCGCGGCGCACTTCACGGTCGGCGAGGAGGACGGCGGGATCGGTGCCTTCGGCACGCTGCGGCGCGGGCACACCGGTGCCGCCTGCGTCATCACCGAGCCGACCGCCGGCACGCTGGTCACCGCCAACGCGGGTGCCCTCACCTTCCGGCTGACCGTCCCCGGCCGGGCGGCGCACGCCGGTTCGCGGGCGGCCGGGGTCAGCGCGGTCGACGCCTATCTGCCGCTGCACCGCGCGCTCGCCGCTCTGGAGGCCGACCGCAACCGCGATCCGTCCCCGCTGATGGCCGAGTACCCGATCCCGTACGCGCTGTCCGTCGGCACCCTCCGGGCCGGCGACTGGGCCGGCACCGTGCCGGACCTGCTGGTCGCCGACGGCCGGCTGGGTGTCCGGCTCGACGAGGAACCGGCCGACGCGCGCGCCGAGTTGGAGCAGCGGGTGGCCGAGGCGTGCGCCGCCGATACGTGGCTCGCGGCGCATCCGGCGACCGTGAGCTGGCCCGGCGGGCAGTTCGCGAGCGGACGGCTGCCCGCCGGGCACCCGCTGCGCGACGAGGTGCGCGACGCCTGCGCCGATGCCAACGGCTGGGCGGCCCGTCCGCGGGAACGCGGTGTGCCCTACGGCAGCGACCTCAGGCTGTATGCCGCGGCGGGCGTGCCGACGCTCCAGTACGGACCGGGCGACGTACGGGTGGCGCACAGCGCGCACGAGTATGTGTCCGTGCGCGAGGTGGTGGAGGCGGCGCGGACCCTGGTGCTCACGGTGCTGCGGGTGGCGGGCACGAAGTGACCTACGGGGCGCGGAGCGGGTTTTGCCGGCGGGTTCGGGGAGCGGTCGGCGAGCCGGCCATGACGTGGCCTGGGCTACGGGCGTGGCACGCGCCTGCGTCGGGTCAGGGACGGCAGCCGGGTCAGCGACGGCAGCCGGGTCAACTACGGCAGCGGGGTCGGCTGAAGAGGCCCGGCCGGCTGAGGAAACCCGGCCGGCTGAGGAAACCCGGCCGTGTGAGGAAGCCCTCCGCCCGGGCGCTCGCCAGCCCGATGCGCGGGATGTCGCTGCTCTTGGCGAACAGCAGGAACCGCGGTTCCCACACGGGCCGGTACTTGGCGTTCGCCCGGTACAGGGACTCGATCTGCCACCAGCGGGAGAAGAACGTCAGCACCGACCGCCACAGCCGCAGCACCGGGCCCGCCCCCAGCCGGGAGCCCCGCTCGAAGACGGACCGGAACATCGCGAAGTTCAGCGACACCCGCCGGACGCCCAACTCCTCTGCACGCAGCAGCAGTTCCACGACCATGTACTCCATCAGCCCGTTCTCGCACGCCCGGTCCCGGCGCATCAGGTCCAGGGACAGGCCGTGCCCGCCCCAGGGGACGAAGCTGAGCAGGGCGCGCGGTTCCCCTGCCGCGTCCCGGCACTCCAGCATCACGCAGCGCCCGTCGGCCGGGTCGCCGAGGCGGCCGAGGGCCATGGAGAAACCGCGCTCGGTGGCGCCGTCCCGCCAGTGGTCGGCGCGGTCGACCAGCAGCGCCATCTCGGCCTCGGGGATGTCCGCGTGGCGGCGGACGCGCACCGTGTACCCGGCCCGCCGGACCCGGTTGTGCGCCTGGCGGACCACGCGCATCGCCCGTCCCTCCAACGTGAAGTCGGCCAGCTCCACGATCGCCTCGTCGCCCAGTTCCAGGGCGTCGAGGCCGTGCCGGGCGTAGACGGTGCCGGCCTCCTCGCTCGCGCCCATCACCGCGGGCGTCCACGCGTGCCGGCGTGCCTCGGCGAGCCACGCGTCGATGGCGCCGGGCCAGGCCTCCGGGTCGCCGATCGGGTCGCCGGAGGCCAGGCTGACACCGCTGACCACGCGGTAGGTGACGGCGGCCTTGCCGCTCGGGGAGAACCGGGCCGCCTTGTCCCGGCGCAGCGCGAAGTGGCCGAGCGAGTCGCGCTCGCCGTGCAGCTCCAGCAGGGCCCGCAGCCGCTCCTCGTCCTCGGCGGCGAGCAGCGCCCGGCCGCGCGGGGCGCGGAAACAGGCGTACAGCACGAGGAGGACGGTGGCGGCCATCAGGACGTTGACGATGATGTCGACCCAGTGGGGCGCGCTCACCGCGTCGACCCGGTCGGCGAGCGGGCCCACGCTGACACCGCGCAGCAAGGTGTACGCGATCCGGTCCTGGAGGCTCGCTCCGGACTGCCGGTTCGTCGCGCTCACCAGCAGCGTGCCGAGGGTGCCTGCGACCAGCAGACCGCCCGCTCCGGCGGCCAGCGCGAGCCGCGGGTTGGAGCGGTCGCCGATGGCGTCGAACTCACGGCGGCCGATCAGCAGCGCGGCCACGAACAGGCCGGTGAGGGCGGTGGAGAGCCAGTTGAAGAGGTGCGCGCCGTAGCTGCCGGTGGCGAGCGCGAGCACGTAGAGGCAGCACAGGGGGCCGGCGAGGAGCAGGTTGAAGACCCAGGCGGCGCGTTTGCGGCGGCGCATCACCACGGCCAGGAACAGTGCGAACGCCGCCGAGCCCAGACCCGCGGTGGCCAGGTACGGCGTGAAGAACTCGCCCGCGTTGTGCTCCTGCACCTCCTCCCGGAACGGCAGCGACACGACCGCGGCGATGTTGAGCACGGCGAGCAGCCGCAGGTACCAGACGGTCGCGGCGGCCGCCCGCGCCCGCAGCCGGGCGGACACGGCGGGGCGCCGGCGCTCGTGCCGTACGGAGACCTGTTCGGAAGTCGGCGTCGACTGCTGTACGGGCATGGTGACCGGCACCTTGGGAGCGGAGGGGGACGGAGACGAAGCTGCCCAACCCTACAACTTGTAGGGTATTGGTCAGGTAAGAAGATGGAGGGAGACGGGCAAGGAGAAGCGGAGAAACGGAGAAGCGGCAAGAGGAGCAGCTCCGCACCTGGACACCGCCCGTCCGGCTTCCGTCATCGCGCTCAGGCCGGCTCGCCGGTCCGTGTCACTGTTCCGTGGTCCGGCCCGCCGGTCTCTGGTCCGGCCCGCCGCTCGCACCGGCGCCCTCCGTGCCGCTCCGGGCCGACGCCAGATGCCACGCCAGGTTCCCCGCCGCCGCCCCGGCCGCCACCACGGCGACGATCACGCCTCCGGTGGCCAGCCCGTCGCTGAACAGATGCGGCCGTCGGGCGAGGCTGTGCAGCCCGAATCCGCACAGCTCGTACACCCCCACGGCGGCGATGGCGAGGCTTACGACGAGTACGGCGATGGTGGGTGCGAGGCCGCCGACCCCCGCTCGCGCGCCCGACTGCGGGAGCCGCGCCCGCTGTGCGTCGGTCCCCGCGTTCGTGCCCTGCATGGTGCCCCCGTGGAAGGAGTCGTACGGCCCTGGACAGCTGGGAACCTACATCACGTAGGGTCGGACCGGCCTAAGCTCGGGCGCCGTGCGGATCCGGCGGATCGATAGGCTCGGGCCCCGTGCGTATCTATCTGAGCGTGGACATGGAAGGCATCACCGGGCTCGTCGACGCCGAGGACGTCCAGCCGGGCGGCCGGGACTACGAGCGGGGCCGGTCGATGATGGCCGAGGACGTCAACGCGGCCGTACGGGGCGCCCTCGCGGCCGGTGCCACCGACATCCTCGTCAACGACGCCCACGGCCCGATGCGCAACCTGTACCCCGAGGCCCTGCACCCGGCGGCCCGTCTGATCCGGGGCAGGCCGAAGCAGATGGTCATGCTGGACGGGCTCGCCGCCGACCACGACGCGGTCGTCTGCGTCGGCTACCACTCCCGGGCCGGCGCTCTCGGCGTACTGAGCCACAGCTTCATGGGCCACGAGATCGAGGACATCTGGCTGGACGGCCGCCCGGTCGGCGAGATCGGCCTGGCCCAGGCCACCGCGGCGGCCCTCGGCGTCCCGGTGGCCGTACTCACCGGCGACGACGCGGCCTGCGCGGAGGCCACGGCGTGGGACGACGGGATCGCCACGGTGCCCGTGAAGTACGCCCGTGACCGCTTCGCGGCGGAACTGCGCCCCGAGGCGGAGGCCCGGCAGGCGATCGAGGACACGGTCGCCGCCGCCCTGTCGCCCGCCCCGAAGCGGCCGGCCGCCGTTCCGGACGACGTCACCCTCGCGGTCCGCTGGCAGTCGTCCTCGGTCGCCGCCACCCTGACGGGCCTTCCCGGAGTCACCGCCACCGACAGCCGTACGGTCCGGGCCGGTGGCCGACTGCCCGCGCTGTACCGCCAGTTCGGGGTCTGGATGCGGGTGGCGGCGTCCCTGACCCACCAGCCGCCGTACTGCTGATCCCCGCCGTCCGCCCCCATGCCGTTCACCGAGGGCCGTTCACCGCACCCGGGCCGCCTTCCTCAGACGTACCTCCTCGACACCCAGCAGACCGAGGAGCGGCACCTTGCCGACGCGCTGGTCCGGGTCGAGAACCAGCCCGGAGCCGCGGATCAGGTCCAGGAGGAGTTCCGCCAGCGGCATGACCATGTGCCGTCCCCAGCACCGCTCGGACGAGTGGCCGAACGGCAGATAGCCGGGCGCGGTGTCGGGATCGAGCGTGTCCCAGCGCTCCGGACGGAAGGCGTCCGGGCCGTCCCACAGGGCCGGATCACGGTGGGAGAGCAGCGGCAGCAGCAGGACGTCGTCCTTCTCGCCGATCCGGCCGTCGACGGCCGGGTACTCGGGGGACGCGTTGCGCAGGATGTTCCAGGAGGGCGGCAGCAGCCGCAGCGACTCGTGGATCAGGTTCCGGTTCGGCGTGGCCTCGTCGAAGGGCGCACCGAGCCAGAGCGCGTTGGCCACGAGCGTGGAGACGGTGAAGCAGACCGGTGCGGCTGCCCTGCGGTAGACGCCCATGGCGTACCGGCGTTCCTGATAACCCGTTGCCCGCGCCGCCCGGTTCGCGAGTCCGGTGCGGCCGTCGCTCGGCCGGGGCCAGCCGGGAAGCGCGGCGCCGAGCGCGATGACCGACCAGGTCAGCTTGGGGGTGAGTTCGAGATTGCGGCTCATCAGCATGCGCAACCGGTACGGGTCCCGGCCGAGGATGAGATCGCGCAGGAACAGATGCCCGGTCAGCGGCCAGGGTCCGGACAGGTCGACGTCCTTCGGCAGCGGCAGCGCCCCCTTGAGCGCGTCGCGCACGTCGTTGCCGATGGTCCGGGTCACCGTCGACGCCTCGGTGCGTGAGATCGAGCGCCCGTGCAGCGGCTTGAACGTGGGCCGTTCGGCCTCCGTGGCGCGGCGCGCGGCGAGAATCCGGTCGGCGACCTCGTGCCCCGCGATTCCGATGGTGTCGGGTTCCAGGCGGAAGACGTCCTGGCCCACGTGGTCGTCGATGAGGGCGGCCAGCCGCGGAGAGAACACGGTGGTGCGTACACGCGGCGGCGTTGACGTGGTCATGGATGCTCCGGGAGGGGTCGCGGGCGGCACGCCGTCGTCCGGCCGCACCGCGGAACAGCGGGTGCGGTGCGGCCGGACAACGATGTCAACTCGGCCGTGTGGCCGAGGAGTCGGGCATCAGTACCAGAGGTACCAGGCGTTCGCCTTGAGGCTCTTGCTTGCCGCGACCTTGTTGCGGATGGCGAAGAGAAGCTTCATCACTGCACCTCCTGTCGGAGTGGGCGAGTGGCGCGTGACGTCCCGGACGGGCCGGTGAAGATCACGCGCCGGTGGCCCGGTGAGACTGCCCAGGCACGGCATATGGCTAATCCAGGGGCATTTAAAAGGTTGGTATGCGATAACTTTCAGACAGTACGAGGGTCGAGATTGCTTGCTCTGATGCAGTTGGTTTTTTTGGTTTGTCGTAGTTCGGATCGCCTTGCGTGATCCGCAGGTTGGCCGAAAGGCACCCAGCAACGACCGTCCACGCTCGACCAGGCGACACCGGCGACACCGACACCGGCGACATGGACATCCGCACGAGGCGGCGGCGGCACGGGCGCCCCCGGAGTGTGGGCCCGTCCTCGACCGTCATCGACACGCTGGTCGGCGACCTCCAGCGGGTGATCGAGTACCCGAAACTCGGCTTCGCGATCGAGCAGGACGTGCCGGGGGAGGTGCACGACGCCTACGAGCGGCTCGTGCGCGCCGGGTTCGACGGCCACCTGGTCGGCGACTGACGGAGCATCGGCGTCCCGGCCCGTCCGGCGGCGGGAGTCCTTTCCACGACGGCGACCGGTCCTACGGGGGCGGGCCTTTCCGAAGCCCGGCAGCGAGGCGCGGGTGAGGCGGTCCCGGTGTCCGCCGACGGCCGCCACGGCCCGCCCTCCCCGGGAGTCGGCACAGGCCGACCGGAGGCCGGGTGACGCTCCGGCCGGCGGACCGGCGGCCACACCGTCGCGAACCCTGGTGCCACGGCGGGCGTTTCGGACTCCCCGCCCGCCGCACGAGGACGATGGATCAGATCGGTGGCGTAGGCCTGCGCATGGCTGTGGGTGTGGCTGGGGCTCTTGGTGGCGGGTCCGTTGAACGCCTCCCGGCGCCCGGCGACCGGCGCCCGGCGACCGGCACCCGGCGACCGGCACCCGGCGACCGGCACCCGGACCCGGACCGGCAGCCGCCCCGGCGGCGGCCGCTGGGCCCGCACCAGCATCCACCGCATCACCAGGCCGGCCAGGAGCAGCGCGACCCCGGCCCACCACAGCGGCCCGAGTCCCTGCCCGTCGACCACGACCAGGACCACCCCGACCGCGAAGACGACCCCGTGGCCCGGCGCCGGGACGGGAACACATCGGCACACCTCACCGGCGTCGGAACCGAATCCGTCACCTTGTGTCGTCGAGACGGCGCACGGGGCGGCGGGGCCCCGCGCAACCGGCGTCAGGGCCGGACCGAGCAGTGAGCCAGGGCCGGAACGAGCAGCGAATCGGGGCCGGAACGAGGAGGGAACCAGGGCCGCGCCGAGCGGCGCGTCAGGGCCACACCAAGCAGTAAGGCTGGTGTCCAGCCTCATGCAACCGGTGCGAGAAATCCTGCCATTCGTGGAGCAATTGGTACACGTTGAACGCGTCCCGCGGGCCGCCGCGGTCCGGGACCGTGGACCAGATGAACGCCGCCGCGCCCACCGCTTCCTCGCCGATGCCGCGCAGTGGGTCGACGACCGTCATGGGCAGCTTGACGACCGCGTAGTCGGGGTGCAGGACCACGAGTTCGAGCGGCGGCACCTTGTGCAGGGGCACGCCCTCGATGCCGGTCAGTACCATCGCGGACATCGTCTCCGGCTTGATCTTGGTGAACATGCCGTTCATGCCCAGCTCGTCGCCGCCGAGTTCCTCGGGTCGCATCGAGATCGGGACACGGGCCGCGGTCGCGCCGTCCGGTGCGCCGAAATATTTGTACGTCACCCCCACCCGACCACCATTTCTGCTCGCCGCCCGAAGGCGGTCCACCCGGGGGTCGGCCCGCCGGTCGCTCCGCTCGGGCTCTCCCGGTACACCCTGTGGCGGACGTGCTTCGGCCGTTTCCTCCGCGTCGCGCCGGTGCCTTCCCCGCCGGGCGCGTCGAGGACCCAGGTCGTCGGTCCCCTCGCCCAGTCCGCCACCGCGATGCATATCTCCACCCGACTGCTTTTCTAGGACGCGTGGCGCCCGCCGCGCAACCCGATCATCGTGTCAGTGACCTCCCCCACGGCCGCCCGCCGAAACGTGCGGTGAAACACCAGTCCGCAAGATCTCCATGGCCACCGGTCACCGTGTGCCGTACGAGCTGTGTCGAGCTGTGTGTCTCTGCGTGAATCAGGCCCGTCCGAGCCCCAGTCTCGCAGATCGCGGATGATCGACAACGTGTTTGCCGGAGTGATGACGGCCTCGGCCTACCCTGAGGAGGGCACCACGCACATCGGAGTCCGAAAAACTCCGAGTAGCTCCAAGAAACGCTGAGAAATTCGGAGAAGGTCCGAGAGGTCGGAGAAGTCGCAGGTCATGAGTGAATCGTCCCCTTCAGGTATGCCCTACCCACGGGAAGCGCCCGTCTCGCAGGCACTGTTCGACCGGGCGTCCGCCGTCACGCCCGGCGGTGTGAACTCGCCGGTGCGTGCCTTCCGCGCCGTGGGCGGCACGCCCCGGTTCATGGTGTCGGGTTCCGGTCCGTATCTGACCGACGCCGACGGGCGGGAGTACGTCGACCTCGTGTGTTCCTGGGGGCCGATGATCCTCGGGCACGCGCACCCCGAGGTGATCGCCGCCGCCCACGAGGCCGTAGCGCGCGGTACGTCCTTCGGCACACCGGGTGAGGGCGAGGTGGTCCTCGCCGAGGAGATCGTCGCCCGGGTCGAGCCCGTCGATCAGGTGCGGCTGGTGTCCAGCGGGACCGAGGCGACCATGTCCGCCATCCGGCTGGCGCGCGGGTTCACCCAGCGGTCCAAGGTGATCAAGTTCGCCGGCTGCTACCACGGGCACGTCGACTCGCTGCTGGCCGCCGCCGGGTCCGGGGTCGCCACCTTCGCGCTGCCCGACACCCCGGGCGTCACCGGTGCCCAGGCCGGCGACACCATCGTCCTGCCGTACAACGACCTGGAGGCCGTGCAGGAGGCGTTCCACCGGTATCCCGGCGAGATCGCCTGCGTGATCACGGAGGCGTCGCCCGGCAACATGGGGGTCGTGCCGCCCGAGCCCGGGTTCAACCAGGGGCTGAAGGACGCCTGCGCCAAGAACGGCGCGCTGTTCGTCTCCGACGAGGTGATGACCGGTTTCCGTACCAGCAGGAGCGGCTGGTACGGGATCGACGGCGTCAGGCCGGACCTGATGACCTTCGGCAAGGTGATGGGCGGCGGGTTCCCGGCGGCCGCGTTCGGAGGCCGTGCGGACGTCATGGCCCACCTCGCCCCGGCCGGTCCGGTCTACCAGGCGGGCACGCTCTCCGGTAACCCGGTCGCCACCGCCGCGGGCGTCGCCCAGCTGCGGCTGCTGGACGACGCCGCCTACGAGACGGTCGACGGCGTCTCCACGGAGGTCCGGTCCCTCGTCACCGAGGCCCTGACCAAGGAGGGCGTCGCACACCGGGTGCAGACCGCCTCCAACATGTTCTCCGTGTTCTTCACCGACCGGCGGGTACGCGACTACGAGGACGCCAAGCGGCAGGACACCTTCCGCTTCACCGCCTTCTTCCACTCGATGCTGGCGAACGGCGTCTATCTGCCGCCGTCGGCCTTCGAGTCCTGGTTCGTGTCCACGGCCCACGACGAACGGGCCCTCCAGAAGATCGCCGACGCCCTTCCGGCGGCGGCCCGAGCCGCCGCGGAGGCCACCGCATGAGCACCGACCAGGACATCACCGTCGTCCATCTCATGCGGCACGGCGAGGTCGCCAACCCGGACGGGGTCCTCTACGGGCGGCTGCCCGGTTACCACCTGTCCGAACTCGGACGGCAGATGGCCGACCGGGTCGCCGAGCACCTCGCCCCGCGCGACGTGACGTACGCCGTGGCCTCCCCGCTGGAGCGGGCGCAGGAGACGGCGACCCCGATCGCCAAGACGCACGGGCTGGGCCTCGACACCGACGAGCGGCTGATCGAGGCGGAGAACCTCTTCGAGGGCAAGGCGTTCGGGGTGGGCGACGGCGCGCTGCGCAAGCCCGGCAACTGGAAGTACCTCGTGAACCCGTTCAAGCCGTCCTGGGGTGAGCCGTACGTCGCCCAGGTGGTCCGGATGAAGAGTGCGCTGGACGCGGCCCGGGACCGGGCGCGCGGGCACGAGGCGGTGGTGGTCAGCCACCAGCTGCCGATCTGGATCGTGCGCTCGTACGTGGAGGGGCGGCGGCTGTGGCACGACCCGCGCAAGCGGCAGTGCACGCTCGCGTCGCTGACCACCTTCACCTACCAGGGCGACCGGATCGTCTCGGTCGGCTACACCGAGCCGGCCCGTGACCTGGTCCCACCCCATCTCCTGGCCGGCGCCAAGCCGGTGAAGGGCAAGAGCAAGGCGTTCGGGGCCTGAGCGGCAGAGGGGGCGGGGACCGGGACGGAGACGGGCCGGGGCGTGGGCGGGCTGGTACGGGTTGGTTCCCCGGGTTTCCGGGGTTCCCCGGGGCCTGAGTGTCCTCCGGCGGTCCTCCGGGTCCCCAGACCCTCCGGTTCCTCCGGGCCCGCGCCGCCCATACGCGGTGGGCCCGCCGTCGCCCACACCGGTCGAGGGGCCCTCAACCAGCCGCCCCCCGGCGCCCGTACCGTGATGTTCGGCACGTTCGCGGGCTACGCCCGAGGCGGCCCGCCAGGTGAGCCCGGTCCGCACGGGGCCTTGCGGTGTTTTCGCAGCCTTGCTTAGAAAAGTATGAGAATATGCGGAACCTCCCTGTTCCTTACGCCATCTGACTGGGTGACCACCAGCAGGACGTGATGAATCGGGGATTTCATGAGCACCTTCACCCGCAGGGGAATGCTCGGCCTCGGCGCGGGTGCCGCTGCCGCCGCCGGGCTCGTGGGCTGCGGCACTCTCAACGGCTCACACGATGGTGGGGGCGGTTCCGGTTCCGGTTCCGCCGGGAACGCGGTCGGGAGCGGCAAGGGCCACGGCGCCACCAAGGCGCCCGCCCGGCCCATCGGCGACGGCTCCACGTCCTTCACCGGCAAGCAGCCGCACCAGCCCGCCGCGCCCGAGCCGCTGGAGCCGGGCCAGGAGCCGCCGCAGTTCGTGATCTTCTCCTGGGACGGGGCGGGCGAGGTCGGCAACGGCCTCTTCCCGCGCTTCCTTGACCTGGCCAAGGAACACGGCGCCGCGATGACCTTCTTCCTCTCCGGGCTCTATCTGCTGCCCGAGTCGAAGAAGCGGCTCTATGACCCGCCGAACAACCCGCGCGGCGCTTCCGACATCGGCTACCTCACCGACGAGCACATCAAGGCGACCCTGGCCAACGTGCACCGCGCCTGGCTGGAGGGCCACGAGATCGGCACCCACTTCAACGGGCACTTCTGCTCCGGCCACGGCACCGTCGGCGACTGGACCCCGCAGCAGTGGCGGAGCGAGATCGAGCAGGCCAAGTCGTTCGTGAAGGAGTGGCGGACCAACAGCGGCTGGACGGATCTGCCCGCGCTGCCCTTCGACTACGACAAGGAACTCGTCGGCAGCCGTACGCCCTGTCTGCTCGGCCAGGACAACCTGCTGCCGACCGCCCGCGAACTGGGCTGGCGCTACGACGCCTCCTCGCCCGGCGGCCGGCAGTTGTGGCCGCACAAGCGGATGGGCGTGTGGGACCTGCCGTTGCAGCAGATACCGTTCCCCGGGCACTCCTTCGAAGTCCTGTCGATGGACTACAACATGCTCGCCAACCAGTCGGTCAACTCGACGAAGGCCCCCGCCTACAACTATCCGGGCTGGCGCCGGCAGGCGAAGGAAGCCTATATATCCGGATTCAAGCGGGCATACGAGACAAATCGCGCACCCTTCTTCGTGGGCAACCACTTCGAGCAGTGGAACGGCGGCATCTACATGGACGCCGTGGCGGAGTCGTTCCAGTACATCGCGCGGGAGCGGGACAAGGGCGCCGACGTCCGGCTCGTCTCCTTCCGGCAGTTCGTCGACTGGATGGATGTGCAGCGCCCCGAGGTACTGGACAAACTGCGCACGCTGGAGGTCGGGCAGGCTCCGGCCGGCGGCTGGAAAACCTTCCTCGCCGAGCCGTCCCCGACCCCCACGAACTCCGCCTGAAAAATCCCCTGAAACACCGCCTGAAATGCGGGTTTCCGTCCGTGAGGGGGGTGCGCAAGATCCCCGGATCGGACATGCGAAACTTTTCACATGAGTACCCGCAGCCGCGCCGTCCTGTTCAGCGCCGTGGCCGCCGCGGCGGCCCTGTCCCTGTCCGCGTGCGGCTCCGGCGGTACGTCCGGCGGCGGTGGCCACACCAACTTCGTCACCGGTAACAACGGCATCGACACGGTCGCCACGGGCTCGCGGGATGCGGCACCCGACCTGTCCGGCCAGACGATCGACGGCCAGACGCTCGACGTCGCCGACTACAAGGGCAAAGTCGTCGTCATCAATGTCTGGGGCTCGTGGTGCGGTCCGTGCCGTGCCGAGGGGAAGTACTTCGCCAAGGTCTCCAAGGAGTACGCCGGCAAGGGCGTCCAGTTCGTCGGGATCAACACCCGGGACACCAGCACCACTCCGGCGATCGCCTTCGAGAAGGACGAGGGGATCACCTATCCCAGCCTGTACGACCCGGACGGCAGACTGATGCTCCGGTTCAAGAAAGGCACGCTGAACCCCCAACTGATTCCCTCCACTCTCGTCCTCGACCGGGACGGGAAGATCGCCGCTCGTGCCTTGCAAGCCCTCGACGAGGGGAACCTGCTCAAGATGATCAAGCCGGTCCTCGCGGAGAAGTGACGTGAGCGCGCTCCTGACGCTCGCCGAGGAGACGGGCCGGAACCAGACGGTCCTCAGCGGGGCCCTGCTCATCGCCGTGCCGATCGCGGTGCTCGGGGGCCTCGTTTCCTTCTTCTCCCCGTGCGTCCTGCCCCTCGTCCCCGGCTATCTCTCCTATGTCACCGGGGTCACCGGAACCGATCTCGCCGAGGCCCGACGGGGCCGGATGGTGGTCGGAGCCTCGCTGTTCGTTATCGGCTTCACGGCCGTGTTCGTCTCCGGCGGAGCGCTGTTCGGCTTCTTCGGACAGACGCTCCAGGAATACAAGGGCACCCTGTCCAAGGTGCTCGGGGTGTTCATGATCCTGCTGGGCGTCTTCTTCATGGGGATGATGCCCTGGCTGACCCAGCGTGAGTTCCGCTTCCACCGGCGGCCGGCCGCGGGCCTGGTGGGCGCACCCGTCCTCGGCGCTCTGTTCGGGATCGGGTGGACCCCCTGCATCGGTCCCACCCTCGCCTCCGTCGTCGCCCTCTCGTCCCAGCAGGCGAGCGCCGGGCGCGGCGCCATACTGACGATCGCGTACTGCCTCGGCCTCGGCGTGCCGTTCGTACTCACCGCGGTCGCCTTCCGCAAGGCGCTCGGCGCCTTCGGCTGGGTCAAACGCCACTATGTCTGGGTGATGCGCATCGGCGGCTCGATGATGATCGTCACCGGTGTGCTCCTGCTGACGGGCGCCTGGGACCGTCTGGTGCAGGAGATGCAGACCTGGACCAACGGCTTCACTGTGGGGATCTGATCGATGAGCACGACTTCGAAGACCGAGCCCGGCGACTCCCCGGGCGGACCGGAGGACCAGGGGCTCGGGGACGCCGGCGCCCAGTTGTCCACCGCGCCGCGCGACGAACCGGTGAACCTGCCCGGTCTGGGCGTCATCGGCTGGGCCCGCTGGTTCTGGCGGCAGCTCACCTCCATGCGGGTCGCGCTGCTGCTGCTCCTGCTGCTGTCCCTCGGCGCGATCCCCGGTTCGCTGATCCCGCAGAGCGGCGCTGACGCCAGCAAGGTCGAGGACTTCCGTAAAGCGCACAAGACGCTCGGGCCGGTCTACGACAAGCTCGGCCTCTTCCACGTCTACAGCTCGGTGTGGTTCTCCGCCATCTACATCCTGCTGTTCGTCTCCCTCATCGGCTGCATCGTGCCCCGCACCTGGCAGTTCGTGGGCCAGCTGCGCAGCCGGCCGCCGGCCGCGCCCAAGCGGCTGACCCGGCTGCCCGCCTATACCACCTGGCGCACCACGGCCGACCCCGAGCAGGTCCGCACGGACGCGCTCGCGTTGCTGAAGAGTCGCCGCTTCCGGGTCCATGCCGTCGGGGACGCGGTCGCCGCCGAGAAGGGCTACGCCCGTGAAGTGGGCAACCTGATCTTCCACATCGCGCTGATCGTGCTGCTGGTCGCCTTCGCCACGGGCCAGTTGTACAAGTCGGACGGCACCAAGCTGGTCGTCGAGGGCGACGGGTTCTCCAACTCGATCCTCCAGTACGACGACATCCAGTCCGGCAGCCTCTTCACCAACGACGACCTGGTGCCCTTCAGCTTCGACCTGAAGGACTTCAGGGGCACCTACGAGCTGACCGGTCCGAACCGCGGCACCCCGCGCACCTACGAGGCGAAGATCTCCTACAACAAGGGCGCCTACGGCAAGGAGCGGTCGACCACCGTCCAGGTCAACAAGCCGCTGGACATCGACGGCGCCAAGGTCTACCTCGTCAGCCACGGTTACGCGCCGGTCTTCACCGTCCGGGACGGCAATGGCAAGGTCGTCTTCCACGACGCGGTCCCCCTCCTGCCGCTGGACGGCAACGTCACCTCGTCCGGTGTGGTCAAGGTCATGAACGGCTACAAGAACCCGAAGGGCGTCAGCGAGCAGCTCGGCTTCCAGGCGTTCTTCCTGCCCACCTACGGCGGCAAGGGGAGCACGATGCTCTCCCGGTTCCCGGCGCTGCTCAACCCGATGCTCGCGCTGAACGCGTACCACGGCGACCTGGGCGTCGACTCGGGCATTCCGCAGAGCGTGTACCAGCTGGACAAGAGCCATATGAAGGAGTTCAAGGACTCCAAGGGCGGTCTGCTGAAGCAGCAGCTCACCCCGGGGCAGACCATGACGCTCCCGGATGGTGCCGGCTCGATCACCGTCGACAAGGACATCAAGGAGTGGGCCGGCTTCGAGATCGTCCAGGAGAGCGGCGGCAGCTGGATGCTCGGCGGTGCCTTCGCCGCGATCTTCGGTCTTGCAGGGTCCCTGTTCATCCAGCGCCGCCGCGTCTGGGTGCGGGCCGTGCCCGGCCCCGACGGCGTCACCGTCGTCGAGATGGCCGGCCTCGGCCGCAGCGAGTCCGCCAAGGTGCCCGAGGAACTGGGCGACCTCGCCGGCCTCCTCTATGACCAAGCCCCCGGGGCCCCCGAACCCTCCGACGATCCCTCCCCATCTCCCGACTCCCCAGCCGTACTTGCCGAAGGGGCTGAGAAGCAGTGACTTCCGCCGCCGCAATCGATCTCGCCGTCGCGACCAACGAACATCTCGCGAGTCTCAGCAATACGCTGATCTACTCGTCGATGGCCGTGTACACGCTGGCTTTCTTCGCCTATATCGCGGAGTGGCTGTTCGGCAGCCGCAGCAAGGTCGGCCGCACGGCCGCCGCGCTGACCGCCGACGCCTCGAAGCAGGCGGCCGCACCCGCCGTCACCGTGCAGAGGGCCGGCGGTACCGCCGTGCTGGAGCGGCCGAAGGTCGTCGTCCGGGCGGCGGCCGGTGCCCGGGACGTGCCGGACGGCCCGGGCGCCCACGGCGGTGACGAGCAGGGCGATCTGTACGGGCGGATCGCCGTCTCGCTCACCGTGCTCGCCTTCCTGGTGGAGCTGGTCGGGGTCATCACCCGCGCGGCCTCCGTGGAGCGGGCGCCGTGGGGCAACATGTACGAGTTCAACATCACCTTCTCCACGGTCGCCGTCGGCGTGTACCTCGGCCTGCTGGCGCTGCGGAAGAACGTCCGCTGGCTCGGGCTGTTCCTGATCACCTCGGTCCTCCTCGACCTCGGCCTCGCTGTCACTGTCTTGTACACCGCCAGCGACCAGTTGGTTCCCGCCCTGCATTCGTACTGGCTGTACATCCACGTCTCCACCGCGATCTTCTGCGGCGCGGTGTTCTACGTCGGCGCGGTCGCCACGATCCTCTACCTCTTCAAGGACTCGTACGAGAACAAGCTCCAGACCGGCGGCAGGCCGGGCCGGTTCGCCACCTCGGTGCTGGAGCGGCTGCCCGCCTCCGCCTCGCTCGACAAGTTCGCCTACCGGATCAACGCGGCCGTCTTCCCGCTGTGGACGTTCACGATCATCGCGGGCGCGATCTGGGCGGGCGACGCCTGGGGCCGTTACTGGAACTGGGACCCCAAGGAGACCTGGTCCTTCATCACGTGGATCGGCTACGCCTGCTACCTGCACGCCCGTGCCACGGCCGGCTGGAAGGGCCGCAAGGCCGCCTACCTCGCGATGATCGCGTTCGCCTGCTGGCTGTTCAACTACTACGGCGTGAACATCTTCGTGAGCGGCAAGCACTCGTACGCGGGCGTCTGACCCGCGTGCGGAACCCTTCCCGCCGGTCCAGGCTGGTGTCATGGCCGGATCCATCGAACAGGGCAGCAGCCAGACCTGCGGGAACAAGCACATACTCCACTTCCTGGTACGGCTTCCGGGGCCCATGGAGACGGTCTGGCCCGCGCTGACCACGCCGGACGGCCTCGCCCGCTGGCTGACCGCCGCCGACGTCCTCGAACCCCGGCTCGGCGGCGCGGTCACGCTGCGCGGCCTCGGCACCGGCCGGGTGAGCGCCTGGGACGTGGACCGGGTCGTGGAGTACCAGGTGGAGGGCCGCGGCCGGATCCGGTTCCACCTGGAGCGGGGCGGGCCCGACCGGAGCGTGCTCCGCTTCACCCACGAGTACCGGGGCGGGACGGCGGAGGAGTCGCGCTGGCGGGCCCGCTTCGAGCGCCTGATCGAGGTCCTGGCGTCGGCCCCGCAGCGGAGCGGCGACCTCACGGAGGGCCGCGGCCGGTAGGAGAGGCGCAGCGGGGGAGGCGGGCCGGCGGTGGTGGCCGGTCCGCTCAGCCGACGGTGATCGAGTCGAGCTTCTCCCGCAGGTAGACATGGGAGTCGACGGGCGGGTACGCCACCCGCCCCACCGGCGCGGGCACCGACTCGACCAGCGTGCCCGGGGTGCACTCACCGAAGTAGACCAGCGACGTCAGCTCCTCGGCGGGCGCGTCCGCGGGCGGCGGCAGCACCCGGTGCCGTCCCGACCGCCACCGGTCCCCGGTCCACCGGGCCATCAGGTCACCGATGTTGACGGTGAACGCGGCGGGGTCGTAGGGCGCGTCCGCCCAGCCGTCGTCGTCCGTGCAGACCTGCAGTCCGCCCCGGCCCGCCTGCCGGTCCAGGACGGTGACCGTCCCGAAGTCGGTGTGCGGCCCGATGCGGAACTGCCCCGGCAGCGGCTCGCCGGTCACCTCCCGCCCCGGATACCAGTTGATGTTGAAGCCGTACGTCGGATGGTCCAGGTGCCGGGTGAAGAAGTCCGGTTCGAGGCCGAGGGAGTGGCCGAGCAGCGCCAGCAGGTGCCGCTGCAGGACGGCCATCCGCGCGAGGTACTCCTCGCACAGCGGCCGCAGCCGCGGGACCTCGGCGGGCCAGACGTTCGGCGCGTACCACTCGGCGTTGACGGCCGGGTCCGCGAACGGCTCGTGGGTCGCGAAGGTCAGCGACTCCTTCAGGTCCGGCGGCGTCTCGGTCCCCTCGGAGTACCCGTTGGCCTCGGCGCCCGGCCCGAGCCAGCCGCGCCCGCCGACCCGCGCCGCGTAGGCCCGCTTCGCCTCGGCGGGGAGCAGGAAGAACGCGCGGGCCGCGGCCCGGATCCGGGTGCGCAGCCCCGGATCCACGCCGTGCCCGGTGACGAGCAGGAAGCCGGCCCGTTGCAGGGCCCGGTCGACGGTGCGTGCGAGGTCCGCGCGGGCCCCGGGGTCGCCGGAGAGCCAGGGCAGCAGGTCGATCGTGGGGATGCGGGCGTCAGCCACCGATGTCCTCGTTCCACAGAGCCGGATGCTCCCTGATGAAGTCGCGCATCAGCCGTACGCACTCGGCGTCGTCCAGCAGCACGATCTCCACTCCGTGCCCGGCCAGCCAGTCGTGTCCGCCGTGGAAGGTGACGGCCTCGCCGATCACGACCCGCGGGATGCCGAACTGGCGCACCAGACCGCTGCAGTACCAGCAGGGCGACAGCGTGGTCACCATCGTCGTGCCCCGGTACGTCCGCTGTCGTCCCGCCGCGCGGAAGGCGGCCGTCTCCGCGTGCGTCGAGGGGTCGTCGTCCTGCACGCGGCGGTTGCGGCCGCGGCCGAGGAGGGTGCCGTCGGGGCCGTAGAGAGCGGCGCCGATCGGGATGCCGCCCTCGGCCCGCCCGGCGCGGGCCTCGGCGACGGCGGTGGCGAGCCAGTCGCGGGCCTGCTCCGGGTCCAGGCCATCGGCGCGGTCCATGCGTCGACCCTCCTTCAGCCGTACAGCCTTCGGTCCGTCAGTTGTTCGGCCGTCGGCACCCAACCGGGGCGACGCGCGCGGAGCAGCCGTCGGGAGCCGGGGAGCCGAGAGAGCCGACCGGCCCGCTGACATTCTGCCCGGAGGCGGGCGGCGGACCCCGTCGGACGCGGTTACCAGTACCTGACGTCCCGTGGTGGCCTCGGTAAAGCGAACGGAAACGCACTCTGTACGCTGGCCCGATCGTCGCCGCGCAAGCGGCAGTTGGGCCCCCGGTGGGAGGAACGGTCATGGGTGCTGCTCCGGTTCTTCAGGAGCTGCGAGAGGTCTGCCAGCCGCAGGCCAAGCTGGCGAGCCGCAACGGTGAGCACTGGGCCGGGCGACTGTACATGCGGCGTATATCGCTGCGGCTGACCCGCCAGCTGGTGCGCACCCCGGTCACCCCGGACCAGCTCACCTGGACCATGGTGGTGTGCGGGGTCGCGGCGGGCGCCGCCCTGCTGATTCCGGGCCTGCCCGGTGCCGTCCTGGCGGTCATCCTGATGCAGCTGTTCCTGCTGTTCGACTGCGTGGACGGCGAGGTCGCCCGCTGGAAGGGGCAGAACAGCGCCACCGGCATCTACGTGGACCGGCTCGGCGCCTATCTCGCGGACGCCGCGCTGCTGGCGGGCGCCGGGTTCCGGGCCGCCGAGAACGGCTTCGGCGGCTGGCTGTCGGTCGGGATCGCCACCGCGCTCGGCGTCGTACTGCTGAAGGCGTCCACCGACCTGGTGGACGTGGCCCGTGCCCGGCGCGGACTCGGCGTGGCCGACGACGAGTCGACCCGGCCGCGTTCCGAGGGGGTGGCCGCCGTGCGGCGGCTGGCGGCGGCGTTCAAGATCCACCGGGTGACGAACGGGATCGAGGCGTCGCTGGTGCTGCTGGCGGCGGCCGTCGCGGACGCGGCCACCGGCGGGCCGGAGCCCACGCGCTGGGTGCTCGGCGCGCTGGCCGTGATCACGTGGGTGATGGTCCCGGCCCACCTGCTGTCGATCCTGTCGTCCTCCCGGCTGCGCTGAGCCGCTCGCTCAGGGACGGGACGGCCGACGGACCCTCGGGCGGGGGACCCGCACCCCGCGCGGACGCGGTCCGGCTCAGCCGTCCTGCGGTTCCTCGCCCTTCTCCTTGCGGCGCAACTCCTCCTCGCGGCGGCGCAGATCGGCCTCCCAGTTCTTCAGCAACTGCTCGTCCCGCTTGTTCTCCTTGGCGAGGGACTGCAGGAACTCGGGGTCGTCGTCCGGGGCGGTCTGCTGCTCGAAGCGGTGGTCGCGGTGCCATTCGGACGGCGTTCGGCCGCCGGTGGGCGGGACGCGGACCTTGCCCGTGGCCAGCCAGACGATGGGGCCGACGATCCAGAAGAGAAGGATGATGAAGACCCAGGCGATCTTGGGCAGGTGCCGTGCCTCGTCCTCCGGGGTGTTGAGGCAGTCGATGAGCGCGAAGATCGTCAGTGCCAGCGGCACGAGGTATATCAGCACCCTGAGCATGTCGGAAGTCCCCTGGAAGACGATGGAGGGGTTCCGCACCGGCCCCCCGTGACCGGGACAGAGTAGCCGCTCGGGGATACTGGACCCCATGGCTTACGACGATCTTCGCTCCCTGCTCAGGGCCCTGGAGCGCGAGGGCGACCTCAAGCGCGTGAAGACCGAGGTCGATCCCCATCTGGAGGTCGGGGAGATCGTCGACCGGGTGCAGAAGTCCGGTGGTCCGGCGCTGCTGTTCGAGAACGTGCGCGGCTCGCGCATGCCGCTCGCCATGAACGTCTTCGGTACCGACCGGCGGCTGCTGAAGGCCCTCGGCCTGAAGTCGTACGGCGAGATCTCCGACCGGATCGGCGGGCTGCTCCGTCCCGAGCTGCCGCACGGCTTCGTCGGCGTGCGCGAGGCGTTCGGGAAGCTCGGCGCGATGGCGCACGTGCCGCCGAAGAAGGTCAAGCCGGACAACGCGCCGGTGCAAGAGGTCGTCCTGCACGGCGACGACGTCGACCTGCACGCCCTGCCCGCGCTGTTCACCTGGCCCAAGGACGGCGGCTCCTTCTTCAACCTGGGGCTCACCCACACCAAGGACCCGGAGAGCGGGATCCGCAACCTCGGCCTGTACCGCCTCCAGCGCCACGACAGGCGCACCATCGGCATGCACTGGCAGATCCACAAGGACAGCCGGAACCACTACCAGGTCGCCGCCCGCCGGGGCGAGCGGCTGCCGGTCGCCATCGCCTTCGGCTGCCCGCCCGCCGTGACCTACGCGTCCACCGCCCCGCTGCCCGGTGACATCGACGAGTACCTCTTCGCCGGGTTCGTCGCGGGCCGGCGGATCGAGATGGTCGACTGCAAGACCGTGCCGCTGCAGGTGCCGGCGAACGCGGAAGTCGTCCTGGAGGGCTGGCTGGAACCGGGCGAGATGCTGCCGGAGGGTCCCTTCGGCGACCACACCGGCTTCTACACGCCGCAGGAGCCCTTCCCGGCCCTGACCATCGACTGCGTCACGATGCGCAAACGGCCGCTGCTCCAGTCGATCGTCGTGGGCCGGCCGCCGACGGAGGACGGCCCGCTCGGCCGGGCGACGGAGCGTTTCTTCCTCCCCCTGCTGAAGATCATCGTCCCGGACATCGTGGACTACCACCTGCCCGAGGCAGGCGGCTTCCACAACTGCGCGATCGTCTCGATCGACAAGAAGTACCCGAAGCACGCGCAGAAGGTCATGCACGCGATCTGGGGGGCGCACATGATGTCCCTCACCAAGCTGATCGTGGTCGTCGACGCCGACTGCGACGTGCACGATCTGCACGAGGTCGCCTGGCGGGCCCTCGGCAACACCGACTACGCCCGTGACCTCACGGTCGTGGAAGGCCCGGTCGACCACCTCGACCACGCCTCCTACCAGCAGTTCTGGGGCGGCAAGGCGGGTATCGACGCGACGAAGAAGTGGCCCGAGGAGGGCTA
Organism: Streptomyces sp. NPDC006012; assembly: GCF_042871185.1. Lineage (NCBI taxonomy): Bacteria > Bacillati > Actinomycetota > Actinomycetes > Kitasatosporales > Streptomycetaceae > Streptomyces > Streptomyces sp. NPDC006012. The sequence continues at coordinate 65,411 of NZ_JBIAIE010000003.1, forward strand.
CACGAGGGACGGGGGCTGGCCGGACATGGTCCTGTCGGACCCCGGTACGGCGGCCCTGGTGGACCGTCGCTGGAAGGAGTACGGACTGTGAGGAACACCGCCACGACGGCACGCGGCAGCGTGGGGACGAGACTTCCCCGCCGCCGCGGAGGCGAACCGGAGTACGGCCTGTGAGCAGCGCATCCGCCGCGATCCCGCAGCCGGGACGCACCCGGGCGTTCCTGCGCCTGGTGATGATCGAGCACTCCGTCTTCGCCCTGCCTTTCGCCTACATCGCGTCACTGACGGCGATGTACGACTGGGACAGGAACATCCACTGGGGCCGGCTGCTGCTGGTCACCGTCTGCATGGTGGGTCTGCGCACGTTCGCGATGGCGGTCAACCGGATCATCGACCGGGAGATCGACGCGCGCAATCCGCGCACCGCCCACCGTGAGCTGGTGACCGGTGCGATGTCGGTCCGGCACGCCTGGACCGGTGCCCTGATCGCGGTGGTGGTCTTCCTCGGCGCGGCGGCGCTGCTGAACCCGCTGTGCCTGGCCCTCGCCCCCATCGCGGTGATCCCGATGGTGGTCTACCCCTACGGCAAGCGCTTCACGAACTTCCCGCAGGCCATCCTGGGCCTGGCGCAGGCCATGGGCCCGGTGGGCGGCTGGCTGGCGATCAGCGGCGAGTGGTCCTGGAACGCGGTGATCCTGGGCCTCGCGGTCGGTATCTGGATCGGCGGCTTCGACCTGATCTACGCCTGCCAGGACGTGGCGACCGACCGCGCGATCGGTGTCCTGTCGGTCCCGGCCCGGTTCGGCATCCCCGCGGCGATCTGGGGCGCCCGGGTGTGCCACACGATCACGACGGCCCTGTTCGCGTGGTACGCGGTGGCCACGGGGGCGGGCGCCTTCTTCTGGCTGGGCCTGGTGATCGTCGCGGGCGCGTTCGTGTACGAGCACACCATCGTCCGCCCGCACGACCTGTCCCGGCTGAACCGGGCGTTCTTCAGCGTCAATGGGTTCATCGGCATTGCCCTGTTCGTGTGTGCGCTGCTCGACCTTCTCGTACGGGGGCTGACCGTCTGAGACGGCGGCAGCCGTGGACACCCGTTTCGGGCGTCCCACCGTCGACACGTCCCGGCTCCCCACCGACCCCGAGGCCCCCCACCCGGCCTGAACACCTCCGGTCCCACCGGTACGCTCAAGGTGTGAACCCAGGAGAATCGCAGCGCGCGCCTTGGATCGTGGGGGTGTCCGGAGCTTCCGGCACCCCGTATGCGGCCGCCGTGCTGCGGGCGCTGCTGGACGCGGGGGAGCAGGTCGACCTGGTCGTGTCCCGCGCCTCCCGGCTGACGCTGCTCGACGAGACCAAGATCGCCTTCCGGGACTCGCACTGGCGCGAGGACCTGCGGGAATGGCTCTCGCGTGGAGCCGACGGCAAGCCCGGTACGTTCCCCGTGGCCGACGCGGACATCGAGCGGGTGCGGTACTGGCGCGCGGGCGATCTGGCCGCCGGGCCGTCCTCGGGTTCGTACCCCGCGCGGGGGATGCTCATCGTGCCCGCCTCAACCGCCTGTGTGGCCGGTGTGGCGCTCGGGCTGTCCAAGGATCTGCTCCAGCGGGCGGCGAGCGTCACCCTCAAGGAGCGCCGCCCCCTGGTCGTGGCCGTGCGGGAGACCCCGCTGAACGGCCAGACGCTGCGTCACCTGGTCGCCCTGGACGACGCGGGCGCGAGCGTGGTGCCGGCCTCCCCGGCCTTCTACGCGGGGGCCACCCACATCCAGGACCTGGTGGACTTCGTCGCTGGACGGGTCCTGGACGCGGCGGGCGTCGCCCACCGGCTCTACCGCCGGTGGGCGGGCGACCTCGGCGGCGGTTCCCGGACCGAGTGAGCAGCGGGCGGCCCCGGACCGTACTCGGGCACTTCAGCACTCAGCACTTCAGCACTTCGGCACTTCGGAAAACGTCAGGAACTCTGCAGATCTCTCTTCGGATCTCATCAGCGGAAGGCTTCGATCGCATGGACGCGGTGGACAGACAGCTCATTCAGGCCCTGAGGGAGAACGGCCGGGCCTCCTACGCCGAGCTGGGGCGCCTCGTCGGCCTGTCGGGCCCCAGCGTCACCGACCGCATCAACCGGCTGGAGACGGCCGGTGTCATCACCGGTTACCGGGCCACGGTGGACGCGGCCTCGCTCGGCCTCGGCGTCACCGCCCTGATCGGCATCTCGCTGTCCGACGCCGTCGACCACGAGGACGTGGCCCGTCGGCTGAAGGACCTGCCCGAGATCGAGGACTGCTGGTTCATCGCGGGCGAGGACTCGTACATGCTGAAGGTGCGGGCCGCGGACGTGGACGGCCTGGAGCGGATCATCCGCCGGCTGTCGGGGACCAAGGGCGTCTCCCGCACCCGTACCACCATCGTGCTGTCCACCAAGTGGGAGAACCGGGTGGGTGAGCTGCCCGAGGAGGTGTAGCTCCCGGGGCGTACGGTGGGGCCACAACCGTCGAGTCGCCGAGAGAGAGGCACGGACATGGACGTCGGGCTCAAGCGCGAGCTGGAGGAGAAGGTGCGCTCCGGCGAGCGGCTGACCCGCGAGGACGGCATCGCGCTGTACGAGTCGGACGACCTGGCGTGGCTCGGCGGCCTCGCCCACGAGGTGCGCACCCGCAAGAACGGCGACGTCGTGCACTTCAACGTCAACCGGCACCTCAACATGACGAACGTGTGCACGGCGTCCTGTGCCTACTGCTCCTTCCAGCGCAAGCCCGGCGAGAAGGACGCGTACACGATGCGCGTCGAGGAGGCCGTCGAGCTGGCCAAGGCGATGGAGCCGGAGAGCATCACCGAGCTGCACATCGTCAACGGCCTGCACCCGAACCTGCCGTGGCGCTACTACCCGCACGCGCTGCGGGAGTTGAAGGCCGCGCTGCCGAACGTCTCCCTGAAGGCGTTCACGGCGACCGAGATCCACCACTTCGAGACCGTCTCCGGGCTCGACGCGTCCGAGATCCTCGACGAACTGATCGATGCCGGCCTGGAGTCGCTGACCGGCGGCGGCGCCGAGATCTTCGACTGGGAGGTGCGGCAGCACATCGTCGACCACCGGACGCACTGGGAGGACTGGTCGCGCATCCACCGCCTGGCGCACGAGAAGGGGCTCAGGACCCCGTGCACCATGCTGTACGGCCACATCGAGGAGCCCCGCCACCGGGTCGACCACGTGCTGCGGCTGCGTGAACTCCAGGACGAGACCGGCGGTTTCCAGGTCTTCATCCCGCTGCGTTACCAGCACGACTTCGTCGACATGAAGGACGGCAAGATCCGCAACCGGCTGCAGGCCCGGACGCAGATGGCGACCGGCGCCGAGGCGCTGAAGACCTTCGCCGTCTCCCGGCTGCTGTTCGACAACGTCCCGCACGTCAAGGTGTTCTGGGTGATGCACGGCGTGCGGACCGCGCAGCTCGCGCTCCAGCACGGTGCCGACGACGTGGACGGCTCGGTCGTCGAGTACAAGATCACTCACGACGCGGACGAGTTCGGCACCCCGGACAAGCTGACCCGCGAGGACCTGCTGGACCTCATCCGCGACGCGGGTTTCCGCCCGGTGGAGCGCAATACGCGCTACGAGATCGTCCGCGAGTACGACGGCCCGGACCCGCTGCGCCGCGAGTCGCCGCAGCCGATGCGTCTGTGAACGGGCCCCGGCCGACGCGGCCGCCGGGTGGCCGTACCGCGCCGGAGGGCCGCCCGGCAGCATTGACGTAATAGGTACGATGCGTGCATGTCCCTTACATTCATCCTCGATCCGGCCGTCGACCGGGCGCTCCGTGACGGCGTCCTGGACCTGTGGGCCGACGTCTCCGACGCGGGCGGCGCCGTGGGCTTCGTGCCGCCGGCGTCGCGGGAGCTGATACGGCCGGAACTGGTCCGGCACCTCGTGGCGATGGCCGAGGGGCGCACCCGGCTGCTGGCCGGGCACGACGCGGCGGGCGAGGTCGCCGCGACGGCCTTCCTGTCCTTCAACCCGCACCGGCTGATGCGGCACTGGGTGTGGCTGAACACGGTGATGGTGCACCCGCGCCACCAGGGCCGCGGATACGGACGTGACCTGCTGGCCGCCGCCGCGGACGCGGCCCGCGGCTTCGACGGCATCGACGCGATCCGGCTCACCTGCCGGGGCGGACTCGGCCTGGAGCGGTTCTACGGCTCCTGCGGGTACAAGGAGGTCGGCCGGGTGCCCGGCGCCATCCGCGTCGCCGACGGGGACGACCGCGACGACATCACGATGCTGCTGCCGCTCACCTGACACCCGCCCCCCGCCCGCAAGATCGAGCGGGCGGCGTGCTTCACTGGATGGTGCCTCTTTGGGGTGTTCCGACCTCCCTCGACTCCATCGAGCGGGGTGACCGCCAGAAACGGAAGAGTGGATTGCGATGCTCCGCTACACGCTGATGCGCCTCGGTATCTTCGTGGGCTGCTTCCTCGTCGTCTGGGGCCTCGTCTCCTCCGGCATCTTCCCGCGCGGTTTCGGCGACTCCAACCTCCTGTGGGTGCTGCTGCTCGCGCTGGTGCTCTCGGCGCCGATCAGCTTCATCGTGCTGCGCCGGGAACGGGACCGTGCCTCCGTCCAGATCGTCCGCAGGGTCGACCGGGCCAAGGCCAACCTGGAGGCCAACCGCAGCGCGGAGGACCTGGCCGACGACGCCGCCCGCACCCAGGGGCACGCGCAGAGCCAGCCGTCCTGACCCGACGCGCCGCCCGCACCCGGGGCCACGCCCGGAACCGCTCGTCCTGACACGAAGCCCACGCCTGCGCCCGTCCTGACACGGCCTCGCCGCACCGCGGACGAGCGACGGAGCCTGCCCTCGCCGGCGGAGCGCTTACGCTGGCCCCATGGGTGCCGGGAAGACCAAGCGGATGCCACGAGCGGTCCGTGAGCAGCAGATGCTCGACGCCGCCGTACGGATCTTCGGCCGACGGGGGTATGCGGCCGCTTCGATGGACGAGATCGCCGAACTGGCCGGTGTGTCCAAGCCGCTGGTGTATCTCTATCTCAACTCCAAGGAAGACCTGTTCACGGCGTGCATCCGCCGTGAGGCCAAGGCGCTGACGGACGCGGTGCGCTCCGGTGTCCGGCCCGGGCTGCCCGCCGACCGGCAACTCTGGGACGGCCTGCGGGCGTTCTTCACCCACACCGGCGAGCACCCGGACGCCTGGTCCGTGCTGCACCTCCAGGCCCGCACCCACGGCGCGGCCTTCGCCGCCGAGGTCGCGGCGCTGCGGGAGGAGATCGTCGCGTTCGTGACCGAGCTGATCGCCGTCGCGGCCCGCGACGCGCACCGCAACCGTGACCTGCCCGAAGGCGAGGTCGCCGGCCTCGCCGTGGCTCTGGTCGGCGCCGCCGAGTCCCTCGCCGCCTGGGCCAACGCCACCCCGGGCGTCACGGCCCGGCAGGCGGCGACGACCCTGATGAACTTCGCGTGGGCGGGCCTCGGCGACCTCATGGCGAACCACCCCTGGACACCGCCCGAGGAGCCCGCCGAGTCTGCGGCGTCGCCCGAATCCGCGGAGTCGGGCGACGCCGTCGGGTCCGCCGGGCCCGGGGGTTCCGACAGGCCCGGTGAGCCGGTGGGTCAGCTCGGGTAGACCGCGCCGGTCAGATGGAGCCGGCCGCCCTCGCCGCGCAGTTCGAACCGCCCCCCGTCCGCCGCGTACGTCACCGCTCCCGGCAACAGCACCGGCGCCCGGAACCGAGCCCGCACCCGTACCGCCTCCGGGCTGCCGTGGGCGGCAAGGCAGCGGGCCACCGTCCACATGCCGTGTGCGACGGTCCGCGGGAAGCCGAACAGGCGGGCGGTGAGCGGGTGGAGGTGGATGGGGTTGCGGTCGCCGGAGGCGGCGCCGTAGCGCCGGCCGATGTCGGCGGCCAGCCGCCATTCGGCGAGCGCGGGCAGCGGCCGGTGCTCCGGCCGTTCGGCCGCGGCGGCGCCGGAGGTGCGGTGGCGCGCGAGATAGGTGCTCCGCGACTCCCACACCAGCTCGCCGCCGGCCCGTACCTCGGTGGCCACGGACGCCTCCGTACCGCGCCGGTGCGGCGCCAGCCCCTCCACCTGGACGGCGAGTTCGTACTCCCCGGTGGTGGTGAGCGCCCGGTGCCGGGTCAGCTCGACCGACGTGTGGACGAGCCCGAGCAGCGGCAGCGGGAAGGCGCGGTCGCTCATCAGCCGCATGGCCAGCGGGAAGCCCAGCACCTGCGGGTAGGTCAGGGGCAGGGCGTCGTCGCCGGTCGCGAAGCCGCACACCCGCTCGTAGCGCGCCAGCCGAGCCAGGTCGATGCGCTGCGCGGGCAGCACGAGCCGGTCACGGGGGAAGTCCGCGTCCGGGCGGGGCCGTTTGAAGGGGGACAGCAGGGCGCCGCGGGCCAGCAGCGGCGCGAGCGCGGGGGCCTTTGCGAGGACGACGGACATCACGCCCCCAGCAGGCTCTGCCCGCAGACCCGTACGACCTGCCCGTTGACCGCGCCCGAGGCCGGGTGGGCGAGCCAGGCCGTGGTCTCGGCGACGTCGGCGGGCAGTCCGCCCTGGGCGAGGGAGTTCATCCTGCGGCCCGCCGCTCGGATGAGGAGCGGGATCGCGGCGGTCATCGCGGTCTCGATGAACCCGGGCGCGACCGCGTTGACGGTGACCCCGTGCGCGTCCAGCGCGCGGGGTGCCAGGGAGCGGACCAGGCCGACGATGCCCGCCTTGCTCGCGCCGTAGTTCGTCTGCCCCGCGTTGCCCGCGAGCCCGGCGATCGAGGTGGTGGCCACGACGCGCCCGCCGGGCCGCAGGGTCCCGCGGGCGAGGAGCGCGTCCGTGGTGCGCAGCACGCTGCCCAGATTGACCTCCAGCACCGGACTCCAGCGCTCCGCGGGCATGTTGACCAGCCGTCGGTCCCGGGTGATGCCCGCGTTGTGGACGAGCACGTCAAGGCCGTCCGGGAGCGCGGCGGCGATCCGCTCGGCCGCGTCGGCGGCGGTGATGTCGAGGGTGAGCGCGCTGCCGCCGAGCCGTTCGGCGACCCGGCGGGCGTCCGCCTCGGCGGCGGGCACGTCCAGGACGAAGACGTGCGCCCCGTCCCGGGCCAGGGTCTCGGCGACGGCCTCGCCGATACCGCGTGCGGCACCGGTGACCAGGGCAGTGTGCCCGGCCAGCGGCCGTTCCCAGTCGCCGGGCGGCCGGGCGGGGCCCGCGCCGACGTGGATCACCTGGCCGCTGACGTAGGCGGACTTGGGGGAGAGCAGGAAGCGGAGGGTGGACTCGGCGGCGGACGCGTCGCGCAGCCGCAGCAGGTTCACGGTCCGGCCGCGGCCGATCTCCTTGCCCAGCGACCGGGCGAAGCCCTCCAGGGCCTGCTGGGCGGCCGACTGATGGTGGTCGGCGGGGTCGAGCGGTGCGCCCAGCACCAGCACCCGGCCGCTGTCGGCGACCGACCGGACGACGGGGTGCAGGGCGGAGTGCACCTCGGCGAGCGCGTCGACGTCCCGCACCCCGGTGGCGTCGAGGACGACGGCGGCGGGGTGCGCCCGGCCGGCGGCGCCCCCTTCCTCTCCGAAGGCGATCCCCGTGCGGGCCAGTACCGGCGCGAGAGCGAGGCCGGAGGTGCCCGCCGTCAGGTGGAGCAGGTCCCCGTCGAGCGCCGGGGACCCCGGTGACCAGCGGTGCAGCACCGCCGGGCGGGGCAGGCCGAGTCGCTGGGTCAGGAAGCGGCCGGGTGCGGTGCCGGCGAAGCTCAGATAGCGGTCGGCCATGTCTCCCACTTCCACGGGGTTACGGGGCGGCGCCCGGAGCAGGTGTCCGGAGCGGTGCCCAGCTGACTTACTCTGGAGTAAGGTTACCGGAGGTAAGCCTACGTCGGGGTGGAGGAGCAGATCGAGATGAGTCCCCTTGAGTCGCCGCGGGTCCGCCGGGTCGCGGTGATCGGCGGCACCCGCATCCCGTTCGCCCGTTCCGACGGCGCCTACGCCACCGCCTCCAACCAGGAGATGCTCACCGCCGCCCTGGACGGCCTCGTGGAGCGCTACGGTCTCGAAGGACCCGGCGCAGTGGACGAGTTCGTGGCCGGTGCGGTCCTCAAGCACAGCCGGGACTTCAACCTCGCCCGCGAGACGGTCCTCGGCTCGACGCTGGACGCCCGCACCCCGGCCTACGACATCCAGCAGGCCTGCGGCACCGGCCTCCAGGCCGTCATCGCCGCCGCCAACAAGATCGCCCTCGGCCAGACCGAGGCGGCGATCGCGGGCGGCGCCGACACCGCGAGCGACGCCCCGCTGGGCGTCAACGACGGACTGCGCCGCATCCTGCTCACGGCCCGGCGGGCGAAGTCGGCCGGGGCCCGGCTGAAGGCGCTCGCGAAGGTACGGCCGGGCCACCTCGTCCCCGACATCCCGCGCAACGCCGAGCCCCGCACCGGCCTGTCCATGGGCGAGCACGCCGCGGTGACGGCCCGGGCCTTCTCCGTGCGCTCGGCCCCCTCCGAACAGGGCGGCCCCCTGTCCCGCGCCGCACAGGACGAACTGGCCGCGACCAGCCACCAGCGGCTCGCGGCGGCCTACGAACGCGGCTTCTTCCAGGACCTGGTGGTCCCGTTCCGGGGCCTTGCGCGCGACCAGAACCTGCGCCCCGGCTCGACGGCGGAGAAACTGGCCGCGCTCAAACCGGTGTTCGGGCTGGCGCACCCCGACCCCACCATGACCGCGGGCAATTCGACACCGCTGACGGACGGCGCGGCCGTGGTGCTGCTGGCCTCCGAGGAGTGGGCGCGGCAGCGGGACCTGGAGCCGCTGGCCTACCTCACGGCGTACGAGACGGCGGCGGTGGACTTCGTCCACGGTGATGTGGCGGGCGGCGAGGACGGCCTGCTGATGGCGCCCGCGTACGCCGTGCCGCGCATGCTGGAGCGGGCCGGCCTCGGCATGGCGGACTTCGAACTCGTCGAGATCCACGAGGCGTTCGCCTCCCAGGTGCTGGCGACGCTGGCCGCCTGGGAGAAAAGGGGGCTGGCGCCGGTGGACCGCGCGCGGCTGAACGTGGCGGGTTCCTCCCTGGCCACCGGCCATCCCTTCGCGGCGACCGGCGCCCGTATCGTGGCCACGCTGGCCAAGCTGCTGGCGCAGCGGGAGGGACCGGCCCGCGGGCTGATCTCCGTGTGCGCGGCGGGCGGCCAGGGCGTCACGGCGATCCTGGAGCGACCGTGACACGCCTTCACACAATCCCCGAGGTTGCACACCCCCGGTGCTGGATCCCTCCGGAAAGCGCACATCCCCACCACAGCGGGGCCGTACGATCACCTGCCTGATCGCTGTCCGGCCGTCGGTGACGACGCTCCCGCGGCCCGTCGGCCCACCGCCGGCGAACGCCTCGGTGCGCGAGGCACGTACGTCATGCAGCAAGCCGTCCGCCGCTGCACGCCCGAGGAGCCGCCCCCGTGTCCAGCCTGTACCCGAACGCCTCCGCCTCCTTCGGCCAGCCGGTCACCGCCACCGACTACGACGGCGCACCGATCCTCGTGGAGCCCGAGATCCGGCGCCTGGACGGTGCCGTGCGCGAGGTGTCCGTACCGCCGTTCAGCCCGCCGGTGCGGCGCGGGTCGCTCGCCGACCTGCCCTTCGACAATGCCGCGGCGGTCCCCGACGCCGTCGTCCTCAGCCGCCGTACGGCGGACGGCGAGTGGACGGAGGTGACCACCGCCGCCTTCGCCGACCAGGTGCTCGCCCTGGCCAAGGGCCTGCTGGCCCAGGGCCTGGCACCGGGCGACCGGATCGCCGTCATGGCCCGCACCCGCTACGAGTGGACCCTCCTCGACTTCGCCGCCTGGGCGGCCGGCCTGGTGACGGTCCCCGTCTACCCCACCTCGTCCGTCTTCCAGACCCGCTGGATCCTCCAGGACTCCGGCGCGGTCGCCCTGGTGACGGAGACCGCGGCCCAGGCCGCCGCCCTCGGCCCGGAACTCGACCGGGTACCCGATCTGCGGCACCTGTGGGTGATCGACAAGGAACACCTGGAACGGCTCGCCGAACACGGCGCCGAACAGGTCCCGGACGCGGAGGTCGACGTCCGCCGGGGCATGCTCGGCCCGGACACCCTCGCCACCCTCATCTACACCTCCGGCACCACCGGCCGCCCCAAGGGCTGCGCCCTCTCCCACGGCAACTTCTTCGCCGAGGTCGACAACGCCATCGAACTGCTCTACCCGATCTTCAAGGCGAGGACCGTCGAGGAGCCGTCCGTCCTGCTGTTCCTCCCGATGTCCCACGTCTTCGGCCGCATGGTGGCGATCGCCTGCGTCCGCGCCCGGGTACGCCTCGGCCACGCGCCGAGCCTCAAACCCGAGGACCTGCTGCCGGACCTCGCGGCCTTCCGGCCGACCTGCCTGCTGACCATCCCGTACATGCTGGAGAAGGTCTTCAACACCGCCCGGGCCAAGGCGGAGTCGGGCGGCCGGACCACCTCGTTCGACCGCGCGGCGGCCGTGGCCAGACGCTACGGCGAGGCACTGGAGGCCCGGCAGACCGGCAGCGGCAGCGGCCCCGGCCCCGCTCTGCGCACGGCCCGCGCCTTCTACGACCCGCTGGTCTACCGCCGCATCCGCAACGCGATGGGCGGCCGGGTGCGGTACGCGATCTGCGGCGGCTCCCCCCTGGGCAGCCGCCTGGCCGCCTTCTACGCCGGGGCGGGCATCGAGATCTACGAGGGCTACGGGCTGACCGAGACGACCGGAGCCTCCACCGTCACCCCGCCGCTCAAGCCGCGCCTCGGCACGGTGGGCTGGCCCATGCCGGGCACGAAGGTCCGGATAGCCGCGGACGGTGAGATCCTGATCGCGGGCGATCACGTGCTGCGCGGCTACTGGGACCCGCAGGCGGGCGGGGTGGTCCCGGCGACCCGGGAGGGCTGGCTGCCCACCGGCGACATCGGGCACCTGGACGACGAGGGCTATCTGACGATCACCGGCCGCAAGAAGGAACTGCTGATCACCGCGGGCGGCAAGTCGGTGGCACCGGCGCCGCTGGAGAACTGGCTCCGCTCGCACCCGCTGATCTCCCAGGTCATGCTGGTCGGCGACGCCCGCCCCTATGTCACCGCCCTCATCACCCTCGACCCCGACGGCATCACGCACTGGCGCCGGATGAACGGCAGACACCCGGTCCCGGCGGAACTCCTGGTGGACGACCCGGACCTGAACGCCATCCTGCAACGCGCGGTGGACGAGGCGAACCGCCTGGTCTCCCGCCCCGAGTCCATCAGGAAGTTCACCATCCTCCCGACGGACTTCACCGAGCGGGCGGGTCACCTGACCCCCTCGATGAAGCTGCGCCGCGCCGAGATCATGCGCGACTTCTCGGACGTGGTGGAGGCCCTGTACGCGGGATAGCCCTGTACGCGGGATAGCCCGGTACGAGGAGTAGCGGGCGCCTCTGCCCCCTGCTGCCGCCTCTGCCTCTGCTGCCCCCGGCTGTCCCTGTTTCCCCTGTTTCCCCTGTTACCCCTGTTACCCCTGTTGCTCCCGTGACGGTCGGCGGCCGGTCACCGACCAGGAAAGGCAGGAGCCCCGTCGCCGGAAGGCGCGGGGCTCCTTGGGTACTTCTTTTCAGGCTGCGATCAGGTCGCTGCTCAGACTCAGACGGGGGTGACGTTCTCCGCCTGCGGGCCCTTCGGGCCCTGGGTCACGTCGAAGCTCACCTGCTGGTTCTCTTCGAGGGAACGGAAACCCTGAGCGTTGATCGCGGAGTAGTGGACGAATACGTCGGGGCCGCCGCCTTCCTGGGCGATGAAACCAAAGCCCTTTTCGGCGTTGAACCACTTCACGGTTCCGGTAGCCATAAGCCCTCCTTGGGCCCACAAAGGGTTGCCCTGCTCCAGAACCTGCAAGTGTGAAACCGTGCCGCACAAGTGCATATGTCTGAAAACGACGAGAGCCCGCGGTTACATGCTCCGCAGGCTCTGTACTGCAAGGGAAACCAAACTGCAACTTGCGGCGAGCCTAGCACGCAGGCAGCCCCGAGCAATAGGGGTCAAGATCACGTCACCCGGAAGTTTGAACACCTGCTGGGCCACTTGACGTAGGGCGGTCTCGGAAGCCTACTCCAGGGGGTCTAGTCTCGCGATGTGGACATTTCTCGCACCCGGCCGCGCGTCGGCCACATCCAGTTCCTGAACTGCCTGCCCCTTTACTGGGGGCTCGCGAGGACCGGCACCCTCCTCGACTTCGAGCTGACCAAGGACACCCCGGACAAGCTCAGCGAGCAGTTGGTGTGCGGGGACCTCGACATCGGGCCCATCGCCCTCGTCGAGTTCCTCAAGAACGCGGACGACCTGGTCGCCTTCCCCGACATCGCGGTCGGCTGCGACGGCCCGGTGATGTCCTGCGTGATCGTCTCCCAGGTCCCCCTCGACGAGCTGGACGGCGCCCGGGTCGCCCTCGGCTCGACGTCGCGCACCTCCGTACGCCTCGCCCAGCTGCTGCTCGCCGAGCGGTTCGGCGTACGGCCCGAGTACTACACCTGTCCGCCCGACCTCAGCCTGATGATGCAGGATGCGGAGGCGGCCGTACTCATCGGGGACGCCGCCCTGCGGGCCAACCTCCTCGACGGGCCGCGCTACGGGCTCGCTGTGTACGACCTGGGCACGCTGTGGAAGGAGTGGACGGGCCTGCCGTTCGTCTTCGCGGTCTGGGCGGCCCGGCGCGACTACGCGGAGCGCGAGCCGGTGATCACCCGTCAGGTGCACGAGGCGTTCCTGTCCTCGCGCAACCTCTCCCTGGAGGAGGTCGGCAAGGTCGCCGAGCACGCGGCCCGCTGGGAGGCGTTCGACGAGCAGGTCCTCGCGCAGTACTTCACGACCCTCGACTTCCGCTTCGGCGGCCCGCAGCTGGCGGCGGTCGCCGAGTTCGCCCGCCGGGTCGGCCCCACGACGGGCTTTCCGGCGGACGTGAACGTGGAGCTGCTGGGGTAGGCAGTGCCGGGGTTCAGGGAGCGCTGACATAGGGAGGGGCAGCGCCCTCGCACAGCATGGCGAGGACACCCCGACCTCCCGCTTGCCGAAGACCGACCAGCACGCGTCGCCCCGCGACCGAGGCCCCAGTCCCTGTCACCCCCGTGACCGAGGCCCTGGGGCTGCGCCCGCATGTCTCCGGCCCCCGTGCCCGAGGCCCGGTGCCCCGCCTCAGCCCGGTACGACCACCGTGCGCAGTTCGCCGTTGCCCAGGTGGAGCATGCCCTTGCCGGGGGCGATCTGGCCGCCCACCAGGCTGCGGGACAGGCGCACGCCGATGAGGTCGCCGCTGGAGGACTCCTGCGGGGACAGCAGGATGCCGCGGCGGGCCTTCTTCGCGTCCACCTGCCAGCCCGAGAAGCCGCTGCACACGTCCTCCTCGTCACCGGCGATGACGAGGGCGAGGCCCTGTTCGGCACCGCGGGAGACGATGCGCTTCATCTGGGAGGCGGCGTCGCAGTCCTCCAGGATCTCCCCGTCGTCGACGAGCACGGCGATCGGCTCCTCGGGCGACGCCGAGTCGATGACCTCCTCGAACTCGTCCTCGTCTATGTCGTCGCCGGTGAAGACCTTCAGCACGCCGTCCCTGCCGTCGAGCTGCCGCAGCGGCGACTGGCGCGGGGCCGCGACGACCAGCCGTACGCCCTGGGTGAGATAGGACTGGGCGAAGTTCAGCAGGACCGTCGAGCGGCCGGACTTCGCCGGGCCCGCGATCACGAACGACGGGACGCCGTCCGCGAGATCCGGGCCGAAGCCGACGATCTCGTCGCCGCCGATGCCCGCCAGCGCCCACAGCCGCGAACGGGAACCTTGCGGGTCGCGCATCTCCCACGCCTGAGGGAAGGAGATCCGGCTCGGCAGGCTGTCCACCCGGAACGGCCGGCGCGAGCGCGGCACGTCCGTGTCCCTGGCCGCGGCCGCCTCGCCGATCGCCGCGATCGCCGCCGCCTGCCCCTGCCCGGTCGTGTCCTCGGCGAGCAGCGCGAACTGCGTCTCCGTACCGGACTCGTTGCGGAACGCGCGGCCCGGCGGGATCTCCTCGGGCACCTTGCGGGCGGGGATGCCGAGCGTGGTGAAGTCGCTGCGGTCGGCGAGCCGCAGCCCGTACTTGTCCTCGGTCAGCGTCGCGATCCGGCCGACGAGCAGCGTACGGTCACCGGTCAGCACCAGATGGATGCCGACGCTCGCGCCCTCGCGCATCAGCGTCGTCAGCTTGTCCGTCAGCGAACCGTGGTCGATCTCGCCGAGCGTGGGTACCCAGCCCTCCCAGCGGTCGAGCAGCACGACGATGTGCGGCAGCCGATCCTCCTCGGGGGACGCGGCCCGCTGCTCGCCGATGTCGGCGAAGCCCTTGTCCGCCAACAGGTCCTGGCGGCGGGAGAGTTCGCCCTTGAGCCGGTTGACCAGGCGGACGACCCGCTCGGTCTGGTTGCGGCCGACGACCGCGCCGCAGTGCGGCAGCCGGGTCAGCGCGTTCAGGGCGCCGTTGCCGCAGTCGATGCCGTAGAGATGGACGTCGGCGACGGAGTGCGTACGGGCCAGGGAGCCCGCGATGGTGCGCAGCACCTGCGACCGGCCGCTGCGCGGGGCGCCGCCGATCATCAGATGGCCGAAGGACGCGAAGTCCACGACCACCGGACGGCGTGCCTGGTCGGCGGGCAGGTCCTCCACACCGTACGGCGCGGGCGCCAGCCGCCCCGGCGGGAGCGTCGCCACCGAAGGCGTCTCGATCTCCGCCAGCAGCAGCGTCTCGGTGAGCGCGGGCAGCCACGGGCTGTGCTGGGCCGGGATGCGCAGCGCGGCGTTGGCGTCGCGGACCGCGTCGACCAGCACCTTCAGGTCGGTGATCTCCTCGTCCTCGCGCGCCTCGGCCTTCGGTTTCACCAGTGCGGCCCGGCCCAGGTCCGCCCAGGCCAGCCCGCTCACCCAGGGGGCGAGCACGGTCGGGTCCGCGGCGCCGGGCCGGCGCCCGCCGACCCGCCCCGACTGGAACGGTACGAGGGAGGCGTGCCCGAGCCGGACATACGCCCGGCCCGGGGTGTTCTTGGAGATGTGCCCGGCTTCCGGCGAGTCGATGACGTCGCTGGACTCGCCGCCGTCCGTCACACGCAGCGCGATCCGCAGGTTGGTGTTGGCCCGGATCTCGGGGGAGACCACGCCGCTCGGCCGCTGGGTGGCCAGCAGCAGGTGGATGCCGAGCGAACGGCCCCGCTGGGCGATGTTGACCAGACCGGTCACGAAGTCCGGCAGGTCGCGCACCATCGACGCGAACTCGTCGATCACGATGAGCAGCCGGGGCACCGGGGCGTGCGAGGGGTCCCTCCGCACCAGGTCCTGGTAGTCCTCGATGTCCTTGGCGTCGGCGGCGGCCAGGATGTGCTCGCGCCGCTTCAGCTCCGCGCCCAGCGACTCCAGGGCACGTTCGACGAGGTGGGCGTCGAGGTCGGTGACCATGCCGACGGTGTGCGGCAGCTGCACACAGTCCTTGAACGCGGAGCCGCCCTTGTAGTCGACGAGGACGAAGGTCATGTTCTCCGGCGTGTTGGCCACCGCCAGCGACGCCACGATGGTCTGTAGCAGCTCCGACTTGCCGGAACCGGTGGTACCGGCGATCAGCCCGTGCGGGCCGTCCTTGCGCATGTCGATGCCGAACGGGCCGTCGTACGACTCACCGACCACCGCGAGCGTCGACTGCCCGCCCATCCGCCAGCGGGCGGTGATCGCGTCACCGGTCGGCGGCTCCAGCTGGAGCACGTCCAGCAGCCGGCTCGCGGCCGGCAGCGCCGAGTCCTCGGTCTCCCCGCTGATGTCCCGCAGCGCGGACAGCGAGCGCGCGAGCCGCAGGCACCAGGGGGCGGACACGAAGTCCGGCCGTACGTCCTTGATGCGCTCCGCGCCCGCCTCCTCGACCCGCAGCCGCAACTCCTGTGCCACCGCGGCCTGTTCGGGCTCCGGTTCGCCCGTCGCATGCCACGCCTGGAACGACGGGAACCCGCCCGCCGCCTGCTGCGGGACCGCCTGCTGGGCCGGGCTGTCGTACTCCCGCGCCTTGGGTTCGGCGACCACGTACGCCTGGCACTCGCCAGGCAGGAACCGCTCCTCCGCGTCCAGGCACACCGCGTACATCGACACCGCGGGCCCCTCGCGCAGCAGTCGCACCACTCCCGGCAGCGACCGCAGCCGCCGCGACCCGTCCCACACGACGACGATGTCCGGGTCGCTGAACGAGGTGCCCTGCCCGCGGTTCTGCTCGGCGGTCTTCTTCCGGGCGTCGAGGATCTGGGTCAGCTCGCCTATCCGGGCGCCCACCGTCTCGGCGTCGGTGCCGATGAGGACGTTGGCGTCCTGCCCGCCGGTCGGCCGGGCGTGCGGCAGCCAGCGCACCCAGTCCCAGCTGTCCTGCGCACTGCTCTCGCTCAGCACGTACACCTGGACGTCCATCGGGCTGTGCAGCGCCGCGGACTGCGCCAGCGCCCAGCGTCCCAGCGCCCGGGCGGAATCACCGGGGCCCGCCATGCCGATGACGCCGAGCGAGCGCAGCGAGAGCGCGACCGGCGCGTCCTCGATGTCCCAGGTGACCTGGCGCCGGTGGTCGTCCTGCTCGGGGTCGTCGAGGACGACCTCCGACGGCAGCCGCCCCGTCCCGACCCGTACCACCAGATGGTCCCGGTCGGTGCGCCGCCGCTCCCACAGCCGGGTGCGCGGACCGGTGCCGAGCGACAGCACGGCGGCCGGGTCGGGCACCGCGTTGCGCCGGTCCTGCCGCTCCGCGACCAGCGCGTCCTGCGCGTCCTTCTCGATCCGCTCCTTCTGCTCCTTGTACTCCTTGAGCTGCTTCGCATGGGACTTGCGCCCGTGCTTCTTGTCCATGAAGTAGTTGGCGAACAGCATGATGGGACTGAGCCCCGCCATGATCAGGTAGTACCAGCGGTGAAAGATCAGCACGGAGACGACCGACGCCACGAGCGGCGTCAGCGCCATCAGCCAGGGCAGCGGCCGGGCCTCGTACTCCCGGGGCGGGCTCGGCAGCCGGAACTTGGTCTGCCGGTCCGGCGGACGCAGCCGGGGCGGCCGGTTGTAGTCGAGCCCGACCCCGTCGTCCGACCACTTCAGCGCGGCGTTGGGCGGGCTGTAACGCCCCAGTTCGAGCAGCGAGTTGCCGACGGCGATCTGCCCACCGAGCGGCCAGACCCCGGCGCCGTCGCCCTCGGAGATCTTCTTCCCGTCGAGGGTGACGGCGTCCTTGTCGGCGTGCACGGCGACCTGGCAGGTGCCATCGGTTGCAACTGACAAGGTGAGGGCACGGGCGTCGAGTTCGGGATCGTCGATACGGATGTACGAGGCCGGCCCGCTGCCGATGTCGTACCGCCCCACCCCGAGCCGGTGCACGAACCCGGCGACCGGCCCGCCCACCACCCGCAGTTCCACCAGGCCGGTCGGCTCGCCGGGCAGGCAGCCGGCGGGATCCTGAAGGCTGACGACGGCCCCGTCCCGCAGCGGCGAACCGACCACGGTGGCACCGGGATCGACGCCGTACCCGTCCACGTACACGAGCGGCGCACCGCCCGCCGGAACCGCTTGATGCCCGATCGGAATGACCTGCGCACCACTGACCCCGACGTGCTTGGCCAGTTCCACGGCGATGTCCCCGACGCTGGACTCGGGGTCGGCATCGAGTACGACATCGGCGGAATCCCCGCCGAACGGATCGACGACGGTCAGAGTCAGGCGCACGCTTGTCCTCCCCAAGCCCCCCGTGCCCGCTTCCCTCCCGCAGGTCACAGTCGAAGTGACGATATCCGCTCGGCGCCCGGACGGGGCAATGGGGAAGCGAACCCTTCCCGATGGCAACGCGCCACGCCCGAGCCCACCCGGCCCCGCTCCCGGATCGCGTTCCGGATCCGCTCCGGGATTCGGTTCCCGATTCGGGGATGTGGCCGCTCAGTTGACCCCCGTAAGCTGCAGTCGCAAGAGCGGACGATCGCACCGGCGGAACCATGTCTACCAGCCGTCTCGTCCGCACACAGGGAGCCACGGGGGTTGGCCCTGCGGCGTTTTGAAGAGGGAGCAGCTTCATGGCCAAGGACCTTGACGTCACATACCAGGACATGCGGGATGCAGCCAAGCATGTCGTCAAGGAGAAGGAAAAGCTCCAGGAGAAACTGGACGGCCTGCGCAAGTACATCGCGAACCTGGTCGAGTCCGGCTATGTCACCAAGAGCTCGTCGAAGGCGTTCGACGAGAACTTCGACGAGTTCGTACGGGGGACGAAGGACACGCTGGACGGCCTGGACGGCATGGGCGACTACCTGACGACGGCTGCGGACAAGTTCGAGCAGATCGACGAGGAACTGGCGAAGTCGGCCAAGAGCAGGTAGGTCTCACCCCGCAGCGGTATGGCTCGGTGCGGCGCGTGCCTCTGGGGACGCGCCGCGTGCCATGCCTTGCAGCTTCTCGGTGTTGCACCCTCGCCTCGTCCAGGTCACCAGTCGGCGGTCTGCCGAGCAGAAACGGCGCGAGATGCGCAAATCCTCGGTTCAGAAAGGCTCCTCCGACCGGCAAGACAACGTCTTCAGGGCGCAAAAACTTCTGAAATCCGTAAATGGGCTGCTGACATACGCCGCTGTGTCGTGTCAGGCCCGTCAGACGGTTTTGCTGGGCCGGATGCTACGGGCGAATTCGTCGATAGCCTCGAAGGATGCTTCGAGGAGGGCCGGGTCGTCGTAGTGCCCCTTGAGTAGCAGATCGATGTTGTGCGTCGGGTCGTTCCACGCGTAGGCGACAGAAAGCATCAGGCCGCCGCCAGGGCCGGTCCAACTGCGCAGACAGCGCAGTCCTTCACCGAAATGAGGCGAGGTGAAGGGCACGGTTTCAACGCGGTCACTGGCTGCGGCAGTACTGGGGTCAGGCTCGGCCAGCATGCTCAGATGCAGGTCCGTGTGCTCCTCGTCGCAGGCGACCTGCTTGGTGAAGAGGACTAGCGGTGCCGCCTGGGGCGGAATCGGACCGAAAAGAAATGCCTGATCGGCTTCGATGCGGTTATGCAGCATGTCTGCCGATCCTTCAAGAAATTTCTTCATCTGGCGCTTTTCACGCCAGCCAAGCTTGCGCTGGTGCAGCCGGGCGCTTGCTTCTAGTTGCAGATCCAACCAATGCGCGAACTCTGACTTGTTGCCGGTCAGAGGCATGTGGAACCAGTGTGCCGGGTCCGAATCGGTCTCAACAATTATCATGCGTAACTCCAGCGAAATGTAGTCATCACGGCATCGAACAACTCGACGAGGGTTTCGGCGAACTTGATATCCATATCGGGTACGATCAACGTACTGAAGGTGAATGTCATCAATCTCGCGGGGGTGCTGTTGGGAATCGGTACGACGTACTGCACCCGCCAGGACGGAACTTCAACTCCCTTGTCCGGGGCGGGGGGAAGCTTCTGCAGGGTGCGTACGGCCGCTATTTCGTCGAGTTCTCGAGCCGATGAAATATCCGCGTTCTGGGCAATATTGATTAGCAAATCCCTAGAGTCTACGTCGCCGACTTGCGCGTGTAATGGCTCTGACGCGACAAATGAAGCCGGGATGATCATTCCGTGGATTCGCTCGATGGGAAGATAGAGCGACAGGCCGTTGGACTTGCGTGCCTGCCGAACTGTTTCTTTCAACTCTTTGATGAGTCGCAATCGCGCCTTGGGAATATCGTCTTTCGGGAACCCCGGCGGTAGCTGTAGAACGGATTTATTGACGATTTTTCGAATCGCCTCGTCTGTTCCGTTCTGGAGAGGAATAATATCCCATCCTGGAGGAGGAACGACATTGAATCCCGTCGGAACGCGGGCCAATTTAGCGGAGCTCTCAGGAAGCGACACTTCGGTTCCGAATCTTTTCTGCGACCCAGGTCGCGCCGACGAGCACAGTGAGCAGGGGAGCACCGATGATTCCCGGCCAGAACGAACTGATGAGGCTGGGTAGCAGGAGGGCCCAGCCCATGGCAAGGTCTCGCGTAAGAAGCGGTGGGCGCTTGCTGGGCGTGGGGTTCTTGATCAAGATCCAAAGGAGATAGAACAAACAACCAGACAGCAGGAACCGATAGATCCAGAATAGGATTTGGCGACTTGAGTCTGGGATCAGGAACGAAATCAAAATAAATGGGAGGATGGATACGAGGGCACCGATGATGGTAACCCGTACCCTGAAATTCGGACCAGTGCCCAACTGTTCTTTTAGGGATTCGGCCATTTGCCCTGCTCCTTCTGCCATGTTTGCTGCCGTAGCCAGCGGGTGCGGGTCACCAGTGGGTGTCCGGGGCAGGCATCCAGCCGCTGCCCTTCCACGTGTTGTAGTCCTCGTTGTAGGGCTTGTCGCCAGGAAGCAGGCCATTCTCGGCCAGCCAGCCGATGGAATCACTCTGACTCAATGCCTTGTCGACAACATCGACGCCCATGCCGCCGTATGCGGCCGTCATCGCCGCCGCATAGCCCGCATGTCCGACCTTGGAGGCTTCGCCGGCCACGGCATCAGGGAAAGCAGTCCTGTTGGCGCGAAGCTGTCCGAACAGGCCAGCGGCCTCGTCGTCCCCCAGGTGTATCCATTTGGACATCGTGGATACCTCAGTCGGCCCCTTTGCGACCAAGCCGACATCTCTGGAGATCTTCTTCAAGGTGTAATTACGCAGGTCCGAGAAAAATCTCCGGGACACATCGTCCTGGGAATTTGCCATGGCCTTGCTCAGATCGTCCAGTGCTGGCTTATGTGCCCTAAGCCCCGCCTTGAGTCCGGCGGTTCGGGTGGTTTGGGCGGCAGCACTCGTTACCTTGTTGGCGCCTTTCAGCGCAGATAGGCCACCGCGACCGACACCCATCAGGAGCAAGCCACCGACGTCGAATGCCAGGTCGGTCCATGACGCATCGCCGGTCGCAACCAGCATGGACCTGGCCAGGATGGTTACAATGGCGATCCCCAGCACTAGGAGGTTCAACCCAGGAATCCAGATGGCAACAATTCCGGCGATCGTCGCCACCCAGCCCAGTGCGTCGAGGACGATCTTGATTTCTTTCGCGTGATCGTGGACCCATCCTTTGACGTTGTCCCACGTGCTGTCCTTGATGCCATCGCCCAACTGCTCGCCGATTTTGCGCGCATAATATGCTGCGCGATCATCACGGTCTCCCACGATACGGTCCAACTGGTCGCGGAATATCCGCAACGGGTCGCCTTCTGTTCCACTCTCCGAAGGGTGTGGTACATCTTTGGGATGGGACTCTTTCTTGGCTTTTTCAGCCTCTATCTCTTCCTGTTCCTTTTTCGCGTTGGTCAGGACCCTATCGGCGTCCGACTGCAATTCCTCTAGCTCAGTTGCCCACTTGGTCAGGTGGCCGTGTACATGTTCGTAACGCTCGGCAACCTCACCTAAGTGCTTCTCCAGTACTTGCGATTCTTCACGCAGCTTGTCGGCGTACTTGCCCCTTAGTTCGTTGTCGTTCTTGATTTCGCCAAGCAGCTTGGCCTGCGCGCGTAGGCTCTGCGCGACTGAGATCATGTGCTTCACTTCATCGCGGATCTCCTCCGGATCACCCGGCACTGGATCGGAATCGGCGAGTGGGTGCCAGTCACGGGGACGAGGCTTCGACGTAGCGCTCACTTCTTCGCCCTCCTCGCCTTACGCAGCTCATTGGCGAGTTGGGCATCCAGACCGGTGAAGCCGTCGATCGTGGACTTCACCAGTTCTCCTACAGTTTTGATGCTCTCCAGCATTTTCGTCCGGTAGTCGTCCCAGTTTTCCACGAAATCGTCCATTTTGTCGGCGATTTCTCCGCTACCCCAGTAAGGGTGCATGTCATCTTTCCGGTGATCGAGGTTCTTGAGTTCCTTCTGGATTCCCTTTAGCCGGGACTCTGATTCGACCAGTAGATCGACGTTGACGATGAGGTCCGAGTCGTCTGCCATGTGGGTGGTTCAGCCTCCCTGCGCTGCACCTGAGGAAGGGTCAGCAGCGACCGGCGAAGAGTGCGTTGTGATTAGCTCCCCGTGTCACAAAGACTCGGGCAAGCGTCCAAAGGTATCGGGTTGGTTACCGCTTCGCCAGAGCGAGTCGGCAACGCGTGTGACGCCAACCCTAGTCAGCGGTTGACGGACTGGATCTCTTGGACGGTGACAGCCTGAGTCGACCCGAACGTGCCGTTGGGCAGGTTGCCGCCGACACCTCCGGTTCCGGTCCAACTGACCTCCCAGGTGATGGTTGCCCGTAACTCGAAGGTGCCGTTTCCGGACGAGCGCAGATATTTGACACCGCAGGACGGGATCTTGTCAGCTTTTCCCTTCGCGTACGGTTCACCAATGGAATTGTCGTCGTTCATGACACACTCGCCGGAAGGTGGGTAGAGCTCAACGTCCCCGGTACCAGGCTCCAGCTTGAGAGAGATGGGTTTGGCCGTGGTCGTGGCTTGGATGTTCACACCGCCGACATCGAGCGAGGCCGTGACCGAGACTTCGTTGAACTTGGCCTTGTCGAGCCATGCCCAGGTTGCGAGGTTGACCTTTGTGATTTCCGCAGGGGCGAGCTTGATTTGCGTGTCGGGAACGTTGATCCGATTGTAGGCGAGCTCGGCCAGGATTTCCGGGGTTACGGCATTCTCTACCGTGGGTGTCTTTCCGTTCTCGACCCAGAAGGTTGCCGTGTCACAGGCGAAGGCAGCCGGATCTCCTGATTCCTCCCGTTTCTTGTCTCGGACCGCGTCCCACCAGAGGCCCTTCCCGGTCTGAGACTTGTTGAAGTCCTTGTATGGTTGGCCATTGATGTAATGGTCTTTTGCCATCGCGTAGGCTTCGCCGACGCCACTGGCATGCGGGATGTCCCACTGACTCCGGAACGCCTCGGAGAATTGGGCCGGATTCCATTTGGGCTCGTACCAGCAGGCAGGCGGGGACCAGTCGCCAACGGGCGTAAATCCGTTGGAAGTGTGTCCTGTGCTCCCCTTAATCGAACCGCTGTAGACGATGTGTGACTCTAGAGTCTTACCTCCGTTCTTTTCATTGTTGCCTCCGACGTCGAACTGCGAGCCGCCGGGGTCTTTGGCGAAGGCTACGGTAGGTGCGGCGAGTACGCAGGTGGCAGCGAGCATGCAGACTGAAATAACCGGGCGTAAGTTAATCACTGGACGCACGACTTACTCCCCCTGACGGATGTGCCATCGGTCGTCTGCCAGATGCCATGCTCGGTCTTTTCCAGCCGGGTGTTGTACAACACGTACGAATCGTCATCTGCTGGCGACTTGTCGACTACGTCGGTCTTGCGGTTCTTGTTGTATGCCTTTGATTCGTCAGAACAGAACGAGACGCCTGCGGACTTGCTGTCGAACAGATCGACCTTCGGATTGAAGTAGCGTGTGGTGCCGGTGTAGGTGAGGCCGGCATCCAGCCATTTCTGGACCCATGCCACTGATGACGTCAGAGCCTTGCCCTGGTAATAAAAAGTCAGACCTTGTGTGTCCGTCTTGCCTTTGACGATGGCGTCGTTCATCGCGGTCTGTGCCCTCGCGGCATCGGCGAGGACCGCGTCCTTGGTCGTGTCGCCCGTGCGCCAACTCTCAAAGACGTCGCTGACGCCGTTGGGCAACGTCAGATCTGGGCGCTTGACCGTGTCCGAGGCGCTCGGGCTTGGCGTGGTCGACGTCTTGGCGTCGCCGGTATCGGCGCCGGCGATCTTGTCGTTTGCCTTCGTTCCGTCGTCATTGCCGCCACATGCGGTCAGAAGAAGGACTGTCGTCGCGCCAATCGCGACAGCAACTGGCAAGGTGCGGCGCTTCACTGTGGCTCCCCGTGAGACAAAATTCCAGTCAAGAGCCCAACGGTATCGGTAGGGTTCCCGCTTCTGCCAGGACGAACTTCCCCACGCTCATGGGCAATTCAGGCGTAAGGGATCCTTCCGGGAGTGCCTCGTGGCTTGAATGTGCTCGAACGGATGACAGCTCCGGGCGTGGTCGAGTGCCATGTCCGGAGCTGTCGTTGGTCGCTTGTTCGTTTTGCTATCGCGCAGCTGTGCATCTCGGGCAGGAGCACGGTGGATACGCCGATGTGAATGGCACCGGTTCCCCGTGACCGCCGGCCAAGACCTCGACCCTGCCGCGGTCGTCGGTCACTGTGCCCTCAGTGTTGATCCTGTAGACCCGGAGGGTGAGGCGGGAGCGGCGATGTGTGGGATCCAGGAGTTCGTGCGTGTCTGCCCCGGGTGAGTAGCGGGCAGCGCATTCCGGGCATGCGTAGACGTTGAAGCCCGGGCCCGTTGGGGCGTGGACCTCGTGGATCAGGACCGGTTCGTCCGTCGAGCGGTCGCAGCGCGCGCACATGCGCATGGCGGGGCGCGTCATTGGCCGGCCGCTGGTACGCGTACGCCATGGATGTGCTTCGGGCCTACGTCGATTCCGAGGGTGGCGAGGCTGGCGGCCCGGCGGCGTTCGCGTTGGCGGTGGTGTTCGGCGGGGTCCAGGACGTAGGGGCGTACGAGGCGGGATGCGTTGCCGTCGAGGGGATCGGTGAAGCGGGGAGGCGGGACGGGGATGAAACGCAGGGGCGGGGGTGCACCACGGCGGTGGCGGCCCTGAGGGCTTGGGGTGCAGACGCTCAGCGCCCAGGTGAGGAGGCGGACGATAAAGTCCGGCATGTCGACGCTCCGATTCAGCGTTGGCCGTGCCCCGGGACGGCTTCCCTCCGTCGCCGGGGTCTGTGAGGGGACCACGCTACAGGGTGCATATGGGAGGTGTATAGCGGTTAGCCGCACTCCACTGATCCGTGGGACTGAGTGGTGTCGTACGTTGTTCGATATGACGCCGGATTCAGGGCAGTCGCCGATCGACCCGAACAAGATCGCGTACGTCTACATGCAGATGGCCGATCACATCGCCGAGCGGATTGCCAGGGGAGAGCTACGACCTGGCGCCCGATTGCCGGGCGAGCGTGATCTCGCCGCGGAATACGGTGTCGCGCACCTGACCGCCCGTCGTGCCACGCGTGAACTCCGTGAACGCGGCCTCGTCGTCACTCTCCCGGCGAAGGGCACCTTCGTCGCGTATCCGGAGGTCGACGTGTCGCCGGACAGTGAGGGGCCGGAGTAGCAGGGGGCGCCTGCCCTGCTTGCACACCGGGATTCCGCTTCATGGCCGGCGTCGCTCCGGCTCTCAGGCTTCCTCGGCCGACGCAAGGAGCGCCAAGTCCTCCGTGGGATCCGCGAAAGAAACCGTCTGAAGAATCCCCCCCATCATCTCGACGAACTGGCTCCACTGATCCACGGAGGCGGTGAAAAGCGTGAAGACGGCTGTGAACGGGCCCGTCGGGAACGGTATGTGGACCTGGATCTGGGCGGTGACGAGTTCCGTGGCCTCGCCGCTCGCCGTCATGGCGGGGTTGAGGTTCAGCTGACGCCAGCTGACGCATGACACGGCCGGGCCGCAGGGGAGGTCGAGCCAGTCGACCTCGTTGTACCGGTCCGCGGAAAGGGCCGCGAGGATTCCCTGTGCTACGACATCGGTGTCGGCCTCCGCCTGGTCCGTGGGTATCGCGGCCAGGGTGAAAGCGCACTGGGCAGCGCCGCCGGAGAGGTCGTGCCTGGCTATGTCGCCCTCTGGGGTGCGTTCCTCCTCGGAGGTGGAGAACAGGCCCATCGCGGCGTAGGAGACGCCGGTGTCCTGCATGAGTTCGGCGATGGCCGAGTAGTACGGGGCGGCGGGTCCCCAGACGGTTTCGTCGCCGCGGGAGTAGAGGTCCCGCACGAAGGAGTGCGCTCGAGCCGCACGCTCGTCGGGGCTGTCGGCGAGGGGTAGTGCGAAGAAGCCCTCGGGGGCCAGGAACCAGACGGGCGGTGGATCCGTCGAGGGAAGGGGCGCGGGAAGGAGAGCGGTGGGATCGGCAGAGGGAGACATGGGGTGCGGGCCGTTTCGAGTGTGGTGTGCCGGTGGGTTCAGAGGTCTTCAGGGTGGTATTCCCTGGGGTCGACTTCCTGACCTTTTTCGTCCATGACGAGGCTCTGTTCCGAGGCTCCGAAAATGGAAGTGAACCGACTCGGCAGCAGGATGTCGACGATGTAGTGTCCGCATGGATTGCGCGTGATGATAGGAGACACGGAATCCGGCATGTTGACCTCGGCCGCGAACGCCGAGACAACTGTTCGCTGTTGTGAGGTAAGGGAATCAAGTGGGAGCAGCTCAGGAGTGATCTCCAGGTAACGTGTCAGCTTCCTGCGTGAAGTGGACGTTAGTCTGGACCATGAGCCGTCCATGAAGACGACTTTGAAGTCGTGGCCGTCCCTGAAGTCCTTGAGTTCAATTTTGCTGATGTCGGTGCGTGGGCACTGCCAGAGGACCTCGTCGTCGATCGCCTCGTCGTTCTTCTTGTCGTAGGGCAGTTCGACGACGACGAGTCTGCGGTCGGTGACGATCGCGTGGGTGAGTTGGTGTTTCTGGTCGGTGCGTCCGGGGTCGAGTTGCCAGGGCAGGGTGCGGGCGATGCTGCCGGGTGCGGCCCACATGACCGGGAAGTCCTCGACCTCGTCCGCGGGTTCGTCCGGCGTGTCGGAGCCGGAGTTGTCTGAGGGGCCCGCGATGTTGCCGCCCGCAGCGCTGAGGAGGGCCATGAAGGCCGTCCCCACCACCATTCCGGCCCCCTTGAGAGACTTCAGGGCTGCTGTGCCGCCTGCCGAACGGGCTGCGTAGGAGGGGCCTTCGGGCCAGCCGGGAAGCTCGTGCTGGATGTCATTGCGGTCGGTGTCACGGAACCAGCGCATGCCTCGGACGCTCATTGCGGCGCCCGTTGCGTAGGTGACGGGAGCGCGGGCGAGCAGTGTTTCCCCCGGTTCGGGCTGCCAGATGTTCATCTCGGTATGCACTCCCTGCGTTCTGACCCAGTGGTCCGTCTCCGTGACGCCCTCTGCCGTCCATGTTCCGGTGCGTGGTCACGGTCTGGCTTCGGAGGTGTAAGGCTAATCGCCGGAGACGGCGTCCTTGATGTTGGTGATGACTTTGGGGGCGATTTTGAGGCTGCCGTCGATGGCCCTGCCCATGTTGCCTATCGGATCCACGTGAAATTTTGTCAGGGTATTGATTCCCTTGGTGCCGATCCACTGCCCTTCGTGGTAACCGGCGCTGACGAGACCCCCCATGCGTGATGCCAGGCCACTACTTGCATGTGCAACCTCGTAGGTGAATTCTGACTTTCCGCCGATCTTTACCAAGCCGGCCAGCCCAAATCCCTCCTTGAGGTCCTTCGAGGCTGCCCCCATGGACATCAGGATGCGTGATTTACCGAGATTTGTAACCTGGAACCCCTTGCCCAGCAGGGCGGCCTTGGCCGCCGCAGCACCACGGGCACCCTTGGCGGTCGCACCGGCGACCTTGACCCCCTTCCCGAACATCCCGATTCCCGGCATCAATCCGAGGGCATCGGTCCCCAGCGTCATCCAACTCACATCCGCCCCGGCGGCCATGGCGACGCCATGGGCAGCCAGGGCCAGTCCGCTGCCGATGAGGGCGGCCGTGCCGAAGATGGCGGCGAGTGGGGGGAAGGGGAGGGTGGCGATGGCCAGCATGCCCAGTACCGCGGACGCGTTGCTGAGGACGTCGCCGATCGTTTTGATCAGGTCGGCGTGGTCCTTCAGCCAGTCGCCGGTGGCGTCCCAGGCGTCCGCTATGCCCTTGCCGAGTTTGTCCCAGAAGCCGGGCTCGTCGGGGGCTATGTCCGCGGCCTTGTCGAGTTCCTTGCCTATCTTGTGGGCGGCTTGCTTGTAGCGGTCTTCGAGATCGTGGACCTTGGTGATGACCTCGTCGACGGCGCCGGAGGCTTTGCCGAGTTCTTCGCTGCCGTCGCTGCCGGCCTCGCCTTTTGCCTTGTCCTGGGCGTCGAGTTTTTCACCGGCGAGCTTTTCGAGCCGGTCCGCTTCGTCCTGGAAGTCCTGGAGCTCTCCCGCCCATCGGTAAAGGGCCCGGGACGCCTTGTCGAACGATTCGTAGCTCTTGCGGATGAGAGGGGTGACGTCCTCGCCGATGTACTCGGTGAATGCGACCGCGGTCTTGCCCTTCCAGGCGCCGCATTCGATGCGTTCGAGTTCGTGTACCGCGGTGCCGAGTTCGCCGGCCAGGTTGCCGAGCCGCTTGGCGAGTTCCCGGGTGTCGATCACGTCCCCGGGGGTGGGGTCCCAGCCTATGCGCGGGAAGGAGGGCCGCTTGCCGGTCACGTCACTTGCCCTTCTTCTTGACCTTGAATGATTCGGCGAGTTCCTGGTCGAGCTTGTCGAAGGTGTCGCCGATCGTGTTGATCATCTTCACGGCGCCCTGGGTGTGCTTGCCGAGCTGTTTGATGCCGTAGCCCCAGTCGTCGGCGAAGTCCTGCACGTCGTCGATGAGTTTGCTCTCGCCGACGGCCGAGGCATCGGTGCCGCGCAGGCTGCGGCGGGCGTCCTCCATGCGGTCGCTGATGGTGGAGAAGGTCTTCTTCAGGTGTTCGAAGACGGTGTCTTCGAGGCGCAGGTCGCTCATGTCGTCTTCCGGTCTTCGCTCTCCGGTCACGGGCCCGTCGTGTGCCGACGTCGCCCAGCTGGTGGGCAGGTCCTCAGCGGTTGACGGACTGGATCTCCTGGACGGTGACGGCCTGGTCGTTGCCGAACGTGCCGTCAGGGAGCCTCTTCGGGCCGGGGTTGCCCGTGCCCGTCCAGGTGATCTGCCAGGTCACCGTTGCCCGTAGCTTGTAGGTTCCGTTCCCGGAGGACCGCAGGTAGGTGACGCCGCAGGGCGGGGTCCGGTCGGCCTTGCCCTTCGCGTAGGGCTCTCCGACGGAGTCGTCGGCGTTGAGCGTGCATGCGCCCGAATCTGGGTGGGTCGTAGCGTCCGGAGTGCCGGGTTCGAGCCTGAGCGCGACTGGTTTCGCGGTGGTCGTGGCCTGGATGCGAATGCCGCCGACATCGAGGGCGGCGGTCACGGAGACCGGCCTGAACGTGGCTTTGTCGAGCCAGGCCCAGGTGGGCAGATTGACTTTGGTGGTGCCCTGCGGCGCCAGGCTCACCTCGGTGGCGGGGAGCTGGACGCGGTTGTAGGCGAGTTCGGCGAGGATCTGGGGGGTGATCGCGTTGTCCACGGGCGGCGTGTCGCCGTTCTCCACCCAGAAGGGCTGCTTGTTGCAGTCCTGGGCTGCCGGTTCCATCCACCGGTCCTCGTCGACGACGGCGACCCACCAGTTGCCCTCGTCCTGTATGTCGAGGTTGTAGTTCTTGTACGTGCCGTCCTTGTAGTCGTTGCGGAACATGCCGACGGACGCCTTGGCGTAGCTGTGCTGTCCCGGCGTATTGATCGTTTCCGTGTACATGTTCTCGACGTACTTCGAGAAGTCCGCGGCGCTTCTCGGCTCGTACCAGCATGCGGGTGGGCTCCAGTTCGTCACTGGCCGCACGTGCGCGTTGCTTCCGGTCCCGCGTACCGAACCGGAGTAGGTGACCCTGGAGGTCAGGCCTCCTCCGTCGGTGCCTCCGGACTGCTCAGTGTGCCCTTGTGTGCCGCTGCTCGGGGGCCAGTCCGCGAAGGCGGTTCCTGGTGCAGTGAGCATGAGGGACCCGGCGAGGAAACCCACCGTCGCGATCCTGCTGCATGAGATCACGGAGTGCATGACTTGTGGCCCCTCTGGGAAGTCAGCTTGGTTGCCTGCCAGACACCCTGTTTGTTCTTTTGCACCCTGGTCGAGTAGAGGACGTAGGACTGGTCGGTCACTGCGGTCTTGTGGACCTTCCCGGATTTCCGGTCCTTGGCATACGCCCTGCTCTGGTCCTCGCAGTAGACGACACCTGCTGAAGTGGAGTCGAAGACCTCGATCTTTGCGTCGTAGTAGCGATTTGTTCCGGTGATGGAGTAGCCGTCCTTGGCGATGGACTGAACCCAGTCCTTGGCGTCGGCCAGGGCGGTGCCGCTGTAGTAGAAGCCGAGCTCCGGCTGCTCCGCATTGCCCTGGGTGATGGCGTAGTTGGTGGCGTCGATCCGCTGTGCCACGTCGGCCAGGACCGCGTTCTCGGTTGCGTCGCCCGTCTTCCACCCCTCGAACGCGTCCTGCAGATCGTTCGGGAGTGTGATCTTGGGACGGCCGGCGGCGGCGTCCGCGCTCGGTGCTGCGGACGTCTTCGAACTGCCCGTGTCGGCCCCCGCGATCTTCCCCCCGCCCGTGCCTGAACCACCCCCACCACACCCCGTCAGCAACAGACTTGCGGTTGCGGTAACCGCGGCGGCAATTGGCGCAGAGCGGCGCATCACTGTGGGCTCCCCGTTGAGACATGAAGACTGTCAAGGGCACTGACGGTATCCCTGGGGTTGGAGGTTCCGCCAGGTTGGAGCGGCGTCGGGCGGTGGAGTGACGTGGGCCGGCGGAGGTTCTCCGTACGGATGGTGGGGTATCACCCGAACCTCGCGTGAGTGAAACGTGCAGGCATCGTGTCTTCCAGGTGAGCGCTTGTCCGGCGGTGGGATTGTCGGGTGTTCGCCCGTGCACAGGCAGTAGGCTCCGTAGCCCCTTGGTTCAACTGCTGTGCGTTCGACGGTCGTTGCGGAGCGCAACCGTGTTCCGGGCGGGTTCGCGCACGTGGCGAGTGCCTTGAGGGGCTTATGCACGGCTGATACGGTGCGTTCGCTTGACACTCACTCTGGTGCTGGGTAATTGCCCGGCTGGGGCGGTGCGTTCAGCACGTCTCGCGTTTTTCACGCGAGCGTCGGGGGTGAAGTGTCCGCGTTTGTTGGCAACTTGGCAGACATTTCTTGCACGTACGGGGAGCGGTTGCGTGAAGATCCAGGAGCGTACGGGGGCGGGCGCGGGTCGTGCCGCTGCTCCGGCTCAGCCGTCGGTCGGTGACCGGCTGCCCACTCCGCCTCGTGAGCGCAAACCGGCGTTGGCCGCGCTCGCCGTACTGCTGATCCTGCTGGGCGCGCTGGGTGCCACGACGCTCGTGCTGCGTGCCGGGGACCGGATCGAGGTCATCAAGGTGACCAAGGAGATCGCGGCCGGCGAGTCCGTCAAGGACGGCGGTGTGACCTCCGTGATGGTCGCCGCCGACGACGGCATCGACTACGTCCGCTGGGACCAGCTCGACACCCTCAAGACCCTCAAGGCCAAGTCCACCATCTACCAGGGGTCGGTCGTGGTGGGGCAGATGTTCGCCGCGGGTGACTCCCTCCCCAAGGGGAAGGCGTCCGTCGGCGTCTCCCTCAAGCAGGGCCAGTACCCGGCCGACATCAAGGCCGGTGACACCGTCGCCGTCTACAGTGTCCCCTCCGGCGGCTCGAACCCGGGCAACTCGGCCGACTCGGCCGGGAGTTCCTCCGACGGGCTCATCGTCGGCAACGCGCGGGTCAGTTCGAAGTCCGACGGCAGCGACGCCACCGTCAGCACCGGCAACCTCTCGCTGACCCTGCTCGTCGACGAGGCCGACGCCGCCGCCGTGGCACGTGCCGCGTCCGCCAACGCGGTGGCCGTCGTGCGAGTTCCCGGCACCGGCAACTAGAAGGCGGCACCCACCCCATGGCGCTCATCGCAATCGCCGCCGACAAGGGTTCCCCCGGCGTCACCACCGCCGCCGTCGCGCTCGCGGCCGTCTGGCCGAGGCGCGCGCTGCTCGCCGAGGCCGACCCGGCCGGCGGTGACCTGGTCTACCGCAGTGCCGCCGCGCACGGCGGGCCGCTCAACCCGAACACCGGCATGCTGTCCATAGCGGCCACGGCCCGGCGCGGGCTCGTACCCGACCAGCTCTGGGACCATGTGCAGCCGCTGAGCGGGGGGCTCGAAGTGCTGGTCGGGCTCGGTATCGCCGAGCAGGCCGCCGGGCTGGCCGGGCTGTGGCCCACCCTCGGGCACGCCTTCGCCTCCCTGGCCGACTCCCCGAACGCGCCCGCCGACGTCCTCGCCGACTGCGGACGCATCAGCGGCGACACCCCGGCCGTGGAACTGTTCCCGCACGCGGCGCTCGTCCTGCTCGTCGCGCGCACCGAGCCCGAGTCGCTGGCCCGGGTCCGGGACCGCGCCGCCGCACTCTCCGTCAAGCTGCACGGCGGTCCGCGCGGCGCCGCGACCCTCGCCACGCCGCTCATCGGCGTCGTCCTGATCGCCGACCCGAGCAGTTCCGCAAAGCTCGCCGGCCAGGTCAACGACATGCTGGTGCACGCCCAGACCGGCGCCCGGGTCGTCGGCACGCTCGCCGACGATCCGTCCGGCGCCGAGCAGTTGGCCGGCCGCAAGCGGGGGCGTCTGGACAAGTCGCTGCTGATCCGTTCGGCCCGCAAGGTCACCGCCGACCTGTACCAGCAGTACGGCGCCGCGTGGGCCGCCTCCGCCCAGGCCCAGCAGGCGCACCAGTCCCAGCAGCAGGCCCAGTATCAGGGCCGGCCGCCCCAGCACCAGGGTCAGCAACAGCAGCATCAGGCCCAGCACCAGCAGTATCAGGGTCAGCAGCAACCGCATCAGGGCCAGCAGGGTCAGCAGCAACCGCATCAGGGCCAGCAGGGTCAGCAGCAACCGCATCAGGGCCAGCAACAGGGTCAGCCGCCCCAGCAGGGTCACGCGGGGGCCGGCCGGTGACCGCTGTCGACCATCAGTTGGTCAAGCGGTTCCGGCAGGACGCCGGCGACCGCATCGCCGAGCAGCGCCGTCAGGACCAGGTGAACGGCGTATCGCCGATGTCCACGGAGGACGAGCGGCAGTACGCCCGCGCGGTCATAGCGCAGATCCTGGAGGAGTACGCCCGCACCGAGATCAACGCGGGCCGTACGCCGCTGGACGCCGAGACCGAGGAGCAGTACGCGGCCGCCGTGCACGCCGCTCTCTTCGGCGTGGGCCGGCTCCAGCCCCTGCTGGACGACCCCGATGTCGAGAACATCGACATCAACGGCTGCGACCAGGTCTTCGTCGGCTACTCGGACGGGCACGAGGTCAAGGGCGAGCCCGTCGCCGAGACCGACGAGGAACTGATCGAGCTGATCCAGGTGCTGGGCGCCTACTCCGGTCTGTCCTCCCGGCCCTTCGACTCCGCCAACCCGCAGCTCGACCTGCGACTGCCCGACGGCTCCCGGCTCTCGGCCGTCATGGACGTCGCCCGGCGGCCCGCGCTGTCCATCCGTCGGGCGCGCATGGGCAAGGTGTTCATCTCCGACCTCGTCGGCAACGGCACCCTGGGCCCGGAGCTGGGCCACTTCCTCGCCTGCGCCGTCCGCGCCCGCAAGAACATCATGATCGCGGGGGCCACCAACGCGGGCAAGACGACCCTGCTGCGCGCCCTCGCCAACGAGATCCCGCCGGGCGAGCGGCTCATCACCGTCGAACGCGCCCTGGAACTCGGGCTCGACACCTTCACCGACCTCCACCCCAACGTGGTGGCGTTCGAGGAACGACTGCCCAACTCCGAGGGCCAGGGCACCATCAGCATGGCCGAACTGGTCCGCCGCTCGCTGCGCATGAACCCGTCCCGGGTGATCGTCGGTGAGGTGCTGGGCGACGAGATCGTCACCATGCTCAACGCGATGTCGCAGGGCAACGACGGCTCGCTCTCCACGATCCACGCCAACAGCTCCAGCGAGGTCTTCAACCGTATTTCCACGTACGCGTTGCAGGCGTCCGAGCGGCTGCCCATCGAGGCCAGCCAGATGCTGATCGCGGGCGCCGTGAACTTCGTCGTCTTCGTCCAGCGGCGCAACAACTTCCACACCGGCGGCCGGCTCCAGCGCGTGGTCACCTCGGTCCGCGAGGTCAACGGCGTCGACGGCCGGGTGCTGTCCAGCGAGGTGTTCGCCGAGACGCCCGACGGCCGGGTCGTGCCGCACGCGCCCATAGCCTGCCTGGAGGACCTGATGGCCTACGGCTACCAGCCGCACGGGGCGTGGGGGTGACCATGACCTATTTCAGTGCCACTGCCACTGCCACCGCCGCGACTGCCGGCGACGCCGTCACCCGTACGGCCCTCGGTTCGCTCGGCTCCATGGGCGGCCTCTTCTCCACCACCGTCCTGTACTCGATCGGCAGCGGCGTCGCCGTCGGCGGTGGTCTCGCGCTGCTGATGCTCGCCGTACGCGGCCTGCCCGCCAAGCCGGCGCACGAGAAGCAGAAGGCCAACGAACGGGCCGCCGAACTGATCCGGTTCGCCGGGCAGCGCGGCTCGCTCGCCGCGATCATCGGGCTCGCCGTCCTGCTGCTGACCCGCTGGGCGGTGGCCGGTCTCGCGGCCGGCGTCCTCGTCTTCTTCTGGGACCGGCTGTTCGGCGGCGCCGGGGAGGAGCGGGCGGCCATGCGCCGGGTGGAGGCCCTGGCCTCCTGGACGGAGTCCCTGCGCGACACCATCGCCGGCGCGGTCGGCCTGGAGCAGGCCATCCCGGCGTCCGCACGGGCCGCGGCCCCCGTCCTGCGCCCCCACCTCGACGCCCTCGTCGACCGGCTGCGCTCCCGTACGCCGCTGCCGGAGGCGCTCCAGGTGCTCGCCGACGAGATCGACGACGCGTCCGCGGACATCATCGTGGCCGCACTGATCCTCAACGCCCGGCTGCGCGGCCCCGGCCTGCGCCAGGTCCTCGGTGCGCTCGCCAAGTCGGCGCGCGAGGAGGTCGACATGCGCCAGCGCGTGATGGCCCAGCGTGCCTCCACGCGCCGCTCGGTGCAGATCGTGGTCGCGGTGTCGATCGCGTTCGTCCTCGGACTGGCCATCTTCAACCGCGACTTCGTCTCGCCGTACGGCAGCCCGGTCGGCCAACTCGTCCTCGCCGTCGTCTGCGCCCTGTTCGCGCTCGGCTTCTGGTGGCTGCGCAAGCTGTCCACGATCGAGACGCCCGAACGCTTCCTGGTCCGCGACGAGTCGTCGGTGCAGTTCGTACGGCCCCGCGGCGCGGCCACGAGTACCCAGCAGCCCGGCCAGCAGGCCCCACTGCCGCACCAGTCCCACGCGTCGCAGCCGTTCCCGTCGGAAGAAGGTGTACGCCGGTGAACCTGACGATGCCGATCCTGATCGGCGTGGTCTTCGGACTGGGCGTCTACGCCCTCATCCGCGCCCTGATGCCGTCCAGGCGGAGCGCGGTCGCCCAGGTCGCGCGGATCGACGCGATGCGGGCACGGGGCGCGGCGTACGAGTCGGCGCGGCAGTCGAAGGACACGGGACGCTTCGGCGCGCTGCGCGCCGAGATCGGCGCCCGCGTCTCCGAGTTCTATCTGCACCAGGGCTGGGAACAGCGCTCGCTCCGTGCCGACCTCGCCGTCCTGGACCGCAGCTGGGAGAAGTTCCTGGCGACGAAGGTGCTGCTGGCCACGGCCGGGCTGTTCTTCGGGCCGTTCCTGTTCGCGGTGGTCTACACGCTGGGCTTCGGCCGCAGCCCGGTCATCCCGGTCTGGCTGGCCCTGATGTTCGCGGGACTCTTCTTCTTCCTGCCCGACCTCGAAGTACGGCGGGACGCGGCCGACAAGCGCCGGGACCTGCGACGGGTCATCGGGGCGTATCTGGACCTGGTGTCGATGAGCCTGGCCGGCGGCCGGGGTCTGCCCGAGGCGCTGATGGCGGCGGCCGAGGTCTCCGACGGCTGGGCCAACCAGCGCATCCGCAGCGCCCTGTCCGATGCCCGGATCACCGGCATCAGCCAGTGGCAGGCGCTCGGGCAACTCGGGGAGGAGCTGGGCGTGGAGGAACTCAAGGACCTCTCGGCCTCGCTGGCGCTGGTCGCGGACGACGGCGCGAAGGTGCGCGAGTCGCTCGCCTCCCGCGCCGAGACCATGCGGCACCGCGAACTCGCCG
The DNA here is from genome assembly GCF_042871185.1 of Streptomyces sp. NPDC006012. NCBI lineage: Bacteria > Bacillati > Actinomycetota > Actinomycetes > Kitasatosporales > Streptomycetaceae > Streptomyces > Streptomyces sp. NPDC006012. The sequence goes on from NZ_JBIAIE010000003.1 coordinate 101,205, forward strand.
AGATCGAGGGCAGCGCGGGCGAGAAGTCCCAGTCGATGCTCGTGGCGCAGCTGCTGCTGTGCGCGGGGTTCCTGGTGTTCCTGATCTTCCCTGCGGCCGTGCGGGTGTTCCAGGTGTGAACTCTCCGACCGGCGACGACGAGTCCTACGACCCGAATCCAGCGCCTTCACCTGGCTACGCAACCACCTGCTTCTTCGCTGCTTCCGTTCCATTGTTTCCACTGCCCAGACCGTCAGCCGAGTCGAGCTGAGTCGAGAGGACGACCTCCATGACTGAACGCACCGTCCGCACCGGAATCCCGGCGGTGGACTTCCTGGTCACCTTCTTGCAGGGCCGGGTGCAGCGCGCCCGCTCCGGCGAACTGGACCGTGGCGCCTCCGCCGTCGAGTGGGTCATCATCTCCGCGGTGGTGGTGGCGATCGTCGGTGTGGTGGCCGCGATCATCAACACCGCGCTGAGCGACGGCGCTAACAAGGTCGGCGACTGCATCAGGGGCGCGGACGCGGGCAAGACCTGCTGACCGCGCGCACGGGGCGGGGCCACACCGCAGGACGTGACACGACGACACGGCGCGACGTGAAGGTCCGGTGCGACGTGGAGACACGGTGCGACAGGACGATACGGCGCGACGTGGAGACACGGCGCGACACGACGATACGGCGCGACACGACGGGGATGACGGGGTTGTTTGTGGGCGTGGGCAGATGGGCGCGTCGCCGTGCGCGGGCCGCGCGCGGCGAGACCGGTGACTCGGGCATGACCGCGATCGAGTTCGTGCTGCTCACCCCCGTCCTGTTCTTCATGATCTTCGCGACGGTGCAGTTCGCGCTGTACTTCTTCGCCGACCACGTGGCCCAGGCGGCGGCGCAGGCGGGCGCCCGCAAGGCCCGCGCCACCGCCGACGAACAGCCCGGCGCCTGGCGCGGCGAGGCCCGTGACGTCGTCGACTCCTACATCAGCCAGCTCGGCCCGCAGCTGGTGGTCGCGCCCGACGTGAAGCTGCTCCAGCCGGATGCGGGCACGGTGGGCGTGGAGATCTCGGCGCGGATCCCCACGGTCTTCCCGGGCCTCGACCTGACCGTGCACGCGCAGTCCTCCGGACCGGTGGAGCGGTTCGTGCCGGAAGGGGGCAACTGAATGCGCGGCCGTGACGCCGTGGGCGACGACCGGGGGCTGTCCACGGTGGAGGTCGTGATCCTCGCGCCGGTGATGATCCTGTTCATCCTCGTCCTGGTCGCCTTCGGCCAACTGGTCGACGGCCGGGGCGCGCTGGACGGCGCCGCGCGGGACGCGGCCCGCGCCGGTTCGATCCAGAAGGACCACGGCACCGCCATGGCCGAGGCCCGCAGGGCCGCCGAGGCGGACCTGGCCGATATCTGTTCCGGCCCGGTCGCCGTCGTCCAGACCAGCCAGGGCTTCGTGTCCGGCACCATCTTCACCGTCGAGGTGAGCTGCCAGGTACGGGGCCTGGCCATGCTGGGCCTGGACATCCCGACCCGGCTGGCGTCGAGCTTCAGCTCGCCGCTCGACCCGTTCCGGAGGTCGGCGTGAGCACAGCCGTACGTGCCTGGTGGTCCGCGCGCCGGACCGGGCTGGACGACCGGGGTTCCGGCGCCGGCGCGGTGATCATCTTCGCCCTCGTCTTCCTCTCCTTGTCCGCCTTCGTGATCGACGGCGGCATGTCCATCTCCAAGCGGGAACGCGCCGCCGACATCGCGGAACAGGCGGCCCGCTACGCGGCCCAGGACATAGACAAGGAGAACCTCTACGAGAACGCGGGCGGCGCGGCGCCGATCAACTACCAGAACTGCGACGCACGGGTGAAGACCTTCGCCCGCGAGATGAACATGACGGGCGCCGACACCGCCGCGACCCACTGCGTGCTGGCCGACGCCCAACAGGTCGAGGTCGAGGTGCAGTTGACCTACCAGCCGGTGTTCACCGGAATGTTCTACGGCGGGAACGTGGTCGTGCACGGCCGGGCGGCGGCGCGGAACGAGGTCGGCTGAGGCCGGGGTGCGTCATGACGTTCGTACGGGGAGAAGACGTGGCGCGGGAGACCGATGACGACCGCCGGGGGCGGCGCTCGGGGACCGGTGCTCCGGTGAACGGGACCGCCGGTGCGCCGGGTTCGGCCGCCGCGGACCTTCGCCGGTGTCGGTCCCAGTCAATAGGATCTCCCTAGGATCCACCCGCTCGACCCGCCCCGCCTCGTTCCTCCCAGCCACGACCACCCACGACCACCCACGACCACATACGACCACCCACGACCCAGGACACCCGCCATGGCGCGACGCAGCACATCAAGCTCGACGGGAAGCCCGACGGGCCCGAGGAATCGGACACCGCAGCCGGTACGCGTGCGGCGGCGTACGTTCGGGGACTTCGTCAAGGCGTTCTTCGCGTTCCTCGCCCTGCTCGTGCTCGTCGTCGGCGTGCCCGGCGCCCTCGCCGTCACGGTCGGGTGGCCGCTGCCGCACGGGGCGCCGAGTCTTCAGTGGCTGCAGCAGGAGATCACCGTCCAGACCTTCCTGCATGTGCTGACGGTGATCGTGTGGCTCGCCTGGGCCCAGTTCACCGCCTGCGTGCTCGTGGAGGCCAAGGCCGCGCTGTCCGGCGTGGGACTGGCCGGACGGGTGCCCGGCGCCGGGCCCAGCCAGCTGCTGGCCAGGCAACTCGTCGCCGCGCTGCTGCTGATCGGCGCCACCGCGGCCAGCCTCACCCCTGGCCTGTCGCAGCTCGGGCACAGCATGGAGGGCAACCAGAAGGGCACGGTGGCCGCCGCCCAGCAGACCCCCGGACTCTTCGCCCAGCAGCAGGAGCAGGCCTCCGGCACGGCCGCCGCCCTCGCCGAACAGGCCGCGCAGGCGGCACAGACCGGCGTCCATGCGGACGGCGGCGGCGCGGTCGCCAAGGACGCCGGGACGAAGTACTACCGGATCCAGCCGCCCGAGGGCCGCCACCACGACTCCCTCTGGGAGATAGCGCAGCGGCACCTCGGCGACGGCCGCCGGTACAAGGAGATCTACGAACTCAACAAGGACCGGGCCCAGCCCGACGGTTCGCGGCTGTCCGAGGCCAGCCTCATCCGGCCCGGCTGGATCATGGAGATGCCGGCCGACGCGCGCGGCGGCGAACTGGTCGAGATGCCCACCGCCCAGGCCGCCCCGGACGTCCAGCAGCAGATCCAGGACTATGCGCGCAGCGGAGGACCGGACGCGGGAGCGCACCAGCACGCCCAGGGGCCTGCCCAGCAGGGCGGCGGCTCGGGTGTCACCCAGGTCGCGCTGCCCGCGCAGCAGACCGGCGCGCACGGCGGCGGGGCCGAGCAGGGGCAGCAGCACGCGATGCCCGCCGCGTCCGGCAGCCAGTCCGCCGGCCACGCCTTCGGCCTCCCGGAAGCCCTCATCGGAGCGCCGCTGCTGGCCGCCGGCCTGCTCGGCGCGCTCGGCCGGCGGCGCCGGCAGGCGCTGTGGCAGTCGGCCCTCGGAGCCGTCGGCGGCCGGCGCGGCATGGAGCCGCCCACGCCGACCGGCGACGCCCAGGACGTGCAGGACGCGCTGCTGGTCGGCGCCGACCCCGAGGGCGTACGGCTGCTCGACCGCTCACTGCGCGGCCTGGCCGCCTCGCTCACCGCCGAGTCCCGCCCGCTGCCCGTCGTCTACGCCGCCTGGCTGACCAGCGGCGACCTGCACCTCCAACTCGCCCAGCCCGCCGGGAAACCGCCCGCGCCCTGGCAACTCGGGCAGGACCAGACGTTCTGGCTGCTCGCCCGCGCCGACGCCGAACGGTACGAGGACGTGGACACCGCCGCCCCCTACCCCGGCCTCGTCAGCCTGGGCACCATGGACGACTCCCGGCTGCTGCTCAACCTGGAAGCGGTGCCCGGCATCGTCTCGCTCGGCGGACGCGAGGCCGACCGGGCCGCCGTGTTCGCGTCGGTCGCCGCCGAACTCGCCACCAACGGCTGGTCGGACCGCATGACCATCACCCTCGTCGGCTTCGGCGAGGACCTGACCGCGCTCGCCCCCAACCGGCTGCGCCACCTCGACGGCATCGAAGCGCTGATCGAGACCATGGCGGCCGAGACCCGGCAGCGGCGCGGCGCCCTCGGCGCCGCCGGGCACGACTCCGTCCTCACCGGCCGGACCGGGCCCGCCCAGCACACCCGTTGGGCGCCGCACCTGGTGCTGCTGGCCACCCAGCCCTCGGCCGAGGACGCCCTGCGGCTCGCCGAACTCGCCGCCGACGCCGGCCGCCTCGGCCTCGGCTACCTGGTCGGCACCGAGACCGGCGACCTGCCCGGCGCGGCCTGGGAGATGGAGATCACCGCCGAGGGCAGGCTGCTCGCCCCGCTGCTCGGCCTGGAGCTGGACGCCCAGGTGCTGCCGGTGGCCCAGCAGCGCGCCGTCGTCGAACTGTTCGTCGACGCCGACCCGGAGCACGATCCGGACGGTCCGGTCAACGTCCCGCCGTTCCTGGTGGACATCAGCGAGCAGGGCCGGCCCGCGGTCTACGCCCGGCTCGTCGGACCGTACGAGATCATCGGCCTGGACACCCCGGACGGCGAGCGCAGCGCACTGCTCCACGAGGCGCTGGCCCTGCTGCTCCTGCACCGGGAGGGCGTGCATCCCCGGGTGCTGGCCTCCGCACTGTGGCCGCGCGGCGTCACCGAGGACGTACGGGACGCGCTGGTCGAGCGGCTGCGCGGCTGGCTCGGCAGCGACCCGGACGGCACCGGCCGCCTCGCCGCCGACGCGACCGGCCGGCTCACCCTCGCCAAGTCCGTCGTCTCCGACCTGGACGTGCTGCGCTCCCTCTACCACGAGGCCACGCAGGGCAAGGGCGTGGACAGCCGGGCCGTCCGCGGGCGGCTGCTCACCGACGCGCTGGTCCTGGTCCGCGGGCCGCTGCTCGCAGACCGTCCCGAGGGCCGTTACCGCTGGCTCACCCACGAGATCATCGACGCCCAGCTGCCGCTGCTGGTCGCCGACATCGGGCTCGCGCTGTCCGCGTTCCACCTGGAGAAGGACCGCGCGGAGAAGGCGATCGAGGCGCTGGACGCGGCGCTGCGCACCGCGCCGTCCGACGAACGGCTGTGGAACGAGTCGCTGCGCGCCGCCCACGCCACCGGCGCATCGGACCGGCTCCGGGCCCGCGCCGCCGACCTGCTCACCCGCAGCGGCGCCCGCGGACTGCCGCCGCGCACGGAAGCGCTCCTCGACGAGCTGCTGCCGACGTGGCGCGACGGCGTCGCGGCGGCGGGATGAGCGACCTCGCGCTGATCGTCGTCGCCGCGCTGTGGGGAGCGGCGGCGGGTGCGCTGCTGCCCCGGGCCGCCTACCGTTTCGCCGCCCCGGCGGGTGAGCCGTGGCGCGAGTCCTGCCCGGCCGGGCACCCGGTACGGGGCTGGCTCGGACCGGGCCGCTGCGGGCAGTGCGCCGGGCGCCCGGCAGGGCCGGAGCCCCGGCTCCCCGATGGGCCGCCCTCTGACGGCTCGTCCCCCGAGGGCCCGCTCCCTGACTCCCCGCCCGCCGACGTCCCGCCCCGGGACGACCGGGGCGTGCGGAGCGCCGGGGGGCGGGGAGTCCGGTACGGCCCGCGGGTCCTGACCCTCGCGGCCGTCACCGCGCTGGTCTGCGCCGCTCTCGCCGCCACCACCGGGACCCGGCCCGAACTCGGCGTCTGGCTGCTGCTCGCCCCGCCGGGGGTGCTGCTCGCGGTCGTGGACTTCCGGGTGCAGCGGCTGCCGGACCCGCTGACCCTGCCGCTGGCCGCCGCCGCGCTCGGCCTGCTCGCCCTGGCCGCCGCCGTGCCCGAACACGCCGGTGACTGGCTCACGGCGCTGTACGGCGCCCTCGCGCTCGGCGGCGGCTACTTCGTCCTGTTCCTCGTCAACCCCGGCGGCATGGGCTTCGGCGACGTGAAGCTGGCCCTCGGCGCGGGCGCCGCACTGGGCTGGTACGGCTGGCCGACCCTGCTGCTCGGCACCTTCGCCGGATTCCTGTCCGGGGCGCTGTACGCCGGCGGCCTCGTGGTGGCCCGCCGGGCCGGCCGGAAATCGGCCATCGCCTTCGGGCCGTTCCTGATCGCGGGTGCGTACGTGGGGCTGCTGATCGGCGGGTACGCGGCCTGAGACCGGCGCGCTCGTGGCCTGCGACGGGGCTGGTCGTACGTACGCCGCGTCCGGGCTCGTACGGAGGCTGCGTCCGGGGGCGCATGGAGGCTGTGTCCGGGCTCGTACGGAGGCTGCTTCCTGGTCCGTATGGAGGCTGCGTCCGGGGCCGTACGCGGTCGGTGGCCGGGTGGGTGTGGGGGGTTGGACTACGGGCCTGCGGCCGGTGGCCGGGCGGGAGTGGAGCCTGCACTACCGGGTCACGGCCGGTGGCCGGGCGGGGTGCGCGCCCTGTGTTCCGGGCTCGCGGCCGTCGGCCGGGCAGGTACGCGGCTCGGGATCCGGCCGTGCGGAGCCTGCGGCCGGGGAGGCGAACGGGCTGGCGTACGCTGGTCCGGTCTGTCCGCCCGCCGCCCACCACCACCGTTCACAGCGCGCTTCGCGCGCACCTTTTGATTTCGTCGACGAAAGGGACGCCCCGGTGACCGAGAAGGCCGACCTCCAGTCCGTCCTCGACCGTGCGGCCGCCGGAGGGCGGGTCACCCCCGAGGAGGCGCTCGACCTCTACCGCGACGCCCCGCTGCACGCGCTGGGCGCCGCAGCCGACGCGGTACGCCGGCGCCAGTACGCGGGCATCGAGCACATCGCGACGTACATCATCGAGCGCAACATCAACTACACGAACGTGTGCGTGACCGCGTGCAAGTTCTGCGCCTTCTACGCCGCGCCCAAGGACACCGCCAAGGGCTGGACCCGCGACCTCGACGACATCCTGCGGCGCTGCGCCGAGACCGTCGAGCTGGGCGGCACCCAGATCATGTTCCAGGGCGGGCACCACCCGGACTACGGCGTCGAGTACTACGAGAAGCACTTCCGGGCCATCAAGGAGGCGTTCCCCCAGCTGGTGATCCACTCGCTGGGCGCGTCCGAGGTCGAGCACATGGCCCGGATCTCCGGCGTGCCGGTCGAGGAGGCCATCACCCGGATCCACGAGGCCGGCCTCGACTCCTTCGCGGGCGCGGGCGCCGAACTGCTGCCCGAGCGGCCGCGCAAGGCCATCGCCCCGCTCAAGGAGAGCGGCGAGCGCTGGCTGGAGATCATGGAGACCGCGCACCGGCTGGGCGTCGAGTCCACGTCGACGATGCTCATGGGCACCGGCGAGACCAACGCCGAGCGGATCGAGCACCTGCGGATGATCCGCGACGTACAGGACCGCACGGGCGGCTTCCGGGCCTTCATCCCGTACACCTACCAGCCCGAGAACAACCACCTGAAGGGCCGCACCCAGGCCACGCTGTTCGAGTACCTGCGGATGATCGCCGTCGCCCGCGTCTTCCTCGACAACGTCCGGCACATCCAGGGCTCCTGGCTGACCACGGGCAAGGAGGCCGGCCAGCTGTCCCTGCACTACGGCGCCGACGACCTCGGCTCGATCATGCTGGAGGAGAACGTGGTCTCCTCGGCCGGCGCCAAGCACCGCTCCAACCGGATGGAGATCATCGACCTGATCCGCAAGGCGGGCCGGGTCCCGGCGCAGCGCGCGACGACGTACGAGCACCTGGTCGTCCACGACGACCCGGCGAACGATCCCGTCGACGAGCGGGTGATGTCGCACATCTCCTCCACGGCCATCGAGGGCGGCACGGCCCACCCCGAGCTGAAGCTGCTCGCGTCGAACTGAGCGGTCAGCCGAACCGAGCGGTCGAGGGGGCGAGTTGGAGACCATGCACGCGGCCGACCAGGTCTATGTCACCTGGGAGTCCGCGCCGGTCGCGGACGGCGCCGTCGTGGTGGGGCGCGACGGGATCGGTGCCGTGGGGACGTTCGCGGAACTGCGTGAGCGGTTCCCCGGCGCGCGGGTGCGTCGCTGGCCCGGCCGGCTGGGACCCGCCCGCGTCCACGAAGGGCCGCTCCCGGCCGCCCCGAGCCCCCGCGAACGGATCCACGCCGTGCTCAAGCTCGGCGCGGCGGCGGTCCTGGCGGAACACGTCGACTCACCCGGACTCCGCGCGGCCGCCGAACGCAACGACGTGGCGGTGCTGCCGGGCCCCGGGCCGACCGCGCTGCGTCCGGGCGGCCGCGCCGACCTGGCCGTCCTGGACGACACCGGCGCCTGCATCGCCACGGTGTGCGCGGGCCGCCTCGTGCACCGCAGACGGTGAGGTCCAGACGCGGCGTGGCCCGGGAAGACCGAGGCTGCTGCCGGGGCGGTCCGACCCCTCCTGCCACAATGGGTTCGTGACCCGCGCATCCCTGGACAAGCAGCCGCACGAAGTCGCCTCGATGTTCGACGACGTGGCGGAACGGTACGACCTCACCAACGACCTGCTGTCGCTCGGCCAGGACCGGGTGTGGCGCAAGGCCGTCGCCCAGGCGGTCGACGCCCGGCCCGCCCAGAAGGTCCTCGACCTCGCCGCGGGTACGGCGACCTCGTCGCTGCCGTTCACCCGTACCGGCGCCTACGTCGTCCCGTGCGACTTCTCCCTCGGCATGCTCCGGGTCGGCAAGCAGCGGCACACCTGGCTGCCGTTCACCGCGGGGGACGCGACGAAGCTGCCGTTCAAGGACGACACCTTCGACGCCGTGACGATCTCCTTCGGGCTGCGCAACGTACAGGACACGGACGCCGCGCTGCGTGAGATGTACCGGGTGACCCGGCCCGGCGGGCGGGTGGTGATCTGCGAGTTCTCGCATCCCACCTGGACGCCGTTCAGGACCGTCTACACCGAGTACCTGATGCGCGCGCTGCCGCCGGTGGCGCGGGCGGTCTCCTCCAGTCCCGACGCGTACGTCTACCTCGCCGAGTCCATCCGTGCCTGGCCCGACCAGCCCGGCCTGGCCGGGCGGCTGCGCGCGGCGGGCTGGTCGAAGGTGGCATGGCGCAACCTCACCGGCGGCGTGGTGGCCCTGCACCGGGGCTTCAAGGAGAGCTGAGCGCCGACGCCGGACGTGGGGGCGGCCCGTCCACGCGGTTCCGGCACCGGCTCCGCCGGCCTGTCGGCGTGGTGTCCGCGCGGGTCCCGCCGGCCGGTCGGTGTGGTTCCCGCACCGGTCCCGGCAGGTCGGCCGTGGCTCACCCAGCCGTGGATCACTGAGGCGTGGCTCACTGGTTGGTCATCTCGAAGGTGCCGCCCGGTTCGTCCAGTTCGCGTTGCAGTCCGCCCGAGGGCGGTCTCGGGATACGCGGCTCGCGAACGCCTCCTCCTCCGCCGTCGCCCTCGCCGAAGTCGAACCACACGTACACCATGGACTCCCGCGGCACTTCGGCACCGGGCTGCGGGTACTGGCGCACGACGTAGTCGACGACGGCGAGATGGAAGTCCGGCCGGTCGGGCGCGTTGAGAAACAGGCCCTGTGCCCGGGCCCTCTCACGTGCGTCCACGGCCATCAGACCGATCAGGCGCGGGACACGCACTTCGGGTGTTTTGGGTGTTATGCGCACAGATGTCACCCCCAGCGGTACTGGAAGGGTAACCCGGGCATGCGCCCCCCGGAAGCGACAGATGTCTTTCTGTGACAGATGACTACCGTCCGTCACAAGTCAAGGCGGTAGCAGTGCCCCTGCCGCGTCCCGGCCCCCGTCGCCCCCGCCGCCGTCAGCGCCCCCGCCGGTCCCACTGCCCCCGTTGCCCTCGTCGGTCCCGCTGTCCCCGTCGGCTTCGCCGGCGCCGCCTGCCCCGGCCGCACTCCGGCCTCCTGCACCGCGGGCGGCACCATGAACCTCTCCGCGAGCCGCATCCCCAGCCGCCGGGTGACCGCGATGGAGCGCTCATTGCGGGCGTCCACCATCGCCACCACGCTCGGCACTCCCGCCACCCGCAGCCGCTCCAGGGTCTCCAGCGCCGCCGCCGTGGCATAGCCCCTGCCCCAGTGCGCCCGCCCGAGCCGCCAGCCGATCTCCAGCTCGCCCGTCGGACCCCAGCTCCGTTCCCAGGGCTGGGCGCCGGTGAAGCCGATCACCTCGCCCGACGCGTCCAGCATCGTCCACAGGCAGAAGCCCAGTTCCGCGTCGTGCCGCCGCTGGCGCGCGGTGAGTTCCTGATAGACGGACAACTCCGCGGTCCGGCCGCCGTGGAACTCCATGACCTCGGGATCGTCGAACACCCGATGCCAGGCGAACGCGTCCTCGTGGGTGGGCACACGCAGTCGTACCGTGGGGAGGGTTCGGTTCACGGGGCAGCCCTTCAGCCGGGTGATCAGTACCGCTGAATAGACTGCCCATGTCCAGTGCCCTTCGGCACCTGCCATTCGAACCTGGGGGAGATCCCGCCGTGACCGAGCCCCTCTCCGACAACACCGCCGATGTGATCGTCGTCGGCGCGGGGCCAGCCGGCTCCACGACCGCGTACCACCTCGCCCGGGCCGGACTCGACGTACTCCTGTTGGAGAAGACCGAGTTCCCGCGGGAGAAGGTCTGCGGTGACGGCCTCACCCCGCGCGCCGTCAAGCAGCTCGTGTCGATGGGCATCGACATCTCCGAGGAGGCCGGCTGGCTGCGCAACAAGGGCCTCCGGATCATCGGCGGCGGCGCCCGCCTCCAGATGGACTGGCCCGACCTGGCCTCCTTCCCCGACTACGGACTCGTCCGCAAGCGCGACGACTTCGACGAGCAACTGGCCCGCCAGGCGCAGAAGGCGGGGGCCCGGCTGTACGAGCGCTGCAACGTCTCCGGGCCGATCGTCGACGACCGCACCGGCCGCATCACCGGGGTGACGGCCAAGCTCGGCGAGGAGAAGCGGGAAGTCACCTTCCGCGCGCCCCTGGTGGTGGCCGCCGACGGCAACTCCACCCGGCTGTCCCTGGCGATGGGCCTGCACCGGCGCGAGGACCGCCCGATGGGCGTCGCGGTCCGCACGTACTTCACCTCCCCGCGCCACGACGACGACTACCTGGAGTCCTGGCTGGAGCTGTGGGACCGGCGCGGTTCGCAGGACCGGCTGCTGCCCGGCTACGGCTGGGTCTTCGGCATGGGCGACGGCACGTCGAACGTCGGCCTGGGCGTGCTCAACACCTCCGCCTCCTTCAAGGACCTGGACTGGCGCGAGATCCTCAAGGCGTGGTGCGCGTCCATGCCGGAGGACTGGGGCTTCACCCCCGAGAACATGACCGGCCCGATCCGCGGCGCCGCGCTCCCCATGGCCTTCAACCGCCAGCCGCACTACACCAAGGGCCTGCTGCTCGTCGGCGACGCCGGCGGCCTGGTGAACCCCTTCAACGGCGAGGGCATCGCGTACGCCATGGAGTCCGGCCAGATCGCCGCCGACGTCATCGTCCAGGCGCACGCGCGGGCGACCCCGGGCGGGCGCGAACTCGTCCTCCAGCGGTACCCGCGGGTCCTCAAGGACACCTACGGCGGCTACTACACGCTGGGCCGCGCCTTCGTGAAGCTCATCGGCAACCCGAAGGTCATGCAGATCGCCACCCAGCGGGGCCTGTCCCACCCGGTCCTGATGAAATTCGCCCTGAAGCTCCTCGCCAACCTCACCGACCCGACGGGCGGCGACGCGATGGACCGGATCATCAACGGCCTGACCAAGGTGGCCCCCAGGGCCTGATCCGGCCCGAGCGGAATCCGCCCCGGATCCGCCCCGGATCGGCCTCGGATTCCGACCCGGAATCAGAACGTCGCGGCGACGGCGGCACCGGGGCGTCGCGATCTGCTCCGGCATCCGTCCTGGACGGGCGCCCCGCAAGGGCGCCCGTCCAGGGGACCGCGGACCCCGGACGGGCGCCGGCGGCCAGTGACCGGCCACCGGCCGCCCGCCGCTCCGCCCGCTGCCCGGCGTCCGCTCCCTCCGCCTAACTCGTCATGGCCGCCGTCCGGGCGGCCCGGCGGGCGAACACCTCCTCCCGGTGGTCCGCCACCTGCCGCAGCGCCTCCCTGCGCTCCCGCTTGGACAGGCGGTCCAAGTAGAGGTGTCCGTTCACGTGGTCGGTCTCGTGCGCGAGGCAGCGTGCGAAGTACCCGGTTCCCTCGACGACGAGCGGAGTGCCGTCCCGGTCCAGCCCGCGCACCACGGCCCGGTCCGGGCGCGGCACCTCCACCACGGCACCCGGTACGGACAGGCAGCCCTCGCCCTCGTCGAGCAGACGCCGGCCGACCGGGTCGAGCTGGTCCAGCACGGGGTTGACGATGTGCCCGACATGTCGGACACCTTCGTCGTCGGGGCAGTCGTAGACGAACAGCCGGAGGCCGACGTCGACTTGGTTCGCCGCGAGACCGGCCCCCTCGGCGATGTACATCGTCAGGAACATGTCGTCGATGAGCGCGGCGAGGTCGGGCCCGAACTCGGTGACGTCCCGGCACGGCTTGTGCAGGACCTCCTCACCGGCTTCGGTGATCCGCCGTACCGAGCCGCGCCCGGCCTCGGGAGCGAACCGCGGATAGGAGTCGACGGGCCTGCCCTGGACGAAAACGCTCGGCATCCGATGTCTCCCTGTGGTTGTGAGAATGCTGTGGGTGACGGGACTTATGGGTTCCCGGTTGTGGAACCCCTCCCTACTCTCCGGGTTTCATGACACCAGAACACGCTCAGCAGCCCCAGGGGCGCGTCGGACACTCCCGCAGACGTTTCCTTGCCGCCGCGGGCGGCATGGCGGCCGGCGGAGCGGTCGCCGCCACCGTCGTGGGGCCGGCGGGAAGCGCCGCCGCGGCCCCCGGCTCCGCGGGCCGACGGGTCGCCGTCCTCGGCGGCGGCGTCTCGGGTCTCAGCGCCGCCCACGAACTCGCCGAACGCGGCTACGAGGTCACCGTCTACGAGTACTACGACGCCCTCGGCGGCAAGGCCCGCTCGATGGACGTTCCCGGCACGGGCACCGGCGGACGCAGACCGCTGCCCGGCGAGCACGGGTTCCGCTTCTTCCCCGGCTTCTACCGGAACCTGCCGGACACCATGCGCCGCATCCCCGTCCCCGGCAACCCGGGTGGGGTCCACGACAACCTCCGCAGCGGCACCGAGGCGCTGTTCGCGCGCGAGGCCGGCCGCCCCGATCTGCACTTCCCGCTGCGCCGGATCACCACCCCGCCCGCACCCGGCGATCTCACCCCGTCCTGGATCCGCGACCAGGTCCTGTCCGTCCTCGACCTCGGCACCCGGCTGCCCGCCCACGAGGTCGCCTACTTCGCCGACCGCCTCCTGGTCCACCTCACCAGCTGCGACGCCCGCCGCGAGGACCAGTGGGAGAAGGTCGCGTGGTGGGACTTCATCCGGGCCGGCGAGATGAGCCGCGAGTACCAGGTGCTGCTCGGCATCGGCCAGACCCGCAACCTGGTCGCCACCCGCGCCGAGATCGCCTCCACCCGCACGGTCGGCCGGGTCATCATCGAGGCCCTGCTGCTGTGGGGCCTGCTGGGCCGGGGCATGGACGGCGACGCCGACGTCGACCGCGTCCTCAACGCCCCCACGAACGAGGCATGGATCGACCCCTGGGAGACGTACCTGCGCTCCCTCGGCGTCGAATTCGTGCTCGGCACGCAGGTGCGGGAGGTGGTGTACGAGGGCGGCCGGGTGAGCGGGGTGCGGGTGTCCGCGCGGGACGGCGGCGCGGAGCGCACCGTCACCGCCGACCACTACGTCTCGGCGCTGCCCGTCGAGCACGCCCGCGCGACCTGGGGCCGGGCCCTGCGCGCGGCCGACCCGCAACTGGGCCGGTGCGACGCGCTGAAGACGGACTGGATGACGGGCGTGATGTTCTACCTGCGCGGCCCGACCCCGGTCGTGCACGGGCACGTCAACTGCATGGACTCACCCTGGGCGGTGACCGCCGTCGGGCAGGCCCAGTTCTGGGACGGCCGGGACTTCGCGCGCGACTACGGGGACGGGCAGGCCCGCGACTGTCTCTCCACCATCGTCTCGGAGTGGGACAAGCCCGGCATTCTGTACGGGAAGACGGCCCGTGAGTGCACCCGGGAGGAGATCGTCGCCGAGCTGTGGGCACAGCTGAAGGACGGTCTGAACGACCCGGGCAGGACCACGCTCCGGGACGAGGACCGGCTGGGGTGGTTCATGGACCCGGCGGTGACGGGACTGGGCGGCCCGGACCCGCAGAACCGCGAGCAGCTGCTCATCCACCCCACGGGCACGCTCTACAACCGCCCCTCGGCGAAGACGGCCGTGCCGAACTTCTTCCTCGCGGGCGACTACATCCGCACGGATGTGGACCTCGCGACGATGGAAGGCGCCAACGAGTCCGCGCGGCGGGCCGTCAACGCACTCCTGGATGCGGACAATTCGGACGCCGAGCCCTGTCGGCTGTGGGAACTCTTCCGCCCGCCGGAGCTGGAACCCCTCAAGCGGGTCGATGAGCTGCGCTATCGGCTGGGCCTGCCCAACACCTTCGACCTGGGATGAGGCGCAGGGCCGCCGCCCCCGAGCGGCGGCGGCCCCTTCCTGTCGGAGCTGTGCTCAGAGCACCCGCACCGCGCCGCTCGGCGGGTCGTACGACAGCGGCTTCTCGACGATGCCCGTGGACGGGTTCTGCGCGCCGACGAACATCCCGTCGCCGACGTAGACCGCCACGTGGTAGGCGCTGCCCCTGCCGCCCCAGTAGAGGATGTCGCCCGGCCGGAGGTTGCTCAGCGAGACCTGGGTGCCGACGGTCGACTGGTCCGAGGAGACCCGCGGCAGGCTGACGCCGATCTGCTTGAAGGCCGCCTGCACCAGGCCGGAGCAGTCGTAGGCGCTGGGGCCGGAGGCGCCGAGCACGTAGGACTTGCCGATCTGCGCCTTCACGAACGAGATGACCGTGGCGACCGAACCGGTGGCGGTGGAGCTGCTGCTGTAGGCGCTCGCCGAGGCGCTTGAGCCGGAAGTGGACGCCGAAGCGTAGAGGGCGGCCCGTGCGGCGGTGCGCGAGGCGCGCTCGGCGGCGGCCTTGCGGGCGGCCTCCTCCACTGCCTTCTTCTTGGCCGCTGCCTTCTTCTTGGCGTCCGCCAAGTCCGCCTTGGCCTGCTTCGCGGCGTTTGCGGCGGCCGCGTCACGCTCGGCCGCAAGCTGGTAATTGGCGGCGGCCAGCTGCGTGACCTCCGCGGACTGGGCTACCTGTACGGCCATGTCGGCCGTCAATGTGGGCAGTTCGAGCGTCTGGGTCACGGGTTCGGCCGCGTTCGCCGAACCCGACGCTCCGGCGACTGCCAGGGTACCGAGGACGCCACCGGCAACTCCGGCCCGCATCGCCATCTTGGACGAGCTGCGGCGGGGTTTCCGGTGGCTTCGTATGTGAGCGGTGTGGGACATGGGAATAACCGGTACCAGTAGCTCCTTCATATCTTCAAGAAACGTGTGGTGCGCCACAGTTGCTCCGTCGCTACCGCGAATCCCGGGCGTGTCGCTTTTTATTGACGCCGTAACGGACATTGTGGACGCAGGTGATCATGCCCGTGATCATGGGCTTTCGCTAATACGCCCGAATTGCCCTGCGCCTATCACCGCTTGGAGTCGGGGCCAAGCCTGCTCTCGGGCGCCCCTCGTCGATGTGGCGGAGGTCACGGAACGGTTACCGCGGAGCTTGCGTCTCGTGCCCGGTTTGCGCCTCGCCGACTTCGTGAACGCATGCACGCGGCCATGAGCACCCGCGCGCGTCCACATCGCGCCCCGCGTCTTCTCCTGATGTGTGAATGCGCTCCTCTATCACCACGTACAGCCCCATGCCAATTTGCATGCAAGAGAAGTCTCTTGATATTGAGACGCCCCCTCCAACCTGCGCTGACGAGCGAAAATGTCACCTCTGGTGACCACTCGAACGCTTCGCGTGCGAAGATCACCGCTCATCCGACTTCATGATCCTTCGTCAGGTGGTGGAGATCACAAAGCTTGTGTAATACCCCGTGTCGCAGATCACAGAGCGGCGGGCATAAGATGCGTGTCAGTTGGGCTTGTGACCTGCTTCACATGTTCTCGATCTTCGCTCGGGGCGAGCGGTGCTCGTGGGACGCGTGGGGCGGCTGTGAGTCCGATGCAACCTCCCCCGGGTCCCGGCTTCGCCCGACCAGGGGGGACGCCCATGCAGTCAGTGCCGACTGAGAGGAGCGAGGAGCGGTGAACGCGTATGCGCCCATCCTCGTACTGGGAGCCCTCGGGGCAGGCTTTGCGATCTTTTCCGTGGTCATGGCCACGTTGGTCGGGCCGAAGCGGTACAACCGCGCCAAGCTCGAAGCCTACGAGTGCGGCATCGAGCCGACCCCCACGCCGACCGGCGGCGGACGTTTCCCGATCAAGTACTACCTGACGGCGATGCTGTTCATCGTCTTCGACATCGAGATCGTCTTCCTCTACCCCTGGGCGGTCACCTTCGACGCCCTGGGTGTCTTCGGGCTCGTGGAAATGCTGCTTTTCGTACTCACCGTCTTCGTCGCGTACGCGTACGTATGGCGGCGCGGCGGCCTGGAATGGGACTGAGGGGCCTAGGGACATGGGACTCGAAGAAAAGCTGCCGAGTGGTTTCCTGCTGACCACCGTCGAGCAGGCCGCCGGCTGGGTGCGAAAGGCGTCCGTCTTCCCGGCGACGTTCGGCCTCGCCTGCTGCGCCATCGAAATGATGACGACCGGCGCCGGCCGATACGACCTGGCGCGCTTCGGCATGGAGGTCTTCCGCGGCTCGCCGCGTCAGGCGGACCTCATGATCGTCGCGGGCCGGGTCAGCCAGAAGATGGCCCCGGTGCTGCGCCAGGTCTACGACCAGATGCCCAACCCCAAGTGGGTGATCTCCATGGGTGTCTGCGCGTCCTCGGGCGGCATGTTCAACAACTACGCGATCGTCCAGGGCGTCGATCACATCGTCCCGGTGGACATCTATCTCCCCGGCTGCCCGCCCCGCCCCGAGATGCTGATGGACGCGATCCTCAAGCTCCACCAGAAGATCCAGTCCTCCAAGCTCGGCGTGAACGCCGAGGAGGCGGCCCGCGAGGCGGAGGAGGCGGCGCTCAAAGCCCTGCCCACGATCGAGATGAAGGGGCTGCTGCGATGAGCGACGCGAACGGCACCGGCGGCACCAACGGCGTGAACCCCGAGAAGGACCTCGCCGCCTCCAACCTCCCCGGCCAGCGCGGCGACGGAGGTGAGGAGATCCGCGTCCAGCGTGGCATGTTCGGCGCCGACAACGGCGGTGACACCTCGGGCTACGGCGGCCTGGTGCGCTCGGTCCGGCTCCCGGGACCGGCGACCCGCCCTTACGGCGGCTGGTTCGACGAGGTCGCCGACGAGCTGGAGGGTGCGCTGGAGGAGCAGGGCCTCGTCCCTGGCAACGCCATCGAAAAGACGGTCGTCGACCGGGCCGAGCTGACGTTCCACATCGAGCGCGAGCACCTGGTCCGGGTCGCCCGCACCCTGCGCGACGACCCGGCCCTGCGCTTCGAACTGTGCACCGGCGTCAGCGGCGTCCACTACCTGCACGACAAGGGCCGGGAGCTGCACGCCGTCTACCACCTGCGCTCGATCACACACAACCGGCTGATCCGCCTGGAGGTCAGCGCCCCGGACAGCGATCCGCACATCCCGTCCCTGGTCTCCGTCTATCCGACCAACGACTGGCACGAGCGCGAGACCTACGACTTCTTCGGAATCGTCTTCGACGGTCACCCGGCCCTGACGCGGATCATGATGCCGGACGACTGGCAGGGCCATCCGCAGCGCAAGGACTACCCCCTCGGCGGCATCCCCGTCGAGTACAAGGGCGCCCAGATCCCGGCCCCGGACCAGCGGAGGTCTTACTCGTGAGCACGCAGTCAGCATCCGCGGCGTCGGCGGCTTCGGCGCGCGAGACCACCGAGGGCACCGTCTACACGGTCACCGGTGGCGACTGGGACGAGGTCGTCCAGTCGGCGGCCCGTGCCGACGACGAACGCATCGTCGTCAACATGGGGCCCCAGCACCCCTCCACCCATGGAGTGCTCCGTCTGATCCTGGAGATCGAGGGCGAGACGGTCACCGAGGCCCGCTGCGGCATCGGCTACCTGCACACCGGTATCGAGAAGAACCTTGAGTACCGGACGTGGACGCAGGGCACCACGTTCGTGACGCGCATGGACTACCTGACGTCCTTCTTCAATGAGACCGCCTACTGCATGGCCGTCGAGAAGCTCCTCGGCATCGAGGACGACATCACGGAGCGAGCCAAGATCATCCGGGTGCTCCTGATGGAGCTGAACCGGATGTCCTCGCACCTGGTGTGCATCGCCACCGGTGGCATGGAACTGGGCGCCACCACGATCATGATCTACGGATTCCGTGATCGTGAACTGATTCTCGACATCTACGAGCTCATCACGGGCCTGCGGATGAACCACGCGTACATCCGGCCCGGCGGACTCGCCCAGGACCTGCCGCCCGGCGCGGTGGACCAGATCCGCGAGTTCGTGAAGAAGATGAAGAAGAACCTCGGTGAGTACGACAAGCTCGCCACCGGGAACCCCATCTTCAAGGCCCGCATGCAGGACATCGGCTACCTCGACCTGGCCGGCTGCATGGCCCTGGGCGCCACCGGTCCGATCCTGCGCTCCACCGGACTGCCGCACGACCTGCGCAAGACGCAGCCGTACTGCGACTACGAGACGTACGACTTCGACGTCCCGACCGCCGACAGCTGCGACGCCTACGGCCGGTTCCTGATCCGCCTGGAGGAGATGCGCCAGTCGCTCAGGATCGTCGAACAGTGCCTGGACCGGCTCCAGCCGGGACCGGTCATGGTCGCCGACAAGAAGATCGCCTGGCCCGCCCAGCTCGCCCTGGGACCGGACGGGCTCGGCAACTCGCTCGACCACATCAAGAAGATCATGGGCACCTCCATGGAGGCCCTGATCCACCACTTCAAGCTCGTCACCGAGGGCTTCCGCGTCCCGCCGGGACAGGTGTACGCGGCGGTCGAGTCGCCCAAGGGCGAGCTCGGGGTGCATGCCGTGTCCGACGGCGGCACCCGCCCCTTCCGGGTCCACTTCCGGGACCCGTCCTTCACCAACCTGCAGGCCATGGCGGCGATGTGCGAGGGCGGCCAGGTGGCCGACGTGATCGTGGCCGTGGCGTCCATCGACCCCGTGATGGGAGGCGTCGACCGGTGACCACCTCTTCTTCGGAGCGGGGCGTCAGCCTGGGCATGCCGGAACTGCCTGCGCCCGCGTATCCGGACGACGTACGGGCCCGGCTGGAGGCGGACGCGCGTGAGGTCATCGCGCGCTACCCCGACTCCCGGTCGGCCCTGCTGCCGCTGCTGCACCTCGTGCAGGCGGAGGAGGGCCACGTCACGCGCACCGGGATGCGGTTCTGCGCGGACGTGCTGGACCTGACCACGGCCGAGGTCACCGCGGTCGCCACCTTCTACACCATGTACCGGCGCAAGCCCTCCGGTGACTACCAGGTGGGCGTCTGCACCAACACGCTGTGCGCGGTGATGGGCGGCGACGCGATCTTCGAATCGCTCCAGGAGCACCTGGGCGTCGGCAACGGTGAGACCACCGACGACGGCAAGGTCACCCTGGAGCACATCGAGTGCAACGCGGCCTGCGACTACGCACCGGTCGTGATGGTCAACTGGGAGTTCTTCGACAACCAGACCCCGGCGAGCGCCACCCGCCTCGTCGACGACCTCCGCGCGGGACGCTCCGTCGAGCCCACCCGCGGGGCGCGTCTGTGCACCTTCAAGGAGACCGCACGCATCCTGGCCGGCTTCCCCGACGAGCGGCCGGGGGCCGTCGAGGAGAGCGGCGGCGCGGGACCCGCCTCGCTGGTGGGCCTCCGCCTGGCCAAGGGAGAGACCGCACCCGCGCGCGTGGTCCATCCGCGCGCCCAGGAACCCCAGGACACGCCGCCCACCGGCCGGGCCACTGAGGAGGGGGAGTGATGAGCGTGGCAGCCGAACTCAAGGACCACAGCCCCGAGAAGCTGCTCGCACCTGTGCTGTCGGCCTTCTGGGACGAGGACAGGTCCTGGACGCTGGACGTCTACCGGAGGCACGAAGGGTACGAGGGGCTGCGCAAGGCGCTCGCCATGTCGCCGGACGACCTGATCGCGTACGTCAAGGAATCCGGTCTGCGCGGGCGCGGCGGCGCCGGCTTCCCGACGGGAATGAAATGGCAGTTCATTCCCCAGGGGGATGGAAAACCGCACTATCTAGTTGTCAACGCCGACGAATCGGAGCCCGGAACCTGCAAGGACATTCCGCTCCTCTTCGCGAACCCGCATAGCCTCATCGAGGGCATTGTGATCGCGTGTTATGCCATCAGGTCGTCTCATGCCTTCATCTATCTGCGTGGTGAAGTCGTCCCCGTTCTGCGGCGGTTGCACGAGGCCGTGCGCGAAGCCCGTGCGGCCGGCTACCTCGGCGAGAACATCCTGGGCAGCGGACTCGACCTCGAACTCACCGTGCACGCCGGCGCCGGCGCGTACATCTGCGGTGAGGAGACCGCGCTGCTGGACTCGCTCGAAGGCCGCCGTGGTCAACCGCGGCTGCGTCCCCCTTTCCCTGCTGTCGAAGGGCTCTATGCCTGCCCGACTGTTGTGAACAACGTCGAGTCCATCGCGTCGGTTCCCGCCATCCTGAAAAACGGCAAGGAATGGTTCAGGGCGATGGGCAGCGAGAAGTCTCCCGGCTTCACGCTCTACTCGCTCAGCGGTCACGTCGCGAGCCCCGGCCAGTACGAGGCGCCACTCGGCATCACACTCCGTCAGCTCCTTGAGATGAGCGGCGGGATGCGCCCCGGCCACCGCCTCAAGTTCTGGACGCCGGGCGGCTCCTCGACGCCGATGTTCACCGACGAGCACCTGGACGTCCCTCTCGACTACGAGGGAGTGGCCGCCGCGGGTTCCATGCTCGGCACCAAGGCCCTGCAGTGCTTCGACGAGACCACCTGCGTGGTGCGCGCCGTGACCCGCTGGACCGAGTTCTACGCCCACGAGTCCTGCGGCAAGTGCACCCCGTGCCGCGAGGGAACGTACTGGCTCGTGCAACTGCTGCGGGACATCGAGGCCGGCAAGGGTGCCATGACCGACCTCGACAAGCTCGCCGACATCGCCGACAACATCAACGGCAAGTCCTTCTGCGCCCTCGGCGACGGTGCCGCCTCGCCGATCTTCTCCTCGCTCCAGTACTTCCGCGAGGAGTACGAGGAGCACATCACGGGCCGGGGCTGCCCCTTCGACCCGGCCAAGTCCACGGCCTGGGCCGACCGCCCGGAGGTGAACGCATGACCGTGACCACCAGCGCTCCCTCAGGCGGGGGAGAAGCGGCGGTCCCGCCGGAAGACCTCGTCACGCTGACGATCGACGGCATCGAGATCAGCGTGCCCAAGGGCACCCTGGTCATCCGGGCCGCCGAGCAGCTCGGCATCGAGATCCCCCGCTTCTGCGACCATCCCCTCCTCGATCCGGCCGGCGCCTGCCGGCAGTGCATCGTCGAGGTCGAGGGGCAGCGCAAGCCCATGGCGTCCTGCACGATCACGTGCACGGACGGGATGGTGGTGAAGACCCAGCTCACCTCACCGGTCGCCGAGAAGGCCCAGCACGGTGTGATGGAGCTGCTGCTCATCAACCACCCGCTGGACTGCCCGGTCTGCGACAAGGGCGGCGAGTGCCCGCTGCAGAACCAGGCGATGTCGCACGGCAACGCCGAGTCCCGCTTCGAGGGACGCAAGCGGACCTACGAGAAGCCCGTCGCCATCTCCACCCAGGTGCTGCTCGACCGCGAGCGGTGCGTACTGTGCGCCCGCTGTACCCGGTTCTCCAACCAGATCGCGGGCGACCCGATGATCGAGCTGCTGGAACGGGGCGCGCTGCAGCAGGTCGGCACCGGTGAGGGCGACCCCTTCGAGTCGTACTTCTCCGGCAACACCATTCAGATCTGCCCGGTCGGCGCGCTCACGTCGGCGGCCTACCGCTTCCGCTCCCGCCCCTTCGACCTGGTGTCCTCGCCGTCGGTCTGCGAGCACTGCTCCGGTGGCTGTGCGACGCGTACGGACCACCGCCGCGGCAAGGTCATGCGGCGGCTCGCCGCGAGCGACCCCGAGGTCAACGAGGAGTGGATCTGCGACAAGGGGCGGTTCGCGTTCCGGTACGCGCAACTGAGGGACCGGCTCGACACGCCCCTGGTGCGCAACGCGGAGGGCGAGCTGGAACCGGCGTCCTGGCCGGACGCCCTGCAGATCGCCGCCCAGGGGCTGCTGGCGTCGCGCGGCAGGACCGGCGTCCTCACCGGCGGCCGGCTGACCGTCGAGGACGCGTACGCCTACAGCAAGTTCGCGCGCGTGGCGCTCGACACCAACGACATCGACTTCCGCGCGCGCGTGCACAGCAGCGAGGAAGCCGACTTCCTGGCCTCCCGGGTCGCCGGCCGCGGCCGTGACCTCGACCGGAGCGGTGTCACGTACACCGCACTGGAGAAGGCGCCCGCCGTCCTGCTGGTCGGGTTCGAGTCCGAGGAGGAGGCCCCCGGCGTCTTCCTGCGGCTGCGCAAGGCCTGGCGGGGGCACGGGCAGCGGGTGTTCGCGCTGGCCACGTACGCCACCCGCGGGCTGGAGAAGGCCGGCGGCACGCTGCTGGCCGCGGCCCCGGGCACCGAGACCGAGTGGCTGGACGCGCTCGCGAGCGGTGTCGGCCTGGAGGGACCCGGGACCGAAGCGGGCGAGGCGCTGCGCGCCGAGGGCGCGGTGATCGTCGTCGGTGAGCGGCTGGCCGGGGTGACCGGCGGCTTCACCGCCGCGGTACGGGCCGCGTCCGCGACCGGAGCGCAGCTGGTGTGGATCCCGCGCCGGGCCGGCGAGCGCGGGGCGATCGAGGCGGGTGCGCTGCCGTCGCTGCTGCCGGGCGGACGCCCGGCGACCGACCCGCGCGCGCGTGAGGAGGTCGCTGCGGCCTGGGGGCTGTCCGAACTCCCGCTGGGTTACGGCCGTGACACCGGCCAGATCGTGGCGGCCGCCGCGAGCGGCGAGTTGCAGGCGCTGCTGGTCGCGGGCGTGGAGGTCGCCGACCTGCCCGACCCGGCACGCGCGCGTGCGGCGCTGGCCGAGGCCGGCTTCGTGGTCTCGCTTGAGCAGCGGCCCAGCGAGGTCAGCGAGCACGCCGACGTCGTGTTCCCGGTCGCCGCGGTCGCCGAGAAGGCGGGCACCTTCCTCAACTGGGAAGGCCGGGCCCGGTTCTTCGAGGCCGCGCTCAAGCCCGACCAGATGACCCGGCGGCTGCCACCGACCGACGCGCGCGTGCTGCAGATGCTCGCGGACGCCATGGACGTCCACCTGGGTCTGCCGGATCTGCGCACCACGCGCGCGGAACTGGACCGGCTCGGCCCCTGGGACGGACTGCGGGCCTCCGAACCGCTGGAGACGGTGACCGCACTGCCCCGTCCGGCCGTCGGCGAGGCCGTACTCGCCGGGCACCGGCTGCTGCTCGACCAGGGCGTCCTCCAGCAGGGCGACGAGGCGCTGGCCGGAACCCGGCACGCGGCCCACGCGCGCGTGTCGGCCGCTACGGCCGCCGAGGTGGGCGTCACGGACGGCGACGTCCTCACCGTCACCGGCCCCGCCGGGACGGTCGGACTCCCGGTCAGGGTCACCGAGATGCCCGACCGGGTGGTGTGGCTCCCGCTGAACTCCGTGGGCGCCGGCGTGGCCTCCGACACCGGGGCCCGGCCCGGCTCCCTCGTTCGCATCGGCCCGGCGACCCCCGCCGACCAGGCCCCCAAGGAGGTGGAGGCATGAGCCCGTACATCGCCGCTGAAGACCTCTCGATGTTCGGCCGTGACCCCTGGTGGCTGATCGTCGTCAAGGCGGTGTTCTGCTTCGCCTTCCTGATGGTGACCGTGCTGTTCTCGATCGTCTGGGAGCGCAAGGTCGTCGCCTGGATGCAGTTGCGCATCGGCCCCAACCGGCACGGCCCCTGGGGCATGCTCCAGTCGCTCGCCGACGGCATCAAGCTGATGCTCAAGGAGGACCTAGTCGTCCGGCGCGCGGACAAGGTGGTCTACGTCCTCGCGCCGATCGTCGCCGCCATCCCGGCGTTCATGGCGATCGCGGTGATCCCCTTCGGCCCGGCCGACAACCAGATCTCGATCTTCGGCCAGCGCACCACGATGCAGCTCACCGACCTGCCGATCGCGATGCTCTACATCCTCGCGGTCGCCTCGGTCGGCATCTACGGCATCGTCCTCGCGGGCTGGAGTTCCGGATCGACCTACCCACTCCTCGGCGGCCTGCGCTCCTGCGCCCAGATGATCTCCTACGAGATCGCCATGGGCGCCGCGTTCGCCTCGGTCTTCCTCTACTCGGGGTCGATGTCGACGTCGAGGATCGTCGAACAGCAGCACGACCAGTGGTACATCCTGCTGCTGCCGGTCTCCTTCATCCTCTACATCGTCACGATGGTCGGCGAGACCAACCGCGCCCCCTTCGACATGCCGGAGTCCGAGGGTGACCTGGTGGGCGGCTTCAACACCGAGTACTCGTCGATCAAGTTCGCGATGTTCATGCTCGCCGAGTACGTGAACATGGTGACGGTCTCGGCCGTGGCGACCACTCTCTTCCTCGGCGGCTGGCGGGCCCCGTGGCCGATCAGCACCTTCTGGGAGGGCGCGAACCACGGCTGGTGGCCGATGCTCTGGTTCGTCGTCAAGGTCCAACTGCTGCTGTTCTTCTTCATCTGGCTGCGCGGCACCCTCCCGCGCGTCCGCTACGACCAGCTGATGAAGCTCGGCTGGAAGGTTCTCATTCCGGTCTCCGTGGTGTGGCTGATGCTCGTCGCCTCCGTACGGGCCCTGCGGAACGAGAACTACGACTTCGCCGACATCGTGCTGTACGTGGGCGGCGCCATCCTCGCCCTGCTGCTTCTGTCCTTCATCGTCGACATGTTCATGGAGAAGGCGAAGGCAGACCGGCAGCCGGCCGGACCACCGGTCGGTTTCGACCCGATGGCGGGCGGGTTCCCGGTGCCGCCGCTGCCCGGACAGGAACTGCCGCCGGTTCCGCGACGCCGTCCGCGCCGCGACCGGGAGCTGATTGTCAGTGGCGGGACGGACACTGTCAGTGACGGATCTTCGGATGGAAAGGAGGCGTCCGATGGCTGAGGAGCCCAAGGAGTCCGGGAACACAACGCCCGGTTTCCAGAACCCCGTGGCCGGCTTCGGCGTGACCTTCAAGGCCATGTTCAAGAAGCGGCTGACCGAGCAGTACCCGGAGCAGAAGAAGACCACGGCCCCGCGGTTCCACGGACGGCACCAGCTGAACCGCCATCCGGACGGCCTGGAGAAGTGCATCGGCTGCGAGCTGTGCGCCTGGGCCTGCCCCGCCGACGCCATCTATGTGGAAGGCGCCGACAACACCGACGAGGAACGCTACTCGCCGGGCGAGCGGTACGGCCGCGTCTACCAGATCAACTACGCCCGCTGCATCCTGTGCGGCCTGTGCATCGAGGCGTGCCCCACGCGCGCGCTCACGATGACCAACGAGTTCGAACTGGCCGACTCCAGCCGGGCCAACCTCATCTACACCAAGGAGCAGCTGCTCGCCGGTCTCGAAGAGGGCATGGTCGACACCCCGCACGCGATCTACCCGGGCACCGACGAGCAGGACTACTACCGGGGACTCGTCACCGAGGCCGCGCCGGGCACCGTGCGCCAGGTCGCCGTCTCCAAGGGCGAGAAGCCCGAGGAACAGGGGGCGGAGGCATGACCGAGCAGCTCGCCGCCTACACCACCTCCACAGGTGAGGCATTCCAGTTCTGGGTCCTCGGCACGGTCGCCGTGCTCGGCGCCCTGGGCACCGTCTTCATGAAGAAGACCGTGCACAGCGCGCTCTGCCTGGCCGGCACCATGATCGTCCTGGCGGTGTTCTACCTCGCCAACGGCGCCTACTTCCTCGGCATCGTGCAGATCGTCGTCTACACCGGCGCGATCATGATGCTGTTCCTGTTCGTGGTGATGCTTGTCGGTGTGACCGCCGCGGACTCCCTCAAGGAGACCATCAAGGGCCAGCGCTGGCTGGCCCTTCTCTGCGGGGTCGGCTTCGGTGTCCTGCTGTTCGCGGGCATCGCGAACGCCTCCCTGAAGCAGTTCAACGGCACCGGCCGGGCGAACGCGAACGGCAACGTGGAGGGTCTCGCCTCCCTCATCTTCACCAAGTACGTCTTCGCCTTCGAAATCACCGGCGCCCTGCTCATCACGGCCGCGGTCGGCGCCATGGTGCTCACCCACCGGGAGCGCACCGAACGCGCCAAGACCCAGCGCGAGCTGGCCGAACAGCGGGTGCGCGAGGGCACGCACGTACCGCCGCTGCCGGCCCCCGGTGTCTACGCCCGGCACAACGCCGTGGACATCGCGGGCCTGCTGCCCGACGGCACCCCGGCCGAGCTGACGGTCAACAAGACGCTGCGCGAACGGGGTCAGATCCGCGACGTGTCGATGGAGGCGCTCGACGACCTCAAGGCTCTCGAACGGCGCGCGGAGGACCGGCTGGAGCGGACCGAGGGCGAACCGACGAACTCCAAGCGGCCCAAGGAGGCGTCGAAGTGAACCCCGTCAACTACCTCTATCTCTCCGCCCTGTTGTTCACGATCGGCGCCACGGGCGTGCTCATCAGGCGCAACGCGATCGTCGTGTTCATGTGCATCGAGCTGATGCTCAACGCCTGCAACCTGGCGTTCGTCACCTTCTCCCGGATGCACGGCAATCTCGACGGCCAGATCATCGCGTTCTTCACGATGGTCGTCGCCGCCGCGGAGGTCGTGGTCGGGCTCGCGATCATCGTGTCGCTGTTCCGTACCCGCCACTCGGCCTCGGTCGACGACGCCAGCCTGATGAAGCTGTAAGGGGTCGCTGAACCGTATGAACGCAGAGAACCTGATTGCGCTGCTGATCGCGGCGCCCCTGCTCGGCGCGGCCGTCCTGCTGGTCGGTGGCCGGCGCCTGGACGCCGTCGGCCACTGGATCGGCACGCTGCTGTCGACGGCTTCCTTCGTGATCGGTGTGATCCTCTTCGCCGACCTGCTCGGCAAGGGCGCCGAGGACCGCACCCTGATCCAGCATCTGTTCAGCTGGATCCCGGTCGCCGGTTTCCAGGCGGACGTCACCTTCCGTCTCGATCAGTTGTCGATGACCTTCGTCCTGCTGATCACGGGCGTCGGGTCGCTGATCCACCTGTACTCGGTCGGGTACATGGAGCACGACGAGCGGCGCCGCCGCTTCTTCGGCTATCTGAACCTCTTCCTCGCGGCGATGCTGCTGCTCGTCCTCGCCGACAACTACCTGCTGCTGTACGTCGGCTGGGAGGGCGTCGGCCTCGCCTCCTACCTGCTGATCGGCTTCTGGCAGCACAAGCCCAGCGCGGCGACCGCGGCGAAGAAGGCGTTCCTGGTCAACCGGGTCGGCGACATGGGCCTGTCGATCGCCATCATGCTGATGTTCACGACGTTCGGGACGTTCGCCTTCGAGCCGGTCCTCAGCCACGCCGCTGACGCCGGCGAGGGCAAGCTCACCGCGATCGGCCTGATGCTGCTGCTCGCCGCCTGCGGCAAGTCCGCCCAGGTGCCGCTGCAGTCCTGGCTCGGGGACGCGATGGAGGGCCCGACCCCGGTCTCGGCCCTGATCCACGCCGCCACGATGGTGACCGCGGGCGTCTACCTGATCGTCCGCTCCGGCACCATCTTCAACTCCGCGCCGGACGCACAACTCGTCGTCACGATCGTCGGCGCGGTCACGCTGCTGTTCGGTGCGATCGTCGGTTGCGCGAAGGACGACATCAAGAAGGCGCTGGCCGGTTCGACGATGTCGCAGATCGGCTACATGGTGCTGGCGGCGGGCCTCGGCCCGATCGGCTACGTCTTCGCGATCATGCACCTGGTGACGCACGGCTTCTTCAAGGCCGGGCTGTTCCTCGGCGCCGGTTCGGTCATGCACGGCATGAACGACGAGGTCGACATGCGGAAGTTCGGCGGCCTGCGGAAGTACATGCCGGTCACCTTCATCACCTTCGGCCTCGGCTACCTCGCCATCATCGGCTTCCCCGGCCTGTCCGGCTTCTTTTCCAAGGACAAGATCATCGAGGCGGCGTTCGCCAAGGGCGGCACCGAGGGCTGGATCCTCGGCGGCGCGGCCCTGCTCGGCGCGGCCATCACCGCGTTCTACATGACCCGCGTGATGCTGATGACATTCTTCGGTGAGAAGCGCTGGCAGCCCGACGAGAACGGCAACGAGCCGCACCCGCACGAGTCGCCCAAGGTCATGACGATCCCGATGATCGTGCTGGCCGTCGGCTCGGTCTTCGGCGGCGCGGCCTTCAGCATCGGCGACCGCTTCCTGCACTGGCTGGAGCCGGTCACCGGCCATGCGGAGGGACATCCGCCGGTCAGTGCCGCAGTGGTCACCGGCGCCACGATGGTGGTGCTGGTACTCGGCGTCGCGGTCGCGTACCTGCAGTACGGCCGCAAGCCGGTCCCGGCCGTCGCCCCGCGCGGCGCGCTGCTCACCCGGGCCGCCCGGCGCGACCTGTACCAGGACGACTTCAACCACGTCGTCCTGGTCCGCGGCGGCGAACACCTGACGCGCTCGCTGGTGTACGTCGACCACACCCTGGTCGACGGAGTGGTCAACGGTACGGCGGCCGGCGTCGGCGGCCTCTCCGGACGGCTTCGCCGACTGCAGAACGGCTTCGCGCGCAGTTACGCGGTCTCGATGTTCGGCGGTGTGGCACTCCTGGTCGCCGCGACCCTGCTGATGAGGGCGGTCTGATACCGATGTCCTTTCCCCTGCTGACAGTGACGGCGGCGCTCCCGGCCGTCGGGGCGGTCGCCACGGCGGCCGTACCGGCCGCGCGGCGCACCGCCGCCAAGTGGCTGGCGCTGCTGGTCTCGCTGGCCACGCTCGTCCTGGCGATCGTCGTCCTGGTCCGTTTCGACCCGGGCGGCGACCGCTACCAGCTCAACGAATCCCACGCCTGGATCAAGGACTTCGGGGTCAGGTACGAACTGGGCGTGGACGGCATCGCGGTCGCCCTCATCGCCCTCACGGCCCTGCTGATCCCGTTCATCGTCCTGGCGGGCTGGCACGACGCCGATCCTTCCCCGAGCGCCGAAGTCCGTTCGGGCAAAGGAGGCGCCAAGGAGACCGGCCCCTATCACTGGCGGCCGACCCAGGGCTTCTTCGCCCTGATCCTGGCCGTCGAGGCGATGGTGATCATCTCCTTCGAGGCCACCGACGTCTTCCTCTTCTACATCTTCTTCGAAGCCATGCTGATCCCGATGTACTTCCTCATCGGCGGCTTCGGGGACCGTGCCCACGAGCACGGCGAGACCGCGGCGGCCACGCAGCGGTCGTACGCGGCGGTGAAGTTCCTGCTCTACAACCTGGCCGGCGGTCTGATCATGCTGGCCGCGGTGATCGGCCTCTACGTGGTCGCCGGGAACTTCAGCCTCCAGGAGATCGCGCAGGCACGGGCCGACGGTTCGCTGCACATGGCGACCAGCACCGAACGCTGGCTGTTCCTGGGCTTCTTCTTCGCCTTCGCGGTGAAGGCGCCGCTGTGGCCGCTGCACACCTGGCTGCCCAACGCCATGGGGGAGGCCACCGCTCCGGTCGCCGTTCTCATCACCGCGGTCGTCGACAAGGTGGGCACCTTCGCGATGCTCCGCTTCTGCCTTCAGCTGTTCCCGGAGGCGAGCAAGTGGGCGACTCCGGTCATCCTCGTCCTGGCCCTGATCAGCATCATCTACGGGGCGCTGCTCGCCGTGGGCCAGCGGGACATCAAGCGTCTGGTGGCCTACGCGTCGATCTCGCACTTCGGCTTCATCATCATGGGCATCTTCGCGATGACCAGCCAGGGCCAGTCCGGTGCCACCCTCTACATGGTCAACCACGGCATCTCGACGGCCGCCCTGATGCTGGTCGCGGGCTTCCTGATCTCCCGGCGCGGCTCGCGGCTCATCGCGGACTACGGAGGAGTGCAGAAGGTCGCCCCGGTGCTCGCCGGCACGTTCCTGATCGGCGGACTCGCGACCCTGTCCCTGCCGGGGCTCGCGCCCTTCGTAAGTGAATTCCTGGTCCTGGTCGGTACGTTCACGCGGTATCCGGTCATCGGCATCATCGCCACCTTCGGCATCGTCCTCGCCGCGCTGTACACCCTCGTGCTGTACCAGCGGACGATGACGGGCCCGGTGAAGGCCGAGGTCGCCAAGATGCCGGACCTCCGGGTGCGGGAAATCTTGGTGGTCGCCCCATTGGTGGTGCTGCTGATCTTCCTGGGCGTCTACCCGAAGCCCGTCGCGGACATCGTCAACCCGGCGGTCAAGCAGACCATGTCCGACGTACACAAGACCGACCCCAAGCCCGAGGTGGAGGCGGCCAAGTGAGCGCAGCAGCCGTCCACAGCCTGTGGACAACCGCGGCCGACCCGATCTCGAAGATCGACGCGCCGAAAATCGAGTACGGACAGCTGTCACCGACCCTGATCATCATCGGTGCGGCGATCATCGGGGTGCTGATCGAGGCGTTCGTGCCACGCAGAACCCGTTACTACGCCCAGGTGTTCGTGTCCGTCGTGGCGCTGTGCGCCGCCTTCGCCGCGGTGGTCGCGCTCGCGGCCGACGGATTCGGCACGACCAAGGCGCACATCGCGGCGATGGGCGCGATCGCCGTCGACGGACCGGCCCTGTTCCTCCAGGGCACGATCCTGCTGGCCGGTCTGGTCGGCCTGTTCACCTTCGCCGAGCGGCGCCTGGATCCGGAGGCGCACGGCAACCGGGTCGACTCGTTCGCCGCGCAGGCGGCTTCCGTGCCCGGCAGCGACAGCGAGAAGGCGGCCGTGAAGGCCGGCTTCACCACCACCGAGGTCTTCCCGCTGCTGCTGTTCGCGATCGCCGGCATGCTGGTCTTCCCCTCGGCGAACGACCTGCTGACCCTGTTCATCGCCCTGGAGGTCTTCTCCCTCCCGCTCTACCTGCTGTGCGCGCTGGCCCGCCGCAAGCGGCTGATGTCGCAGGAGGCCGCGGTCAAGTACTTCCTGCTGGGCGCGTTCGCCTCCGCGTTCACGCTGTTCGGCATCGCGCTGCTGTACGGCTACGCGGGCTCGGTGTCGTACGCGACGATCGCACAGGTCGTCGACGGCACGGTCACCACGATCGACCCGGCCCTGGCCAACACCATGGGCAATGACGCGCTGCTGCTGATCGGCGGCGCGATGGTCGTGATGGGCCTGCTGTTCAAGGTGGGCGCGGTCCCGTTCCACATGTGGACGCCGGACGTCTACCAGGGGGCGCCGACCCCGGTGACCGGCTTCATGGCGGCGGCCACCAAGGTGGCGGCGTTCGGCGCGCTGCTGCGGCTGCTGTACGTCGTCCTGCCCGGCCTGCGCTGGGACTGGCGCCCGGTGATGTGGGCGGTCGCCATCGTCACCATGCTGGGCGGTGCGATCGTCGCGATCACCCAGACCGACATCAAACGGCTGCTGGCGTACTCGTCGATCGCGCACGCGGGCTTCATCCTCGCGGGTGTCATCGCGACCTCGAAGGACGGCGTCTCCTCCGTCCTCTTCTACCTGCTCGCCTACTCCTTCGTGACGATCGGCGCGTTCGCCGTGGTCACGCTGGTGCGCGACGCGGGCGGCGAGGCGACGCACCTGTCCAAGTGGGCCGGGCTCGGCCGCCGTTCGCCGCTGGTCGCGGCCGTGTTCGCGGTGTTTCTGCTGGCCTTCGCGGGCATTCCGCTGACCTCCGGGTTCGCCGGAAAGTTCGCGGTGTTCAAGGCGGCGGCCGAGGGCGGTGCGGCTCCGCTGGTGGTGATCGGTGTGATCTCGTCGGCGATCGCGGCGTTCTTCTACATCCGGGTGATCGTGCTGATGTTCTTCAGCGAGCCCCAGCCGGAGGGCCCGACCGTCGCGGTGCCGTCGCCGCTGACGATGGCGGCGATCGGGATCGGCGTCGCCGTCACGCTGGTGCTCGGCGTGGCACCGCAGTACTTCCTGGACCTGGCGAACCAGGCAGGCGTCTTCGTACGCTGACCCGCCCTGTGCGGACACGGCGGCGGGGGGGGGCCCCCCCGGGGGGGGGGGGCCCCCCCCCCGGGGCCCCCGGGGGGGGGGGGCGGCGGGGGCCCCGGGGTTGGGGGCGGGGCGGGGGGTTAGAAAACGGGGTGGGGGGGGGGCCCCAACAG